>JAAUZN010000073.1 GCA_014804565.1 Lachnospiraceae bacterium
AGACAGTGGAACTGGGCGAAGTTTCAGAAATTGGGGTATTGCCTTTCCGTGGCTGTGACAATATGACAGAGCTGATCGGTAATGAGAAATATCCTGTGGAGAAGGGTATCTTATTTGAGCGGCAGTCCGGAGAAAATGACGGAAAATATAAGATCATCGAGTGTCTGACATCCAAAGGACGCCCCGGCACCAACGACGAGGGACTGGAAGAGAAGAATGTGGATGTGGGCCGGATCACTCTGCTGAAGGATGTAACTGAGATCGCTAAGAGCGCTTTTGAGGGTTGCGATTACATTCTGCTTGCGGACTTTACCGGAGTGGATAATCTGAAGGAGATCCCGGAGGGATGCTTTAAGGATTGTACGAATCTGTCAGATGTGATTCTTCCTGTTTCCGTCAATAAGATCAAGGAAGGCGCGTTTGAGGGCGTTACACAGACTGACGGAAAACATATATTGGATGTTACCATCAAGGGACGTGAGGTGGATATTGCGGATTCTGCTTTTTCACCGAAGAATGGTGTGATCATCAGGTCATACATAGATTCTGCGGCGAAGCGTTATGCGGACCGGTATCATCCGCCCGTGGAGTTCAGAGAGCTTGGCTCTTACCGCGTGAAGTTCTTCGATTATGATGGCACGCAGGTCGGACAGACACAGGAGCTTGAGCGCAAGGATGGAGAAAAACTCTACGCGAGAGAGCCTGAGGAAGCCCAGAAGTTATATGAGACGAATCACAGACCCGGATATACCTTTAACGGGGAGTGGCTGGCGTTTAATTCCGAGAATGTGCGGATAACGCTGTCAGACCCGATTGAAGAGGATTTGACCACCTTTATTGCGCAGTACGACTCAAATGGCGCTACAGCGAACGGACAGTATGTTGTAGAGTTTTATGATGGCGTAGATGGTTCCTTGCTGCCGGGCGGCAGAGGCGCAAGCGCTGATGGTAAGTTTTATGTGGACGCAGGCATGAGCTTTGCGGATTTAGGATGGGATCCTCCGACACATAAATCACAGACAGGTTATGAGCCTTTCGGCTATAGTGATAACTGGACCGTCGATACGGTGATCGACAGAAATATGTCTATCATTGTGCTTTACAAAGCAAGTTCCGGCGGCGAGCCGACCAGCGGCGGTTCCACGAACACCAGCAGCGGTACGACCAGCGGCAATTCCGGTAATACCAGCGGCAACTCTTCGAACAGCAGTAGGAACTCGTCAAACAGCAGTAGCAGCAGCTCCACAAGCAGCTCTACTTCCAGCAGTTCCACCAGTACCACCTCCGGCACTTCCGGAGCGGGACAGTACACGGTATTCGTGGAGAACGGAAGCGGTTCCGGCAGCTATGCACCGGGCACGACGGTTGTTATTTCAGCGAGCATACCGGCTGCAGGCATGAGATTTGACAAGTGGACGACGGAGTCTAACGGTGTCACATTGGCAAGCGTGAGCATGACGTCTACCACCTTTACGATGCCTTCCAATAACGTGACGGTGAAGGCAAACTATGTGGCGGATACCACAACGGCTGCGGCAACAACGCCAAACGGCGGTACTTCAACGTCTACCGACGGCGGTAATGGCAATACCAGAGTGGATATCGAGAAGCCGGGTATCTCCAACAGAGATCTGGCGACGGCGACCACCAATGGTTCCACGGATAACTTTATCGTGAAGATTTCCGAGACCGATGAGGCGACCCGCGCGGTAGCGGCAGCGCTCACCAACAAGTACGGTACTTTGGATAATATCCTGTACTATGCGATGGATATCAGTCTCTATGATTCTACCGGCACTACAAAGATTACGGATACCACAGGATTGTCTGTAGACATCACGATCCCGATTCCGGATTCTCTGGTGGCATACGGCGGNAANAATANGGCNGGNGCNGTNNTANNCNNNGANCAGNTNGAGAGCCTGAATGANANCTTTACNACGATNAACGGTGTNCCGTGTATTCGTTTCCGGGCGACNCACTTCTCGCCTTANACGATTTATGTGGATACGGGNAANCTGGTAGANGGNATGCTNGATGTNACNCCTAAGACCGGTGATCCGATTCATCCNAAGTGGTTCTTATCGCTNGGCNTGGCTTGNCTGTCCATCATTCTGTTNATGAAGAAGGANAAAAAGGTGGCGGCNAAAGCGGCAGTANAAGCGTAAGGGACTTATGAGCCCAGGGGGTGTCCTATGGGAANAACANTAAGAAAGCTGATCGGCACGNTGTTTTTNGTGACAGCGATCGTCGTGACACAGATNCCTGTAGCAGATGTGGAGGCGGAGGATTCCTCCTCCNCATCTGATTTTCAGATGGATGGAACTACATTGATTAAATATAACGGCACGGCAGAGGACGTGTCTGTTTCCAATCAGGTAAAANNGATNGAGGCGGAAGCCTTTGCGGGCAATGACCATGTGCGNCGNGTCACNTTNGGNGATTCGGTGGAGGTTATCGGCGCGAGGGCTTTTTCTGGNTGNGATTATCTGGANAGTGTGACGGTGCCGGATTCTGTGGAAGTGATCGAGAANGCNGCTTTTTCNGGCTGTCCNTCTTTANAGAGTNTTTCTNTCGGNCTGGGGCTTNANAGNCTGGGNAANGGNGCTTTTGCGGGNGATTACAGTCTTNCTTCNNTNGATTTTGACAGCGNNAATCCNTATTTTGTCTGTGACGANGGCGNGATCTACAATAAAAANGGCTGGGATGTGCTCTANCAGGTNCTGGCGGGCAGGAAGGCNGATGATTATANGATGCCCTCCTCTGTNGANACGNTCAANCCNTACGCTTTCTGGGGAGATTATAATTTANAGGANGTGAGNATAAGCAGNAATGTGNGNGAGATTCCCGGCTANGCNTTTTCCAACTGCAAGAANTTAANGGAAGTCACGATNCCGTTTTCCGTAAAAAATATTGATATGAAGGCTTTTGAGGATTGTGTCAGACTTNGGGATATCTCNATTCCGATNTCTGTCAGNTCGATCCACTCTACCGCCTTTGACGGTTGTACGAAGCTGGANATCCATGCGGATGAAGGNTCCTACGCGAAGAGCTTTGCCGATACGCTGGTGCTTGANGATATCGATGTGTCAGAGTATGAGGAGGCNCCGGTNCCGGGGAAGCAGACGGTCAGNGAGAACAGNGCAGAGGAAGAGGCNCAGNTTNTGGGNCCGGTGGATTANTATCANGAAGTNACNCACATGAACGCCATGGAGGNNGAGGANTATGATCCCAATGTGAAGGCGAAGNCCCGTGTGATCGGNCAGGAAGTCTATGTGNTGGTNGANAATGCCAGTGCGACCGTGAATGTGGGCAGTACGGGAGAGACNNTGGGNGGNGAANCGGAAGTGGAAGAGGAGGCNGATCTGGANACGATACCGGGTCTGGCAGGNTCNGANGATGCGAAGGGCGGTTCTTTCCCNAANTACACTGTGGTNAANCATGAGACGATAGCGGCGCAGGCTTATTACAATGANGANATGACGGACTGTGAGATACCGAGCGGTATCAAACGGATCGGTGAATTTGCNTATGCCAGATCGGGNNTGAATTCTGTCAGGATCCCGGANGGTGTGGAGNAGATNGGATATGCNGCATTTTATCACTGTGATGATTTGACTGATGTAGTCATTCCNGACAGNGTGNAGGAGATCGGCGTATCNGCNTTTGATAAGACGNCNTGGCTNTCNAACTGGCGGTCCGANGNAGAGGGNANNGGNGATTTTCTGGTNGTGGGAGACGGNATCCTTCTNGCNTATCGNGGTGAGNGCGGNAANGTNGTCATNCCGGGNAATGTAAANACNATCGGTGCGGGNGCTTTCCGCGGTATGAGCAATATTGTCAGNGTGCAGATTCCCGACAATGTGACNACGATCGGNGAGGCNGCTTTTGAGGACTGNGANAATCTGCAGTATTTTGAAGCCAGAAATGGATTGAGAAAGATCTGTGACCGTGCCTTTGCCGGTTGTCCCATCAGGGAGGTAAATATTCCGGCTTCCGTGGAACAGATCGGGCTTCGTGCCTTTGATAACGAGAAGATAAAGGACGGTGTGATCGTCTTTCATGGAGAACAGCTTCCTGCCCGCTCTTACGAGAACACGGCGACGAAGCTTTATCGGGATACCTACAGAGGACCGGTCTTTACAGGAACGCGTACCGCTGTGATCCCCGCAGGCGTTACGGATCTGACAGGCACATGTCTCTCCTCGGCCGGCGGTGAATTTATGGGTGTCATCTGTCGTAAGAAGGGCTCTTCGGCGGAAGGTACAGAAGCGGAGACGGGTGGTGTGCTCACGATCCTGTCAAGTAATGTGGATGGCCCGATACCGGGAGATACGGTGGAGATCAGTGGAAGTACTTATACCTTAGAGGCGTTTACGGCAGAAGCGGCGGAAGACGCGGAAGAAGAAACAGAAGGGGAAGAAGGAACAGAAGCAGAAGGGGCGGNAGCACTTTCGGATGCAGCGGTTGAAAAAAGCCAGTCGGGGATACAGGTGAGCAATAACAGCTATTCGATTCCCCAGGACGGCCTTATTACTGCGGTGATGGAAGGTGACGAAGGCAGCTATCGACTCGATATTGAGGATGATGAGGATGCGAAAGCGAAGATCGGAGACGTGTATAAGTCGATCTACGGCAATCAGCTTCCCCATTCCCTGCATGCCTATGAGATCACCATGACGGATCTGGAGACGAATGTGNCGATCACCGGCCTTGGCAAACAGCGTGTGGAGATCACTATGCCGCTTCCCAGTGGGGTATTACAGGAAAACCTTCATGTGGTATGTCTGGATGAGGACGGACAGTTGGAGGAGGTTGACAGCCGTATCGTATCAGCGGATGGTCAGGATGCTGTAGCTTTCCAGGCGGCGCATTTTTCCGCCTACGGTATTTATAATTATGGCTCGGCACCGGCGGTGGCTGATGTGAGAGACGGTCAGGCAGTATTTGTCTCTCTGGGCAAAAAGGACGCATCTCCTGATACCGGCGATCACAGCATTCATCCCAAATATTTTTTGGGCGCCGGATTCTTTTTCGCGGCGATGGCTATGTTTTTTTATCAGAATTCCAGTCTGCGCAGATGGAAGAGAAAGCTGCTTGCGCGGTTTTCAAGATAGACAGGCGCATAATCAAATAACGACAAGCGCATATGAGAACTCCCGGCATAGAATAATCTAAAGCCGGGAGTTTTTAGGTGATTAAGTTGGAGCGGGTAAAAAAGCAGTTGAGATGCAGCGATCGTATGCAGTGGCAGGTCGCGACAGAGAAGGTGACCGTGGCAGTGCTGGACACCGGAATTAAAGCACATCCGGATTTTGGAGACCGAATCATTGCCTTTGGTGATTTTGTGAATGGCAGACAGACTTTGTATGATGACAGNGGACACGGGACCCACGTGGCAGGCTGTATCGGCGGCAGCGGTAAGCTGTCCGGCGGGCGTTTCAGCGGGATCGCCCCAACCTGCAGACTCTGCGTGGGGAAGGTACTGGACGAAAAGGGAGAAGGCAGTATAGAGACCATGTACAGGGGACTTCTCTGGGTACTGGAAAACCGNNTCCGNTACCGGATCCGTGTGTTAAATATNTCTGTGGGAATCGGGGAGAATGGTACGAAAAAGAAGATGAAGGAATTGACAGATCTTTTGGAATCGGTCTGCGATCAGGGCGTGGTGGTCGTCTGCGCCGCCGGAAATAACGGACCGGCGGAGGGGACGCTATCGCCGTTGGGGGAGAGCCGAAGTGTCATCACTGTAGGCTGTAACGAGGACGGGTTTTTCGGAGCCAGAAAAGATCTTTGCGAAAATTATTCCGGAAGAGGCGGGGAAGATCTGCCTTACCGGAAGCCGGATCTGGTGGCGCCCGGAACAGACATTGTCTCCTGCAATGTNAATTGGTATCGGGATAAAAGAGGGGTATATCGGAACGCCTATATCAAAAAGAGCGGCACTTCGATGGCGACGCCTATTGTCTCCGGCGCGGCCGCGCTTTTTATACAGAAGTTTCCGGGCAGCAACAGTAAACAGGTGAAGCGGCGGCTGATCTACAGTGCCAGGGATCTGGGGGAAGAGTGGAGTAAGCAGGGATGGGGCATGCCGGATCTGGAAAAAATGTGTAGTTATTATTGACANGGNCGGACGGATTGTATACAATTATACGGNAGCAAAAAATGCTACCATATGGAGGCAGAAATGACGAATTATGATAATAAGTACGACGCAAATGACAAATATTCTTTGCGCGGCCGTGTGTTNCAGAAGCTGCGGGAGGATATCTTAAACGGCAAGTACAAGGAGCATGAGGAGCTGAAGGAAGTGGCNATCGGGGAAGAGCTNGGCGTGAGCCGTACCCCGGTCAGAGAGGCGTTNNGNCAGCTGGAGCTGGAAGGGCTGATCAGGATCGTGCCCAACAAGGGCGCATATGTGACAGGGATCACCGCCAAGGATGTGAAGGATATCTATATGATCCGNTCTTTGCTTGAGGGGTTGTGTGCTCGTCTGGCAACGGAGAAGATATCTAAAGAGCAGATGGANGAGATGGAGGAGAATATCTATCTGGCGGCCTTCCACGAGGAGAAGGGGCATATGGATCAGATGGCNGAGTTGGACAACCGTTTCCACGATATTCTCTACGAGGCATGCGATTCCAAGCTCTTAGAACATACTCTTCGTGATTTTCACCGCTATGTNCTGCGCGTCAGACAGAAGACCCTTTCCACCAATACCAGNGGACGAGCCTCCAACGATGAGCACAGACAGATCATGGAAGCGATCAAGGCNGGNGATGCNGAGCTTGCGGAAAAGCTTGCGAATCAGCATATGATCAACGCCTACGACAATATGGTGAAGAATGGGCTGAAAGAAATTTACGGGGAAAACGCTGACGAAAATAGCAGCGAAAAATAGTCTGTTGGATAAGACAACGGCAGGAAAGGCGGAATATATGGAAAAAATCAAAATGACGACACCCCTNGTGGAGATGGACGGGGACGAGATGACGAGAATTATCTGGAGAATGGTCAAGGACGANCTGTTATTGCCGTATATTGATCTGAAGACAGAGTATTATGATCTTGGTCTGGAGCACCGCAATGAGACTGACGATCAGGTTACNATAGACTCTGCGGAGGCGACGAAGAAATACGGAGTAGCCGTCAAGTGTGCAACGATCACTCCTAATGCCGCAAGAATGACGGAGTATAACCTGAAAGAGATGTGGAAAAGCCCTAACGGTACTATCCGTGCAGTATTGGACGGAACGGTGTTTCGTAAGCCCATTATTGNGAAGGGAATCGAACCCTATGTCAGGAATTGGGAAAAACCGATCACTCTGGCACGTCATGCCTATGGGGATGTCTATAAGAATACGGAGATCAAAGTGCCCGGCGCAGGAAAAGCGGAGCTGGTGTTCACTGCGGAGGACGGTACGGAGATTCGGGAGACGATTCATGAGTTTACGGGCCCCGGTATTTTGCAGGGTATCCATAACACGGACAAGTCCATTATAAGCTTTGCAAAAACATGCTTTAATTACGCGCTGGATACGAAACAGGATCTCTGGTTTGCCACCAAGGATACGATTTCCAAAAAGTATGACCATACCTTCAAGGATATCTTTCAGGAGATTTACGATGCGGAATACAAGGAAAAATTTGAGGCGGCGGGTATCGAGTATTTCTATACGCTGATCGACGATGCGGTGGCGCGTGTTATGAGGGCAAAGGGCGGATTTATCTGGGCCTGCAAGAACTATGACGGGGATGTGATGAGTGATATGGTATCTTCGGCATTCGGTGATCTTGCCATGATGACTTCCGTATTGGTATCGCCAAGCGGAGCCTATGAGTATGAGGCGGCACACGGAACCGTGCAGAGACATTATTATCAGTATTTAAAGGGAGAGAAAACTACCACCAACTCTGTGGCAACGATTTTTGCATGGACGGGAGCGCTCAGAAAGCGTGGTGAGCTGGATGGAATTTCGGAGCTGGTGCAGTTTGCAGATAAACTGGAGAAGGCTGTGATTCAGACAATAGAAGGCGGGAAAATGACAAAGGGTCTGTCACTGATCACCTCTATACAGAATGTAACCGTATTAGACTGCGAAGCGTTTATTAAGGCNATCAGAGAAACCTTTGACAGTCTTGCANAATAGACAAAGAACGGAGCTGCCTCTTATTCGGAGAGCAGCTCCCATTTTTCCATGAGATCGGTCAGTTTTTGGTCGATCTCTTCTTTTTCTTTATTCAATTCCTGAAGCTTTGCCACGTCGGTGCAGATTTCGGGAGAGACCATAAGTGTCTCGATCTCGGCGCTGCGTGCTTCCAGCGTCTCAATTTCGGATTCGCATTTTTTNAGGTCGTTTTCCCGTTTTCTCTGGGCGGCCTGCTGTTCTTTCATGGCTTTCCAGTCCTGTTTTGCATCGGAGCCGACAGTGTCTGTGCTCTGTCCGGCATTTCCGGTTTCAAAACGGGAAGAAGCGGAAACCGCGTCTATTTTTGCGAGCTGCTCGTCTTTTTTCTCCAGATAATAATCATAATTGCCCAGATAGTTGGTCAGCACACGGCGGTTCAGGTCCAGGATACGGTCCGCCGTCCTGTTGATAAAGTATCGGTCGTGGGAGACGTAGAGNACGGTGCCGGTGTAGGCGCACAGAGCGTCCTCCAGGATCTCCTTGGACATAATNTCCAGATGGTTGGTGGGCTCGTCCAGGATCAGGAAATTGGCCTCGGAGAGCATCAGCTTTGCCAGAGAAAGGCGNCCCCGNTCTCCGCCGCTTAAGGNTTTGATGGTCTTAAAGACATCCTCGCCGGTAAAGAGGAAGGCGGCCAGGGTATTGCGGATCTCCGTGTTGTTCAGAGACGGGTAATCGTCCGAAATCTCTTGAAACAGTGTCTTTTCGGGGTGGAGAACGTGATGCTCCTGATCNTAGTAGCCNATCTGCACGTTAGCGCCAAGCCGGATGGAGCCTTGATCCGGAGGGAACAGTTCATTTATCATTTTGAGGATGGTAGTCTTTCCGGTGCCGTTGTCGCCGATGATCGCCACATGCTCTCCTTTTTTTAGNTCGAAAGACAGATCCTCGAATAGGGAGAGAGAACCGAATGCTTTCGACAGNCCCTCCACCTGCAGCACGTCGTTGCCGCTCGGAAATTTGGGTTCCAATGTAAGGTGCATGTCATTTCGCACCTGAACAGGNTTGTCTAACACTTCAATTTTTTGTAACATCTTTTCACGGCTCTCAGCGCGTTTGATGGATTTTTCCCGATTAAAGGATTTCAGTTTTTCAATCACTGCCTCCTGGTGCTTGATCTCCTGNTGNTGNTTCATGTANGCGTGGTAGGCGGAGANGCGCTGNATCTCTTTCTCGGCGGCATAGTCGGAGTANTTGCCGGAAAAGACAGTGCTCTTTGTATTNTCGATCTCGATGATCTTNCCGGCGATCCGATCCAGAAAATANCGATCNTGAGAGACGATGATNACGGCGCCTTTNTANTTAAGCAGATAGNTTTCCAGCCANGCGATGGAATNCAGATCCAGATGGTTNGTNGGCTCGTCCAGAATGATCAGATCCGGTTTCAAAAGCAGGAGTTTTCCCAGCGCAACCCGGGTCTTCTGCCCGCCTGAGAGGGTGGAGACGGATTTGTTAAACTCCTCCTCCGCAAAGCCAAGTCCCTTTAAAACGCCCACCAGCTCACTCTTGTAGGCATAGCCGTTGGCNGCCTCGTAGGCGTGGGTCAGGGAGGCATAGGTATCCATAAGCTGTGTCAGACGATCCCCGGCCGCGGTTTTCATCTGCAGTTCTATGGTGTGGATCTGCTGTTCCATATCAAGGATCTCCTGCTTGGATGAGAGAAGCTCCTGATAGATGGTGTTTTCGCCGGACACAGCCTCATGTTGGGAGAGATATCCTACGGTCTTATCCTTGGAGAAGGTCACCAGACCTTCATCGGGAGGCAGTTCCCCCATAATGATCCGAAGAAGCGTAGTCTTGCCCGCGCCGTTGATGCCGACGATGGCGGCTTTTTCATAGTCCTCTATATGAAAAGATACATTTTTCAGTACCGGAACTTCATGAAAAGATTTATGGATATTGCTGACGGATAGTATCATTTTTACACCTGACCTTTCTGTACATTTAGTAGTTTACAGACCGAGCGGGCCGGTGTCAATTCATTGACAGGAATTTAACAAGGATGTATCATATAGATATTGTAGAATAAATACAAGCCCAGGGAGAAAACGTTGTGGAAGAAAAAGAAATTTCTCAGGCAGTAGTGAGCAGACTGCCCCGATATCTGCGGTATCTGGGAGAACTTCGGGACGAGGGGATCGAGCGGGTCTCCTCTCAGGAACTTTCCGATATCATGCAGGTGACGGCGTCACAGATCAGGCAGGATCTAAATACCTTTGGCGGTTTCGGCCAGCAGGGATACGGCTATAATGTGGGGTATCTTTACGATGAGATCGGAAAGATTCTTGGTCTTCACAAAGAGCATCGGCTGATCATCGTGGGGGCCGGACACCTGGGACAGGCGTTGGTCAATTATACGAATTTTGAGAGACGGGGCTTTTTGTTTCAGGGCATTTTTGACTGTGATCCCGAGGTGTGCGGGCAGAAGATACGTGGTATCACCGTGCGGCCGATGGAGGAGATGGCTGATTTTATCCGGAAGAATGATATTGATATTGCAGTGCTTACCATACCCAAGACCTCTGCGGTGGAGGTGGCGGAACAGCTGGCGGCCTGCCATATCAAGGGCATTTGGAATTTTGCNCATATAGATCTNCACGTTCCCCCGCATATACAGGTGGAGAATGTGCATCTCTCGGACAGNCTGATGAAGCTGTCCTACAATCTCACTTCATCGGAGAACGAGTCTTAGTGACAAAAGAGGGCGCATAGAAAGAAAGGCAGGATGGCAATGGCCAGGGCAGATGAAACATTTAAACAGGCGCTGGTAGGGAAAAGGATCCCGATCTTGACGCTTGACAACAAATGGCATAAGCTTTTTACGAAGTCGGAATTTTCAGCAGAGCTGCAGGGAATGGAAATGCAGTTAAACGATCTGTTAAAACGGCAGGCGAAGGTCAATACCGAGAGCAAGGAAGTTAAGAAGCTGAAGAAAAAATTGATGGAAGACGTTGTGCTTTTGGCTGATGCGATGGGGGAGCATCCCACGAAAAAGCAGGAGAAATCCATGGAGGAGCATAAGCGTCTTATTGAAGAGTGCAATGAGAAGATGGATGCCTACGAGGAGGAGATGNTAGAGCTTCCAAGACAGATCAACCAGCTCAATAACCAGCTAATGCTCATCACCATGGATGTATGCTACAAAAAGCTCCACCAGAGTACGGATGAACTGACGGAGATTGAGGAATGGATCAGCGAGATCCGGAGAGAACTTAAGAAAAAGGTTGTCCGTAAGAAGGAAAAAGAAGCGGTGATCAACAGGCTCTACGCCTATATGCACGACATCTTTGGCGCGGAGGTGATCGAGCTTTTTGATATGCAGTATGATCCGGAGGAAAAGTATCAGAGAAAAGAAAAAAAAGAGACGGAACAAAACGCCGGACAGGGCGAGAGCGGACAGACGGAGCAAAAAGAGAGCGCAGAGTCGGAACAGAAGGATACAGAGACGCCGAAGTCGTAAGAGTTTGGCGTCTTTCTCACGTTTTTGTCAGATTTTAGTCTGTTACATATTATGAAGTAAGGAGAGCGTGTATGTTGGAAAAATATCAGAGAGTGTACGCGGCGGTGGATCTTACCGCCATTCGGGAGAATATGGAGCGTATGCATAAAAATCTGCAGTCGGGGACTCTGATGATCGGTGTGATCAAGACAGACGGTTACGGNCACGGCGCGATTCCCATCGGTAAGGAACTGGAAAAGATGGACTATGTGTTCGGCTATGCTGTGGCTACGGCGGAGGAGGCTTTTAGTCTGCGGGAGGCCGGGCTGCAAAAACCGATTTTGATATTGGGATATACCTTTCCCTATTGCTATGAGGAGCTGATCGAGCAGGATATACGTCCCGCCGTCTTTCGCACCGACACCCTTCGGAAACTTGACGACTGTGCCAGGAGACTGGGGAAAAAGGCNATGGTGCATATAAAGGTGGACACGGGCATGAACCGGGTGGGNATCCGGCGGGATGANGAAGGGCTGTCCTTTATGCGGTGCCTTTCGGAAATGTCTAATATTGATGTGGAGGGAATATTCACCCATTTTGCAAGAGCGGATGAACAGGATAAACGATCTGCAAGAGAGCAGCTTGCGCAGTTTACCGGATTTGTGGAGGAGGCGGAGCGGATCCTAGGACGNACGATTCCGATCAAACACTGTTCCAACAGCGCGGGGATACTTACCCTTCCGGAGGCCAATCTTTCTCTGGTGCGGGCGGGGATCACGCTCTATGGATTGTCTCCCTCGGCACAGGTTTCCAGAGAATTGCTCTCCCTGCGCCCGGCCCTTTCCCTGAAAAGTCATCTGGTCTATGTGAAGGAGGTGGAGGCGGGGACGCCGGTAAGCTACGGCGGCACCTATGTGACAAAGGAGCGGACACGGATCGCCACCGTTCCGGTTGGCTACGGAGACGGCTACCCCAGAAGTCTGTCCAACAGGGGATATGTGTTGATTCGGGGACAACGTGCACCCATTCTGGGAAGGGTCTGCATGGATCAGTTTATGGTGGATGTGACGGCTATCCCGGAGGCCTGCGAGGGAGACGAGGTGACCTTGATCGGCACAGACGGCGGCGAGGAGATCACGATGGAATTATTGGGAGAGCTTTCCGGCAGATTTAACTATGAGCTGGCCTGCGACCTGGGGAAGCGGATCCCACGTGTGTATNTGAANTAAAATGTTTACATCCGAAAAAGATAGGTAATACTATTGCTGGAAACAGCGAAAGCATTAGCGAAATCTTAAAGGAAGTGTAGAAGAATGAGAAGAGGAGATATTTATTATGCAGATCTGCGCCCGGTAGTGGGGTCTGAGCAGGGCGGTGTGCGCCCGGTGCTCATCATACAGAATGATGTGGGAAACCGGCATAGTCCTACCGTGATCTGTGCGGCGATCACATCAAAGATGAATAAGGCAAAGCTTCCCACGCACATAGAACTGAATGCGGGCAAGTATGCCATGGTGAAGGATTCTGTGATCCTGTTGGAACAGCTGCGCACCATAGATAAGCAGCGGCTGAAAGACAGAGTCTGCCATCTGGATTCGGATATCATGCGGGCGGTAAACGAGGGCCTGCGGATCAGTCTGGAGCTGGGTACATAGGATAAGAGACCGGATTTGACACGTAAGATAATAATTGATATGATAAATAGTCAGGATTATTAAAAGAAAACGGAAATACTTAAGGAGAGGAATCAGATTTATGGAAGACGGAGGCTCGGGCAGTAATAGCATCCTGTGGTTTCTGGTCATGCTTGTGCTGGAAATGGTGTTTTATGGCTTCAGCGCGGCCATGCAGAACCGCAGGGGAGTGGAGCGGGAGGACAGTGCTGCAGGCGGGGAGGATGCCGAAGAGCAGACGAATAGTCAGAAAAAGAAACAGGAAAGACTGGCTTATATGGAGGAGCATCATGCGGACTATGCCACAGCGACACAGCTTGGCGTGGTGACTCTGAATCTTTTGCTGGGTGCGTTCATTTTATACCGGTCAAGCAGATATGTTTCCTTTCTGGTCTCAGATCAGGTGAATATTCGATTTGGCAGGCTTTCCGACTGGCAGCTGGGGCTGCTTGCCGTGGCAGTGCCGGTTATTGTGACGATCTTTCTTTTATACATAATCATGACAGTGGGCGTCATGGTACCGAAAAAGGCGGCGGCGAAGCATCCGGATCTGTGGATCCGTGCGCTGATCACCCCTTTCTATTTTTATGTGAGGTTTGTATCGCCCTTCAGCAGTCTTATTTATGTCACATCCAGAATGCTGCTGCATCTGATCGGTGTGCGGAATGCGGACGAAAGGGAGGACGTGACGGAGGAGGAGATCCTCTCCATGGTGAGCGTGGGACATGAACAGGGGATTCTGCATGCCAGTGAAGCGGAGATGATCAACAATATCTTTGAGTATGGCGACAAGGAAGCCAAGGATATTATGATCAATCGAAATAACCTGATCGCCATAGACTGCACCATGACCCTGCAGGAGGCGGCGGCCTTCATCGTGGAGGCACACAACAGCCGATTCCCTGTCTACGAGGATACCATCGACCATATCATCGGCATTCTGCATCTGAAGGATGTGATGCGTATGCAGATGAATGAGAAAATGCGCAGCCGTCCTATCGGTAAGATCAAGGGTCTTTTGCGGGAACCGCTTTTTATCACCGAGAAGAGAAAGATCAACGATCTGTTCCGGGATATGCAGAAAGAAAAGATCCAGATGGTCATCGTGATCGATGAGTATGGGCAGACGGCAGGACTGGTGGCGTTAGAAGATATCTTAGAGGAGATCGTGGGGAACATCCAGGATGAGTATGATGAGGATGCGACTTACATTAAGGAGAGCGGAACAGACCGCTATGTGATACAGGGCATGATGCCGTTGGAGGAGCTGGAGGAAAAGCTGCAGATCACTTTCGAGGAGGAGCCCTTTGACACGGTGAACGGTTTTGTGATATCCAGACTCGAACACATTCCCGAGGAGGGAGAGGATTTCGAGTTTTCCTACGGCGGTTATACCTTCCGGATCCTGGAGGTGAAGGACCGCATGATCCAGAGCGTGTCCGCCAGACGGGAAATAAAAGAATAAAAATAGAAAAACATACAGAAAGGATGGAAAAAATATGTCAGGACATTCCAAATTTGCGAATATCAAGCACAAGAAGGAGAAGAACGACGCGGCGAAAGGTAAGATCTTTACCATCATCGGACGAGAGATCGCGGTGGCGGTGAAGGAGGGCGGACCGGATCCGGCGAACAACTTTAAGCTGGCTCAGGTCATTGCCAAGGCCAAGGCAAATAACATGCCAAACGACACCATCGATCGTGGTATCAAGAAGGCGGCCGGTGAGGGCGGCAACGTGGACTATAAGTATGTTACCTACGAGGGATACGGCCCCAATGGCGTAGCCATCATTGTGGACGCTCTGACGGACAATACCAATCGTACAGCCGCCAATGTGAGAAGCGCATTCACCAAGGGTAACGGCAGCATCGGTACACAGGGCTGCGTATCCTTTATGTTTGATAAGAAAGGACTTATCATCATCGACAAGGAAGAGTGTCAGATGGATGCGGACGATCTGATGATGACGGCTCTGGATGCGGGCGCGGAGGATTTTTCCGAGGAGGAAGACAGCTATGAGATCTATACGGATCCCGATCAGTGGAGCGAGGTAGATGCTGCGCTGAAAGAGGCTGGTATCGAGCCTATTTCCTCCGAGGTCACCATGATCCCTCAGAACTGGGTTGAGCTTACAGATGAGACAGCTGTCAAGAATCTGCAAAAGACACTGGATCTTCTGGAAGACGACGACGATGTGCAGGCAGTATATCATAACTGGGATGAGTAGGAGAATATTATGAAAAAAGAGACAATTTGTATACAGTCGGGCTGGAAGCCGAAAAACGGAGAGCCCCGCGTACTGCCGATCTATCAGAGTACGACCTTCAAATATGAGGATTCCGAGCAGATGGGACGGCTTTTTGATCTGGAGGAGAGCGGTTATTTTTATTCCAGACTGCAAAACCCTACAAACGATTGTGTTGCGGCGAAGATCTGTGAACTGGAGGGCGGCGTGGCAGCCATGCTGACTTCTTCCGGACAGGCTGCGCTCCACTATGCCATTTTTAATATCTGTGAGGCGGGAGACCATGTGGTGATGAGCTCTACGGTCTACGGCGGCAGCTTCAATCTCATCACCTGCACCATGAAAAAAATGGGCGTTACCTGTACGGTGGTGGATCCTGATGCCCCGGCAGAAGAGATTGAGAAAGCTTTTCAGGAAAATACAAAATGTGTCTTTGGTGAGACCATTGCGAATCCGGCGCTGGTGGTTCTGGATATCGAAAAATTTGCGTCTCTTGCCCATGCGCATCATGTGCCGCTCATTGTGGATAATACTTTTGCCACGCCGATCAACTGCAATCCTTTTGCATGGGGAGCGGATATCGCGGTGCATTCCACTACGAAATATATGGATGGACATGCCATGTCGCTTGGCGGCTGTATCGTGGATTCCGGGAATTTTGACTGGGCGGCTTATCCGGACAAGTTCCCCGGGCTTTGTACGCCGGATGAATCCTATCACGGTATTGTATATACGGAGAAGTTTGGCAAGGCNGCCTATATCACGAAGGCGACCAGTCAGNTGATGCGGGATCTGGGCGCTATGCAGTCTCCCCAGAANGCCTTTTTNNTGAATGTGGGATTGGAGACNCTNCCCCTNAGNGTGGANCGGCANTGTTACAATGCNCAGAAATGNGCGGAGTATCTGGAAGGGCATGAAAAGGTGGCGTGGGTGAATTATCCGGGACTTCCGGGGAATACCTACCANGAACTGGCNCANAAATATATGCCNNANGGCACCTGCGGCGTGATNTCTTTCGGTTTAAANGGNGGAAGANCNGCTGCCGNTAAGATGATGGATCAGTTGAAGCTGGCGGCTATCGTGACCCATGTGGCGGATGCNCGCACCAGNGTTCTGCATCCGGCCAGCCATACNCACAGACAGATGAATGATGAACAGCTTANNGANGCGGGCGTNGCCCCGGATCTGATCAGACTNTCTGTGGGGATNGAGCATATNGANGATATCATTGCAGATCTGGAGCAGGCGCTTGCNAAGATCTGATNNTTACAGGAAGAAAAGGACTGGACTATGACNTATCGGAAAACCTGGTTCAGCTATGTGCTGTGGGTGGCTTACGCGGGCTTGTGCGTGATGCTTCTNTCTTATACTGGGTATCATATCTATGCCGGGTATGTGGCACTGCCGCTTGCCCGGCTTGGTGCGCTTATTATTTTTCCTGTGCTCGTCTGCGTCTATCTGGNGCTGCGGCTGNNCAGNCAGGCNATCCGCAAAAGACACAGCGTATCTTTGTANGCNAGNGCCATGNTGGAGGCGGCNGTNGTCTCGATCTCCTTTNTGTTTGGTCTTCTTTACAGGCTCCGNGTNCTTTTNTANACGACGGTTGACTCTGCTTCGATCGAATCNGTNACCGGCGATTATTATGAGAGGGCNTTGATCCGGGCAGGAGAACAGATCGAGCCTATGGCGCATGGNTTGAGCCAGCTGTATGTGACATGTCTTTCTGCCGTGTTCTCTTTTTTGGGAAACGGTGTGACTTCTGCCATGCTTTTCCAGATCATATTNCAGATGGCTGCAATGGTGNTGGCTTTTNGTATCGTAAAAAAGGCGGCNAGACGACTGCCGGCCTGTGTGGTTTTGCTCTCTCTGGCCTTTTCCGATACCTTTGNTGCAAAGATTGCCGTCATTGATCCGGAATGTTTTTATCTGGTGCTGTATCTTCTCGGACTNCTCGTGATCCTTGGCTTTATAANGGGGTATCTGNTGGGAAAGCCCGTTTTGGGCGGTCTGNCGGGGGCGGTTTTTNCGGGANNTTNCATAGGTGTNCTTANNTATCTGGAGCTGTGGTCTGTCACNCTTCTTNTCTTTCTGGTTGGNCTTTTCACCGGNAAAAGAGAGNNGNAAGACAGNATTNCCGNAAGAATNCTGCACACATTTATGACAGTGGCGTCATGTGNAGGGAGTTTTCTTGTGGTGATCGGTGCGGATGCGNCTCTCAGCNNTGTCAGTTTTGAGNGGTCTATNCNGGTTTGGGCATATCCTTATTCACTCATCCGNTGGAANGGTTTTNTGNTTGANACNGTCAAAGGNGATTNGCTCTTTTGGGCNTTGTTGNTTCTNCNNGCGGCNTTTCTGGTNTTTGAATTTCTAAGAGGAGGNCGGGAACAGAATTATACGCTGTGGNTGTNTGTCTGTGTGNTGNTTACTCCGGNGCTGATGATGGATCTNNACAGGATCNGTTANGGGAGTNTTCTCCTNTTNNTCTGGAGCATGATGGCNGGACTNGGTTTGAAAAATTGTNTNCTGGNNGGNCAGGCCGAGGTGATGCGTGCCAAGATNCAGGANATNAATGCCTCNGNNGGNGCAGANGCGATACAGGAGATCAANGCGGCGNCNGAGATGGCNGAGAANANCGTTGNGGCAGANCAGCCGANNGAAAAGCCCCGCTATATTGAGAATCCNCTGCCCGTGCCGAAGAAGCATGTNAAACGGGAGATGNACTATGACCACGAGGTNCCGGAATCGGCTATGCATTTTGATANAGAGATCGCAGAGGNNGATGATTTTGAATTNANCTAGGCGGNACGANAACGNANGGGCTGTCNGNAAATTGNTCTGTATAGATTTTATAAAAGAAGCGATACTAAGAGAGAATCCTTAACAGGGTTCTCTTTTACTTTTTATTTTATATGGAGGATGCCATGGGAAACAACAAGAATGCCAAGGGGAAAGAAAATCAGAATAAGGACGAGAACGAACAAAATAAAAAGAAGGAAAATGAGAAGCTTAAGGATGAGCGGATCGAAAAGGTGGGACAGGTGACGCTGGATGAGAACAAAGAGCATCACAAGCTTCATCTGATCACCATCATCGGGGAGATAGAGGGACACGATAATCTGAGCAGTAATACCAAGACGACCAAGTATGAGCATATCCTGCCCCAGCTGGCGGCGATCGAGGACAGCAGTGAGGTGGATGGTGTTCTGATCCTGTTAAATACAATGGGCGGCGATGTGGAAGCAGGGCTTGCCATTGCAGAAATGATCGCCTCCCTGAGCAAACCAACGGTATCCCTGGTGCTTGGAGGGAGTCATTCGATCGGGGTGCCTATCGCGGTGAGCACCGATTATTCTTACATTGTGCCCACGGGAACCATGGTGATCCATCCGGTGCGCCTGAGCGGTATGGTGATCGGTGTGCAGCAGACCTTCGACTATTTTAAACAAATCCAGAATCGGATCACGGGGTTTGTCTGTGAACACTGCAAGATACCCAAACCTCGTCTGGAGGAGTTGATGATGGAGACCGGAATTTTGACGAAGGATGTGGGAACGGTGCTGGTTGGCCGGGACGCTGTGGAGGAGGGTATCATCTGCGAGGTGGGCGGCATCCAGGATGCCATTGCAAAACTGCATGATATGGTAGGTGAAAAAAACACAGATACAAAATAAGGGATGACAACCCAAAATGAAAATGCTATACTATAAAATAGAAAATTATTGGATATATGTGGGAGGCAGTCATGGCGGGGCAGAGTACGAAAGGGGCGTCCACGAGAAAAAAGAATACAGGTAATACCCGAACCAGGCGGCAGGATCCCCCTATGGATCTGGCGATCAGAAATGAGATTCTGCTGATCGTGCTGGCGGCTCTCGCTGTTATTTTATTTTTGTGTAATTTCGGTGTGGTCGGCAAGGTGGGAAATGTGGTCAGCGGCGTGATGTTCGGTCTGTTTGGCCTTCTTGCCTATGTTGCGCCCCTCCTTATTTTCCTGATGATCGCTTTTGCCGTGTCCAATATCGGAAACAGTATTGCAACAAGAAAGCTGGTGGCGGGAGTTGTTTTTCTCCTTCTTTTGGGGATGATCTTTGAATTTTTCAGCACCAACCCGGCTCTGGCGGAGAACTATCAGATCGGTGAGATCTATAACCGCTGCAGGGAAGGGCATAAGGGCGGCGGCGTGCTGGCAGGTTCTCTTGCGTATCTTTCCTGCAAATTATTGGGAACGGTGGGAACGGTGATACTGGTTTTGGTTTTGGGGATCATCTGTCTGGTGATCGTCACAGAAAAATCCTTTCTGGGCGGCGTTGCTGCCGGCGGCAGAAAAGTTTATGAGCGCTCCAGAGAGGATGCCGCTTACCGTAGGGAACGGGCAGAAAAACGGCGGGAAGAGCTTTCACAGAGACGGGAGCGGGAGGCCGAAAAGCGCAGGCGGCGTGAGGAGGAGCTGGAAAACGAAAAACTCCTTCGGATGGACAAGAAGGTCAGTGGCGTGATGCTTGATACGGCGCTGAACAGAGAGCCGGAGAAGGCAAGTCCGGAAAAGATTCGGGATGATATCCATGAGATCACGATCACNTACGATGAGGAAGAGNCACCGGAGNNGGAAACAGANNGCAGACAGAAANCGGAGTCTTATCATTACATAGANCAGGAGTCAGACGACTTAAGCGAGNTNCANATNGAGGAGGAACTGCCATGGGAGGANNCTNTGGTGGAAGCNGCTCCGAAAAANCCNATGGATTCCTATCAGACCCAGATGGGNAATCAGATGGCNGNNACGCNNGGCAGAGAGCGTCCNGCGGCNAGACCGCGNCCNCAGAAGCCGGCNGNCGGCGGANTAAANNCAGGACGGAGCGGAGAATATCGGTTCCCGNCCATNGATCTTTTNGANAAACCNAAGACNAAAAANGANGTNGATCCTGANAGNGANCTGCGGGAGACAGCNANACTGCTGGAACAGATNNTGGGNAATTTCGGCGTGAAGGTGACCGTCACNCAGTACAGCAGAGGNCCTTCTGTGACCCGNTATGANNTGCAGCCGGAGCAGGGCGTCAAGGTNAGCAAGATCGTAGGACTTACCGANGATATCAAGCTGAATCTGGCGGCNACGGATATNCGTATCGAAGCNCCCATTCCCGGTAANGCNGCGGTGGGGATCGANGTGCCNAATAAAGAAAATTCAGCNGTGCCTTTCAGNGATCTTGTGGAATCCNCNGAGTTTANAAAGTTNCCCGCCAATCTGCTCTTTGCCGTTGGTAAGGATATCNGNGGAAAGATCGTGCTGGCGGANATNGCCAANATGCCNCATCTGTTGATCGCNGGCGCAACCGGNTCGGGNAAATCNGTCTGNATCAACACNATCATNATGGGNATTTTGTATAAGGCACACCCNGAGGATGTGAAGATGATCATGATCGATCCCAAGGTGGTGGANCTCAGNGTTTACAACGGGATCCCGCANCTNCTGATCCCTGTGGTGACAGATCCGAAAAANGCNGCGGCGGCCCTGCACTGGGGTGTGGCNGAGATGACGGANCGNTATAAAAAATTTGCGGATCTTAACGTGCGTGATCTAAAAGGATATAATAAAAAGGTGGAGAGCTTACAGGCGTCGGGAGATGCCGATGCTCCGAAAAAGCTGCCCCAGATTCTGATCATTGTGGACGAGCTGGCAGATCTGATGATGGTTTCACCGGGGGAGGTGGAGGAGTCTATCTGCCGTCTGGCACAGCTTGCGAGAGCCTGCGGAATCCATCTGATCATCGCGACGCAGCGTCCCTCCGTGGACGTCATTACAGGATTGATCAAGGCGAATATGCCAAGCCGTGTGGCGTTCGCGGTTTCCAGCGGCGTGGATTCCCGCACCATTCTGGATATGGTGGGAGCGGAGAAGCTTCTGGGAAAGGGCGATATGCTCTTTTATCCTCAGGGATATCCGAAGCCTTCCCGTATTCAGGGGCCTTTTGTCTCGGACGAGGAGGTATCCCGTGTGGTAGAATTTTTAAAGGACACTGCACCTCAGGATGGCTCCAGCGAGGAAGTGGAGGAGCAGATCAACAGCATTGCCGTGGAGGCGGGGCCTGCAGGAGGCGGCGCGTCGTCGGAGGGTGATTCCGAGTACGACGAGTATTTCGTGGAGGCGGGACGATTTATCATAGAGAAGGACAAGGCATCCATCGGTATGCTGCAGCGTATGTTTAAGATTGGNTTTAACCGNGCGGCACGTATCATGGATCAGCTTGCAGACGCCGGAGTCGTGGGCGAAGAAGAAGGAACGAAACCGCGCCGGATCCTCATGAGTGCGGAGGAATTTGAAGCGTATGTGGAGAACATCTAACGCTCACAGCATAGGTTTCAGATAGGATAGAGAAAGGCGGAAACTATGAAGACAGATATTGAAATTGCACAGGCAGCCGAGCTGATACCGATCACAGAGGCGGCAGGCCGGATCGGTATTGCCGCAGATGATCTGGAGGTTTACGGTAAGTATAAAGCGAAGCTTTCGGAGGAATACATAGAGNGGAATAAAAAGAATCAGAGCGGAAAGTTGATCCTGGTAACCGCCATCAATCCTACCCCTGCCGGAGAGGGTAAGACTACTACCACGGTGGGNCTTGGACAGGCGTTTGCGAAGCTTGATAAAAAGGCGGTCATNGCTCTCCGGGANCCCTCTTTAGGGCCATGCTTCGGCATNAAGGGCGGCGNTGCCGGCGGCGGCTATTCTCAGGTGGTGCCGATGGAGGATTTAAATCTTCATTTCACGGGAGATTTTCATGCGATCACCTCCGCNAATAATCTCTTGGCGGCGCTTTTGGATAATCATATTCAGCAGGGGAATCTNTTGCGCATCGATCCNAGACAGATCGTGTGGAAGAGATGTCTTGATATGAATGACAGGGCGCTTCGGAATATCGTGGTGGGTATGGGCGGTAAGACCAACGGTATGGTGCGGGAGGATCANTTNGTGATCACCGTGGCATCCGAGATCATGGCGATCCTCTGTCTGGCCTCGGATTTTAAGGATTTAAAGGAGCGGCTTGCACGGATCATCGTCGCTTACGATTTCAGCGGCAATCCTGTGACGGCGGGCGATCTNCAGGCGGTGGGNGCCATGGCGGCGCTCTTAAAGGATGCCATGAAGCCCAATCTGATTCAGACGCTGGAGCACACACTGGCGCTGGTGCACGGCGGGCCCTTTGCAAACATCGCTCACGGCTGCAACTCGGTNATGGCAACGAAAACNGCTCTTAAGATGGCGGATTATGTGATCACGGAGGCGGGTTTTGGCGCGGATCTCGGNGCAGAAAAATTCTTTGATATCAAATGCCGGATGGCGGATCTAAAGCCTGATGCGGTTGTGTTNGTGGCTACCATAAGAGCGTTGAAATACAACGGCGGCGTAGCCAAGGAGGATCTCTCCCGCAAGGACTTAAAAGCGCTGCAGACCGGAATTGTAAATCTGGAGAAGCACATTGAAAATATTCATAAATATGGAGTGCCTATTGTGGTGGCGTTGAATGCTTTTGTCTCNGACACACCGGAAGAGATCGCCTTTGTCAAACAGTTTTGTGAGGACAGAGAATGTGAGTTTGCCTTATCTGAGGTCTGGGAGAAAGGCGGAGAGGGCGGCGTCGCACTGGCCAATAAGGTTCTGGATACGCTGGAGCATAAGGAGAGCTATTTTGNACCGCTCTATCCGGATGAAATGCCTCTTATGGATAANATCCACACGGTGGCCTCGGAGATTTACGGAGCAGGCGATGTGACCTATACAGCGGCGGCAAAGAGACAGTTAGAACGGCTGGAGCGGGACGGGTTCGGACGGCTGCCGGTATGTATTGCCAAGACNCAATATTCCCTGTCGGATGATCCGAANCTTTTGGGACGNCCNGTGGGATTTGAGATGCATGTGCGGGAAGTTTATGTGTCCGCAGGTGCGGGTTTTGTGGTGGTGCTGACGGGAGATGTGATGACTATGCCGGGGCTGCCCAAAACGCCGGCGGCNCATCGGATCGATGTGGACGATGACGGGAAGATCGTAGGNTTATTTTGATGNCTGGAGCCGCATGTGGAAAAGAGTTTTCACTGGTTCAGAGAGGAGGATGTATCGAGTATGCCACAGATCATAGACGGAAAAAGTATTTCGGCACAGATCAAAGAGGAAGTGAAGGAAAAGATCTCTGCGCTGAAGGCGCAGGGAAAGACAGTCACCCTCGCGGTGATACAGGTGGGAGCGGATCCCGCATCCAGTGTTTATGTGGGAAATAAGAAGAAAGCCTGCGCTTATGTGGGAATCGAGTCCCTGGCTTATGAGCTTCCGGAGGAGACGACCCAGGAGGAACTGCTTTCTTTGATCGGGAATCTGAACCGCAAGGAGGAAGTGAATGGCATTCTGGTGCAGCTGCCCTTGCCGAAACATATAGATGAGGATGCGGTCATCCGCGCCATTGATGCAGGGAAGGATGTGGATGGATTTCATCCCCAGAGCGTTGGCGCACTCTGTATCGGCCAGCCGGGCTTTGTATCCTGTACGCCGGCAGGGATCATAGAGCTGCTGAAGCGCTCAGGCGTGGAGATCGCTGGGAAGGAGTGTGTGGTCGTCGGCAGAAGTAATATTGTGGGAAAACCGATGGCGCTTTTGCTTTTGCGGGAGAACGGCACAGTGACAGTGGCCCACTCAAAGACGGCAGATCTGAAAGAGGTGACAAAACGGGCTGACATTCTGATCGTTGCGGTGGGTAAGCCGAAAATGATCACAAGAGACTATGTCAAGGAGGGCGCGGTGGTGATCGATGTGGGCATTCACCGCAACGAAAACAATAAACTCTGCGGTGATGTGGATTATGATGATGTGGCGCCTGTATGCAGTGCAATCACACCGGTGCCGGGCGGCGTCGGCCCTATGACCATCGCCATGCTGATGTATAACTGCGCGGAAGCTGTAAAGTAACTGCGTCTATAGGGAGAGATGTCCTATGAAATGTCCCCATTGCGGGAACGAAATACCGGACGACTATCTTCTCTGCGATAAATGCGGCGAGGAGATACAGATCGTCCCGGATTTTGAACCGGAAATAGAAAACAGCATAACGGAGACTCTCACCACGTTGGTTTCTCTGGAGGAAGAGACAGGGGAGCCGGCGGACGATGAGGAATCGGAAGAAGCATCCGATGAACGCAAAAGCAGGAAGAGCCGAAGGCTGCAGATCATGATCGGACTTGGTCTTTTCTTTGTGGCAGCGATCGTTTCTTATGCGCTCTATGCCTACCATATACGGACGGTAGAGTATCAGATCAGCCGGGCGAAAGTATATGCGCAAAACGGAGCTTACGATCAAGCCATTGCCTGCCTGGAAGCAGCTTATGCGGATCACCCGGAGGAGGCGCAGCTTCTTTTTCTGGAGGCGGACTATTATTATCTGCAGGAGAAGCACAACGAAGCTCTTTCTGTTCTCATGCGGATCGCCCAGGGGACGCAGTATGTGCAGGAAGATGTGGAGGATGCTTACGGCAAGATCGTCACCATCTACGCGAACGAGGAAGAATACGCGAAGATCAATGAACTTTTGCAAAGCTGTGAGAATGAGCGGATCGTGAATATGTATCAGAGCTATCTGGCNAAGGANCCGGANTTCAGNTATGTGGAGGGAAACTATGCGGANGTGATNCCCTTAAAATTAAGCTCCAATACGGCAGGGACGATCTANTACACTATGGACGGCTCCAAGCCTGATAAAANCAGCCAGGTNTANACGGCGCCTCTGTTTCTGGAAACGGGAGAGTACACGGTCAGCGCNTTTTTTGTGAATGATTACGGTATTGAGAGCGGTGTCGTGACNAAGACTTATGTGATCAATCTGACTGTGCCGAACGCGCCGGAGGTGGAACTTTACAGCGGCGAGTATACGGAAGCCACGATGATCGTTGTGGAGACGACGGAGGACTGTCAGATCTACTATACCACGGACGAGTCGGAGCCAACGGCGGACAGNGTGCCCTACACAGGCCCTATTCCCATGCCGCTCGGGAAAACNCTGTTCAAATTTGTGAACGTNAGTAAGGAGGGGATCACCAGTGAGGTGACCACCCGCACCTACACNCTCAGACTGCGGGGGGCTGTTTCCACGAACGATGCGGTGACTAATCTGGTCAATCGTCTGGTGGAAGCCGGTTATCTGGAGGATGCAACCGGGAAAAACCCGCGTCAGAGCGGTGTCCTGAGTTATCGGTTCAGCTCTGTGCTCAGGGTGGGTGATGAGGACTATTACACCATCAATGAATACTATGANGACGGTACAGGTCTTTTAAGCCGCACCGACAAGGTTTTTCTTGTACAGGCTTACACCGGTGCCNCGGCTCAGCTAGGCTATGATGAATCGGGAGATTTTGTGGCGAATCCAATCTAGGTCTTGCAAAAGAGTAAAACTTTCGCTATAATCCGATTGGATATGTGGGCGCCAGGTCGTGGGTGTGTCACAATTTTCTATCAATATAAAAGGAGTGTTGAGATGTANAAGATTATAAAAGCAGAAGAACTTGCAGCAAATATCTATCTCATGGATGTGGTGGCNCCCCGTGTNGCCAAATCCTGTCAGCCGGGACAGTTTGTCATTGTCCGGATGGATGAGGAGGGAGAGCGGATTCCGCTGACCATCTGTGATTATGACAGAGAACAGGGAACTATTACCATCGTATTTCAGGTGGTGGGCGCGGCNACAGAGATGATGCGNCATTTACAGGCAGGAGACAGCTTCCATGATTTTGTGGGACCTCTTGGATGTCCCTCCGAGTTTGTGGAGGAGGATATNGAGTCCCTGAAGCAAAAAAAGATTCTNTTCGTTGCGGGCGGACTTGGCACAGCGCCGGTCTATCCCCAGGTGAAATGGCTGCATGAGAGAGGNATTGCGGCGGATGTGATCGTGGGNGCAAAGACAAAGGATCTGCTCATCATGGAGGAGGAGATGAAGGCGGTAGCCGGGAATCTCTACATAACCACCGATGACGGNTCTTACGGCAGAAGCGGNATGGTGACGAAGGTGATCGAGGATCTGGTGGAATCAGAGGGAAAATCCTATGATGTCTGTGTTGCCATCGGCCCTATGATCATGATGAAGTTTGTATGNCTGACCACAAAAAAATACGANCTGCCNACCGTGGTAAGCATGAATCCCATTATGGTGGACGGCACGGGTATGTGCGGCGCCTGCCGTCTGACTGTGGACGGTGAGGTAAAATTCGCCTGNGTGGACGGNCCTGANTTTGACGGTCATAAGGTAGATTTTGATCAGGCGATGAAGCGTCAGCAGATGTATAAGACCAAGGAAGGCAGAGACTTCTTGAAGGCGAAAGAAGGAGACACCCATCATGGCGGGTGCGGAAATTGCGGAGGTGACAGATAATGGCAGATGTATTAAAGAAGGTTCCTGTGCGTGANCAGGACGCAAAAGTACGCGCNACAAACTTTGAGGAAGTGTGTCTTGGTTATGATAAAGAGGAAGCAATGTGTGAGGCTTCCCGCTGTATNAACTGTCAGAATGCGCAGTGTATCAAGGGATGTCCCGTGGCTATCAATATTCCGGGTTTCATNGAGAAGGTGAAGGAGGGCGATATNGCTGCGGCATATCAGATCATAAGTGAATCNTCGGCACTGCCCGCNGTCTGNGGCCGTGTTTGTCCTCAGGAGAGCCAGTGTGAGGGNAAATGTATCCGNGGCATNAAGGGAGAGCCGATCTCTATCGGTAAACTGGAGCGTTTTGTGGCAGACTGGGCGCGNGAGAACGATGTGAAGCCCGAGGGCGCAAAGGAGAAGAANAATAAAAAGGTGGCTGTGATCGGTTCCGGCCCTGCCGGACTCACNTGTGCGGGAGATCTGGCNAAGATGGGCTATGANGTNACCATTTTTGAGGCGCTCCATGAGCCGGGCGGCGTGCTGGTATACGGNATTCCGGAGTTCCGTCTGCCCAAGCAGGCNGTAGTGGCAAAGGANATCGAGAANGTAAAGAGTCTCGGCGTCAAGATCGAGACCAACGTGGTGGTCGGAAAGTCNGTCACCATAGATGAACTGATGGAGGAGGAAGGATTTGACGCGGTATTTATCGGTTCCGGCGCAGGTCTTCCGAAATTCATGGGAATTCCCGGAGAACAGGCGCTTGGCGTATTCTCCGCAAACGAGTACCTCACGAGAAGCAATCTGATGAAGTCCTTTGACGAGAACTCCAATACGCCTATCATGCATGGCAAGAAGGTTGCCGTGGTGGGCGGTGGAAACGTGGCCATGGACGCTGCCAGAACAGCGCTTCGTCTGGGCGCGGAGGTGCACATTGTCTACCGTCGGAGCGAGGAAGAGCTTCCTGCCCGTGTGGAGGAAGTGCACCATGCCAAGGAAGAGGGGATCATTTTTGANCTGTTGACCAATCCCACAGAGATCATTGCGGACGAGAATGGCTGGGTATCCGGTATCAAGTGTGTGCGCATGGAGCTTGGGGAGCCTGACGCCTCCGGCAGAAGACGTCCTGTGGTGATCGAGGGCTCGGAGTTTTTGATGGAGGTGGACACGGTCATCATGTCCCTGGGAACTTCCCCGAATCCGTTGATCTCATCCACGACTAAGGGGCTTGAGGTGAACAAGCATAAATGTATCGTGGCCGAGGAAGACTTCGGTGCAACCACCAAAGAGGGTGTTTATGCAGGCGGCGATGCGGTGACGGGAGCTGCCACCGTGATCCTTGCCATGGGAGCCGGAAAAGCGGCTGCGAAGGGTATTGATGAATATCTCTCGAAATAAGATATAAGGATGTAGAGTCTGTCTGCCGGTATAAAGCAGGCAGACTCTTGTTTATCGGCGGAAAGATATGACAGCATAAGAAATTCTTAAAGAATTTGCACATACAATCTTTAAAAATATCCGCTAAACTTGTTTGAGAAGAGCTTCTAACATGAAACAACGCGAAAGAAAGGTAAGTGTGACCTATGAGATTGCCGGAACAGGATCAGGAAAATGAACAGGATAAGATGGCGGATCGGGAGAGTCTTTTTCAAAAACCCGTTATGACCAGGATCCTTTTGGGGATCATAGCGATCCTTCTTATCTGTATTTTAGTGCTGCTTCTTCTGGTGTTTACCCAGAACAGGCAGAAACCGCAGGATCTCCAGCAGAATATCACAGACTATGCAACACAGCAGGAGAATTTGGAGCAGACGCTGGAGGAGGAGCCGCGGAAGGAAGAAACTTCTGAGCCGGGCAAGCCCTTGGAGACGCAGGTAGAGCTGACAGAGGAAGTGGAAGAAGAGCTTAAAGAGGAGATTGCGTCCACAGATGATGAAAAGACGGCTGTCGTGGTGGATATAGAGGATGAAAGTGACGAGGCTTACACGAAAGAGTTTATTTTGAAGGAGGCGTATCCTCATTTTGAGGCCAATAATCAGGATGCCATCTGGGATCTGGCNCATTTAAAGCGATATGTNAAGCTTTCCAAAGGACTGGAGAAGACAGGGGNCTTTTATTATCAGGGTGANGTGGACAGCGAGGGAAAACCGGACGGCACAGGGCTGGCTATCTATGANAAAAACAGTTATTATTTCGGACAGTGGAGCCACGGGGTAAGAAGCGGACAGGGGACATGGTTCCGTTTCTACATAAACCAGAAGAATAAGACGAACGCCATGGGAACGTATATGTCCCACAGCTATGCGGGTGTCTGGGCAAACAATCTGCCAAACGGACAGGGTGCGGAGCATTANGATGTGGATATCTCAACCCTTGCGCCTACGAAGGGCAGGATCATACAGAATGTNGTGGGCAATTTTAAGGATGGNCTCTACGANGGGGATATGTACGCCAATACNGTGGATTATATCGGCAATGTGCAGGAGTGGGACGGCATTGCNACNGAGGGGGTATTTACTCTGTGGCGGGACATGAGCGCCATCGGAGAATGTGCTGTCTGGCGTTANCGGGANGACACTTCNNTCTGTCTGGATATTGACAAGTCGGAGAACCAGAAGCAGGGGATCCGGGAGCTTTTAAAGTAGTTGCATTTTGCCGGAAATGATTATAAAATAGGACCGTAGAGATCGCTTTTTATCTCCATTCGTAAGATAAGGAGGGTATGATCATGCCCAGATATCAGAGCAGTGCGGCAAANGCGGCGGATAATCGTTCTTCGGCTTACACGCTTCTGGCGGTTGGCGGAATNGGTTTTGTGGTGGTATTGTTGATCTTTCTGAATGTGATACCNNTCTATCAAAATGCCGGCATAACNAGGTATCTGGTCTGCGGCGTCATGGGCGCCATGTTTATTCTCTTTATCGTNTTTGGCTTTGTATCCATGCGGGATTCCAAGCTGCTTCTTGTGAAGGCAAAATCAGAAAATTCCCTGCTCTCTGAGATNACCAGATGGTGTGAGGAGAATATGGACAGTGANGTCATTGACGCAGCGATCCTGGAGACAGAGGAGTCTGTTGACGGGCTTACTGACGAGGANAAATATTATCGGCGCACGGAGAAGATGCGCGCNATGATAGATGATAAGTTCATGAATCTGGATGAGGCGTTCGTGGACAANTTTGTGGATGAGTATTATCAGGGGTTATATGAAGATAACAGTGATCACGGTCGGTAAACTGAAGGAGACATTCTACCGGGAGGCGGTGTCCGAATACGGAAAGCGTCTTTCGCGCTATTGTAAATTAGATATCCGGGAAGTGGAGGACGAAAAAACCACAGAAGGCGCCTCCGAGAAAGCGCAGGAACAGATACTTGCCAAAGAAGCGGAGCGTATCCTGCGTTTTTTGCCGGAGAACGCCTGTGTGATAACGCTGGAGATCGAGGGGCGCATGTACGATTCGGAGGCTTTTGCGGAAAAGATACAGGATCTTGGGATCAATGGAGTGAGCCATATCGTCTTTGTGATCGGCGGCTCACTTGGTTTACATAACACAATAAAAAGTCGGGCTGACCTGGCGGTCAGCTTTTCTAAGATGACATTCCCGCACCAGTTGATGCGGGTTATTTTGTTGGAGCAGGTCTACCGTGCTTATCGGATCATAAACGGGGAACCCTATCATAAATGATAGCATTCGCACATATAGTGTACTATGAGAAGAGAGAACAGACGCTCTCCGCTTTCGCCGTTTTTAAGATCGAAGGAGCTGATGGTAGAGTCGCTCAAGCTTCCAAAGGACACGATGCTTGGCGCNGCCATCGTCACGGTCACGGGGAACCGGGAGGCATTTATCGAAAATTATAAGGGGATTCTGGAGTACACCACGGAGTCCATTGTGCTGCAGGGGAAAAATACGAAGATCTGTTTTGAGGGCAGCTCCCTGTCCATAGATTACTATACCAATGAAGATATGAAAATAAGCGGAAAAATTGATGCGCTTCGTTATCTTTAGGCGCGCGGGAGAGAATCTATGCTTCATTGGATACAGTATATAAGAGGGTATGTGGNTGTCANNGTGTGGGGGTANTCTGTAGAGCGNCTTTTGAATCTGTGCGGCAACCATGACATCCTGGTGTGGGACATTGAGGATCATGGCGATTATCACACGATGCGGATGAGNATAGCGGGNTTTTTTGCCCTGAAGCCTCTCTTGAAAAAAACGGGGACGAGGGCAGCCGTTCTGCACAGATACGGACTGCCTTTTTTTGTGTCAAAAATGCAAAAGAGAAAGCTTTTTGTGGCAGGGCTTTTTCTGTGCATCCTGTTCTGGAGTCTGGCNTCCCGCTGTATCTGGGATATNCGGATCGAGGGAAACTATGCGCTGACGGAAGATNTTCTCATGGAGTATCTGCAGGAGCAGGGCGTGCACACTGCCATGAAAAANAGCGATCTGCAGATCGAGGCTCTGGANCAGGCGCTNCGNAAAGATTATGATCTGATCACCTGGACNTCNCTGCAGCTCCAGGGTACAACACTGCTTGTTCGAATCAAGGAAAATGAGATGCCTGTCTATGACGAGCCAAAGAGNGAAAGCGCAGTTCGCGGCATGGATCTGGTGGCAGAGAGGGATGGNATCGTCACCTATATCATCACCAGAAGCGGTGTGCCGTTAGTGTCCTGCGGAGACAGTGTCAAGGCGGGAGATGTGCTTGTGAGCGGTGCGATTCCCGTCTACAACGAGGACACTACCGTGCGCCGGTATCAATATGTGGAGGCGGATGCGGATATTTTGCTGCGCTATACAGAGCAGGTTTCTCTGGAGGCTTCTGTGGCCTATGAAGAAAAATGCTATACAGGAGAAAAATTAGATATCCCGGTGCTTGGCGCAGGCTCTAAGGAGATCACGCTGCGGCTTTTCGGGATTCCCTATGATCTTTATGATACCAGTGAGGAGAAAAAACAGGTGAAGCTTCTCGACCATCTTTATCTGCCCCTGTTTTATGGGCAAAAGACGGTGCAGGAATATGAAATCGCGGCAAAGGAGCACACTGATGAGGAGATGAAAACTCTGCTGCAGGAGGAGTGGCGTAAAAATATCTCAACTTTACTGGAAAAAGGGGTACAAATTACAGAAAAAAATGTTACAATAAAAAAGAACGATGAAAAATGGGTGTTATATGCCAATATGCAGCTCGAGGAATCTGCCGTGAAGCTGCTCCCCACCGAGACGGAGCCTGTCGAGGAGCCNGAGGAGGAGACGCAGTCGGATCAGACGCGTGCTGTCATCCTGAAAGGCGGGGCATGGGAGCGTTTACAGTCAGTTTAGATGTGCCTGTGGAGCACATGCAGAATCTCTTCGGAGAGTTTGATTCTCACATCAAAAAAATAGAAGATGACCTGAAGGTGATGATCGTGAACCGGGATGGCGCCGTTCGGATATCCGGAGAGCAGGAATCTGTGGATCAGGCGGCCAGGATCGTGGGAGAGCTGCTTGCTTTGTCAAAAAGAGGTACGGTTTTGGAGGAACAGAGTGTGGATTATGCCATAGAACTGGGGAAGGAGCATCGGGAGGACATGCTGCTTGCCATGGACAGTGATTGTATCTGCCATACTGTAAACGGTAAGCCGATCAAGCCCAAGACTTTGGGGCAAAAACAATATGTGGACGCCATGCGGGATAATATGATCGTTTTCGGGGTGGGACCGGCAGGTACCGGTAAGACCTATCTGGCTATGGCTATGGCTGTGACCGCCTTTAAGAATAACGAGGTGAGCCGTATCATCCTGACCAGGCCTGCCATTGAGGCGGGAGAGAAGCTGGGGTTTTTGCCGGGCGATCTGCAGAGCAAGGTAGATCCTTATCTCAGGCCCCTCTATGATGCGCTTTATCAGATCATGGGTGCGGAGAGTTTTGCAAGGAATATGGAGAAGGGGCTGATCGAGGTGGCGCCGCTTGCTTATATGCGGGGCAGAACTCTGGATAACGCCTATATCATTCTGGATGAGGCACAGAATACTACACCGGCGCAGATGAAAATGTTTCTCACCAGGATCGGCTTCGGATCTAAAGTGGTGGTGACCGGTGACGCTTCCCAGAAGGATCTGGCGCAGGATGTAAGATCCGGGCTTGACGTGGCTGGAAAGGTGCTTTCCAAGATAGACGATATCGCATTCTGTACTCTGAACAGCAAGGATGTGGTGCGGCATCCTCTGGTACAAAAGATCGTGAAGGCATATGACGATTACGAGGCCAGAGAAAAACGGCGCAGTGAACAAAAAACAAGAAACAGGAATTACGAACGTGGAAAAAAATAATACGCAACAACAAAACAGTAATATCATAAAGAGAATCGTGATCTTTACCCTGCTTTTTCCGGCGACGGGCGTGATCGCATGGCTGGGCAGCATGCTCTATCAGAGTAAGACGGACTTTATGATCCGAAATGTGGTCATGATCCTGGCGGGAACGGGGATTGTCATTTTTTCCTTTGTTATGAGTGAGATAAACGGCTTTTTTATCTATCGGAACGAAGGACGCTACGGGAGATTTTCGCTCACCTACCTGATCATTCTGGCAATTTCGGTATTTTTGCCGTATCTGCCGGTCACAGGATGGCCTTTTCTGGTATTCTTTGTCTTGCTTGCCATGTTCAGCAACGGGATGACGGGACTTGTGGCAGGAAGTTTATGTCTGCTCCTCTCCGTGAATTTTGCGGGCTGTGACTATGCCATTTTCTGGTTGTATTTTATCAGCGGTATGGCGGGAATATTAGTGTTCGCCAATCTGGATGAGGAATTTAAGGTGGCCATTCCCATGCTCATATCCATGATGATCCTGGCTTTGTGCCTNACNGCCAACGTGATCCTTTTTTCTCAGGAAAAACTGTCTGTCGGTCAGTTTATGATACCGGTGATCAACCTGATGGTATGCGGNATTCTTCTTCTGGTCAGCCTGAAAATGGTCAGTTCTGCGGTGATCCATCGATATCGGGATAAATATATGGAGCTCAACGATCCGGAGTGTCCTTTGCTCGTACAGCTGAAGGAGCTTTCTAAGGAAGAATATTATCATGCAATTCACACGGCCTATCTGAGCGATAAGATCGCCAGAAATCTGGGGCTTGACGATGCGGCGATAAAGGCCTGCGGCTATTATCACAGAATCGGGAAACTCATGGGCGAAAACACCTGGGAGAATGTTTCCTCGATCTGCGACAAATATCATTTCCCGCCTAAGACAAAGCGGATCCTGAAGGAATATGTGGATCCGGATGCTAAAGTCGTGTCGAAGGAGACCATTGTGGTGCTGTTTGCGGATTGTATTGTCTCCTCGATCCTGTATCTGTTTGCGAAGGATCCNAAGGCGGAGTTAGACTATGCCCAGCTGATCGACACCGTGTTCCGCAAAAAATTTGAGACGGACGAGCTCTGGGAAAATGATATTTCTCTGGGACAGCTTTATAAGATGAAAAAAATATTTTTACAGGAGAAACTGTATTATGACTTCCTACGTTGAGAATGAGACGGAGCANTCCTTTTCCTTTTCGGAAAAAGAGANTCTGGACCGNGTCATGGAGGCAGTGCTTACGGCGGAGGGATGTCCCTACGAGGCCACGGTGAGCCTTCTTCTGACGGACGGCACAGGAATCAGGCAATACAACGCACAGTATCGCGATATGGACGCAGAGACGGATGTGCTCTCATTTCCCAATCTGGAGTTTGAAACGCCGGGAGATTTTTCTGTGGCGGAGACAGCGGAGGCGGACTGTTTTGANCCGGACAGCGGCGAGCTTGTTCTCGGTGACATCATTCTGTCAGTGGAGCGGGTGAAGTCGCAGGCGAAAGAGTACGGACACAGCGAGTTGCGGGAGTTCGCCTTCCTTGTGGCACACAGTCTTTTCCATCTGTGCGGTTACGATCACATGGAGNAGAAGGAAGCGGCACGGATGGAGGAAAAGCAGGAGGTCGTGCTTGCGTCGCTTGGCATCACGAGAGACTGATTTTCAGGGGATATACTGAGGTTGACAATGAAAATACGATGGATGGCTAAAAATCTGAAAAACAGGATCGTCCTCTCTGCGGGGATCGTGTCCTATATGATCCTTCTTTTTATGCGGATTCCGCTTTCCCGTGTCATAGGGGATGCGGGNGTCGGACTGTTTGCCCCGGCGNTGGAGCTGTTTTTATTGACCNCTTTGGTCACTTCCTACGGTATGTCCCGTGCTCTGGCAGGGATCATNCGGTATCGTGTCAAGAGAGAGCGGTATCGGAATGCGCGTAAGGTATTTCGGACCGGCTTTTTTATGAATATTTTTCNGGGCGCGGTGATGGCTCTTATGCTGTTGTTTTTTTCAGCATGGATCGCGGATGTGCTTGTGCTTGAGCATCTATGCCGCATGGCGCTTTTAGCGGCTGCGCCCGCTGTCTTTTTGTCTGCGCTGACAGGTTCCTTTCGAGGATATTTTAATGGCTATGGCATGGGNGTTTTGGTGGCGCATTCTCTGTATATCGAAAAGATCGCTCTGTTTATCGGAGCTATGTTTGGCGGCAGAANCTGCTATACCTACGGACTGAAGGTAGCGGCACTCAAGCAGACGGAGGCACATGCCTATGCCTACGGNGCGGCCGGCGCTGTACTGGGGCTCCTGTTTTCCCAGATCGTTACGCTTCTTTATCTGNTGTTTGTCTATATCATCTATGCCGGNTCTATGAGAGGACGACCGGGACAGGACAGCAGCAGACGGGCGGAAACNCAGTTTGAGATTCAGAGGATGCTGCTTTCCAATCTGGTGCCTTTAGCAGTCGTTGTGCTGCTATCTAATNTGTTCATGCTGGTAGATCAGCGTTTTTTGAATTATTGNATGAACGTGACGGAACAGGGCGATATACGGACGGCGNTNTGGGGAAGCTATTATGGTAAATTTGCGGTTCTGATCGGGCTTGGCGCNGGACTGTCCTGTCTTTTTGTCCANGGTCTGATCGGAAAGATAAGCAGCGCTTACGAGCGGGAAGAATACCGCGGAATGCGGGAACGGACCGGTCAGGCGGTACGAAACGGCGCTATGGTNTCNTTTCCNACGGCCATTTATCTTGCTGTTTTAGCCAAGCCGCTCTCTGCCTGCTGTTACGGTAAAGCGACNGCGCAGGTGTCNGTTCTGNCNGGCTGGCTCCAAAAGGGAACGATCCTGATCGTATTGTTCACGTTCAGTTTTCTCTTTGGCAAGCTGTTGTATAAGCTGCATATGGTGCGGGAGTTGTTTTTTGCCGTGGCAGCTTCTTTNGCGGTGCATCTGGTTACCGCTTATTTTCTNATACAGCGGGCGCACATGGGTGTTGANGGACTGCTCTGTTCTCTGATCCTGTTTTTCGGCATCTACATGGCGGCTTCCTTTGCCTTNTTTAACAGGCGTGTAAAATACAGGCCGGACTGGCTNNCGGGTGTTGTTTTTCCCTTTGCTGCATCCGCAGTNTCCGGCGTGATCGTGTATCTGATCAAGCTGGNGCTTTCTGACATCGCGGGAGACGGCATCACCATTTTGNNAGCTTTGATCGTGGGTGTGTTTTTCCANATTCTGNTTCTCATGCTCCTTCGGGTGATCGGAGAGGCNGAACTGCATGAGATGCCCTGCGGCGGTCTGTTTATTNTGATCGGTCGAAGNGTAGGCGTTTTGTNAGATAACTGCATAAAAATCTGGAATTNGCTGATACTGATTACAGGAAATCCGACAAGAGAGGTCTAACACGGAATGAAACTTGTAAAACGTATCAGCTTTTTTATGACACTGTCTGTGNNCATGCTNGGTCTGGGCGGCTGGGGTGCCNTNAAGGCGGANGATTTTTTTTATCCCAATCGGTATTCCCATGGGACGACAGAACAGAAACGNNCCGTCTATGAGAGNGTCAGGACNCAGCCNCNGGAGGAGACGGCAGNGGAGGAGCAGGTGATCGAGACGGCTGTGGCGGACAACGCTGTGGTGAACGCNGACACCCTCTATCTGGTGGANCAGGTGGATCTTGGGAANGGGACGGTNACNGAGCAGGAAGAGCCTGTNCCGGTCATGTACATCGGACTNAACAGGGAGGANCTTTTGGAGGCTCTCGCCTCCTATGACAGCAATCCGCCGCTCTCTGAACTTCAGCAGGGGTTTGAGACCATCGAGCTGACATCCTTCTCCAAGGATCGTGTGGTGGTCTGTAAATATTATAAAGAGAAAGAGGANAANGGCTTTTATCTGATGGTAGCGGATCATTTTATCGTGGTATACGAGGAGGATGGTCANAGCCTTTACATGAACACGGATATTTTGTTAGAGAGGCTTCCCGATTCCTTACAGCGGGAGATCATGGNGGGAAAGCATGTGGAGAACGAGGAAGAACTGTACCAGTTTTTAGAATCGTACTCAAGTTAAAGGAGTATTATGGCTATGAGCAAAAAAATCGCGGTGGTCGGCGGCGGGGCGGCGGGCATGATGGCGGCTATTCAGGCTGCCGCATCCGGCGCTGCGGTGAGCCTTTATGAACGCAATGACCGGGTGGGAAAAAAGATTCTGTCCACAGGAAACGGGAAATGCAATTTTTCCAATGAAAAAATGGGCTTAGAATACTATCACGGGAGCGGGAAGGCACTCTGGGAAGCGGTTTATACTTCCTTTGACATAGCGCAGACCAAGGANTTTTTTACTTCGCTCGGCATGCGGATCAAGGAGAGAGACGGGTATCTGTACCCTGCCAGCGAGCAGGCATCCACCGTTCTGGATCTGCTCCGCTACGAGTTGGAGCGGCAGCATATTACAATACATACAGAGACCAAAATAAAGGAAATTCATCGGGAAAAGGATCAATTTATCCTGAAGCCGTCAGGAGACGCCTATGACGCTGTGATCCTTGCCTGCGGCGGCAGCGCGGCTCCGGGGACCGGATCTGACGGCAACGGAGTCCTGCTGGTAAAGAGGCTGGGACATGCTGTCGTACCGGTGGTGCCGGCGCTTACAGCTCTTCGCTGTCAGGAATCCTTTTTTAAACAGGTGGCGGGTGTGCGCTGCGATGCGTCTTTAGTCCTGCGGGTAGCGGAAAAGGAAGTCTGCAGAGAGCGGGGAGAACTGCAGCTTACGGACTACGGCCTTTCCGGGATTCCCACCTTTCAGGTGAGCAGACACGCCGCGTATGCGCTGCAGGAAAAAAAGCCTGTCACTGTGACGATCTCTTTTCTGCCGGATTATGATGAGAGCACCTGCGCGTCCTTTTTTCAGGAGCGGCTGGCTGCCCATGGGCAGGAAAAGATGGAATGCTTTCTGACTGGAATAGTCAATAAAAAGATCAACCACCTTTTACTAAAGCTTTCCGGTATAGGGCAGGGAGAGCGGGCAGAGGAGGTCTCGGAGGCATCCTTCCGGCGACTGTGGAAGCTCTACTGTGGACTGGAAGTGACGGTTGCGGGAGTCAATCCCTTTGATAAGGCTCAGGTGAGTGCGGGCGGCGTGGACTGCAGAGAAGTGACCACGAGTCTCATGTCAGAAAAGATCCCCGGATTATATTTTGCCGGAGAGATTCTGGACATAGATGGGCTCTGCGGCGGTTACAATCTGCAGTGGGCCTGGAGCAGCGGGGCGGTGGCGGGACGTGCCGCAGCATCTGCAAAGGAGAAACTATGATACGAATCCATGAGATCAAACTGTCATTAGAACATACGGAAGAGGATGTCCGGAGGAAGACCGCGAAGCTGTTGCGGGTGGAGCCTTCCGCCTTTCTTCGTTTTACGATCNTAAGACGCTCCATCGACGCCAGAAAGAAGCCGGAGCTGTATGTGGTATACACGGTGGAAGTGGAAGTAGCCGGAGAGGAACGGGTGTTAAAAAATGCCCGGGCCAAAAAGGGCCAGATTCAGACAGGTAATTGGAAACCCTACCGTTTTCCTGCCTTCGGAGACAAAGAACTTTCTCATCGCCCCATCATTGTAGGGACAGGGCCTGCGGGCCTTTTTTGTGGTTATATGCTGGCAAAAGCGGGATATCAGCCCCTTCTTCTGGAACGGGGCCAGGATGTAAAAACGCGCCTTGCGGATGTGGAGCGTTTCTGGCAGGATGGAATCTTGCATTCCGCCTCCAATGTCCAGTTTGGGGAAGGCGGTGCAGGCACTTTTTCAGACGGAAAGCTGACCACATCAGTCAAAGACCCATGCGGAAGACAGAGAGAGGTACTCCGCATCTTTGTGGAGGCTGGCGCTCCGAAGGAGATTCTCTACGACGCGAAGCCACATATCGGCACGGATATTCTGTGCCGGGTGGTAGAGAATCTGCGAAACCAGATCACAGCCTGGGGCGGGGAGGTACGGTTTGCCTCCCAGGTGACATCACTTCTTTGCGAAGACGATAAGATTCTTGGCGTGGAGGCGGCGGGAGAGCGTATTTACAGCGATGTGGTGATTCTGGCGATCGGCCACAGCGCCAGAGATACCTTTCAGATGCTCTATGACAGAAAAGTGCCCATGGAGCCCAAGGCTTTTGCGGTGGGGCTTCGCATGGAGCATCCGCGGAAGATGATAGATCAGTTACAGTACGGAGAAAACGCCGCCTCTCTGCCGGCGGCGCCCTACAAGGTGACGGCCAAGACCGGCAGCGGCAGAGGAGTCTATTCCTTCTGCATGTGTCCGGGCGGTTATGTTGTGAACGCCTCCTCGGAACCCGGCATGACGGCTGTGAACGGTATGAGCTACAGCGGGCGGGACGGAGCCAACAGCAACAGCGCCATGATCGTCACCCTGACTCCGGAGGATTACGGGGGGACAGGTCCTCTTGCCGGTGTTGCCTTTCAGCGGGAACTGGAGAAAAGAGCCTACGAGGCTGGCGGCGGGGCGGTGCCCGTGGAGCGCTACGGCGATTTTAAGAGGGCGGTGCTTGAGAATCGGACAGGGACAGATGAAGAGGCAGATCCGCCTTCTGCAATGGCGGAAAAAGGCGGCCTGCAGGAACGGTATCCGGATTTTTCGCCTGCCATCAANGGGAGCTGGCAGTTTGCGCCCGTGCATGATATTTTACCGGATTTTTTGAATCGGGCTCTGGTGGAAGGAATTGACCTAATAGGTCAATCGGTATCGGGCTTCAACGATCCCGGTGCCCTTTTATCCGGTGTGGAGAGCAGAACCTCCTCCCCGGTGCGGATTCTTCGAGATGAGACGGGACAGTCTGCACTGCGGGGGCTTTATCCCTGCGGGGAAGGGGCAGGCTACGCGGGCGGCATCACTTCCGCTGCCATGGACGGGATCCTGATCGCGGAGAAGGTTGCGTCGCTTTATCATCCTGTGGTAAGATAAATGGCGAATCTGGGAAAGGAATACGGAAAAATGACAGACAGAAAAGCCTTGATGGCGGGTAAACAGCGGATCGTGATAAAAATCGGCTCCTCCTCTTTACAGCATCCGGAGACGGGGGATCTGGACTATACAAAACTGGACGTTCTGGTGCGTGAGCTCTGTGATCTGAGAAACCAGGGCAAGGATGTGGTGCTGGTCACCTCCGGCGCTATCGCTGTGGGGGAAAAGGCCGTTTTGCAGGGCAAGGGGGAAGACGATAACCCCATTGCCGTAAAGCAGGCATGTGCCGCTGTGGGACAGGCCAGACTGATGATGATCTATCAGAAGATCTTTGCCGAATATAATCAAGTGGCGGCGCAGATCCTGATGACGAAAAACACCATCGTGGATAATCTGAACCGCTACAACGCTCAGAATACCTTTGCGGAGCTCTTTAAGCTGGGTGTGATCCCGGTGGTGAACGAGAACGATACCGTGGCAACCTACGAGATTGAGATCGGCGACAATGATACGCTGTCGGCCATCGTAGCCTCTCTGGTGGAGGCGGATGTGCTGTTGCTTTTGTCGGATATCGACGGCCTCTACACGGACGATCCCAGAACAAACCCGGATGCCAGATACATAGAGGTTGTGGAGGAGCTGACAGAGGAACTGATGAATATGGGAAAGACTTCCACCGGAAGCAGCGTTGGTACGGGCGGCATGAGCACCAAGCTGCAGGCGGCCAAGATTGCCAACAGCACCGGGGTTGACATGGTCATTGCCAACAGTAAGGATATCAAAGTGATCCACCGCATTTTGAGCGGTCAGAATATCGGCACACTTTTCCTGGCGCACAGAGACGAGCATTTTGACCTGCCTTTGTATGTACAGCAGCAACACAGATAATGGGAACGAAAAAATATGAATGTAGAAGAGATGACAAAACGGATAAACGAGCTATATCACAAGTCTCAGGCGGAGGGGCTTACTCCCGAGGAGAAGGAGGAACAGGCGGCTCTGCGGCAGACTTATGTGGCGAATGTGCGGGCAAATCTGAGAGGACAGCTTGACAATATCTCCATTCTGGAAAAGGACGGCAGTGTGACGAAGCTTGGTGAGAAGAAAAAGCATGGAACAGACAAAGGCTGAGGTGAGAACGCGGACGCTGGCTTTACGGGATGAGATGCCGGCTCAGGAGCGGATGCGCCGCAGTGAAAAGATCGTTAAGAATTTGACAGATCATCCCTGTTATCGGGAGGCACAGGCGCTTCTCACCTATGTCAGTTTTCGCAGCGAGGTGGATACCATTTCCCTGATCGAACAGGCCTTCGCTGATGGCAAAACCGTCTTTGCGCCGCGGGTAGCGGGGCGGGAGATGGATTTTTTCAGAATAAAGGGACTTTGCGATCTGGAGGAAGGCTATCACGGCATTTTAGAGCCGCATAACCATATCACAGAGGTCTATGCGCCCTCTGCAGGAAAAGCGATCATATGCATGCCGGGGGCTGCATTTGACAGAGCCCATCATAGGATCGGCTACGGCGGCGGCTATTATGACCGCTATTTGTCGGGTCTGTCCGAACAGGCGAAGGATATGATCTGCACAGCGGCGCTGGCATATGATTGTCAGATCCTGCAGGAGATTCCGTGGGACAACCATGATATCTGCCCGGAATGTATCATTGCAGAGACGAAGATTTTTTAAGGCAGAATGCTTCGGTACAGATGTTCCGGAGTGAAAAAGGGAAGCCGGGAAAGGAAATATCACATGGAAATCAGAGAGATCAACGAATATCTGGAAACCCTGGGTCAGAAAGCAGCTATTGCCAAAACAGCCCTGCAAAAACTGACCGCAGAGCAGAAAGATCATGCCCTAAAAAGCGCGGCATCGGCGCTGGTCAAAGAAAAAGAACGACTTCTTGACGCCAATGAAAAGGATTATCAGAGAGCCCAGGCGGCCGGCATGGCGGAGGGTCTTTTGGATCGTCTGAAGTTGACGCCGGAGCGGATTGAGGCTATGGCGGAAGGCCTTCGACAGATCGCCGCACTGCCGGATCCTGTGGGGGAAGTCATGGAGACCTTCGATCGGCCAAACGGCCTGCATATCGAGAAGGTGCGGGTTCCCATGGGCGTGATCGGCATCATTTATGAGGCAAGACCCAATGTGACGGCGGATGCCTTCGGACTTTGTTTTAAGACGGGAAACGCGGTGATCTTAAAGGGCGGCAGTGACGCCTGTCATTCCAATCAGGCGATCACCGAGACGATACGGACGGCGCTTATGCAGGAGGGCATCGACGGCGCGGCCATCCAGCTGATCGAGCACAATGACCGNGCNGTGACNACNGCCTTTATGAAATTAAAAGANTATGTNGATGTNCTCATTCCCAGAGGNGGCGCGGGACTGATCCGAAGCGTGGTGGAGAACAGCACGATCCCNGTGATCGAGACAGGCACCGGCAACTGCCATATCTATATCGACGAGTCGGCAGACCCGGAGAAGGTCATTCCCATTGTCTTGAATGCGAAGACCCAGCGGATCGGCGTGTGCAATGCCTGTGAATCCCTTCTGATACATGAAAAGATCGCAGACCGGATCCTGCCGGCGCTGGGGGAGGCTCTCACGGCAAAGCAGGTGGAGATCCGCGGCGATGAGACTGTGAGAGCGAACATACCGGGTGCCGGTCACGCCACAGAGGAAGATTTTGCAGCAGAATATCTGGATCTGATCATCTCCGCAAAGACGGTGGCGTCGGTGGAGGAGGCCATTGATCATATCAACCGCTATAACACCGGCCACTCTGATGCCATAATCACAGAGGACAAAGCGCATGCGCAACAGTTTCTGCGGGAGGTGGATGCCGCCTGCGTCTATGTGAACGCCTCCACACGGTTTACAGACGGATTTGAGTTCGGTTTCGGGGCGGAGATCGGCATCAGCACCCAAAAACTGCATGCAAGAGGCCCTATGGGCCTGCGGGAACTGACCTCCTACAAGTATCTGATCACCGGCGATGGACAGATTCGTCCGTGACAGGGATAGTCGCATAGTTTTTGCCGTGTTAGTTTGTATGTTTTTTTTGTCTTTTTGCACTTTTCAGATGCAAAAAAGTATGATATAATGTGCACACGGTTACTACGTTAAAACCCGTAGATTACTTTTGATTGTCTGATTATCACCGGATAATCGGGAATTGTATAGGGGGAGTAAAACGGGATTAAAAGACAGGAGAAGGGACATATGAAAAATCAGAAGAAGTTAGGCATAATGGCGCAGCTTGTGATGTTGTGTGTCATCCCGATGGTTGTCCTGGTGGCGGCGATTACCGTATATGCCATCAGTACCATACGGGATCAGGTGCAGGAAGCGACCATGGATGGACTGGAAGATCTGTGTCAGAGTGTGTAT
>JAAUZN010000074.1 GCA_014804565.1 Lachnospiraceae bacterium
CCAGTTGTCAATCGGGTTATAGAAAGAAAAGAGAACCTTTCTTGCCGCCTCGATATCCGCCGGACTGTCGCTGGCGGGATAAGCCATGCCGCAGGTGGGCGCATACCCCACCTGAATGGGACGCTTCGCATACTTGCGCAGATTGATCACCGCCTGCCCATGGGCGCGCAGCGCATTGTGTGTGATTTGAAAGGTTTCCTTGACAGACAGCTTTTTGCCCGGCGCATTGACGCCGTGTAAATGTCCCAGACCCACAAAGCACTGAGGCTCATTGAGTGTGATAAAATATTCACAAAGATCCGAGAAATTCTCTGCGACCACTTTTGCATACTCGCCAAACCACTCCACGATCTCCTCGTTCAGCCATCCGCCGCGATCCTGAATCGCCTGCGGAAGCTCCCAGTGATACATGGTGATATAGGGCGTGATCCCGTTCTTCTTCATTTCCAGGATCATATCCCGGTAAAGCGCAACACCCTTCTCGTTGACACGTCCCGTCCCCTCCGGTATCAGCCTTGCCCAGTTGATGGAAAAGCGGTAGCCCTTCACCCCAAGNAGCCGCATCATCTTATAGTCATCCTTGTAGCGGTGCATATGGTCGCAGGCCACATAGGCATCCGTGTGATCCTCAATATGACCTTCCTCCGTAAAGGTGTCCCAGATCATTTTCCCGGCGCCGTCCTCCGGATCCTTTCCCTCCACCTGATAAGAACTGCTCGCTACACCCCATACAAAATCCTCTCGAAACATATGTATCCCTTCCCTTCTTTATATAGTTTCTTGCCATTTATCACAATACCTATGCCGATGCGATGACCGATACCAGATAAAACGGCACCACATCGTCCTCGTGAGTCTGCGTCAGCCGTATCTCCACCTTATGCACGCCCATNGGCATATGATGCGCCAGNGTATCGATATGGAGACANTCNCCCCANGTCTCNTCAAAGTTGGCGTCCAGTGTGATTCCNTNNNCCTCATCACCATCCACCACCGCAACNGCCACAGGNGCCGGNTGNNTCACCGACTTTCGATACTGCACGGCGATCTCTGTCCCCTCCACCTCGAAGGTGATTTTCTCGCCCTCCTTCGCCGCCGTCCATCCGCAGCGAAAGATATCTGTCACATATTTTTTTAACGCCGGATCCGCTGTAAACCCTTCACAGATTGGTGCGCTGTTATGATTTTGTAAGCGCCTTGCCTTTTCATAAGCATTCTTCGTCAATGGCTCCGGCATGGGGAACGGTTCTTCTGCCTCGTGCCTCTGCCCATAAATCTGATCCAGACATTCTGTGATGACCTCCGCAAGCAGAGCGTGGCCCTCCGTGTTGGGATGCAGATCATCCGGTGTGATCTCCCGACGCTCAATGGCTCCTTCCGTCACCGCCGCATAGATGGCAGGCTTCATGCTGACACTGGGCAGCTGATAGTGGGACCCGATCTCCCGATGCTTTTCCTCCGCGCTGACACCCTTATCATAAAAAATATTATGTACCAGAAGGACAGCCGGCGCAAAGGCATNNCCNTACACCCTGCGCACGAGCCCTTCGTAGGTCTCCCGATAAAATTCATTGTTTTCGTCGTTGACCGAAAACTCGATGATCACAAAATCCGGTTTATACTGCAGTACATCCTCTTCCACCCTTGATACGCCGAACTGCGAGGTAGTCCCACCCACACCCGCATTCACATAGGTGAACGCAGTCTTNGGAAACCGTCTCACAAACCAGTCGTAGACCAGATAGGCATAGCAGTTTGTATACTGTGAGGAAACGGAACCCTGGGTGATCGAGCCGCCCAGAAATGCCAACGTCATTCTATCTCCCTGCTCCGCCCTTTTCATTAACTCCTTCATGCGATAGAGATTTCCTCTGTTTACAAAACCCTTTTCGGCGTGTACGTCGTATCCCATATTGTAGTCTCCTTCATTTCATTGTAGTTTCTTTGTGCAATAACAAAAGGCTAAACATTTTTCATTATCTGCTTAAATATTTAGCCTTTTATCTGGCTAATAAATCAACTTATCTTGTCCCTATTCTACTATAATAAACCGTAGAATAACAAGAGCCAGAACCCTTTTTCTTATTTTTTTATATATTTTGAATAAAATCACACAAACCATTTGTGAGTATTAACTTAAATTTACTTAAAAATTTACTGCTTCGCCTCCGGGAGCCGCAGACGTAACAATCGTTTCATCAGTTGCCTGCAGTTAAAAGGCAGCAACGGATAAATATAACTCTTATCTGACAGCGTCTTATTAAATACGATGGAAACCAGAAAAAGCAGAATGGCTGCCACATATCCATAGATTCCGAAGATTGCCGTCAGGATCAGATTGATGATACGCATGAATTTCAGCGCATAGCCCAACTCATAGTTCTGCTGAGTGTAATTGGCGATGGCTACAAAAGCCATATATAACATGACCTCTGAATTGAACCATCCGCTGTTGACAGAAAACTCTCCTAATACCAGCGCGGCCATCACACTTAAGGGAGTGCTCAGCATATTCGGTGTATTTACCGCCGCAAGCTTCAGACCGTCAATGGCCAGCTCCAAGATCAGAAATTGCGCGATCAGCGGAATATTGGACTCTTCCTGCAGCATGATGAATTGAAAGCTATCCGGTATCCACTGAGGATTCTGCATCAAGAGCAGAAAGGTCGGGGTCATGATATAGGTCAGGATCGAGATCAAAAATCGTGTCAGACGCAGATAAGTTCCTGTGACAGGCGGAAAGTAATAATCATCCGCCTCCTCCACGATGTCGAAGATGGAAGTGGGTACGATCATGGCGGAAGGAGAATTGTCCACCAGGATCACGATGTCTCCCTCCAGNACNTGNGCNGCNGCTACATCAGGCCGCTCTGTAAATTTAAATTTCGGAAAAGGATTAAACCACAGCCTCTGATAAAGACATTCCGCCAGACTCTCCTGATTCATGGTCAGTGCGTCCACCTTGATGTTCTCAATCCGCTTTTTTACCTTCTCCAAAAAGGCATGATCCACCCGATTATCCATATAGCAGAGCACGATATCCGTNTTAGAGCTTTTTCCCGCATTCATCATTTCCATGCGAAGTTCTGTACTGCGGATACGTCTTCGGATCANNGCCGTNTTAAANACCACNGTCTCCACNAANCCNTCNTTACTGCCNCGAAGCGTNTTNTCNTTNTCCGGNTCAGAAACGCTTCTNGCCGGNTANGTTCTGGAATCCANCANCACACATCTGTCGTAGCCGTCGATAAAGAGCGCAAAAACACCCGAAAGAACATTGTAGATGATATCGTCCCATTTATCCTTGAGATCCACNTCNACATANGGNGTGGCNTTCTTCGCCATNTCNTAGGCGCTCTCCGGCATATTCTCCGGCGTCAGACCNATAAAATANTGCAGGATNTTCATCATCAGNTCATCNTTGCAGAANCCGTCAATAAAATANATNCANGCCTGNCTGCCGCCCACCTCTATTACGCGGTAAACTACGTCAAAGCTTGTATCCGGCACCATATGGGCCTTCATATACTCCATACTTTCCTGTAAAGATGTTGTCATTTTNTCTTTACTATTATCCAACGCAAAAAACTCCTTCCGTGACTTACCATTGTTTCCCATAGTATGTCTTGGAAGGAGTTTTCTTATGCACCTATCTCTATTTTCTGTTTTCGCCTTATTATACAAAAGTCAAGCTTTTCCGGTACTCCCATGCCCGCCCCGGTCGGCATTGTCCAAATGCTCCACCTCGTCAAAGACGATCTTGGGCTGATTTTTCATGATACGGAACTGACAGATACGGTCATTGACATGAATCTCCGTATCCCTGACAGCGTAGACCGGCATAAACCACTGATCGTTATCTCCGCAGTAGGAAGCNTCGATCACACCCTGATGATTGGTCTGNATAATNCCGAAATTTTTAAAGGTAGANCTTCTGGGAACCACATGAGCCTCATACCCCTCAGGGAGCTCCATCGCCACNCCTAANGGNATCAGCTTAAACTCTCCNNNTTTTAAGNCNACATCCTCAGCCGCCCGCAGATCGATCCAGTCTGACTTTCCNTCNATATAGGTAAGCTTCTCTATTTTATCCGTAAAATATTTGATCTTGATCGTCTTCATCGGTATTCCTTCCCATCANGCATAATCCGCACTGTAAAGAATCGGGATCGCAGGGTCTGTCTGCTTCAGGCTCTTTTGTACATCGATCACCCTCTGGTTCTTACTCCCCTTCCAGAGAAGCTTTGCATCCTTTAAGGCAATCTGAAATTCGCCATCCACCAGCACATCCACATATTTCATCATAGGATAATGCAGGATATCCTCCCAGCTGTCACCGGTATAGAGCCAGATCGTCTTATCCGGATATTTCCTTTTGATCTCCTCCATCAGGCTCCTCACATCCAGGCGGTTCGCCGAGTGCAGCGGATCNCCCCCGGAAAAGGTGATACCACTGATATAAGATTTTTCCAACTGNGCAAAAATTTCCTGTTTCGCCTCCTCGTCAAAGAGAAGGCCGCCGTCCGGATCCCAGGTAATGGGATTCTGGCATTCCTTACAGCAGTGAGAACAGCCTGCAAGCCACAGCACCACCCGCAGGCCATCGCCATTTAACATATCGTCTTTTGTTATATTGTGGTATCTCATATTTTCCTATCCTTCCATGTGAAAACCTCTGCACTTCATGCAGAGCCTTTTCCACACTCTCATGTGAAAACCTCTGCACTTCATGCAGAGCCTCATTCGCTACGGCTTCGCCTTCGCTCATGATGTACGCTCGTCATAAACATGACACTTCCTGTAAACAGGAGTGTCATATTCCTGACTCGCTGTTTTCACATGCTTTTTCTCTCCGCGATCTCCGCCATCTTGGCCTCGCTTAAGCGCGTATCGCCATGCACGCGGGAATACGCCAGATAGCCGTTCATACGGTCGATCTTCGTCAGATTGCGGCTGCCGCAGACCGGACAGACATCCATCTCAAGCTCCTGATGTCCGCAGTCGTCACAGTAAGCCAGAGACAGATTCACACCCTCATAAAAGCCCATATCCATCGCTCTGCGGATCAGAGTCTTGATTGCATCGATATTGTAATCGATCGGATATTTCACATACTGGATCTTACCGCCGTTTGCCATCTCCCAGAAACGGTACTCCAGATCCTGTTTCTCAATGGGTGTGATATCCTCCGTCACATGACAATGGAAGCTGTTAGATACATATTCTCTATCGGAGACGCCTTCTACAATGCCGTACTTGGCTCTGAACTGCTTCACCTGCAGGCCGCACAGATTCTCCGCCGGCGTACCATAGATGGCATAGAGATGACCGTCCTCCTCCTTGTACTCTGTGATCTTATTGTTGATATGCTCCAGCACCTCCAGCGCAAAAGCGCCGTCCTCCACCAGAGACTTGCCGTTATAAAGCTCCTGCAGCTCATTGAATGCGGTGATGCCAAAGCTGGCTGTTGCAGATTTCAAAATCGGCTTGATCTTATCGTGAAGCTGCAGATGACCTCCCAAAAAACCGCCCTCACAGTAAGCCAGCGGATTGGTGGACGCGCGCATCTCACCAAGGTATGCGTATGTCCTGATATGGAGCTGTCTGATCAGATTCAGATAATAATCCAGCACCTCGTAAAAATCCTTGCCCTCCTGCCTGGACTTCGCCAGGATCATGGGCAGATGCAGAGAGACTGCTCCCACATTGAATCTGCCTACAAAGACAGGGGTGTCCTCCTCATCCGCCGGATGCATACCGCCCCGCTCATACCAGGGAGACAGAAATGCACGGCATCCCATAGGAGAGATCACCTTACCATACTGTTTGTACATACTTGCTATATAGCCCTTGCCGGTAAGACTCAGCCAGTCAGGATACATGGTCTTCGCGGAGCACTTGACGCCCGCCTCAAACACATCCTCCAGCTCCTTGCCCGGGCCATGCAGATTTTCATCATATAAAAATACAATCTTCGGGAAAAGGACAGGCTTCTTACACTCTTTTTTACCCTGTCCCTTCCGGCGAACCGTGAGCATCATGATGGTCGCCATTCTGGCAAAACGCCCGGTACCGATACCCGCGGTCACAGTGATAAAGGGATAGTCGCCCCGGCTGCTGGCCACCGTATTAAATTTGTATTCCCAGCCCTGAAAGCCCTGCTCAAACTCCTTCTTCACATCCGCCAGAGCCTCCGCCTCCGCGGTCTCCTTATCGATGCCAAGCTTCTTATATTTTGCNANNTTTCTNTTGTAGGATTTCTCNGCATAGGGCTCNAGGATCTTATCCACCTCCGGCACTGTAAANCCGCCGTACTGCTGACTCGCCGCGCTNAAAACGATATCTCCTATGACATCGAATGCCACGTCNAGCGTCTTNGGCTCATTNTACCAGATATTGCCCATCTCAAAGCCGCCGGAAAGCACCTCCGCCACNTTAAAGAGACAACAATTCATNGTNTCTCTTCTGGCNGACATNTCNTGNACATANATATAGCCNTCCCGGCACGCCTGAATCTCCTCCGTCGTCATAAAGAACTTCTGGTATAANTCTTTATTAAACTGNTTAAAGATCAGGCTGCGCTTTGTGGAGACAAGGGCGCTGTCCGTATTAGCGTTCTCCTTGTCGCCTATATACATGATCGACTGGCTCTTNTTATAGACGTCNTCCATCATGCGCACAAAATCCTGCTTGTAATTNCGGTAATCACGATAACTCTTAGCCACGATCGGCTTCACATCTTCCAGNGCNCTCTCCACNATATTGTGCATGACCTGGATCGGAATCTTTTCCTCATCCAGCTCATTCACCTTATCGATGACNGTCTGGCAGATATGGCGCTTCTCCTCATCAGTAAACTTCGTGAGAGCACGATATGCGCTCTTCCCNACCGCGTCGATGACCTTCTGGACATTAAAAGCCTCCAGACTTCCATCCTTTTTGATCACCTTCACGCCTTTGTCCGGATGNAATTTCAGACCGTAATCTTCCCCATCCGATTGACCTGCTTCAAACTTACTGCTCATGCTCTCCTCCGTTATNTTATCCTTTGCTNCCACAAAATATAGTGNCAGTTNACATAATAANACAATATATTGCGGTTTAGGATNAGTATACGTTAAGAATGAAGTTATGTCAATGTCCCATCCGGGAAAAGCCTNNTAAAATAATACCAAAAAAGNNCTAGNCNTTTTGTGCATATTGAGCCAGCGTTTTTTCCANATGANTCCGGTANGCNTCCNGCACNGNTNNCGGNGCCGTNATCACAGCNCCCTCTCCCAGCCCTGTCAGCCATCCNAANAACTGTCCGCTGACCGCNACCCGNACNCNGACGGAAAAATGTGCCTCNTCCCGGATNCGGACAGCNNCCTCCTTGCCAAAGCGNTCCATCACCACNCCGATCAGATGNTTTTCAAACAGCAGTGTGACCGTCTCCTCCTGNCCNCNGTACATGCCNAANGTCTTATTNGCNTAATCGGCNATNTCAAAACGTTCAAAAAGCGCCGCNCCCTCCCGCTTNGTCTCCTCCANCACCNGGATCTTTGCCATCTTATCCACCCGGAAATGCTTGATCTTNTCTTCNTCACTGTCATGGGCGATCAGATAGTAATTCTCNTCTTTACANGTGAGCGCCCANGGACTGACCTGATANGGCTTNCCNTCCCTGCGGGGCACCANNTCCCTGTTCAGATTCCATTCCAGNTACTGAAANGANATCTGNCTGTTATTCTGNATCGCCCTGTGGATATCGTCCACCACATAGTANATGCTCTCNTTGGCAGTCTTGANTCGNTTCGCCACATAGACCTGTCTNTGCAGCTGTCCNGCCTCCGCCTTGGAAGCCAGCTTTTCNATCTTNGANATCAGCTCNCTGGANTTATTGACNGTCANAAAACGGGACGCCTGNACNGTCTCCACCAGNAGCTTTAATTCCGCCAGNTCAAAATCNCNTCCNGCCAGATAATANCCGCCGCCCGTCTTCGCCTTCACCANCACGATATCGTACCCNAAATCTATGAGNTGNGCGATATCATCGTANATGCTCTTGCGNTCCGCCTTGATNTCATANGCNGCCAGNGCTTCGATCAANGCCTGGGCNCTCATGCAGTGCTCCTCNTCGGACTGCTCCGTCAGNATNTTTAANAGATATAACAGTTTCAGTTTTTGATTTCCGGATCTCGCCATGTTTCACTCCTGTTCCAACTTCCTCTGCATGGGTCTGCGCATACGCACAAAGAGGATGTTCACCTACGGAACACCCTCTCACATTGTCTCCTATATACCGCTCTATGCCGTTGTATTCGTACCGACTGCATCCGTCTCGTCGCCTGCCGCCGCCTTGGCATCTTTACGCTTTCTCCACTTCACACCAATGATGCAGGCCACGATCACCAGCGCAACAATCAGCACAAATACCAACAGATACGATAAAAAAGCGTTTACAAATAAAATCAAATTTGTCATCTGTCCACATCCTTCTCTTTCTAAGATATCCTGCCTGAAAACGGAACGGCCGCTCTCTGATACTGTTCTTATGATACCACCGATCAGAAGGTATCGTCAAGTAGATCCGTTCCATCCGCCGCTGTGGTAGCAAGTTTATCGCACCGTTCATTCTCCGGATGGCCGTCATGTCCTCTGACCCACTGAAAAGTCACGCTATGCGGCTCCATAGCCTGCAGCAGACGTTCCCAGAGATCTACATTCTTTACCGGCTTATTGCCCGCCGTCTTCCAGCCCTTCCTAAGCCACCCGTCAATCCAGTTCTGATTGAAAGCGTCGGTCACATATTTAGAATCTGACACAAGTGTCACATTGCAGGGCTTCGTGAGTGCCTCCAGCCCTACGATCACCGCCATCAATTCCATCCGGTTATTGGTGGTCTTCTTATACCCGGCAGAATACTCCCTCTCGTGCAATACACCCTTCGGATCCACATACTGGAGGATCGTCCCATAACCGCCCGGTCCCTCCGGATTGCCGCGCGCCGCACCGTCCGTGTAGATTGTCACCTTCATGTTCTCAGCCTTTCCCTGTTATAATCCATTACAAAAGATATCTTCTCTCATTCTGAAAACTACTCCGATTCCCAGCTTCCCTCTTCCAGAAATCTCTCCGCCATAGTCTCCGCCGCCGCCGTGATCTGCTCGTCATAGCCAAGCATCTTAAGCAGAGCGATGGCATTTCTGGTGGTCGCCGGACCCTTCATCAGTTTATAAGGAAAGAAAATATCATTTTCTGCGATACGCTCCTCAAAATGATAATTATCATAGAACGGCGCAAGCAGCCTGGTCAGCTCCACATCATGAGTGGCCGCAAAGCACAACACAGGACCCTCAGACAGCATCCGCATGATCTGCGTGGAAGCCGCGATCCGTTCCACCGTGTTGGTTCCTCTGAGC
>JAAUZN010000075.1 GCA_014804565.1 Lachnospiraceae bacterium
GTTTGCAGCGATGTGAATCGCAAGTTTGTCTGACAGTTTTGTCAGAGTATTAATGAATATGGATGGATTCCCGAGTGGCCAAAGGGGACAGACTGTAAATCTGCTGCAAATTGCTTCGGTGGTTCGAATCCACCTCCGTCCACTGGAGTAAATTTTCTTCGAAAATTAACTCCTAGAGAATCGCAGGTGATTCTCTGCACACAGGATTAACACTTATAATTTCATATCGCGGGGTGGAGCAGTCTGGAAGCTCGTCGGGCTCATAACCCGAAGGTCATAGGTTCAAATCCTGTCCCCGCTACTCATGCCCAGATAGCTCAGTTGGTAGAGCAGAGGACTGAAAATCCTCGTGTCACTGGTTCGATTCCGGTTCTGGGCATTAAACCAAAGAAGTTCTCGTAAATGCTATTGTATGGGATTTACGGGAGCTTTTTTGGTATCGGGAATTTTATTTTGTGAAGGAGAGGNTATCGTGGNTCAGGAAAAAATAATCTGTCCCGGGTGTGGAGCCGGTNTGTCTGAAAAAGACATGCCTTTTTGTCCTTACTGTGGCAGAGAACTGATCGATNTGNGCAGAGAAAAGACAGATGAGAANATCTCNGCTGTCAAAAAGGTACATGCGGAGACAACAGCTGTTCCGAAAAAGATAGCGNTCTTTGTTACGATCACACTGCTGANNCTGTTTCTTTTGTTGGGNCTGGTTATTTTTTTAGGTGNGCCGGATAAGATAAGAGAGGCCAAAGGACAGGCGGATATGGANCGGCTGTCTTCTGCGATNAAGAAGGCCTATGACAAGGAAGACTGGGAGCAGTTGGAAGAATATTTGATTGATGAGTGCGAGGAGTATATCGCTGCGCCGGATTATTTTTGTTATCGGACAGCATGGTTTTTACATACCTATCCGCCTCTTTTTGACGAGGCATATCGGGCGTATGANACAGATGAGATGCTGAAGATTTATGCNCTGTTTGGAGAAGATTACAATATGCGCGGAGATGATCTTTTCTACAGNATTTATGTGACACAGGAGGANATNGAGNNGGCGCTNCANGAAGANGTAGAACGNGAAANGGANATCNTGCTGGAGGAGGGNTTAGAGGATGAAATGTATAAGCTGCGGTTCTGATTTTGCCAGCGATCAGATAANATGTCCTTATTGTGGCACAGTGAATGAACATGCTCTACAGTTAGCCAAGGAGCTTCAATCTTATGATGCGGCNTATGAGAAAAAGAGAGATGAGCTTTTAGAGACAGGATCGAATCAGGTATTAAAGCATCTTACGATAGGGCTTGGGATCACTTTTTTGGTGATCNTTCTGGTTTTCTTTGGTTATATCATTTTTTTGCGTTATCGGCCTTACTATGAGGTTACAGGAAAACGACTGGAAAAAAATAAGGCNGCGATTGCCCGTTACTTGGACGAAAAGCAGTATACGCGCGCTTATCTGCTTGCCGCGGCNACAGACCCTACNGGGGAGCTTTTTGAGTACTATCCGGAGTATAAAGAGGACTTGCTGGTCATCTATAATTATTCCATTGTACAAATAGGGGTCCTGCAGTCTATGGATTCCATGGAGGAGGGNGACAATTTTGCGTCTTTACAGGATAGCCAGNTGACCAGTATTTCTATTTTNTATCNNANTGCGGGGGACGGCGAGGTNGCCAGAAACCTGGAAAAAGAAGTTGACGGNTATTTAAAGAATTATTATCGATTGACAGANGNCGAGATAGAAAGCGTAAAAAANCTNCAGTGGGGAGATCAGCTTATATTGGATGGNAGCGCTGATGTGNAAGCGGTCACCAAAGAGAGAATGGAGGCNTATTTTGAATAAGAAAAAAGCAGGGAAATATTATGTGCTGATCNTTCTGTTTACNATCCTGTTTTTTGTGTGNATGGCGTTTTGTTTNAGCAGATANCAGGCATTGACTCATGGCTTCGGGATGCAATCTCTTTCTCGTCGTATGGAAGGAATGAAACTGGATGAGAAAATGTTTGGCCCGGAACATATTTATTATTCGCTCTATTTTAACGATAACTATGAAGAGGACTTTGATGAATACTGGGAGTTTTCCGATGCCTATCTCGCATATCGGATAGGGCGGCTCGCAGAGGATAAAACGCAGTATATTGAAGCGGTGCAAAATTATCTGGACNGCGCGCCGGGAGGCGAGCGGGAAAAAGCAGCGAGAGGTTATCTGGAGGAGCTGNAAACGAATTAGTCTACTATGAGAACACNTNGCNGGAGAAAGTNAGGGANAGGCNGGTGAAGANAGTAAAGCAGTTTCTATCAGNAATATTTGATCATATCAGTGAATGTATGGCGCCGATCATACCCATTGTTCTTGCGGGCGGTATNCTTAAAATGGTGGTTCTTCTGCTCACNGCGCTTCATATTTTGACGGGGACGACAGAGGTTATTCTGTCTGTGTTGGCGACGACGCCTTTCTATTTTTTGCCGGTGATGGTGGCGTATTCTTCTGCNAANCATTTTGATACGGATCCGNTNCTGGCNATNGTCAGTGTGTGTGTTCTGCTTTTGCCGGANTTTACGGCACTTATGGAGAGCGGAGAGAAAGTTGTTTTTGCGGGAATCCCGGTAGTTTCNGCGACTTATGCCTACAGCGTCATACCCATCATTCTTCTGATCTATTGTATGTCCCATATAGTGCGTTTTTTAAAACGGATCATCAAGGAGAGCCTGCAGCCCTATTTTTTGGCAGTATGCGCGATTTTTATCACCGCGCTTTTGGGGATTATTGTGATCGAGCCGGTGGTGAGTCTGATAAGCAATGCATTGGCGNATGTNTTAAATGTGATGCAGGACAGGGCGCCTGTGGCAGCGTGGGGTATTTTTGCCGGGCTTACGATTCTTTTNGTNTCTACGGGCATGCACTGGATTTTTATGACACTTGCAATCACGCAGATCGGATTGACGGGGGTGGACTACGGCATCATGGTGGCGCTGTTTATTTCCAATNTGGGATTGGCGGGCTGNGATCTGGGNGTGTTTATCAANTCNAANANTAANGNNTTGAAATCNATGGCNCTGAGCGCTATGGTTACNGCGCTNATTCCCGGNATTGCCGANCCGTCCATTTTCGGCATNTGTCTGAAAGAAAAAACGCCGGCGGCGGCGAACGTTTTNGGNTGTGCGGTGGCNGGCATGGTGCAGGGAGCCATTACNGTGCATACCTTTATTTATACTTTCCCGAGTATNCCGTCGGTGCTGATGTTTTACAGTACAGAGGAACCGGCTAACTTNGGGAAGGCGATTCTGGTGGCAGGGGTAAGTTTTGTGGCTTGTCTTTTGNTTACGNTATTGATGTATAGAGATCGGACGACGGNGAGTANGGTATAAAAGCGATTGGATAAGACGGACGAGGGGTGCATGAGGAGAAGGNAACTGCCATGAAAAAGCTGTTGTTTTTTACGGGGGATATTGAGACACAGGGATATTTTTCTCTGCAGATTGCAGAAGCGATGCAGGCGCTNGGACATGAGGTTTTTATCTATGATCTGAGCAGACCCTGGGAGAGCACGGAAAAATTTTTCCANTTTTTTGAGAAGGGGAATACNGCGCTCATTAACTTTAATTTTCACGGAATGAGCGGGGAAGAATATTTTTTGGATGAAAATGGCGTGACCATGTGGGATGCTCTCGACATTCCCAGCTATAATATAGTAGTGGACCATCCGATGTATTATCATCATTTTTTGGAAAAAGTTCCCGGAAACTATCATCATATCAGNATTGANAGAAACCACGAAGCATACATGCACAGGTTCTTTCCGGATATCAGGCATGGAGCATTTCTGCCGCTTGCAGGGACCAAGTTGNATCCGAAAAAGGAGAATGTNCCTATCGCTTATCGTAAATATGATGTGACGATGGTGGGNAATTATTGTACGCCGGGNACTTTTGACAAATATATTACCAGGATNGANGATGAGTATACCGCTTTTTATCATGGTATGATAGATGACNTNCTGGCGAATCCTCACAAGACGGTGGAGGANGTGGCGGAGGCACATCTTCTGGATGAATTGGGAGAGGTGCCGCATGAGGAGTTGAAAAAGACNATGGCGGCGCTTACCTTTATNGATCTGTATGTGCGCTACACCTTTCGGGGGAGGGCGGTACAGGTGNTGGCGGATGCCGGGATACGNGTACATGTATTTGGTGACGGCTGGGANCTTTTGGATTGNAAACATCCGGAAAANCTGATGATCATGAACAATCTGAACTCTGAGGGCTGCCTGAAAAAATTGTGTCAGACNAAGNTTTCCCTCAATGTNATGCCCTGGTTTAAAGATGGCGCACACGACAGAATCTTTAANACGATGTTGAACGGATCGGTATGNCTCACGGACAGCAGTGTCTATNTGGATGAGATTTTGCATGATGATGTAGATTGCAGTCTGTATTCGCTCTCACAGATGGAAAAGCTTGCTGAAACGGCGNAGANCCTGTTGGCNGATACTGACCGNATGCAGCGNATAGCGGATGGAGGCAATGAGATGGCGCAGGCGGGACATACCTGGGCNCACCGGGCGAAAGTGCTGCACCATATGATCGAAGNGGANAGAGACTGATATGAATATTTTACGGGGAATTCACAAAAGGCGCAGAGAACGTCTGCGCAGGCTGCATGAGCGGAACAGGAGAATACGGGAGCTTTTGAAGGAGCATGGAGAGGACATCCTGAAATCTGAGAATTTCAGGAAGACGAGAAAGCATATCCAGCATGGTACAATGACGGTACACCGTCATTGTATGGATGTGGCATGCTATAGTCTTCTTTTGAATAAAAAGCTGGGTATCGGCTGCAACAAACACGATTTGATCAGAGGTGCCCTTTTGCACGATTATTTTTTGTATGACTGGCATGATAAAGAGTATGTGGCCCAGGGAAAAAGAAAACGCCTGCACGGCTTTCATCATCCGATGACAGCGCTTCGCAACGCGGAGAAGGAGTATCAGTTAAATAACACGCAGCGGGAAGTCATTCGCAAGCATATGTGGCCGTTGTCGGTAGTGCCGCCTACTTGTAGGGAAGCCTGGGTCGTAACGGCGGCGGATAAGTATTGTTCTCTGATGGAGACGATGGGGCTTCATAAGGGACATGGAGCGCAGGCGTCATGAGTACGGAGAAAAGCTTGTATCAGACTCTGGCAGAATATAGCGCCGAAGATTTTTATCCCTGTCACATGCCGGGACATAAACGCAATATGGCAAGCGGAGAGATGGCAGATTTTTACCGGATCGATATCACAGAGATCGACGGATTTGACGATCTGCATCATGCGGATGGTGTTTTGCAAAGGGCGCAGGAGAGAGCAAATCGCCTGTACGGAGCGGAAGAGACTTTTTTTCTGGTGAACGGNAGTACCTGCGGTGTGCTGGCGGCGATTCTTGCGGTGACAGAGCCGGGAGAGGAGATACTGATTGCCCGCAACTGCCATAAATCCGTGTATCATGCGGCGATACTGCAGAGCCTTTCCGTACACTATTATCAACCACAGATGATACAGGAATATGATATCTGTGACGGGGTGTGCGCAGAGGAGATCGAGCGGCTTCTGGACCAGTACCCNGGTGTGAAGGCAGTGGTCATCACCTCGCCTACTTACGAGGGAATCCTGTCGGATATTGCAGGCATTGCCCGCATGGTGCACAAGCGGGGAAAGGTGCTGATCGTGGATGAGGCGCACGGAGCACATTTGGGACTGGCGGAGAATTTACCGGAAGGGGCAGTGACACAGGGGGCGGATCTGGTGATCCACAGCCTGCATAAGACGCTGCCGGCTATGACGCAGACGGCGCTTTTACACAGAAACGGGGACAGAGTAGACCGAGAGAGACTGCACAGATATCTTACCATGCTGCANAGCAGCAGTCCTTCCTATGTCCTTATGGCGAGTATGGATGCCTGTGTGCGGTTTCTGGAAGAGGAAAGCACAGGCAGATTTGCTTTTTTTCAAAAAGAATATGAGAAATTTTGTGAAAAAACCGCAAAGTGCAGGCAGATAAAAATTGGAAAAATGACAGATGCGTCAGAAAATTATGCACTGACAGGATGGGACATCGGAAAGATCTTGATTTCGGTTAAAGATTCAAAGCTGAACGGAAAAGAACTCAGCGATCTTCTGCGGGAACGGTATCATTTGGAAATGGAAATGGCGGCAGATACATATGCACTGGCGATCATGACGCTGATGGATACGCAGGAAGGATGGCAGAGATTGGCTGATGCACTCTGCGATATAGATGATAGGATAGAGAAGGAGAGCTGCGACAGACCAGAGATGGCAGAGGATGTGCGGCGGATCACATTGCCGCGGGTCGGATCGTCCATGGCGGCGGCTTTTCACAGCCCGCGGGAGGAGATTTCCCTGCGGGAAGCGGCAGGCAGGATCGCGGCAGATTTTCTGATGCTTTATCCGCCGGGGATCCCGTTGGCTGCGCCGGGGGAAGTGCTTGATGAAGAGCTGATACAAAAGATTGAGAATAGTATAGAAAAGGGGCTTTCTCTGCGGGGGGTCTCTTCGGAGGGACGGATCCCTGTTGTGGTTGAAATTCCTTGAAAAATATGGCATTATTAGATTGGAACTTTAAACGAAGGTAACGGTAGTTATGGGGAAGATTGTGTGCCTGATGGGTAAGAGCTCATCGGGAAAAGATACCATTTATAAAAGGTTATTGTCGCAAAAAAGCGTTCCTTTAGAGACGATAGTGCCCTATACGACCCGGCCGATCCGGGCGGGAGAGCAGGACGGTGTGGAATATCATTTCACAGATGAGGCCGGTTTTCAGAGTCTACTTGCGCAGGGCAGTGTAGTGGAGTCCAGAGAATATAATACCTGTTATGGACTTTGGCGTTATTTTACGGTGGCAGACAAAGAGATCGACCTTACGGCGCACTCTTATGTGCTGATCGGTACGTTGGAGGCATATGAGCAGCTTTGCGACTTTTATGGCAGGGATAAGGTGCTGCCGCTCATGATCGAACTGGATGACGGAGTGCGGCTGCAACGGGCCTTAGACCGGGAGAAAGCGCAGGATCATCCGAAATATGAGGAGATGTGCAGGCGGTATTTGGCGGATAAGGAGGATTTCTCCGACGAGAAGCTGGCCCGTTCCAATATTGAGATCACATTTTACAACGATCAGCTGGATGGCTGTATCAATGAGATCACGGCATATCTGGAGGAAAATTTATAGATACAGGCCGCATTGGTTAGGAGGTGATGAGAGTGGACATCAAAGTAAATCAAATACAGCAGGCGCCACAGATAGAGCAGACGACGCAGGCCCAGGAGACGGATGGCACGTTTAAGTTCACGCTCGTCAGCAGGATCGAGGAACAGGACCTGCAAAATGCCCTGATCGGCATGATGGAGGAGATCACGAGACAGGGAGATAAACTGGCAAAACATCGAGATATCAAGGATATGAAACGATATCGCACGCTGGTCAAGGATTTTTTGAATGAAGTTGTCAATAGATCCCATGCTTTTTCCAGAGAGAATTTCCTGGACAGAAGAGGGCGGCACAGGGTGTATGGGATCATTCGATTGATCGACCAGAATCTGGATCAGCTGGCGCAGGAGCTTGTGAAGGATGAGCAGGATAATTTAGCGATCCTGGAAAAGATCGGGGAGATCAGAGGATTGCTGTTGGATATCTTTACCTAGTTTGCAAAGGATACCGGGAGAGATACGAGGGGGATACGGATGCCAAAGTTTTCAGATATTATCGGACAGGAAGAACTGAAAAAGCATATACAGAGCGCGATCGAGATGGACAAGGTGTCTCATGCTTATATTATCAACGGGGAGCGCAATGCGGGTAAGGAGTTTATCGCCCGTCTTTTTGCCATGACGCTGCAGTGTGAGAAGGGCGGTTCGGAGCCTTGCGGAGAATGTCATTCCTGCAAGCAGGCGGTGAGCCGCAATCAGCCGGATATCATCTATGTNGCTCATGAGAAACCCAATACTATAGGCGTAGAGGACATCCGGGGGCAGATCAACGGTGATATCGGGATCAAGCCTTACAGCAGTCCGCGTAAGGTCTATATTATGAACGAGGCGGAGAAGATGACGCCCCAGGCGCAGAACGCTCTCTTAAAGACACTGGAGGAGCCGCCGGCGTATGCGGTCATCCTGCTTCTTACTTCCAATGTGGAGGCTCTTTTGCCGACTATCATAAGCCGCTGTGTGGTTTTAAATATGAAACCGGTATCCGATGCGCTGGTTAAAAAATATTTGATGGAAGAACTGGGAGTGCCCGATTATAAAGCCNGTATCTGTGTGGCTTTCGCCAGAGGGAACATCGGCAAAGCGAAGCATCTGGCAGGCAGCGAGGAGTTTGAGAAGGTTAAGGACGAAGCAATCTCTCTGGTGAAATATATNACCGAAATGGAGATCAATGAGATCGTCAAGGCCATAAAGCAGATAACAGAATACAATCTTGATATAAANGATTATTTGGATATCCTTACCGTGTGGTACAGAGATGTGCTCCTGTTTAAGGCAACGAAGGATATGAACAGCCTGATCTTCCGCAATGAGATCCAACAGATCAGGAGGGTGGCAGACAGAAGCACCTATGAGGGGATCGAGATCATTGTGAATGCGTTGCAGCAGGCAAAACGGAGGCTGGAGGCCAACGTTAATTTTGATCTGACAATGGAGCTTTTGCTTCTCACGATCAAGGAGAACTGACGTTAATTTCAAAGAAATTTACGTCGGAGCTTAGGAGGTTTATAGATTATGGTTAAGGTAATAGGCGTGCGGTTTCGGACGGCCGGGAAAGTATATTTTTTCAATCCGGGTCAGTTGGAGATAAAGCAGGGCGATCACGTGATCGTGGAGACGGCCAGGGGCATTGAGTACGGCACGGTGGTCGGAGCCCCCAGAGAGGTGGAAGAAGANAAGGTGGTACAGCCNCTCAAATCGGTGCTNCGAATAGCCAATCAGAAGGATGATGAGCAGGAGGCGGCGAACAAACAGAAGGAAAAGGATGCGTTCAAGATCTGTCTGGAGAAGATCAAAAAGCATGATCTGCAGATGAAGNTGATCGANGCNGAATACACATTTGATAATAACAAGGTTCTNTTTTACTTTACGGCGGATGGCCGTATTGATTTCAGGGANCTGGTCAANGATCTNGCNNCNGTGTTTAANACCAGAATAGAGCTGCGNCAGATCGGNGTGAGGGACGAGACGAAAATTTTGGGNGGTATCGGNATCTGCGGCAGACCACTGTGCTGCCANACCCATCTGTCAGAGTTTGCGCCGGTGTCCATTAAGATGGCGAANGAGCANAATCTGTCTCTGAATCCGACGAAGATCTCCGGCGTCTGCGGCAGACTGATGTGCTGTCTGAANAANGAGGAGGAGACCTACGAGGANCTTAACAGAAANCTTCCGAATGTAGGTGATTTTGTCACCACGGATGACGGCTTAAAAGGCGAGGTACAAAGTGTCAATGTCCTGCGCCAGTTGGTGAAGGTCGTAGTGGATGTGGGCGATGAGAAGGAGATTCAGGAATACAGGGCAGATCAGCTGCGNTTTAAGANAAGACATGGNAAGAACCGNAAGGCGGATNCCAACGAGGCGGAGTTGAANGAACTGGAGAAATTAGAAAAACANGATGGAGCAAAAAAATCTTCTGAAAGAGAATGAGCGGATNGATGATCTGCANNGGAATGGCTANCGGATCATACAGGATCCGGAGCGCTTCTGTTTTGGCATGGANGCTGTGCTTCTGTCGGGGTTTGCGGCTGTAAAGGACGGTGCGCGGGTACTGGATCTGGGAACCGGCACCGGGATCATTCCCATCCTGCTTTCTGCTAAGACCGGGGCGGCTCATCTGACCGGTCTGGAAATTCAGGAAGACAGCGCGGACATGGCAGGGCGCAGTGTAGCCCTAAATGGGCTGGAAGAAAAAATTGACATTGTTACGGGAGATATCAAGGAGGCAGGGCGCATATTCGACGCTGCTTCTTTTGATGTTATCACCTGCAATCCGCCCTATATGATCGGCAGGCACGGTTTGAGGAATCCGGAGGACGCTAAGGCCATCGCCAGACACGAGATCCTCTGTACGCTGGAGGATGTGGTGGAGCAGACGGCGAAGCTGCTGAAACCCGGCGGGAAATTTTTTCTGGTGCACAGGCCCTTTCGATTGGCAGAGATCATGGTGACTCTAAAAAAATATAAGCTGGAGCCAAAACGGATGCAGCTGGTGTATCCTTTCGTGGACAAGGAGCCCAATATGGTTCTGTTGGAGGCGGCCAGGGGCGGCAGACCGCGGATGACGGTGGAGAAGCCGTTGATCGTGTATCGGGAACCGGGCGTATACATGGCGGAGATTTATGATATATATGGATATTAAGAAATTTATATATATATTTATCATCATGCTGGGAATGAGCTGTTTCTGCTTAAGCTGCGGTGACGGCGCGGAGGAAGCAATGGCATATCCCGTGGACGGAACGGAGCAGGAGAGTTCCGCAGAGCTTGAGAATGAAGAAATTTTGCAGAGTGAGAAAACGTCGGAAAGTGTATCGGGGAATGATGGATCAGCCGGGAGTGTTATGGAAGAGGAAGTGATAGTTCCGGTGGAGGAAGATTCGGAGGGTATCCCACGCCCGGACCCTGTGAAGGTTAAGGGGATTTATGTCAGCGGACCGGCAGCGGGCATTGCGAAGATGGATGAACTGATCGATCTGGTGGATCNGACAGAGCTGAACGCGATGGTCATCGATGTCAAAAATGATGAGGGTAAGGTGACCTACAAGATGCAATCCGACCNGGTGCAGGAGCTGGGGACATCGGTNNGATACATACCTGATATCAAANNNCTNGTGGATAAATGCAAGGAGAANGATATTTATCTGATTGCCAGAATNGTGGCNTTCCGTGANCCCTATCTGGCGGAGAANNNNCCGGAGTGGGCGGTACATGACGGAGACGGAGAGATTTTCCGTGACAAAAACGGCATGGCGTGGGTCAACCCCTATAATCGGGAATTGTGGGATTATCTTGTGGAAGTCGCTTCCCAGGCAGCTGTGGACGGATTCGACGAGGTACAGTTTGACTATATCCGTTTTTCTACCGATATCAAAGAAGAAGAGGTGGATTACGGGCCGGAAGCGGAAAAGATCGACAAGATTGAGATCATTACGGAATTTACGAAGTATCTCTATGAGAATCTGGCACCATGCGGTGTGTATGTGGCGGCGGATGTGTTCGGCACCGTGATCGACAACGAGACCGATCAGAAGATTGTGGGGCAGGATTATGTGAAGATGGCGGAGAATCTGGATTACATTTGTCCTATGGTGTATCCGTCCCATTATCATAACGGTGCTTACGGGATTGCGGTGCCGGATGCAGATCCTTATGCAACCATCAACGCGGCGGCAGCCTCCTCAACCCGGCAGCTTCAGGCAGTGCCCGAAGAAGATTGTGCGCAGGTGCGTTTGTGGCTGCAAAGCTTTACTGCGGGCTGGCTTCCAAACCATATCCGTTACGGGCCGGAGCAGATACGGCAACAGATAAAAGGCGCTTATGACGCGGGGTATGAGGAGTGGATTCTCTGGAATGCGGCGGTCAACTATCAGCCGGATTCCCTGCTTACGCCGGAAGAAGCAGAGGAGGAGCGGCAGCGGTGGGAGGCTGGCGAGCCGGAACCGGAGAAATCTGTATCCGCTAATTCTATGCAGATGTCTGTCGAGACAGAGTCGGAGACGGAGTAGTAGAACAGATAAGGAGAACACGCAGATGGCGGGAATGTTATATCTGTGCGCGACGCCTATCGGGAATCTGGGAGATATGACGCCCCGGGTGACGGAGACCCTCGGCAGCGCAGATCTGATCGCGGCTGAAGACACGCGCAACAGTATCAAGCTTTTGAACCATTTTGGCATCAAAACTTCTATGACAAGTTATCACGAATATAATAAAGTAGAAAAAGCGGAGTATCTCATTGAGCAGATGCGGCAGGGCAAGAATGTGGCGCTTATTACGGATGCAGGAACGCCTGCGGTCTCAGATCCCGGTGAGGTGCTGGTGCAAAAGTGTCAGGAGGCAGGCATCACGGTTACTTCACTGCCGGGTCCTGTGGCCTGTATCACGGCGCTCACGCTTTCCGGCCTGTCCACCAGGCGCTTCTGTTTTGAAGGGTTTCTGCCCTCGGATAAAAAGGAGAAGGCTCAGATTCTTGCGGAGCTTAAGGAAGAATCCCGCACGATCCTGCTCTACGAGGCGCCACATCATCTGGTGCGGACATTAGAGGAACTGTATGAAGCATTGGGGGATCGCAGGATCACTCTTTGCAGGGAGCTTACCAAAAAATTTGAGACGATTCTGCCAACTACCATAGCGGAGGCACTTGCTCTTTATGAAAAGGAAGAACCTCGAGGAGAGTATGTTTTGGTGGTGGAAGGAAAGAGCCTGCGCCGGAAGAATGAGGAACGGCAGGCAGCCTGGCAGAGCATGACCATAGAGGAGCATATGGCATATTATGAGAAGGGAGGAATGGATGAGAAAAGCGCTATGAAACAGGTTGCAAAGGACCGGGGCGTGCCGAAAAGAGAAATTTATCAATATTTATTGCCAAAGTGATTGACAAAACAGGCAGAATCCGTAAAAATAAGATTGACAAATATAGGAACAGAGAATATACTTTGAATGTCAAACTATTTTAAATGACGAAAAGGAGAATGGAAAAATGTTAGAGAGAGTGATTGAGATTATCCAGGAGCAGTTAAACTTAGACGGTGTGGAGATCACAGAGGAATCTTCCTTCAAGGAGGATCTTGGTGCGGATTCTCTGGATTTATTTGAGCTGGTGATGGCATTTGAGGAGGAGTACGGCGTAGAGATTCCTTCCGAGGATTTAGAGCAGATCACAACAGTTGGCGCTGTTGTAGAGTATATGAAGGGTAAAGGTGTGGAGGCATAAGCCGCTGCACATACTTTGTGTGAAGGAAACCTGCGTTTAGCTGGGTAGAGGTTATCGAATGAAGACAAAAATTACAGAGCTTTTGGGGATCGAATATCCGATCCTGCAAGGCGGTATGGCCTGGGTTGCAGAGTACCATCTGGCGGCAGCCGCATCAGAAGCGGGCGCGCTGGGTATTATCGGCGCAGGTGGTGCACCGGCAGATTTTGTGCGGGAACAGGTACAGGAAGCGAAGAAGCTGACGGAGAAACCCTTTGGCGTAAATGTAATGCTGATGAATCCCGAAGCGGATGCCATCGCGGAGATGATCGTGGAAGAAGGCGTTAAGGTAGTAACCACCGGCGCCGGAAATCCGGGGAAATATATGGCTATGTGGAAGGAAGCCGGAATTCGAGTGATTCCTGTAGTGGCCAGTGTGGCTCTTGCAAAGATGATGGAGCGTGCCGGTGCGGATGCGGTCATCGCAGAAGGGATGGAGTCTGGCGGTCATATCGGTGAAGCGACNACNATGACGCTGGTGCCTCAGGTNGTGGATGCAGTAAGCATTCCTGTAATTGCCGCAGGCGGTATTGCGGACGGCAGAGGNTTTGCGGCNGCTACGATGCTGGGAGCNGANGCNGTACAGATCGGNACNCGTTTNCTGGTGGCNAAAGAGTGCACCGTACATGANAATTATAAAAAGAAAGTGATTGCGGCNAAGGATATTGATTCNGAGGTNACCGGCAGGTCTAACGGACATCCGGTNCGNCAGATCCGCAATAAGCTGACCAGAGAATANCTNCANATGGAGAANGATGGCGCTTCTTTNGANGANATGGAGNNGCTNACNNTNGGTTCTCTGCGNAANGCAGTGGTNGAGGGCGANATGGTATCCGGAACCATTATGGCNGGACAGATTGCCGGTATGGTNAAAGAGGAACAGACCTGTGCAGAGATCGTTCGCGAGATNATGACACAGGCGCAGGCGCTTTTAAAGATTTGAAAAAANGGGCAAGTTATGANGCTTGCCTTTTTTGGNTNNAAATACTTTGAAATTCAAAATATTTAGTCATGGCTCTGAAAAGCTATAGAAAANNGAGGTTANNATGGGTAAGACAGCGTTCNTGTTCCCGGGACAGGGAGCNCAGTATGTGGGTATGGGTAANGATTTTTATGAGCAGATTCCGGTCTGNAAGGANATGTTTGAGCTGGCAGGCANGGCGAGCGGTCTGGATGTNGNNGCGCTNTGCTTCGAGGAGAATGAGCAGATCAATATNACAGAGTATACGCAGATTGCCATGCTGGCGGCGGAGGTTGCCATGCTGAAGGCNNTNGAGGANAANGGNNTNAAGCCNGATGTGACCGGCGGTTTAAGNNTGGGTGAGTANGGTGCGNTGGNAGCNAGCGGCGTGATGAGNCCNGAGNATGTNTTNAANGTNGTGCGTAAGCGCGGTATNTATATGCAGGAGGCNGTNCCNCAGGGCGGCGCNATGGTGGCAGTGCTGGGNCTNGACACGGCGGTGATNGAGCAGATCTGTGAGGAGACGCCCGGGATGGTGACCATTGCGAACTATAATTGCCCCGGNCAGATCGTNATCACNGGNGAAGAGGNNGCNGCNCAGGCNGCAGTGGAGAAGCTGACAGCGGCNGGCGCGAANAGATGNGTTCCNTTGAANGTCAGCGGNCCTTTNCATTCTCCGCTTTTAGTGGGTGCAGGGGAAAAGCTGGCGACAGAGCTTGANAANGTNGAGATCCANGACATTCAGATTCCNTATATNGCCAATGTGACNGCGGATTATGTGAAGGACAAGTCTGANGTGAAGCCTCTNNTGGAAAAACANGTTTCCTCCTCNGTNAAATGGCAGCAGACCGTAGANCGGATGATNGCGGACGGTGTGGANACNTTNGTGGAGATCGGNCCCGGNAAGACNNTGTCCGGATTTATGAGNAAGATCAATCGGGACGTGAAGGTGATCAATNTAGAAAAAGTAGANGATNTGCAAAAGCTGGATGAATTAGTGTAAAGAGAAAGGAAGGATAGNGGATATGCTGACAGGTAAGGTAGCTCTNGTGACCGGNGCAAGCCGCGGAATCGGAANAGAGATNGCATTGACGCTGGCGGANTACGGNGCGGATGTGATCGTTAATTATAATGGNTCNNGNGAAAAGGCNGAGGAAGTGGCAGAAGCGATTCNNAAGATGGGAAGAAAAGCNGTTGCCGTNCAGTGCAGTGTGGCNGATTTNGAGGCCTGNGGCCAGATGATCACGGACATGCTNNCNGAGTTTGGCCACATTGATATTCTGGTGAACAATGCNGGAATCACGAAGGANAATCTGGTGATGAAGATGACNGAGGAGGATTTTGCTGCGGTCATNGANACGAACCTGAAGGGCACCTTCCANACCATCAAGCATATGTATCGNCCTTTCTTAAAGCAGAAGGCGGGCAGNATNATCAATCTGTCTTCNGTTACNGGNATTCTGGGCAATGCNGGCCAGGCAAATTATGCGGCNTCCAAGGCNGGNGTGATCGGNCTGACAAANTCTATGGCGAGNGAANTGGCAAGCAGAAATATNACGGTCAACGCNGTTGCTCCCGGGTTTATTGATACNGATATGACACAGGCCATGACAGATACGGCCAAGGAGGCTACTTTGGCACAGATTCCTTTAAAGAGGGTGGGAACACCGAAAGATATTGCGGAGACGGTAGCTTTTCTTGCCAGCGATAAGGCGTCCTATATTACGGGACAGGTTATCTCTGTGGATGGCGGAATGGCGATGTAACAGCGCGAGTTTGCGAGTCTAGTTAGAGAAAGGAAAGGAGAAAAAATGAGCAGACGAGTTGTAGTAACAGGAATGGGTGCTATCACACCCATCGGGTTAAGTGTAGATGAATTCTGGGCCGGCGTTAAGGAGGGAACGATCGGGTTTGCACCGATTACGAAGTTTGATGCCTCCGAGTTTAAATGTAAGCTGGCGGCAGAGGTCAAAGGATTTGAAGGTAAAAATTATATGGATTTTAAGGCAGCCAAAAGAATGGAGCCTTTTTCCCAGTATGCAGTAGCTGCGGCTAAGGAAGCGCTGGAGGATGCGGGAATTGATATGGAGAAAGAGGATCCCTATCGCGTAGGTGTAGCTGTGGGCTCCGGTACCGGTTCCCTACAGGCAATGGAGCGTTCCCATAGCAGACTTTTAGAGAAGGGTCCCAGCAGGATCGAGCCGCTTTTTGTACCGCTTACGATTTCCAATATGGCGGCGGGCAATGTGTCGATCCAGTTCGGTTTAAAGGGCAAGAGCATCAACGTGGTAACGGCCTGTGCTACCGGCACAAACTCTATCGGTGAAGCGTTTCGGACCATTCAGTACGGAGACGCAGAGGTGATGGTGGCGGGCGGTACGGAGGGCAGTGTATGTCCTATCGGTATTGGTGGCTTTTCCGCACTGACAGCGCTGACTTCTTCCGAGGATCCTGAGCGCTGCTCCATTCCTTTTGATAAGGAGAGAAGCGGTTTTGTTATGGGNGAGGGCGCNGCCGTCGTGATNCNNGAGGAATTAGAGCACGCGAAGGCGCGGGGCGCAAAGATTTATGCTGAGGTGGCAGGTTACGGCTGCTCTTCCGACGCCTATCATATCACTTCCCCGGCAGAGGATGGTGCGGGTGCAGCAAAGGCGATGGAGTATGCGGTGAAGGATGCGGGNCTTGCATTAAATGATATTACGTATATCAATGCGCATGGAACCAGTACGCATCACAATGATCTCTTTGAGACGCGGGCNATCAANCTGCTCTTTGGNGACCATGCGAAGGATATTCGCATCAATTCCACCAAATCCATGGTGGGTCATCTTCTGGGAGCGGCGGGTGCGATNGAGTTTGTCACCTGTGTGAAGGAGCTGCAGGAGGGTTATATCCACAAAACGGTGGGCTATCAGNTGCCCGATGAAGAGTGCGATCTGGACTACTGTAAAGAGCCTTACAAGGAAGAATTTGAATATGCACTGTCGAATTCCNTGGGCTTTGGCGGACACAATGCAAGCCTTGTAGTTAAGAAGTTCCACGAATAAAGGAGGAAACGAATATGTCACTTATGTCGGCGAAGGAGATCATGGAGATCATTCCCCACAGACAGCCCTTTATGCTCATTGACACCATCGAGGAGCTGGAAGAGGGGAAGCGGGTGGTTGCCAAAAAATGTGTGTCCTACAATGAGCCCTTTTTTGCGGGACATTTTCCAGGAGAGCCTGTTATGCCGGGTGTACTGATCGTGGAGGCGCTGGCGCAGACCGGTGCGGTGGCGATCTTAAGTCAGCCCGAATTTAAGGGAAAGACGGCCTATTTTGCGGCGATCAACAATGCGAAATTTAAAGGTAAAGTGGTGCCGGGTGATGTGCTCACTCTGGAGACAGAGATCATTAAAATGAAAGGACCGATCGGCGTGGGTGCGGCGAAGGCTTATGTAGATGGCAAGCTGGTGACACAGGCGGAACTTACCTTTGCTATCGGGGAAGCGTAAAATGAAAGAAACGAAACCCCTCATAATAGGGGATTTGATAGCTAGAGTGCCCGTCATACAGGGAGGTATGGGAGTCGGTGTGAGTCTCTCTTCTCTGGCCGGGGCAGTGGCGGCAGAGGGCGGAATCGGAGTGCTCTCTACGGCGCAGATCGGATATCGTGAGCCGGATTTTGACAAGGATCCTATCGGTGCGAATCTGCGGGCGATCGGGACCGAAATAAAGAAGGCCAGACAGATCGCAAAAGGCGGTATTCTCGGAGTCAATATCATGGTGGCGACCAGAAAATATGAGGAGTATGTCAAGGCGGCGGTAGCAGCGGGGATCGATCTGATCATATCCGGCGCGGGTCTGCCCATGGATCTGCCCAAGTTGGCAGGCGCNGCGAAGACGAAGCTGGCGCCGATCGTATCCAGCGTCAAGTCTGCGCAGGTCATCATGCGCTACTGGTGGAAGAAATATAACCGGCTTCCTGATGCCGTGGTCATCGAGGGACCGCTTGCGGGCGGCCATCTGGGCTTTCATAAGGAACAGCTTGAGGATATTGAGGGACTGCATTATGACGATGAGGTGCGGGCGATCATTGACCAGGTGAATGAGGTTGCGACGGAGCACGATACGAAAATTCCTGTCGTTATGGCGGGCGGTGTTTACACTCGTGAGGATATGGAACATTATCTGGAAATGGGTGCATCAGGTGTGCAGATGGCGACTCGTTTTGTCACGACCTACGAGTGTGACGCGGATGAAGCCTACAAGCAAAGTTATATTGATGCGAAGAAGGAGGACATCGTTATTGTTCAGAGTCCGGTAGGAATGCCCGGACGAGCGATTTTAAATCCTTTTATGAGACGGGCAAAAGAGGGGCAGATTCCCCACGAAAAATGCCATCTCTGCATCAGCACCTGTAAAGGGACGGATACGCCTTACTGTATCACAGATGCGCTCATCAATGCGGTGAAGGGTAAGGTGAATGATGCGTTGCTTTTTTGCGGTGCAAATGCCTATCGGGCAACGCATCTGGAGCATGTGAAGGAAATCATGGAGGAATTTGCGTGAAAACAAGAATCATAGGAACGGGAAGCTATCTGCCGGAGACAGTGGTGACAAATGATGATCTGTCTAAGATCATGGACACTTCCGATGAGTGGATCAGCAGCAGGACCGGTATCAAAACCAGACATCTTGTGAAGGAGGAAACTACCGCGAGTATGTCTACAGAGGCGGCGAAACGCGCTATGGAGAATGCCGGTGTAACTGCGGATGAAATTGATCTGATCATTCTGGGGACGGTGTCGCCTGATTATGTGACCCCTGCCTGTGCCTGTGAAGTGCAGGCGGCCATTGGGGCGAAGAATGCAGTCGCATTCGATATCAATGCGGCGTGTTCCGGCTTTATGTTTGCCCTAAATATTGCGAACGCATACATACAGGCAGGACTTTATCGGACGGCTCTGATTCTGGGGGCGGAGACACTTTCTAAGATCATAGACTGGAAAGACAGGGGTACTTGCGTGCTCTTTGGAGACGGCGCCGGAGCGGCGGTGGTGCGAGGTGATGAGAAATATGGCATGCTTTCTTTTGATCAGGGCAGCGATGGCGTGAAGGGGGATGTGCTCGCCTGCCTGAACCGTACGAATAATAACCCGCTGGTGGAGACGGATCCGGCGCTTTCCTATGTTCATATGGATGGACAGGAAGTTTATAAGTTTGCCGTGACAACGGTGCCGGCTTCCCTGCAGAAAACCATTGAGGCGGCAGGTCTTACGGCGGAGGATATCGACTATTTCGCTCTGCATCAGGCGAATATCCGAATCATACAGTCGGTGTCAAAGCGGCTGCATATTTCAGAAGAGAAGTTCCCGATCAGTCTGGATCATTGTGGAAATATTTCGGCGGCCAGTGTGCCGATCCTGCTAGATGAGATGAACCGGAAAGGCCTCCTGCAGCCCGGCATGAAAATCGCGATGAGCGGTTTCGGCGGCGGGCTGACCTGGGCCTCAGCGGTGTTAGAATGGTAGATTGCTTAGTTGGCTTTTAGCTTTAATGCCAGAGAAGCAATCTGTCCTAAGATTTCTTTACAAGAGTTCATATTCTCCACGGAGGTCTCCGAGGTACGCAGGCCTTCGGTGGAGGATGCAGCTACTTCTTCGCTGGTAGCGGAGAGCTGCGTTATATTTTCCGAGATCGTCTCGGTAGAAGTGAGGATGGCGTTTACGCTCTCCTCTGTTTTTTTCACGTTGGAGGACAGTTCGGACATTTCCTGATAAATATTATCAAAACGTCCGCGCATATTCTCGATCATTTCATTTTGCGTGCGCACAGAGGAAGCAGATTTCTCGATGCTGTCGTTGGCCGACTGTGCTCCCGCATTCAAGTCGTTGATGATGGCAGTGATATTGTTGGAGGCGTTTTTGGTCTGCTCGGAGAGCTCACGAATCTCATCGGCCACCACAGCAAAGCCTTTACCGGCTTCCCCGGCTCTTGCAGCTTCTATGGATGCGTTCAAGGCNAGNAGATTNGTCTGTCCGGCAATATTCAGGATCGTGCCGATAAATTCCTGCACATTATTGACCTGATTAGTCANTTGNGAGATTACCTGCACGGTAGCATCGCTGGCATTGGAGACGTTCTCCGCCTGTTCTTTTAATTTTTGAATNTCCGCAGATCCCTCGGTGATCGTCTGCATGGTTCTGTCAGAGGATTCCAGCATAGAGCGGATCTCACTCTCCGCCGTGTCGGAAGCACCGCGGATCTCCACGCACATGGAAGCCTGTGCCTGAATAGATTCGGCAGTACTTTCAGTGCTGTCTGCAATATTTCCCATNGCAAAATTACAGGTATCTACGTTTTGTTTTAATTCATCCACCATTTTCATGGCGTCTTCAAAGTGTGCGGTGATATCGTCCGCCACNTGCGCCATGGTNTGGTTCATTTCTTCCTGNGCTTTTGCAGCCTCCATGATGGATGCCTGATTTTCTTCGTTAAAACGAAGACGCAGTTGAGTCACTGTGATGGAAGCAATGGCAACTAACAGCAGAGCAAACATTTCTATAATGGATTGGGATACATCATTTTGATGAANCAGAATGCGCANCAGATTNGCAATAATGGTCACAACATTTGCTAAAACCACTAATTTCAGATTCATAAATGCCATAGAGAGAATGATCATGGCAAACACATAGGTAAACACTATTTCGTTACTGTTTAACAAAACAATCACCACATAGGCAACTGCGCAGGAACTCATCATGGTTACGGCTCCGGCTTTGGATTCTCTGCATTTTAAGAGGGCAAAAACGCTGAGAAGGATGGCGATAATGGTGACGACGATCTGTGCCCATATATTCGGAGTGCCTCCGCTTGACAAGACAGCCAAGAGAAACGTGATCAAAAAATATCCCAGTATGATCATAACAACCGGGAAAATTTTAGCATTGGCAGTTCTATATTGCTCTTTAGTCATGATAAAGTACCTCCCTCACTGATGATAAAAAATAATAATAGACACGGGTCATCAGACTCGTGCCTATTATATCATTTTTTAGGAAAATATACAATAAAATCGAAAAATAAAAACCGCACTTTAGATATATTTGCCAAACCTATTCTTCAACTCTGATTCGGTCGATCAGGCTTTCGCTTTCCATTTTTTTGCTGATAAGNCGNGTGATCAGAAGCTGTCCNCCAAGCAGAATCANCNNAAGNCCGANGGATNCCCACAGCGGATAGTGNTAGCGGCTGATNCTCATAAAGTGNGACTTTTTGGCCCAGAGGAAGAGCAGGTANCCGGACAGATTGCCAAGNGTCAGNCTGATAATGAGNGTGCCNGTNGTAAAGACTANCCCTTCTCCTGAGAGCATTTTGACNAGCTGNCTGCCGGAAAGNCCNATGGCNTGCAGGATGCCNAGCTCCTTTTTTCTGGTGACAATGCTGGTGATCATNGTATTGATCAGNTTGATAAAGCTGATCANNGCAATNANNGCCAGAAGNAGATAGACCGGATAGACGGTAAGGCTCACCNNGGAGCGTCCGATCCGCATTTCCACATCCANNGANAAGAGNGTAAAATACTCNTTTTCNGCNACAATGTCNGTCAGNGCNTCCTTTACGTTGTCATACTGCGCNTCNTTTACATACAANTANATATTNGTGGTCGGATCGTAAACAAGCCCCAGNTCGTTCCATGTGTCCTCCGTCATGATNAGAAGNGGANAATCGCTGTCGGGAGATGTCAGGGCAGTGATCGTTATTGTGAAGGGGATTTCCCTGTCGCCGTCATGTAGCGTCAGCGGGATGACATCGCCGATGGAAAGGCCATACTGCTCAAAGGAGTAAACGTGTGTACAGATCACCTCGTGGTTGGCGGTCATGCGGTCGTAGTCTATGCTGCCCTGTTCCAGATTGGCATTTAACTCAGGGATATCATCTCTGGTAAAGTAAGAGAGCGGCAGACGGTTTTCATAGTCCTCATACATGGCGGACTCGATCTCCGTGGAGGAGAGGATTTTTCCGTGATCGCGCTCTATGGCTTCTACGCCTTCTATGGAAGATAACTGTGCAAGGAAGGCGTCGTTAAAATAATTTTCCTGCACCAGGCTGTCCAGATTGTTTTCCGGATATTCTGAGTCATGCCGGGAATAGTCCAGGGAGATGCGGAAATCTCCTTTCGCAATATTGCGTCTTGCCATATCCTCCGCGCTGACGCTGCTCAAAACGGCAGATACACAGATGAAGAGCACGCAGCTTAGCCCCATGGTGAGGATGGTGACGGCGGTGCGTCTCTTGTTGCGTGTCAGGTTGGCAAAAGTCAAAGTAGATACTTTTACCTGATGATGCCCTTTTCGACTTTTTCTGTCCGTTGAGTTTTCCTGATACCGGATAGCTTCCACCGGAGAAATCCGCTTTGCCATACGGATGGGTTTCAGCAGGGAAAGACAGACGGTGAGGGCTACCGCTGCCGCCACGGTAAACAGTGCGGGCAGTGAAAACATATGAATCTGTTTGAGGAGAGCATCCGCCATGTCACGGGAAGTGGAAGTCAGGGCGGAAGCATAGTAGGCGTATAGGACCAGCGGGAAGAGAAGGCGGGGCAAAAGAAACCCGATCAAAAGTCCCGCCGGAATCGCAAAGGCGGATACGACGGCACCCTGGCAGATAAACAATCCGGCGATTTGGCGTCCGGAGGCTCCGAGCGCTCTCAGTTTCCCAATCTCCTGCACATCTGTGATCACGCCTACATAGTAAATACTGTAGATCACCAGAGCGGAAAAGAGGATCACGACCAGACAGATAAAGCCTGCGATCATCATGATCTCTGTGCCCGGATCCGTCATCGTGATGAGGTATTGTTTGTTGAGGATTATATTTTCTTCATTTAGTCCGACATCGGCAGCGGCAGCGTTTATCCGCTCCTCCATTTCGTCGTATGTGAGGTCTTCTTCGCCATAGACGCGCAGATAGACCGAGAGGTCAGGTTGATAAAGGCCGTCTTCTTCGTATTGGGAAAGAAGGGCTTTTGAGACGTGGGCGGACCACATTATGCGGCTGTCGTCCAGCCCTTCGGCAATCTCCACATCGGGGAACAGACCGCTGATGGTGAACTCTTTGGTCTGAATCTCTCCCTTGCCGTTTACCCGGAAAGAGAGTGTTACCTTGCCGCCGATAATCGGCTCTGCATCGACACGTCTGAAAAAAGCGGGGGAGGAAAGGATTTCGTCCTCCGTTTCGGGATAGTGGCCCGACTCAATCTGCAACGCCGCGAGACCATCTTCCCCATCTGGATAACGATCGTCCCGGACGCTTTCCTGATAGATGAGAGCACCATTCATTTTCCCGTTTTCAATATCTGCAAATATTTCGGTGGTGCCCATAGCCTGCACCTGGATATGGCGGAACAGGACAGCAGACTGATCGGGAGTGAGGCCGTCAAATATCGCATGATAATCTGATTCCGAGGCCATCTGCCGGTTCATGTCAAACATGGCGACGCTGACAGTGGCGATGCCCATAAGCAGCATGGTGGTGAGCAGGATGGCGATGCCTGTGAGCAGAGTACGGCTCTTATGGTATCGTAGTCTCTGTAATGCAAGATTGAAGACAGTGTTAGTTTTCTGCATGGTCTTCCACCTCCTCTGCAGTGTTATGCCGCGAAGATGCTGCGTCGTCAAAAGAAATGTGCCCGTCCGTCAACATGATCGTTCGATCCGCCATCTGTGCAATTTCCTCGTTGTGGGTGATGACTATCAGCGTCTGACCATACTTTTTCGCGGAGGTTTTTAAAAGTGCCATTACTTCATCGCCGGTCTTTGCATCCAGATTACCGGTGGGTTCATCCGCCAGAATGAGGGAGGGCTTGGCGGCAATGGCTCTGGCAATGGCGCAGCGCTGCTGTTGGCCGCCGGAGAGGGTGTTAGGAAGACTGTGCTTCTTTTCCGTGAGGCCAAGCGTCCCGATAATATCCTCAATGAAAGATTCATCCAGAGGCTTGCCGTCCAGCCCCAGGGGAAGGACGATATTCTCCCATACATTTAAGGAGGGGATCAGGTTGTAGGCCTGAAAGATAAAGCCAATCTTGCGGCGGCGGATTTTGGAGAGACTGTCGGCTTTCAGGGAAGCGATGTTTTGCCCGTCGAGAAAAACCTTGCCGGAGGTGGGATTGTCCAGTGCGCCCAGCATATGCAGCAGAGTGGATTTACCACTGCCGGACTTGCCGACGATGGTGATAAATTCGCCTTGTCGAATCTGCAGATTTATGTGGTCTACGGCCTTGACGAGATTGTCTCCCGCACCGTAGTATTTGCAGAGTTCCTCTGTTTTTAAAATAATATCCGAATTGCTTTTCATGGAGTTATTCCTGCCTTTCTGAACGTGTATTTATAGTTAACGAAATTTGTTATGTCGTTTACTATGAGTATAGCATACGCCAGAAATCTTACAGGAAGCTTACATTGGTGTTTTATGAGAAAAAAGGATAGTTAGGTAATTTATAAAGGTAGCTGCACCACAAAAACACTGCCCTGTTTTAGAGCAGGCTTTACCATTACCGTGCCGTTTTGCTCTTCAATGATCCGGCGGGAGAGGTAAAGCCCCACACCGGAACCCGCAGACTGCTTTACCATAGGGTGGCTTCCACGGTAGAAGCGTTTAAAGATTTGATTGTATTCTGCCTTGGGGATACCGATTCCCTCGTCCTCAATCTCAATACGGACATAGTCGTAAAGCTTGTGAAGCTGCAGAACTATCCTACTTTCAGCAGGGGAGTATTTTACGGCGTTATCCAGGATGTTTGCGATTGCTTCGGCAGTCCATTTTTTGTCCAGCAGCAAAGAGAGGGAAGAGGTATCCTCTTCATCGGAATCGTTTACCTCTATGGTGATATTTTTTTGCAAGGCTTTTTCATAGATTATATTGACGGCATTCATAAGAATATCGGATAAAAGGGTTTCTTCCGGGTGCAAGGTGATCAGAGAAGTCTCCAGACGGGAAATGTTGATCAGTGCAGACACCAACGATTCTAAGCTGGTTATCTGGAAGGCGCATCTTTCCAAAAAATCCCTGCGCTCAGTCTCCGTGTCGGCCTCCATACACATGGAAAAACAGCTTTTGAGAGCACTGACCGGTGTTTTCAATTGATGGGAAATATCTGTCACAAGAGTTTTTGTGTGATCCTGTTCTTGAGCCAGTTCCTGGGTTTTCATCTTTAATTTATTTCCCAGCTTGAGGAGTGTGTCTGTAAAGGATTCATTAAAAAGAGGCACAGAATCTGCCGGTTCTGTCAGATAAGAATAATCCTCTGACAGATAGTGATCGATCAGAGTATGGAGATGTATTTCCTGTGCCCTTTGATTCCGGGAAAGGCGGAGGAAGCAGAGGGTGACAAGGACAAGGTATAAAAAGAAAACCAGGGCAAGGAAAGAGAGAAATTTCACAAGAAGAGAACGGTAGTAGGGATTGGCGCTCATCAGGAGATTGTCGCGATAGCCGTATTTTTCCAAAATGGCAAGCCCTTCGCCAAGATGGCTGCCGGAGGTATCCTGCATGGCAGTCAGCAGTGCCTTTTCTGCATCAGGATATTCTGTGAGAATGGCTCCTGCAATATTACTGAACCTTTGCAGTTCCTGCGTGTATTGGGCGTTTAAGAGGGAAATGCCGAGAAAGCCGGTAAGCAGAATAAAGAGGATGGAGACAGCAAGAATCAAAGAGTAAATTTTTCTCGTATATTTTGGCGTTTCTAAATATTTTTTCATCGCTTTTCACATTTCCTTTCCCAGATATAGCCTAGTCCTCGGACATTTTTCAGGATGGCGGGAGCAGAGGGGTCGTCCTCGATTTTTTNCCGAAGTCTTCTGATACTGACAGAGAGGGTGTTTTCGTCCACAAAATTGCCGTTGATATCCCAGATGGCTTCTAGCAGCTGGTTGCGGGACAAGATTCGCATCGGATTTTCCATAAAGAAAGCAAGCAGAGAGTATTCTCTGGCGGTTAACGTCAAAAATGCTCCGTCTTTTGCCACACGATTTTCCTCCGGGTAGAGGATAATATTGCCGGAGACGATGCTCTTGGGATTTTCTGAGGGAAGACGTTTCAGCATGGCGTTGACCTTTGAAACGAGCACGGATAAGGAAAAGGGCTTGGTGACATAGTCGTCCGCGCCTTGGGCGTAGCCAACCATCATATCTTCCTCTGTATCAAGGGCTGTCAGAAACAGGAAGAGAACGNTGCTTTCTTTTCTGATCCGGGAGCAAAANTCCAGNCCGCTGCCATCCGGCAGCGTGATATCACAGAGAACAAGAGAGATTGGGAAGGTTTGGAACAGTTTAGCGGCTTCCTCTATGGTGAAAGCGCTGTGGACAGTATAACCTTCTTTTTTTAATTTCAGACTGACAGAGTGGTTGAGGCTGTCATCGTCCTCTAAGAGTAATATTTCCTGTGGCATTTGTGTGTACTCCGTTGTAAAGATTGAAATTACTCATTGCTGAGGATATAATATAATAGCCGCAAAAGAAAAGCAAGCGAGCAGGATGGAGCGGGAAATGCAGCGGGCGAAGACTTCCAAATACAGTAAAGAGAATATTCGTATCACCTTTCAGATGGCGTGGCCTTCCATTGTGGAGTCCTTTTTTGTGGCTTTTGCAGGGCTGGTGGATTCGCTCATGGTAAGTTCTCTGGGTTCCTATGCGGTTGCGGCGGTGGGTCTTACAACACAGCCGAAATTTATGGGACTGTCTGTGTTTTTTGCAGCGAATGTGGCGATTTCCGCATTGACAGCGCGGCGGCGTGGTGAGGAAAAGTCGGAGGATGCAAACCGCATTTTAAGCACCGCGGTTGCTTTAATCTTTGCTGCTGCAGTGATTCTGAGCATAGTTTTTGTGGTTTTTGCAAGCCCGATCATCCGTCTCTGCGGTTCTACACCCGAAACACATGACAGTGCTGTGGCGTATTTTCAGATTGTGATGGGCGGGATGCTTTTTAACTGTATTCAAATGGGAATCAATTCCGCGCAGCGGGGTGCGGGCAATACGAAGATTACTATGCGTACTAATGTGACATCCAATACAGTGAATATCATTTTTAACTATTTGTTGATCAACGGGCATTTTGGATTTCCGGCCCTCGGCATTCGGGGTGCGGCTCTTGCCACAGTGCTTGGGACAGTGGTGGCATCTGTTATGAGCGTGATCTCCATTCTGAATCCGAACGGTTTTATCAGTCTGCCTTATATCATGCAACATAGAATTTGGCCTGCATTCAAAACCTTTGTAAATTTAATTCATGTGGGTTACAGCGTTTTCTTTGAACAGGTTCTCATGCGTATCGGCTTTATGCTGACGGCAATCATGGCAGCGAAACAGGGAACCGATGCGATGGCGGCGCATCAGGTCGGCATGAATATTATGGGTTTGTCATTTTCGTTCGGGGACGGTCTGCAGGCTGCAGCGGTTGCTTTGATCGGGCGGAGTCTGGGTGCGGGCGATGAGAAGCTTGCCAAAGAATACGGCGGCATCTGCAGGATGTTCGGCGGCATTATTTCCGCTTGTCTTGCTGTCATTTATTTTCTTGGAGCAGGAACGCTTATGCGGTTATTTTTTGAAGAAGAGCATATTGTGACCATCGGCGTGAACATTATGCGGGTTATTATTTTCGTGGTGGTTTTCCAAATCGGTCAGGTGGTCTATATGGGGTGTCTGCGTGGCGCGGGCGATACACTTTACACGGCGGTTGCCTGCACTATCAGCGTCACTTTTATCCGTACGGCAGGCTCCTATCTTGGAGGCTATGTGTTTGGACTTGGCATTGTCGGTATCTGGCTGGGAGTACTGGCGGATCAGATTTCGCGCTTTCTCTTTGCCTCGACCCGTTTTAAAAAGGGTGAGTGGACAAAGATTAAAATTTAGGTTAATATTTCCTATGCTTAAAAATCGGGAAACATATTGTGCAGTAAATTTCATAGAATCTAGTAAGGCCTTTATTTTCTATGGGAGTTTCCATGTTAAATTATATCTGGGCGTTTATGATCCTGATCGGCGTCTTGCATGGCGCGTTTACAGGAAAAATGGCAGAGGTGACAAATGCTGCGTTGGATTCCGCGGGGGACGCGGTATCTCTGTGTATCACGATGATTGGCGTGATGGCGTTGTGGGTGGGCCTTATGGAGATNGCGCAGAAATCNGGNCTGATCGCAAAGCTGACGAGGGGGATACAACCCTTCATCAGCTTTCTTTTTCCGCGGATCCCCAAGGGGCATCCGGCCAGAGAATATATTGCCACAAATCTGATCGCCAATGTGCTGGGACTGGGCTGGGCCTGTACGCCGGCAGGACTTAAGGCAATGGAGGAACTGGCGAAGCTGGAGGCGGAGCGGGGAAATCCGGCGTATCTGCCGGAGCAGCAGGGAATAAAGGAAGCAGGGGCGCGAATCGCCAGTAATGAGATGTGNACTTTNNTGATTCTCAATATCTCNTCTTTACAGCTGATTCCGGTGAATATGATCGCNTACAGAAGCCAGTANGGCAGCGTGAATCCGGCNGGGATCATTGCNCCTGCGATNTTGGCGACGTTTGTNAGTACNNTGACGGCNGTGGTGTATTGTAAGGNGAAGGANAGAAGGCGGAGNGNGTAAAGTAAGGCTTTTCAGATACNATNGCATCCAAATNTGNTNCTTAAATAACCAAAATTTTCTCCTGTACAGGTCCGTAAATCCGAACCTGTTTGTCCAAAGTAATATGGACGTCATATTCCAAGCGCACTCCAAAGCGTCCAGTATAAACTCCGGGCTCGATGGAAAACAGGGTTCCGGGCAGAAGAAGGCGGTCATCGTGGGTTTCATAATCATCCAGATTTGTGCCGATTCCGTGGCAGTTGTGTCCGATATTGTGTCCGGTGCGGTGCATTAAATAATCGCCAAGACCGTTCTTTTGGAAAAAGGAACGGACAAGAGCGTCTACATCACAGCCGCGAAGTGGATGTCCGGTTTCCAAACAGCTGCGGATGTAAGAGAGCGCTTGGGAGCGGGCTTCATTTACGATATCAAAAAGACGTTTGTATTCCGGATTGATATCCGGACCCACGTTTATACACCAGGTAATGTCATAATAAACGGAATCTTCTTCGGGAAGCCGTCCGGCGATATCGATAATCAATCGGCTCCCTTCTTTTATCGGTTTTGAACATTGCTGCTGTGGTTCGTAACCAGGATCGCAGGCGTGTTCATCAATGCCCAGAAAGGGCGGGAAATCCATATGGATAGGTTCTGCGGCAATAAATTTCTTCATCTGGCAAAGAAGTGCCCATTCATCAATAGCTTGTCCCTTGTTCAGACTTTCACGAATCCAGCGGAAACTGCGTTCCAAAATCCGATGAATGATTATCCCGGCCTGAAGGTGGGATTCTATCTGTCCATCAGTCAAGACGGCACCGAAGTGCTGCATCAAATCGGCGGAAGAAACTAAGTTAACTTTAAAGGATCTTAAGTATTCTATCAGCCCGGCGTCCATGGAACTGATTATTGGCACATTTCCGCCGGGAGAATACTGACAGGCGATGGAAGCATTAGGGCGAAGAAAAGTTGACAGGGCTTCCTTTTGTTCTGCAAGTCCGTTGTAGAGGAGTTTACGGCCGGGGAGATGGTCTAAGAGAAAGGGTTCGATGGAAGAGAGCACTTTAATGGGTTCCCCAAAGGCAGGAATATAGTAAAACAGCCGCCGGGTGCATTTCCGATGGGTTAACTGCAAAAAATCCAGGGAGATAAAATCATGTCCCTGGAAATCGGTAAACAGCCAGCCATTTAAAGAAAAATCTTGCAAAAGGGATTGGATTTTTGTGACGTTCATAAGGCGAGAGTCCTCCTGTTGATAAAAAAATGAGTTGTTGTGATAAATGTAAAAGCTTACCGCCGGAGAACCCGGTTATATGCGGTTGTGACCGGCATATACAGCACTGCAATCCCGATTACAGTAAATCCAGCGTTTATCATGGTAGCCGGAATGGAGGAGATCTCAGCAGCTATGGCAGTCGGCAGGCTGCTTCCGATAAACATTAGCTCTGCTGTGGACCAGATAAAATCTACCACAATATTCGAAATACCGTAAACCGCGGCGCAGAGCACGCCATAAATATATTCTTTATGGAGATTGCCGTTTGCTCTTTTCTTCAATGCCGCAAATAAAGTCCCTGTCAGCATACAGTTGATAACCGCGCTGACGAATACGTTAGGGATGGCGTGGAGATATCCGTTTAATAAATCAAAAATCACCAAACCAAGAACCGCCGCTGCGACAGAGCGCTTGTTTCCTAAACAAATCACGGCCAGCATCACGAATATATGCCCGAAATGGAGGAAAGGAGTTCCTACGGCTGCGGGAAGAGGGATGCGGAAGGATTGGATTCCTAAAAAAATCATAGCGGCAAAAAAAGCCGTGATTACCATGGAAGTCACCGGAGTAGAATTTTCCCTTAGCAGATTAGATGAATGAACAGCGGTAAATTTTTCATAACTCATCATAAACACCTCATTTAATAATTTTTGTAATGGTTTGGATGATTTGAGCGTTTAATCTTCATTACGGTTTTTATTTTCCATAGTATAGCATTGGACTGGACGGTTTTATATAGCCAGTTTTTGATTTTTTTATAATGCCAGTTGATGTCTATAACTGAATATAGGTTTCATTTGTAATTTGTAAAGCATATGGTTATACTGAAAGAAAAAGGAAGGATAGAAGGCAGTTGTGATAAGGTAAGGATAAAAAATGTTTAGATTAAATNTGAGAAAAATAACTATTTTATTGCTGGGCGTATTCCTTTTTGCTCTGGCTGGATATGACAGCCAAGGAAAAGGACTCGAGGAACCGAATGATACCAGTTTTGACTTTACTGTATGTTTTGCAGGTGATATCAATTTAGATGAAAACTGGTGTACTACCCAGTATATGTCAGCACAACCGAATGGTATCTATGACTGCATTTCTGAGGAATTAGTTGGCTTCATGAAGGGCGCAGATATTATGTGCCTGAACAATGAATTTTCTTACAGTACACAGGGGAAGCCCTTGGCAGGGAAAGCCTATACTTTTCGCGCAAATCCAGAGCGGGTGGAGGTACTGCAGCAGTTGGGTGTTGATGCAGTAACGCTGGCAAACAATCATGTTTATGATTATGGAAAAGAAGCAATGATGGATACTTTTGCGGTTTTGGAAGATGCCGGAATACCTTATTTTGGTGCGGGTGATACTTTACAGAGAGCAATGGAGCCTTTNTATTTGGAAGTAGATGGAAAAACGATTGCTCTGGTAGCNGCCTCCCGGGCAGAAAAATATAAAATGACACCTCAGGCTACCGATGTAGAACCNGGGATTCTACGCTGTTACGATACCGAGCTGTTTTTACAGGTGATCAAAGAGGCAAAGGAACATGCGGATTTTTGNATCGCTTTTGTGCATTGGGGAACNGAGTACAGTTATGACCTGGAGCAGGTGCAGNTGGACACAGGAAAAGANTATCTGGATGCGGGAGCNGATGTGGTGATTGGTGCCCATTCNCATTGCTTACAGGGCATGGAATATTACGATGGNAAACCNATNATATATAGTCTTGGAAATTACTGGTTCAATGAAAAGACATTGGANACCATGCTCTTGATGCTTCANTTTTCGGGAAATGATAGTGAAACACAGCTAACTGTCCAAGTCATTCCGGCAGTGCAGTCGGGATATCGGACAACCTACGCATCCGAATTTAAGGAACAGCGAAGGATTTATGATTTTCTGGAAAGTATCTCTGTCAATGTGGAAATTTCGGACGAGGGGATTGTCACAACTTTGCATTGACCGTTGCTTCGATGCCTGCATAGAATAAAGAAAAACACTGCAGGAATAATTTATGGAAATTTATGTGGTAAAATCAGGAGATACTGTGGATTCTATAGCCGAGAGTTATGGGATTCCGGTATCTTCCGTTATATATAACAATCAGCTCGTCTACCCTTATCCCCTGGCAGTAGGGCAGGCGCTTCTTTTATCCTATGGGGAGGCCTCCGAACCTTCTTATCCGGCTTGGGTAAATGGCTACGCGTACCCTTTTATCCAACGTGATGTTCTAAACGAGACGCTCCCTTATCTGTCTTCTCTCTCCGTCTTTTCCTATGGCTTTACTACGGACGGGGATCTGATTCCGCCGACACTGGATGATTCCTTTATGATCAACGCTGCGCTTATGGCAGGTGTGCGCCCGGTGCTCACATTGACGCCTCTTGGGCCGGATGGAAATTTCAATAACGCGCTGATCACTGCCGTGGTAAACGACCAGGCTGCCAAAGATAATCTTCTCAGCAACCTTCTTGCAACTGTTCAGGCAAAAAACTTCGGTGGCGTGGATATTGATTTTGAGTACATTCGTCCCGAGGATCGGATTCCTTTTGCCGACTTCGTGGCGGATGTAAGGAACCTTCTTTCCCCTTATGGATATCATGTGTCGGTGGCGCTGGCTCCCAAAACTTCTGACACACAGGCGGGACTTCTTTATGAGGGGAAAGATTACGGCCTTTTGGGGGAAGCGGCCGACAGCGTTCTGCTTATGACCTACGAGTGGGGTTACACTTACGGTCCGCCTATGGCGGTGGCTCCCTTGAATAAAGTACGGCAGGTAGTGGAATATGCCATTACCCGCATTGCGCCTTCTAAAATTGATCTGGGTATCCCAAACTATGGATATGACTGGACGCTGCCCTTTGTGCAGGGGATGTCCCGGGCAACCACTGTCAGCAATCATGAGGCGGTACGCATTGCCATAGAGGCCGGTGTTCCCATTCAGTTCGATGAGGTGGCTATGTCACCTTTTTTCCGATATGAAAAGAATGGGCAGCAGCATGAGGTATGGTTTGAGGATGTGAGAAGCTATCGGGAGAAATTTTCCCTTCTGCCGGAGTATGGTCTGCGTGGGATGGGATACTGGCAGATCATGCGGTTTTTCCGTCCTAACTGGCTGTTGCTTGCGGATACCTTTCAGATTCAGAGGCCGTGACAGTTATAATGGCATCTTAGAATGGGCTGGACTTTATAAGAATAAGCGGATAATCTATAATCAGAGTGTAATTTTATGTTTTTAGAAACGGAGAACACTATGATGATACCACAGCAGTTTACTTCACTGGAGAGCGCTTTATGCTCGCTTTTCGGAGAAGGGACAAAAGTAGAAGGAACCCGACCGATATCCGGCGGCGATATCAATGAGGCGTATGGGCTGACACTGACAGGCGGTGAGCGTATTTTTATGAAAACAAATACAAGGGATAATCTTCCCCTTTTTGCCGCGGAGGCTGTGGGGCTGACCGCCATTGCCCGGACAGAGGCCATTGGTACGCCGCATATTCTGGGTATGGGAACAGACGAGGGCAGAGGCGGCTATTCCTTTTTGCTTCTGGAATTTATTTCCGGGAAAAGCCGCAGCAGAAATTATTGGGAGAGTTTTGCAAGGCAGCTGGCGGACATGCATCGGGCATCGACAGACGGATTGGTTTCTGGCGGGAAATATGGGTTTGATTCCAATAATTATATTGGCAGGCATAGCCAGATCAATACGGTGCGTGACAGTTGGACAAGCTTTTTTCGCGATTGTCGTCTGGAGCCGCAGTTTCTGGATGCTGCTTCCTATTTCGACAGAGGGGACCAGAGAAGAATCAGCCGCTTTCTCGATCATGTGGATGAAATGCTTGTGGAGCCGGAGCATCCGTCTCTGCTGCATGGCGATCTGTGGTCAGGGAACGTGATCACGGGAAATGACGGCAGTGCATGGCTGATCGACCCGGCAGTTTATGTGGGTCATGCCGAGGCGGATATTGCAATGACAGAGCTTTTCGGAGGATTCCCGCCGGCCTTTTATGATGCTTATCGGGAGGCGGCGCCTCTGCAGCCGGGGTACGAACGCCGCCGTGATGTGTATAATCTTTATCATCTTTTGAATCATCTGAATTTGTTCGGGAGGATGTATCTCCCGGAGGTGAAACGGATCGTTGGGCGAATGAGTGCGATATAGAGGTGAATGTCATGCTAAGACAGATAAAATATTTTCAGGCGGTTATAAAGCATAACAGCTTTTCAGAGGCGGCGTATGAGTGTAATATCTCACAATCTGCCATATCACAGCAGATACAGGCCTTGGAAAGGGAGTTGGGATTTCCGCTGCTGGAAAGAAAAAAGCGTAAATTTGAACTGACACCTGCAGGGGAGTTTTTTTATAAAAAGAGCCTTGTGCTGGTTGCCGATTATGAACAGATCGTCAGAGAAACCACAAGACTGGCAGGAGGGGAACAGGAGTGTTTGAAGGTGGGATTCTTACGCTGTTACAGCGGACAGGAATTTCATCTTGCATTGGAGGAATTTACGGGGAAATACCCTGATATTCCGGTGGAAGTTTTCTATGGCAACCATGATGAGCTATATCATATGCTTATAAACAATGAAATAGATTTGGCATTTAATGACCAGCGCAGGGCGTTTTCAGGTGAATTTATAAATATGCTCCTCATATCTTCTGTGACACATATAGAGATTGCGGGCAGAAATCCGCTTTCCTCTTTGGATAAGATTACTGTGCAGGAATTAAAAAATATGCCGTGTATACTTGTGTCATCAGAAGCAGAAAAAGAGACCGAAGCAGAATATTATCATACGATCATCGGGTTGCAGGGAGAAAAAATGTTTGCGGATAATATCGAAGAGGCAAGGATGCTTGTGATCAGCGGAAAAGGATTTATGCCGAGCGAGGGAACACCGATAGAGGGCAGTCTTGGTACAAATATCGTGAGAATCCCGTTGTATCGTGGCGATGAGCCGATGAAGCGGAATTATTGTGCTTTTTGGAAAAAGGAAAATGCAAAAAAGATAGCGGAAGAATTTGCCGAAATTTTAAGAGATAAGTTTGAAGTGTAAAGAATATATATAAGAAAAACTTATAATAAATAATTAAAAATCGAATTGATTGATAAGGTTATTCTGGTTAGAATGTAAGTGTAACATAATAATGATGTATTGGATAGGAGGAACAAAATGAAAGAACTTATTTTATACTTTTCTAGAGCAGATGAAAATTATTTTGGCGGAAGTCTGAAATACATTGAAAAAGGAAACACCGAAGTCGTGGCGGAAAAAGCGGCTGCCCTCACAGGCGCAGACTTATTCAAGGTTGAGCCTGTAAAGCCATATTCCGCAGATTACAATACCTGTATTGAACAGGCAAAAAAAGATTTGCAAAGCGGTGTGCGTCCTGAAGTAGTGGCGATGCCGGAGAATATGTCACAATATGATTTAGTGACAGTCATGTATCCGAATTATTGGGGCACCATGCCGATGCATATGTTCACAGTTCTTGAACAGATCAATTTTGAGGGAAAAACAGTTCGTCCGGTATGTACTCATGAGGGCAGCGGAATGGGAAGAAGCGAGGCAGACCTGAAGAAATGTTGTCCGGGTGCCGTTGTCAAAAAGGGTCTGGCAATTCAGGGAAGCAGTGTGGGAAGATGTGATGCTGCTTTGAAAAATTGGCTGGAAAGCTAGTCATATTGATGACAGAAATTATGAAAAAGGCAGGGTTATTATTATGGAACAGGATTTTGTAAAGAACAGTAAAAAATTTGGCTTTGGCTGTATGCGTCTGCCAATGCAGAGTGGAAATATTGACTTTGATGAATGCAACCGCATGGTAGATGCTTTTATGGAAGCGGGATTTACCTATTTTGATACGGCAAAAGGTTATCTTGGCGGCTTAAGTGAAGTTGCGGTCAGGGAGTGTGTTGTAAAGCGTTATCCGCGGGAAAGCTTCACGCTTACCGACAAGCTGACAATGAATTATTTTAATACAGAATCAGATATCAGAAAGGTCTTTGAGGAGCAGCTTGAAACCTGTGGGGTGTCTTATTTTGATTACTATCTTATGCACGCACAGGGGAAAGTAAATTATGAGAAATACAAAAAGTGTCGTGCGTATGAAGTGGCACAGGAATTAAAGGAAGAGGGTAAGATCAGACATGTCGGTCTGTCGTTCCATGATAGTGCGGAATATCTGGATGTGATCTTGACAGAGCACCCGGAAGTTGAACTTGTGCAGCTTCAGCTTAACTACGTGGACTATGATGATCCCGGCGTGCAGAGCAGGAAATGTCTTGAAGTTTGCGAGAAGCATAACAAGCCTGTTGTGGTCATGGAGCCTGTCAAAGGCGGAAGCTTTGTAAATCTTCCGCCTGATGCGGATAAAATCTTAAAAGACCTGAACGGTGGAAGCAATGCCGCATTTGCCATTCGTTTTGCAGCAAGCTGTAAACAGGTGTTTATGGTACTTTCTGGCATGAGCAGTTTAGAGCAGATGCAGGATAATCTCAGTGCTATGAAAGATTTTCAACCGCTTAATGAAACGGAGTATGCTGCCATAGGAAAGGTATGTGAAATTTTCAAGACGCAGAATTTAATTCCGTGTACTGCATGTCGATACTGTACAGATGGCTGTCCGAAAAAGATACTGATTCCGGATCTGTTTGCGGATATGAACGCCAAAAAGCAATACCGAGATTGGAACAGCGACTATTATTA
>JAAUZN010000076.1 GCA_014804565.1 Lachnospiraceae bacterium
CGAAATGTATGCTCCTTTTCTATTGTAAATGAAGCTTAGACATCAGGGCTTCCTGCAACACCTGTGAAAAATTGATATTCTGTTCTAATGCGGCAGTATTCAGCCACGCCGGAATGGTGAGCGTCTTTTTTACAGATTTTTCAAAATGTGTTTTAGCATATGCTGCAACATCAACTGTTACGATATTGATAAAGGCGTTTTCGGAAGATACTTCCAATTCTTCTGCTATTTTTGCAATATTTATCTCATTTGGTGTGGAAGGCTTTGGGAATGTTTCTCCATCCTTTTGAAGCCAATATAAATATCCCGCAAGGCAGTCCACCGCCATCGCTAGTGCTTCATCAAGCGTATTTCCACAAGTAGCTAAATCATTTAAGTCAGGAAAAATAACGGAATATCCGTTTTCTTCTTTTATAAAACAAGCAGGGTAAGCGGATAGCATATGAGTACCTCCTGTCATAAAAAGAATACCTTTCTCTTATTTTGATAATAGCACGGAACACGTACGAAATCAACATGTGTAAAAATGATACGTATTAGAAATTATATATTCCTCTTTTACTTCTCGTGTTGATGAATCTTGGTTCTGACAATTTCACCAACTGCTAATTGACCCTAAAAACTAGTCAGAATATAATCAGAGGCAAACTCGAAGTTTCTTTTCTTACCATCGCAGCTCACACTTACCAGTGGCACCCTTAAATTCCCAGCGCAAATAATATCTATTTCTTATATCTAACTCTATTTTACATGTAGGAGACTGCGGGTTTAATTGCATTAACGGTTGCTTTTTCCTGTCCAATAGAATTACTTCTACATTCCCTTTTGATAATTGTGCGTCCAAGAAGAACTCGTATGTCTTACTTTCACGAAATTTTCCTGCGTGCTTAACCCAGCCAGTACAGGAATCCAAAGTTGCCTTATCTGCATTTTTGCCATGACGAAATACAAACATAATTGCAGAAGTTCTTCTCAATACTGCAAAACCTTGATAATATAATATATATATAAAAGCAAAAATCACTACGGAAAACGCAATAAATAATGGTATGTTCATACCTCTCCCGCCTTAAATTCAAATTTATAATTTGCCCAGCTCACAGACAGTCGAGAATCTATAATTCCTGCCATTCAATACAGGTTGGTCGTTCATAAGTATCTAAAAACTCCCTAATACATGAAATCGCATCGTTTAAAGTAATAATCGCATCAACATCAGGTTTCCATTCTTCCCCTCCTGCAAAAAAGGTAACTTCTATTTGGTTTTTATCATTATAGGACAACCACATTTCGCCTGCGTCATTTTGAAAAAAATTAACGGATGCATATTCCCCGTTGACACAGACAGCCACACAAGGATACGTTTTCTCTCCTCTGATCCATATATCAGTATTTTCCAGTGCCACTGCCTGTATAAATTTTATTACATCATCTGCTGATTGAAAAGTAAAATCCCCTCTATTTGTGCTGATTATTCCTATACCCATATTTACCTCTACAACATCCAATTTTTCAGCCTTATAAACCGGAAATTTCTTTTATAAGTCTATTTATCTCCAAGCTTTATCACTTCGCTTTTATGCCCCAAAATCAAATCATACATCCACTTATAGATGTATCCCTCATTACCGCTTATCCATTCGTCTATTCTTTCTGCTTCATCAAACCATTCCTCTGGGTAATCATAGTTTTTCTGATACCTTTCATTTGTGTAATCGTGTATGCCACACGCATAAACATTTGCCATTTCCTCTTCGCCATTTGTTTTCAGGAAAGACAGCACCCTTTCAAATTTTCCCTTTTCGAACGCTCCGCTCTCGTAATATTGCCATACCCCACTCCGAACGCTCATTCCCCACCAATTATTAATTTCCATATACATAAAGGCAATGTCCGGAATATCCGTAAACGGAGTATCCTTGAATCTGTTATAAAACAGCATGAAAAATTCTCCATCATACTCCCAGAAGCTTTCATGTCCCGATAATTCAACAGAAACAATCAACTCATTTATAGCATTGTAATTCATGTCATATCTCCACAAATACTAGTTTGAATGTTACTTCATGTATTATCGTAGGTTCTTCATCGATACCCATAAATTATATAGACTTCTTCATCTTGCAAATATTCATATATCCAGTCAAGATAGGTGGTTAACACCTTACAGATTTCTTCAGTTCACAGACAAACCAGAAATTTTCTAATTATTCAAATATATTGATAATATAACCATCAATAGTTGTTAGACTACAAGTTTTTCCACCCCATGGCTGTATCTCAACTTTCGTAATTTTATCCCAACCTTTTGACATGACATAGTCATACATTTTCTCAATCCCCTCGACCTGCATAAATGAAATCAATCGCGGTTCCGGCTCTCCCAAAAACATTTGTATACCTGTAAAAGGTGCCAAGTGAGTGCATTCTACTTCCGGTAACATATCAAAAACAACTCCATAACAACCCACTCCGTTATTATCTCGTTCAACAATATTGCTAAACCAGCCTAGAGTATCTTCAAACCACTTAGCAGTCCTATCCATATCTGATGTTAGGTAGATAGGTGCATTCTCTTTTACCCAATAGCCTTTTTCACTAAATCTGCTCATAATGTCCTCCATAGATAAATTACGATTTGTATATTTAAAAGCGCATGTGGGCAATCGCATAATCGTCAAAAAATACGCTGTATACGATTGTCGAATTGTCCAATATATGATAAGATTAATTTACGGGAACAATCGCGTCACTGCAAGGTGCTGACCTCCTATTACAAAAGATGGGAGGTGGTGCGGATGAAATATGATTTCAAAGATCTAATGTCTTTCGGAATGTTCATTCTCGCATTGCTGACCTTAATCGTTTTGATAAGTCAGTAGCGTTTTTCTACATTTTTAGATAGAAAAACCACCCTTGTATACTTGACCGGTAGCGAGGGTGGAGTTTCTATCTTTTGCCAAGGTCAACCACCTTGTGGGCGGTTGCTTCCCTTATATGCTTATAATATATCATATTCCGTGGTTTTTTTCAAGCAGATTGCAGAAATGAAATACGTACAAAATTATTAGTCAACACCTAGTTTGGCATATATATATGTATCTTTCCAAATCGCTTTATCGTTTTCATCTTTCCAGAAATACACATTTTTTCTTAAATGGGCTTCCCGCTGAAATCCTAATGCTTCAAGTAATTTCCATGATCTCTTATTACGTGGGTCACATTCGGCATATATCCTATGTATACCATTTGAAAATGCCTGTTGCATTAACGCTTTGCAGCTTTCAAAAGCATAGCCATGTCCCCAATAATTCCGATTAAATACATAACCTATTTCCAATGCCTCAAACTCACGTTTCCCCATATATACATTACCGATCATTTTGTGGGAACTTTTTAATTCAACAGCAATCATTTCCTCTGTTCCGATACGCCATTCAAGGTTTTCTTTCGTTTCAATAAGAGTCAGAGGTCTATAAGGTTCATGTTCCACAACTTCTTTATCTGATAAATATTCAAATAGATCCTGCAAATCCTCTTCTTTGTATCTTCTTAAAATTAACCGTTCTGTTTCTACTATGATTATTTTGCTGTCCATATCCATTTCCTTATCCCTAATAAATTCTAATTTTCAGTTTATTCACCACAAGAACATACTGGATTTTACTCAAACTATGTCATATTTTTCATAGCAATTCAAAAGCACTTCACAATCGCAATATCCACCCATCTCTTTCATCTCTGCAATTACACTTTTTACCTTTTCTTCGGGTAGATTATCTTTAAGCCATTGTTCCGTATAGCACAATTCATGATTACATGGTGTATTCTCCAATTGTGTATCCAAGAAACGAAATAACTTCTGCGTTCTTGTTTTACTGAGAATATATTTCTTGTTTTGACCGTCTTTCCATTTTTTCATCAAGGCTTTCTTTTCTTCTTTTGATAATTCTGCCATATTAAATTTTCCTCACAACTTTTAAATTAGCGCTATAAATGATGCCGAAATGTAAGCTTCTTCTCTATTGCAGACGAAGCTAATGCCTATAACACAGCTCAAACTTCTATTTAACCCTACATATAATAACCCTTTACACCAATTCCAATCGTAGCCCAATGGCTCGCTTTACGCATTTCCTCTTCCGCATATTCAACATCATATTCCCCATCAGATTTCATTTCTTCAATATCTTCTTCTACCCCTTTTGGAGTCGTCGGTCTATAGATTCCAACACTTATATTTAAAAAAGCATAACTGTACCCATTCTCGCGATCATCAATCTCATTACCATTCTTATCTGACAATATACTAACAATATCATCTGCCAGTGTCTCAAAAGCAGGCTTTCCATAAATCACAGGTTGCAGAGTACCATCAACACCCCCAAGAAATTCTATAAATTCTACCTTGCCATCCTCATCATAATCAATCGCCATTTCGTTATTATAATAATAATGACGATGCGTAAATTCTCCATCTCCCAATAAGGTAATAACATCTGATCTGGTCATCCCAAGATAAATATCTTTCCCATCTATTACTATTTTTTCAAGTGGTATTATCTGAATTTTCATTATTTTTCCTCATTGTACGTTCTTACTATCTGTTGCATCCTGCTATAAATCTCTATAATCCTGTCCCATTCTGTATTTTCCCGTGGATGGTTTAAAAACTTTATGTTGTCAAAAAAAACCAATCTGCGCTCTTCATTTTCTTCTACAAGTCGTTCTTTATCCAGTGAAACATTGCCCCAATCTTTTGCCACCGCATTTTCCACTTGTTTATTCATTGCAGCAAAAAAAGATTCATAAAAATCTGTCACTGATGAGACAAACTCTTCATATGTCATTTCCACAATTCCCGCTGGCGCCGTCCATATACTTTCCCCATTGTCCAGTTGATAAGAACTCTGCCAGATAAGTTTTATTTTATCTCCGAAACGAAAACAGCCAATTAATGGACCTCCCACTAAATGCCCAGAATCAAAAGTTCTATCATAGAACCATCTGATTAATGGTTGATATTCATTATCATAAAACAGGTCAAAGACCTCATCTTCATCCTCTATATGACTTTCTTTCCATACATCCGTTTTTGCTTCAAATTCTCCAATTTCGTCATATAAGCTTTTCGGAATAGATTCTCCTATATATCGAAACGTAGCCGAAAAATCTTCTAAAAATCTAACTATCTGATAGTCATTATACTGCAACTGCGGGTCCCCAAAGTACTGTATTGCCGCCTCGCTGTATTCATATATAGTCTGATTGCCGGCATTTATCCATAGCAGCCCGTCTGTCAAGCCGAACCAGTGAAGGCTTGGGTTCTCTTCACTTCCCCATGGACATATTTTATCTAAATCCTGTAGACGAAAATTTATCTTAAATTCTCCAATTGATATCTTTTGATAATCCATATATTTTTAATTTAAACCTCTTTAAAAAAACGGCAAGCTGATTATACTCTCCAATTTCTGCGCTATGGATACCAACTTTACCATTCATAACAGAATTTCACAAACTCTTTCACCGTTTCTGCTGGATTTGCCTTAAGATTTTGCTCAGCAATTTCCTCATAATATTCCAGTTCAAGAATCAGCACCGGAATCTCCTTACTAAATTGTTCTTTTATAAAACCCGATTCATGAAGCTCTTTAACTACTTCAATTAATACTTCTATAAATGACTCTGTAATACCCTCATACAAACTCTCATCCGGTTCCTCCTCGGCCTCAAACATCTCCTCATATGTAAAATAAGAATATCCTTCACTTTCAATCCATTGTTTTACCACTGACTGCGTTTCCCCTACTCCAAATGACAATTCCTCATTTTGCAGCCAGAACGCATAATTCCATTTTGCCTCCTGCGATCCGCTTGCATTGGATATTTCCTTTTGAAATTGCTCTACTGTGTTATAGCCCAATATCACTACTGGCTCACAAGGATTATCATTCATATCATATACATATAAGGATACCGCATAAATATCCGTCCTGTCCCAAGTCGCCATCTTCCCTTTTATCAGTTCCAGCAATATGTTTTTCATTGTTTTTGATTCCTTTCATTCCCCTTATGCTTTTGATAATTTTTCTAAACTGTACAATGAATATTTTAAAAAACAAAATCTTGCGAATTCAAATTCATTCGTCTGTGAACTTGAGGTTGTAATTATAATTTATATTTAATTATAGTCAACTCCCAACAGCAACACAACCTCAAGAATTATTCCTGTTTCCTCCCCATCAACACAAATCCCGTCACATCCGCCAGCACCCAACCGATGGGAATCGCCCACCAGATGCCCAGCACCCCAATCTGCGGAACCGCTGCCAACGTGTAAGCCAGCGCCACCCGCGTTCCCAGAGAGATTACCGTCAGCACCAGCGAAATTCCAGGCCGGTTGATCCCCCGGAAATACCCGTAGAGTAAAAACAAAATGCCAATCCCGATATAAAAGGCCCCCTCGATTCGCAAATAAGTCACACCGATCTCTATGATCTGCGTCTCCCCGGCCTCCACAAAAATCATCATCAGATACCTGGCAAGACTGCACACCAGAACGGAGACCGCGCCGCAAAAGGCCGCCGACACACCCAGAGCCCGTTTCGTTCCCTGCATCACCCGCTCTCTTTTCTCCGCACCATGATTTTGCGATATAAAGATGGAGTAAGCGTTGCCAAACTCCTGCGCAGGCATATAGGCAAAGGTATCGATCTTCACCGTCGCCGCAAAAGCCGCCATCACCGCAGCGCCGAAGCTGTTGACCAGACTCTGCACCATCAGGATACCGAAATTCATCACCGACTGCTGCATACAGGTCATCAGAGAATAGCTGCAGATCTCACCAACCGGCTTCTCCTCACGCAAAAAGCCCCGCAGGGAAAAACGGAAAAAGGGCTCCTTCCGCCACAGATAGATGCCAAGCCCCAGCCCGGAGAGTATCTGAGAGATCACAGTTGCCACCGCGGCTCCCTCAAGGCCCAGCCCCAATCCCCGCACAAAATACAGATCCTGCCCGATATTTAACACCGACGCCGCTCCCAAAAAGTACAGCGGCGCCACAGAATTGCCCAAGGCACGCAACAGAAACGCAAAATAATTATACAAAAAGATAAAGAATATTCCCCAAAATATAATCGCAAGATAGGCCCGCGTCATCTCATAGAGTTCTTCCGGCGTCCGCAAAAGCTGCAGGATCGGATGGATCAGACACTGTACTGCGACGCAGAGCGCCACCGCCAGTCCGCCGATCATCACAAAGGCGGTAAAAGCGCAGGCGCGCACCTTATGCCGGTCTTTCTTCCCTATATAATAGGAAAAGACAGCGCCGCTTCCCATGCACAGTCCGATCAGCAGGGAATTTAGAAAGGTCATCAGCGCATAGGATGAGCCCACTGCCGCCAATGCCTGCGCGCCTACATACTTTCCCACCACCCAGGTATCCGCTATATTATAGCACTGCTGTAACAGATTGCCCAAAATCATAGGCCCCGCAAACATAAGCAGCGATTTTGTCACATTTCCTTCCGTCAGATCATGGTTCTTCATTCTTCCGCACCCTCAATTCATACTGATACTCAAAGCTATCCTCTGATGCGGACCGGTTTCTTCTTCCGCCATACTCACCCGTCCTGATCATGCCGAGTTTTTCCATGACTCTATAGGAAGCCGTATTTTCTGTATCGCAATGCGCGATAAAATGAGTCGTTCCCATATGTTCTTTAAAAAAAGCAACAAGGGACTCTGCCGCCTCATACGCAAATCCTTTTCTCCAATATTTTTTATTTACGATCCAGCCAACTTCTCCAATCCCATTTTCAAAGTAGATGCCTACTGCACCGATATGTTCATTCTGATAAAGTATTGCGAATTCATAATATTCCGGTTTCTCTTTTGCCCACTCTGCATCCACATTTGCCAGAAAATTTACGGTTTCTTCCACATTCTCATTCGGCAGGTGACACATATATTTTGTATTCTCACAATCCATGGCGTAGGCATTTACCGTTTGAAGATATTCGCTTCCCAACGGCTTTAGGTGCAAACGTTCTGTTATAATTTCTATGTTTTTCATAATGCCTCCCTATACAGCTTCCAAGCACAAACTGGTGATTTAGCAGTCTGCACTTATTATAGCATATTCCCAGATGCCAATATACGAAAACATTTTCTCCTCGCCCAAACAAACTCTTGACACACCACTGGATATTATGCTATTGTACCTCTATCATTTACATTTGGTCTGTATGGCTGTTCTAAGCCGTACTTGTCACGGCAATTCGCCGAGAAATTCCAAATAAACGATTTACCGTATGTTTATCAGCACTTTGACAAGTGAATAGGGCTTTACACCACCATCAAATCCCTTTATAATAAATTACAGATAAAAATAATTTTACATAGCTGTCTGCAAGGAGGGTGAAAGGATGTATGAAATGCCGACTGATCTGCAATATAAGGATGAGCTGAGAAAAGAAGAAATCAGACTTGAAAACGAACTTGAAATGCTAAATAATAAAGATTACGAACAACTCGAGAAAAAACTGAAACGTGATCTAGAAAGAGTACGTAAAAGTCTACAAGACTAAAATCTAATTATTTTCATAACCCAAAAACCAAGGTGTAAAGTCTTATGCTACGGTAAGACATTGCTTATAATGCGCAAAAGGAGAGACACTTTTATGAATCATCCAACCTGATCAAGGTAGAACAAGATGAAATGTTTGACACTGCGAAAACAGTGTCCGTTTGTTGTACCTTTGTTTGGGAAAGGATGATTTTATTATGAAGAAAAATTTATATTTGATGTATGNCATTGCCCTNNTNCANGGNATGGTNTTNTATGGGCCGNTTGCNACCTTGTATCGGCAGGCACAGGGTGTTTCTGTTTTTCAGATCACACTCATTGAAAGTATTTCACTGGCTTTATGCATTGCNCTGGAAATTCCCTGGGGATTTGTTGCAGATAAGATCGGATACCGCAAGACCATAATTTTTTGCTGCGGGCTCTATTTTATCTCCAAAATTGTGTTCTGGCGGGCGACAAGCTTCGGTGGATTCTTATTGGAACGTGTTATGCTCAGTGTGATACTGGCCGGTTTTTCCGGTGTGGATTCCAGTATCATCTACCTCTCCTGTCAAGGAAAGGACAGCCAGAAAGCATTCGGGATCTATAACAGCATGGGCATGGCCGGTTTACTGGCGGCAGCAGCGGTATTTTCCATAGCAGTGAAAGACAACTATCCGTTGGCAGGTTTTCTCACNGTCATCAGCTATGGNATTTCTGCGATTCTGTCTTTCTTCCTTACAGAAGTAAAGGAGGCCGAGGTCGATCAGCGGCAGCAGGAATCCTTNGCAAACCTGTTAANANNGGTATTAAGCGATCNCTGTCTNCTTCTGTTTTTGNTNGCNGTNGCGCTTTTNTCCGAAACCCATCAGACCATTACCGTATTCCTAAACCAGCTTCAATACAGCCGCTGCGGTTTGGGAAATACCATGATCGGNTTCCTCTATATTGNNGCNACCATACTTGGTCTGTGNGGCGTTTACTCGTCNNCTGTCACNNNAAAAATCGGGATGCGTTTTTCCCTTATNCTNTTTTGNNGTTTGNNCATTATTTCCTGTATGATACTGGCNTTNAGCCNNTCTGCTGTTCCCTCTGTGNTCGGGATTNTGNTCCTTCGNATGTCAAACAGCNTGTTTCAACCGGTTCAGGCGGAAATACAGAACAAACGGATCANAACGGAAAACCGNGCNACTGCNCTGAGCATAAANGCNATGNTTGTAGACTGNATTGCAATCGGGACAAACCTGATCTTNGGCGCCCTGTCTGAATGGAACCTGTCGCTGGCGTTTTTGTTTGGCAGCGGCATCTGTNGCCTGAGTCTGGTTTGCTTTATTATCTGGTANAGGAAAACCTCNTGTAATCCCAGATCACCAGNAAGGAACTGATAGCCCATATCAACGGCTCACAAATNCAGATTCCGGTGTATCCGAGCATTGGTGCAAGTATCGCAGCAGCAGCGACCTTCATCACTAATTCNACGATGCTTCCGCAAATAGGCACAATTTTTCTTCCNACTCCCTGCAGTCCGTTGCGTAGTACAAGCAGAATGCTCAGGATAAACAAAAACGGAACATTCCAACACATATATTTTGATGCGGTATTGATCACCTCGGCATCGGCCGTGCCCGTCAGCCCTTGAATCATCAGACGGCGGAAAAGCAGCATAACGATCANCGCAAATGCGCTCCAGGCAAACGAAATGAATATACCATAGCGCATTCCCTTTTTTACTCTGTCGATCTTTCCTGCCCCGTAATTCTGACTTGCAAAAGTCGATGCCGCCATTGCGACCGTGCCAATGGGCAGTGTAAATACATCGTGTATCTTTCTCGCTGCGGTATGTCCGGCAATCGTAATCGTCCCAAACGAGTTCACCGCCCCCTGCATGATTACCGAACCTATATAAACGATAGCCTCCATAAGTCCCATAGCCAAACCAGTGTTGATCAACTCGAGAAAAAGTGTCTTTTCAAAGACAAATTCTTTTGTACCAAAGANCAACTCNGGGCATTTTTTGAGANANTAANCAAAACATAATACGNCTGAAATTNCNTGTGCAATGACCGTGGCGTATGCGGCNCCCTCGATTCCCATAGAGAAGCCNTTTACAAANAGAATATCCAANCCTATGTTTGCAAAGGTCGAAANAATCAGGAAATACANNGGAACTCTGCTGTTTCCTANCGCTCTCATCATACCTGCCAGCATATTGTAGGCAACTGTAACAGTGAGAAACACGANAATAATTTTCATATAACGGCCTGTGTCACCTATGATATTTTCAGGCGTTTTAAGCAGAACAAGAAGCGGCGTGATCGCGATCACGCTGACAAGCGTCAATACCACCGCCATTATCGCGGAAAGCATGTAGGTCAATGAAACCGCTCTTTTCATAGTCTGTGTATCTCCCGCACNGAAAAAGCGGGCCACTACAACTGCAAAGCCATTCGTCATACCTTCGGTAAAGTTTATCATAAGTGCATATACCGGCGCGGCTGCGCCTACGGAAGCCAAAGCATTGTCACCCAGAACATTGCCTATGACCGCAGTATCCACTATATTGTACATCTGCTGAAAAATATTACCGATCAGCACGGGTACGGCAAAGCCCAGCATTTTTTTGATTATGCTGCCTTCTGTCATGTTCATTGATGTCGTTTTCATCGTGTTACCTCCTGTCATGCGTGTGCAGATTTCTTAGGGATACTATATTACGCAGCCAAAGAGAAAGAAAACATTTATATTGTTTTTTCGTCACTTTTATTGTTACAATTTCTATTCAGAATAAAAAGGGTGGTCAAAAATGAAGGAAGCTTTCCATAAAAAAATCGCCTATCTTGAATTTCTCAACAGAGAGAACGGTTTTCGTCATCACAAGTACGATGAGGAGATGCGGCAGTATGAATATCTGAAAAACGGAGACATGAGATCGATTGACGAGAGTGTTAAGAGAATCCGTGCTGCCGATATTGGTCATCTATCAGATAATCCTGTTAAAAATCTGCTGTATCAATGCATATGTAATATAACTTTGGTAACACGTTTTGCCATAGAAGGCGGAATGGATTCTGAAAAAGCTTATACTGCAAGCGATCTGTATATACAGAAATATGACAGGGCAAAATCAGTTGAAGAACTGTACGGTCTTCAGCGGGAAATGATAACATATTTTACAAAAGCCGTTGCAGCCGCTAAAAAGGAATCTGTCTATTCCAAAAACGTCATTCTCTGCATGGACTATATTCATTACCATCTTCACGAGAATATCAGCTGCGCTGTCCTTGCAGAAAAGGTCAACTTAAATCAATCCTATCTGTCTGTACTCTTCAAACGGGAGACAGGCGTAAGCATCACTGAGTATGTTATCCGTAAGCGCATGGATGCCGCTGAAAATATGCTGAAGTACTCTGATTATTCTCTCACCNAGATATCCGATCTTCTTAACTTTTCCAGCTACAGCCATTTTGCAAAAACATTCAGAAAGTACTATAATACAAGTCCAAAGGAATATAGAAACAGAGAATTTCGCCATATTGAATGGGGAAACTGATCAGAAAGGAGCCCTTATGGAAATCGAACGCAAATTTACCATATCCAGACTGCCCGCAAATCTGGAAGCCTATCCCTGCCACATCATCGAGCAGGCTTATCTCAACACTGACCCGGTTGTCAGAATCCGCAGAGAGGACNATACCTTCTACCTGACCTACAAGGGGAAGGGACTCCTCGCCAGAGAGGAGTACAATCTCCCTTTAAACGAGGCATCCTACTACCATCTGCGGGAAAAAGCNGACGGAAATGTGNTCTCAAAAAAACGCTACGTCATACCGATCCTTAATCCGCAATTCGATATGACGCAGTTGTCATCAACCNAANTTNCNGTTGACCNNNTAAGTCTATCTGTGGAACTGGATATTTTTGAACCNCCCTTCGCGCCTTTGATCATCGCAGAGGTAGAATTCCCGGATAAAGAAACGGCAGAAGCGTTTCTCCCTCTCGACTGGTTCAGTCAAGACGTTACAAACGATCCTGCCTATCATAATTCAAACTTAAGTAAACAAACTTCTTTCTAATATCAGCACGGCCCGGTGGACTCCCGCACNACCAGTTCCGCCGGGAACACGATCTGCTGGGGCTCTTCACGCTCCGCGATCACATCTAAGAGAAGACGTATTGTCTTTTTGGCAATCTCCTCCACCGGCTGCTTGACGGTAGTGAGTTTAGGATTGTAATACTCTCCCATCTCGATGCCGTCATACCCNGCCACCGAGATATCTTCGGGAATCCTCTTCCCTGCCTCCAATACGGCCCGGCAGGCACCGATTGCCAGNGAATCTGAGACTGCATAGATCGCCGTCACTTCGCGTCCCGACTCTAAAAGTCTCTTCGCCGTCAGATAGCCATTCTCCATGGAGTAGTGATCCATGTCCTCCTGCACGTAGTAGATTAAATCTTCCTCCACAGGAAGCCCTTGCTGCGCGAAAGCCTGTCTGTAGCCTTCCATGCGCAGACCGCCGATCGGCCCCTGCTTCTCCGTGATCAGAGCGATCCTTCTATGTCCAAGTCCTAACAGATACTCCGTTATTTTTGCGCTCTCCAACCTGTCATCCACTGCAATATTGGAAAACTCCACCTTATGGAACTGATCCGAAATATTCACTCCTATGGTACTGAAAATAAAGGGTACTTTCAGCTTTCTGATCTTTTCCTCCGGGTGTTCAAATAAACCGCCCAGAAATACGATGCCACGGAGCCGCTTCTCCTTCTCCAGTTCAAGCGCTACATCGATCTCGTCCTCCTGCTCCTCCACATGCCGGAGTACCAGCGCATATCGGCTCCGCTGCGTCTCCTCCTCAATGATCTTGATCATACTGCTGAACAGGGGGTTCGTGATACCTTTTACCAGTACCGCAATACATTTGGCGTCCGTCCGCTTCAGGTTCCTGGCGCTGTTGTTCGGGATAAAGCCTGTCTCCTCAATCACTTCCAGAATCTTTTTCCGGGTCGCCGGGTTGATATCCGGATGATTGTTGAGTGCCCGCGAGACCGTACTGATACCCACGCCGCACTGTTTCGCTATATCCTTGATCGTTATCTCCGCCATTTACACACACCTCATGTATCGCTTCCCACTCACCTTGCTCTTGCGTAGAGTTTTGTCATCTCCAGGATCCGCTCCGCCAGCTCTTCCGTGAATTGTCCGGGCAGCATCCTCCACTTCCAGTTCGTCCCCAGCGTGGACGGCATATTTGTCCGTGCCTCTGTACCAAGTCCCAGATAATCCTGCATGGGGATCACACAGGTATCAGACACGCTGGCCATCGCCGCCCTGATAAACTCCCACTGGATATCCTTCCTGGCCGTAATATGCAGATAACGCTTTGCAAAGGCCCGATCCTTGCGTTTCAGCTTTTCATACCAGCCCATTGTCGTATCATTGTCATGGGTTCCCGTGTAGACAATGCTGTTAGCCGTGTAATTGTGGGGCAGATAATCGCTCTCCTCCCTGGAATCAAAGGCGAACTGTAAAATTTTCATGCCCGGATACCCGGTCTTCTTCACCAGCTTAATGACCGAATCAGTCAAAAATCCGAGATCCTCCGCGATCACGGCCTTGTTGCCCAGCTTTGCCTTCATGGTCTTAAAGATATCATAGCCGGGTCCTTTTTCCCAATGGCCAAATTCTGCCGTGGGATCTCCGTAGGGAATGGAATAATACTCATCGAACCCTCTGAAATGATCGATCCGCACCACATCGTAGAGCTTATAGCAATAGCCGATCCGCTTCATCCACCACGCATAATCCGTCTCTTTATGGTAATCCCAGCGGTAGAGAGGATTCCCCCACAGCTGTCCCGTAGCCGAAAATGCATCGGGCGGGCAGCCCGCCACCGCTGTGGGCGTCAGAGTCTTATCCAGCTGGAAAAGCTCCGGATTCGCCCAGGTGTCTGAACTGTCAAAGGCCACATAGATCGGGATATCACCGATGATCTGAATGTTCTTTTCATTGGCATACTCTTTCAGAGCAAACCACTGCTTCGCAAACAAATACTGCTGGAACTGATAGAAGCCGATCTCCTCCGCGTATTTCTCGCGATACTGCTTCATGGCAGCCGGCTTTCTCAGCTTGATATCCTCATCCCACTCGCTCCAGCTCTTGCCGCCAAAAGCGTTCTTCACCGCCATATAGAGCGCATAGTCCTCCAGCCAGTAGGCATTCTCCTCCACAAACCGGCGGTACGCCTCCTCTTTCTCTATATGACTGTTTTTATAGGCGCTCTTAAGCACCTTAAAACGGGAAAGATAAATCTTTTCGTAATCTACATAAGCGTCATCGTCACCGAAATCATACTTTTCACATTCCTGCTTTGTCAGATAACCGGCCTCAACCAACGCCTCAAAATCAATATAATAGGGATTGCCTGCAAAGGTAGAAAAAGACTGATAAGGAGAATCTCCATAACCTGTAGGGCCAAGCGGCAGGATCTGCCAATAGGACTGCCCTGCTTTTTCTAACAGATCGATAAAGGTATATGCCTCTTTGGAAAAGGCGCCTATTCCATACTTCGACGGAATAGCAGATACAGGCAGTAAAACACCGCTCTTTCTCATAATATCTACAAATCCTTTCCTGTCAACCGAACCGATCCCTTTCGGAAATCGATTTCTATTCGATTTTACAACTTTTTGTCTAAAAAAGCAAGTTCGACCAGAGGCAAGACCCCTGATCGAACTTTTGTGGTCGTTAACCCTTTACTGCACCTGCTGCCACACCTTTGATGATGTACTTCTGGCAGGACAGATAGAAAATGATAACCGGAATAATGCTCATCAGGATCAGCGCCATCGTTGCGCCCAGATCCACCGTACCGTAGCTTCCCTTCAGGTACTGGATGTGAATGGGGATCGTGCGGTATTCATTGATATCAAGCACTAACACCGGCAGCAGATAGTCGTTCCACACCCACATGATCTCCAGAATAGCCACGGAGATCATCGTCGGCTTTAACATCGGTACTACCACCTGAAAGAATATCCGCACCGGTCCGCATCCGTCGATGGACGCAGCCTCTTCCACCTCCAGCGGAATTCCTTTCACAAATCCCACAAATGTAAATATCGCAAGCCCGGCACCGAATCCCAGATAGACGATCGAGATTGACAAAGGCGTATTCAGATGCAGCTTATCAGCCGTTTTGGACAGCGGGAACATTACCATCTGGAACGGCACCACCATGGAAAACACGCACAGGAAGTAGACCGCTTTGCAGAAAATGGAATCCACTCTCGCGATATACCACGCCGCCATGGAAGTACACAACAGAATTAAAAATGTGGAAAGCAATGTGATCTCAACACTGTACAACACACTGTTGGCAAACGGATAATTGCCGAAGGTCATACCCTTTACAAAGTTACTGAAACCGGCGCTCATCTCCCCGGTGGGAAGCGCAAAGGTATCGGTTTTTACAAAGGTATTCTGCTTAAATGAGTTCATCACTACTGCCAGCACAGGAAGCACATAGACAATGCTGACCACAGTCAATATCACGGTAAGAATTGTTTTTGTATTCTTTTTCATTACTGCTGCACCTCCCTCTTACGTGTATAGCTCAACTGAAGCAGTCCGAGTCCCGCCACCAGAATGAAGAAAACCACTGCTTTCGCCTGCGCCACACCCTGAGAAGTCGTGTTGGAACTGTAGAATGTATTGTAAATATTGAGCGCCAGCATTTCAGTCGTCTTGATAGTCGTCCCACCCGGCTGAATGACAAAAGGCTGTCCTCCGGTCAGCGCCAGGTTCTGGTCAAACAGCTTGAAGCCGTTTGTCAGGGAAAGGAATATACATATCGTAAAGGAACTCATTACGTTGGGAATCATTACTTTGAACAGCGTCTGCATGGAAGTCGCACCGTCGATGCGGGCCGCCTCCAGAATATCTCCCGGCACATTCTGCAGCCCTGCAATATAGAGGATCATCATATAACCGATCTGCTGCCAGCACATCAGNATGATCAATCCCCANAAACCGTATTTGCTCTCTAACAGGATGGAAGTCTGATAGCGGCCGAGGATACCGTCAAAGATCATGGACCAGATATAACCCAGTACGATACCGCCGATCAGGTTCGGCATAAAAAATACGGTTCGGAACAGNTTGCTTCCNTTGATACCCAGTGTCAGAATATATGCCACAATAAACGCCAGCACATTGATAAAGATTACTGATACGACAGCNAACANTGCCGTATACCAGAACGCATGAAGGAAAGAAGCATCCTGGAAAGTCTTGATGTAGTTTTCAAACCCGATGAACTTCGCATCGGAAATCAAACGGAACTGGCACATGGACANCCAGATACCCTGGATAAAAGGCCATATAAATCCAATGAAAAAAGCTATGAGTACAGGGCCCATAAAGAGAATTCCCCAGNGCCTGATAGCCTTTTGAAGAGAATTAGTACTGCTANTTTTCATGGTATCACCCCCTGATTATATTTTTTGCGATTTCATGGTATAAGCAGACTCGAAATGCTTCGCATTTCTCGTTCGCGTTACTCATCATATTCGGAAAAGGCGGGGCGGATAAAATACCCACCCCGCCGCCTGTTTCATATATCGGTTGTATTTCTACTTATCTCATCAATCTAGTTGACTGCGTTGTACTCTACTGCCCAACCGTCTACAAATGCNGTGCGTACTGTCTCCCAGTTTGCATCGGACTGATCTGCATTGTACTGGTTCAGAGCGCTTACCAAAGTAGCACGATAAGAATCTACGTTAGGCTGGAAGTTGGTTGCCCAGTTCATTACATAGCATCCATCTTCTGAGTAGCTGTTAGCAGCTGCCAGGAATCCGTTGGTGGACTCTGCCGCCTGCTTATAGGGCATAACACCAAAGGTATCCACTAACTTACGGGAAGCCTCAGCATCCGTTACACACCAAACCATGAAGTCCATCGTAGCCTGCTGATCCTCTGCGGAAGCCTTGCTGTTGATTGCCCAGCAGTTCTCTGTACCACAGTTCAANCCTGCNTTTTCCTCGCCGGAAACACCGCAGTAGTAGGGGATCATCGTAGCGTTCGGCACATCGTCCTTCACTGCTTCATATTCCCAGGAACCGTTTACGAAGAATGCCGCCTGGCCTGTCTTGAACTCGTTCTCCGCATCATGTCCGCCGGTAGCCAGNTCNTTCGNATCTGTCAGGCTGTTGTTGATGCAAAGATCATACAGGTTTTTGAAGTTATCCATGTACTTNCCGGAGATGGTTGCCGGGCACTCAGTCCAGGTCGTTCCCTCCTGCTCGTAGTAGTACTCAAGGTTTGCCATATGGCCCGTGAAGCGCCAGGAAGAAGAATCATCCATGTCGGAGGAGGAGAAAGCNTCAAAGCCAAGCTCTCCTGCACGNGAGTGAATGTCCTCTGCTACTGCCTTTAAGCCATCAAAGTTTTTAATCTCATCCATGGTGTGGCCTGCCTGCTCGATCAGATCCGGGTTTACGATGATGCCGTAGCACTCGTAGCAGTAACCGATGGAAACTAACTTGCCTGTCTCATCATAAAGGTTATAAGCGTCTGTATTCAGCTCATTGGCGATCGCTGTGCCTGTCAGATCCAGAGCGTAGTCTTTCCAGCTCTTTACACCTTCCTGGTTACCGATGACAAACAATGTCGGAGGAGCTGATTTATCCATCTCAGATAACAGTGTCTGGGAATAAGTGCCGGAAGCAGCGGTAACTACTTTCACTTCCACGCCGGTCTGCGCTGTGTAGGTCTCTGCAATCTCCTGTAACACATCATCGGACTCCGGCTTGAAGTTCAGCCAGTAAACCGAACCGCCGCCTGCTGCCGGAGCTGCGTCTCCAGCNTCTGCNCTGTCGCCTGCCGCTGCAGTAGAACCCGTATCGCCTGTAGATGCNGAACCACCGTTGTCAGAACCGCCACAGCCGGCTAACATGGTGGAAATCATCGCTACACAAAGTAATGCGCTTACAATTTTCTTTTTCATTGTTTTCCCTCTCCCTTTCCGTGTGAGAATAAAGTTATTTGTTTCGGAATTGTTCTCGGTAACGATTTCGGNATCGTTATCGGTAACGTTTCCGTTCCGTTGGGTTAAGTATATAACCTTACCACATATTTTGCAATAGGATTTTTCATTTATAAACTATTTTTGCCGTTTTAGATAGAAACTATGTGGATAATTTATGCATTTTTCACAATTTGATTATTGTTTTTCCTGCATAAACTTAAGAAACGCCTCTTCCGGAAGCGGTTTTGAGAAATAATAGCCCTGAATATAGTCAATCTCCAGCTCTTCCATCGCAAGATACTGCTCTTCGGTCTCGATTCCCTCCGACACGATCTTNAGCTTCATGCCGTGGATCATCTGCATGGCTGCGTTCAGCACATACTTGGCCTTCTCATCCCGGAAAAAGGCCTGACTCATCTCCCGGTCAAATTTTACAATGTTGACCGGCATATCTACAATATAATTGAGATTCGACTGCCCTGTGCCGAAATCATCCAGCGAAAAGAACACGCCGTACTCCATCAGTCTGCGCATATTCTCCAAAAGCGTCTTCTTGGCCGCCATGGAAGCTGACTCCGTGATCTCCAGATTGATATACNTNGGNTNGATCTGGTATTTCTCCATGATNCCTATNTAATCTTCNGCAAGCCNGNNATANCCGCACTGCACGACAGACAGATTTACTTCTATATAATGCAGNCCATACTGCTCCAGNCTNTCCTTNGTGAANAANCGGCAGACCTTNTCGAACACGATCTCGCCAAGCTGCAGGATCTTACCATTTGCCTCCGCCACGGAAATGAAAGCCCCCGGCGGCACCAGATTCCCTTCTTTATCCCGCATGCGCACCAGAGCCTCCGCGCTCACGAATCTATGCTCCCTGGTCGAGAAGATCGGCTGATAAAACACCTCGATCCGATCCTCCTTCATGGCCTCCTCCAGCATCTGCTCCATGATGCCTTCCTGACGCATCTGCTCCACAAAATCAGTATCCAGCCGCTTAAAGTTTGACGAGCTGTAATCATTGCTTCTCCATCTCGCATACTGCAGCAGATGCACCATCTCCTGATAATCGCCCACCAGTCCGGCATTGGGCAGATAGTTGAACGCCACCTGGGCGTTGCCTCCCACTTCCCGTCTGCCATATTCCATGTAGGCCTTTACCTTCTCTACGGTCTCCTCCGCGTGCTCCGGATCCTCCAGAATCATCCATACCTCGTCATCCGCCATCTTAAACACTTTCGTATTCTCCAGCTTCGGAAGTCTTCTGGCAAAAGCCGCCATCACCTCCCGCTCCCGCCTGTCCTCTTCCAGCTGGTTGACGCCCAGGGTCCACCAGATAGCCAGAACGGCGAAATTGGTTTCCCGATTATACAGCTTACGGGCATAGTACAAAAGGGCATCCTGATTGAAGAACCCCGTCAGACGGTCCGTCAGATACTCCGGATTTTCTAACCGGAAAAAAATCACCAGCACACCCAGCGCGCCTGCGTACCCCACCAGCAGCAGCTCGTTATTCAAAAACTGTACAACCGCCGCCAACGCCCAGATTCCCATCCAGATCAGGATCACCTGGCTCCTTCTGGAATTGCCGTCGTTGCGCTTTACAATAGTCACAATGATATTGGCGATGACAAAAGATCCTGTAAAGGCATAAGTCGCTAACACACTCGGACCTGCCGTGTACACCACCCTGCCCATCTTGTAGATTCCCAAGGGCAGACAGGCAATGACGATGATCCCCACCAAAGCGACCGCGGTTGCTGCAAACGTGGCCCGCAAAAATTCCTTTTTATGCTCATACACATCCGAAAACTCGTACAAAAGACCTGCAAGCCCCACCAGCACCAGTGTCGCCAGATACACTTTACAGATGACATACACCAGTCCCCTGTGATCCAGCAAAAGCCTCACAATAGCCCAGATTGACAGCATATCGCAGAAAACGCAAAGCAACATCACCAAAAGCAGCACCTGAAAGGCAATCTGCGTATTGAGCCGCAGAGACTTGTATCTTTTATAGAATAAAAACATGGTGACAAGCAGAATAATGCCACACAACTGTGCCTGTATGTTCATGCCTATGTAACTCCTTTTCAGACCGGATCGCGAGCCGGACTCTCTTTACCGCAGTACAAATCCATCACATTATTGTACTACATCCTCGCTCCTGTTTCTACTATAAAAAAGCTGCTCGTCAACAATATGTTCGTCAACAATATTCGCAGCCGGAACAGACGTTAAAGCAAGGGAATCATCTCCTGCACCGAGGAGAAGATCAGATGAGGTTTTACCTCAGAGGACTCTGCATCCTCCAGGGACGCCTCCCCGCTTAAGACCAGCACGCTTTTTAAGCCATGGTTTCTGCCCGCAGCGATATCCGTATATAAGCGGTCTCCCACCATGGCGATCTTTCCCCTCTCTTTGTTGACTCTACTAGTCAAATATTCTATGATATCCTCGTTCGGTTTGCCGATCACCCTGTCCGGATAGCGAAATGCCGAGGCGTGGATAAAAGCGTGAATCGCACCCGCATCCGGGATAAAACCGTCCTCCGTGGGGCAGTTATAATCCGGGTGCGTAGCCAGATAGGGCAGACCGGACCGGACAAAATCGCAGACTCTGCACATTTTCTGATAATCCAGCGAAGTGTCAAAGGCTGTCACCACCACATCAGGGCTCTCCTCCTCCAGACAGATCCCCTCCTGCACAAACTCCTCCCGCAGCAGTTCATTTCCCAGAACAAACACTCTTTTTCCCGGGAAATGCCGTTTCAGATAATAGATCGTAGCCTGTCCCGAGGTAACGATCTTATCCTCGCCTACGGAAAGCCCCATCCGGGCAAGCTTTTCCACATAGACCGCCGCGTTTTTAGAGGAATTGTTGGTCAGAAAAACATAGCTTCTTCCGGAAGCCTCTATGCTTTTCAGAAATTCCTGTGCGCCGTCGATCCATTTTTCTCCTAGATAGATCGTGCCGTCCATGTCCAGGGCAAAACATTCTACCTGTGACAATATGCTTTCCGGGTCTTCATTTACTCTGGGAATCTGTGTCTGCATAATTATTCTCCGTTCTTCGTTTTTCTCCGCAGTGCACGCTCGAAAAACCTCCGGTTTTTCGAGCTCGCGGGCATTCACATAAATTATACCATCTAATTTCTGCTCTCCGCAACATTCTGCTCCGTTGCCTCCAGATNCCTGATCTTTCTGTAGCCGTCCTCTATGATCTTTTCTATGGCCTGCAGAAAGATATCCTTTGCCTGCTCCTCGTTCTCGGTCTTTTCCCTGCTGTATTTCTGGGCCCGGCACTCATACATGGCCACCTCGCTCTTCATACTCTCAGCCAGATTTCTGTAATTCTGCTTTTTCTCGGAAAACTTAAAATGGGCAATCATACCGGCCGTTACCGTAGCGATCAATGTGATCACGGGAACTACCAGATCAAGCTGCGGGTATTGCTCTTCATAAATGCCGGCGGCCGCCGATGCAAATGTGGCAAAGGCCGGCAGCACAATACTCAACATTCCCAGAAAAGCATCCCTTTTCCTGTATTTATTGGCCTTTTTGATATAGAAACGAAGACTTGTCTCCACACGCTTTTTTAATATTTCATCGCTCAACCCGTCCACCAGAAATNTATACTGNGAAAANTCCGNNCTTCTCCNGAACATANGCCTCCTCCTTNCTTATNNCTTCTGNNTNTTCATCTNATCCAGGATCCTGCATATTTTNNCGCCGTACCCCTNCCCGGAGGCCCAGCCNCGTCCNTNCGGATTTTCCTTNTGNCCGAGCCATTCCACATAGGGCGCGCAGCCCTTNTCCACANANNNATATCTGGGATCNACACAGTCGTTCTTAAGTTCNTCNTTGCTGGCNTAGGCTTTCANATGCTGNATCTGTGCCCGNACNCCCTCCNGCATGGTNTNAAANGANCAGCCNTTCATGCCNNNNGNNGTGACGCCCATACCGCAGAAATTATTCTGATCCAGCGTCNCCGCCGAGCCTGCGAAGGTCAGATTCCCGGTCTCCAGCATCGCCTGAGCCGCCGCTATATCGCCACGCACCCCTTCACAAAATCCTTCCTCCATATAGGTATCTGCAAGCTGCTTTGCGTACCAGGCTGCGGCGGGATTTACACTGATAATGTATGCCGCGATCCGATCTGCGCTCACCTGCGGTTTTCCCATAATGCTCGTCTTATGCCGATCATCATCGTCATTACCCGTTTTNCTGCCCTTTAAACTCTCGCCTAAAACCTTGNTGATCACAGACAGCAGNTTCTTGATCCAACCAATCCAGTCAGTATCTTTTCTTCTTACGTTCTCCATAAATTCCTCCCAGGTATGCTGTGTCGNATTATGTACATAGGGTGCGGGACATATCTTTCCCGTCACATCATAATGCCGCAGAACGTTGGAGGCGGGCACTCCATATTTCATCATCAGATATCTGGTCAGTTCCACCGCGGCCTCCACCGTAGCATCNTCGAAATACCAATCCTTATCCTCCGCGCTTTTATGNCTTTGATCCTTTTTCCGCACACACAGCTCGATCCCTATGCTGTTGGCATTGCGGCATTCCGAATGCNTGNAGCTCTTTGCCCCGCAATGCCAGGCGATGTTTTCATCCTCCACGCTCTGCCATATCTCTCCCTCGTATCCCACAAAATAATGCGCGGATCTGTTTCTGTTCCCGCCCGCCAGATATTGGCACTGCTCCTTCGCCNTACCAAAGCCGCCCGTATAGTGGATGACAATATAGCGTATGCGGGACGCNTCTCCTTTTCTGAAATTATACTTGCTTATCATCATGTTGATTGNTCTCATATTTTCCCTCCATATCATCCGGAAGGGGGACGGCTTGCCGTCGCCCTCCCTTATACCGCCTCACCTTCAAAATATCTGTTCATCTCTTCCAGAAAAGGCATCCAATATTTTTCCTTAAAATCCCGCAGGCAGTCCGCATAGACATTATCCTCCCATTCACTCAGAGCGATTTCCATCCTGTCCTGATACTGAAATACAAAAGCCGTAAACACAAGTCCCTTAACCATCATCAAACCGCCGTCCGACGCCATATACATTTCCCAGAAATCATAGGAAAGTCCGGGGTTCCCCAATATCTGCGGATCGTCATTGGCCAGCACACAAGGCACACCCATCTTCATGAGCATCAGCGCATAATGGTTTCTGATATCCGGAAAATACCGCAGCATCTGATTGCTGATCGGGCACACCTCAAGCACGGGGCCACCCGGAGAATCGACGCACCTGCCATACAGATAATCCATCAATGCAGCCGGGAATCCCAGCATCTGAAATCCGTGTCCCATTCTGCTCTTTGATGCGATCTTGGCGTCTATGATATTCTCCTGCTCCATCCACAGACTCTCTCCGGCATGCAGCATCAGTTCAATCATTTCCACCCTGGAAACGCCGATCAGCTTGTACTGCAGCTTTAACGGCTTAAACGCCGCTTCTTCCGGGGAGCCTTCCTCATATCCGTCAAACACCTCGCCGTAGATGATGTCTTTATAATAGGAATAGCTTGTCTTTCCCCTGTCCTCCTCACTGACAAAATCAAACCCTTTTATCAGTTTGCTGTAACACCCAAGTTTCCATGCTATGGCCGTATCCATCTTTCTCATCAGCTTCAGCCTGTGCTCCAGATTCTCGGGATCTAAATCTCTCCTTGCACACAGGATCACGCCGAGACCGATCTCCCCGTAAGGCGGATTCCAACCGCCCTCCTCTCTGCTTTCCCGATATTCCTGCATCGCTGCAATCCTTGCATCCTCCAGCACATCCAAAAACTCCGGAGACTGATCCAAAATCACATTCTTCTTTGCCTCATTCTCCTGACTCTCAAAATCCTGAAAGCCACAGCGAAGCTCTACATAATCGATCCTGTCCCTGAGGCATTCCATAAAAAATCTTCGGTGATACTCAAAATAGAAAGTCCTATCCGAAAACAAAGCAGANGTCCTGATAAAAATCTTATTAAATTCATCCCAGATATACTCCGCTTTATCCGTATGCTCTCCGACAGTCAGCCACTTCCTGAGCTTTTTTTCTGCATCCATAATTCCCCAAAAATCCTCCAGCATCATCTCGACTTTGGGAATCAGTTGATAATTGTCCGGCAGATAATTCATCTTTCCCTTGTTAGCTCCGGCTATCGTAATATAGATTGGACGGCCTGTCCATTCTTTCAGCAGGTTTATCAGTTCCTCCACCGAGAGCGCAGCCGCGCTGTGCACATGGAGCAGTCCCCCTTTCGGCAGCCTGCGGAACACATCCATCAACGTATCCTCCTCCGCGCCCATTTTTTCTTTGTAGACCGCAAACGGCACGCTAGTGGGGTAAGGAATGACTCCTCTCTCNTAAGCGCCTCTGTAAAGATCCTTTGCTCTCATCAAGCTGCTTTCCAAATGTTTCTCCAACTCTCCTTCTCTTCCGATTCCCGAAGTCAATCCGGGCCATTTTTTATAAAACCACCCTTTTCTGTCCTCTTTCGTCATCCGAATGTTATGATCTATCGCTACCGTAATTCCCCGTTCCCTGTAATCCTCATTTTGTAATATCATCTTTCCCTCCGTTCCAAAGCATCAAGCGATATATGCTTCTTATTTTTTTAAAAAAAGAACCGACAGTCCAATGTCCTGCCGGTTCTCTTTGGACAATATACGCCGCTTAGTCGGCCGCTTCCCAAGTGTTATCGGATGTAAGCCTGATGGATCTCTCGTACTGGTTGATCGGGAATTTGATCTCGTATCTCTGGGTCATACGGTTGAGATCGATCACCTCGCCCTCCTCGAAATCACCGAACGCGATCCAGTACTTCGGATGCGGTCCGAAGGTGTACTGAAGGTTGGGGTCCGCAGGTCTCGCAAACACAGGATTGCCGGACATACCGATACCGATGGAAGCCTTGCCGGCCGGAATGGAACCGTCGCATCTGATTCCCAGCTTGCCCTGGGTCGTCTTGTGATCGGAATTCACAAAATGATACGCGCCCTTTTCCTTCTTGAAAGCGATGGAGTTCTCACTGGTATTGGAAGGATCCGCTTTCCGCACCTCGGATGCGTGGAATACCACACCGGGCTCCAGTACGCCCTCCTCGCACCATGCGAAGCTGTAATCCACATTCCAGCCAAACTTTATCGCGGTGCCGGGATGTGCAGTCTTGCTGAACCATACCAGGGAGCGGATATCCTCATCCTGATCCTCATAGGTCTGATAGATACAGAAATCCCCGCAGGATGTCCCCTGATGGTCTACATTAAGTACATAAGATGTTGCCATAATTCATTTCCTCCTTTTTTTGGTTGTTTTCAAACATTTTGCAGCTGCGCTTCCTGTCTGATGAAGCCAGTCTAGCATAGCGGCCCGGAAAGTTTCCGTAAACAAATCGGAAAGTTATCGGAATCCTTTCAGTTTTCTGCTGTAGTAGATCGCTTTCTCTTTATTTCCCTGCTTTTCATAGTGGACTAAGAGTCTGCCAAGCGCCTCGTAGTACGCCATGTCATAGACAGCCTCATAATCCTCCACCCACTCATAACTGTTTTCAAATAAAAGCGGAGCCGTATAAAGCCGTTCCGCACGTTCCCAGTCCTCCACATTCTTACTGTCGAGACACTTGACAAACTCCTGCAGATCCAGCTCTATCAGCTCCGTATCCAGATAGATCTCTTCTCTGTATATCGCAAGCGGCAGCTCTACTCCTTCCTTCTCCTGCCATCCGTTCAAAAAAGCGCACACTTTGTACAGACTGTCACGGGCTTTGCCTCGTTCCGACTCTGCCCACATAAGTTCCTCCAGCATTCTCTTCCTGACCGCCCTGCCTCCGTTGCAGCAAAGATAAGAGAGCAGCTCTTCCGCTTTCCTGTTCTTCATCGGATGATAGCGCCCATTTCGGTAAATGCTGAATTTACCAAAACACTCAATCTGTAACTCTAGTTTTTTTTCACCCCGGCCATACTCTCCGCCAGGAAGATCGGTGTCAGCAGGATTCCTGTCTGTGTAAGACTACAGTCCAAAATATCCTGCTCTCGGATNGAAAAGGCTGTCATTGCCTGTGCGGGGAGATATATCATCCCCTCATTTCTCACCTGTACTTTCATGAATAATTCCCCCTTTACGTATCGTATCCNCACCATACAGGTCTCTCCGCATAAACAGCGGATCCGGCTGCTCATTTTACGCCTCCCTTCCTTATCTGCCAATCCCGTATGATGGTTTACATAAATTGTACTANANANAGTAGTCAANCGTCAAGTTTTTTGCCGTCACACNCTCTTCCCTTCTCTCTCTCCAAGTGTTATACTCTATAGTAAGATCAAATATTCTGTTAACCGTGAAAGGAGCCGCACCTATGAAAGAAAAACTCTACACCATCCCCCTGAATGACGCCATGAACGCGCAGGATGAATGTCCCTTCTGCTTCATCGAGCGGAATGTAGAACAGGACCTGCTTGATTTTGTNTTAGGTTCCGGTTCCTCCTACATGGAGAGTGACGTNCGGGAAGATACAGACCGGGAGGGCTTTTGTCGGGANCATTTNAAGAANATGTTCGACTACGGCAACACCCTGGGAAATGCGTGGATCTTAAAGACACACTATGTAAAGATGAACCGCGAGCTGCAGGAGCAGATCAAAGCCTTCAAGCCCGGCAAGACCTCTCTGAAGGACCGGCTCAAGAAACAAACCGAGCGCACGAATCCCATCGGCATCTGGGTTCAGGAAAAGGAGACCTCCTGCTACATCTGCAAACGCTATGCCAGCACCTACGACCGCTATCTGGATACCTTTTTTGTGATGTATAAAAAAGATCCCGAATTCCGGGAAAAGGTAAAACAGAGCAAGGGCTTCTGTCTCCACCACTTCGGCGATCTGTGCGAGGCCGCCGACGGCCGCCTGTCAGACCGGGAAAAAGCCGACTTCTACGACATGGTATTCCCTCTGATGGAGGAGAACATGGCGCGGCTGTCCGAGGATGTTTCCTGGCTGGTGGAAAAATTTGACTACCGCAATAAGGATGCTGACTGGAAGAACTCAAAGGANGCCATCCAGAGAGGCATGCAGAAACTCAAAGGCGGATATCCTGCTGATCCGCCATACAAGGCAAATAAATAAAAATGGACAGGCAATGCTGTCCACTCGCAAACCCGCGCTAACGCGCTTATAGTCCGACTACATCGGACATTTGCTCGTTGATGCCGCAGAAAAAACAAATGCCTGCTAACGCAGGCGCTTGTTTTTTCTATGCGGCTATCACATGGCATCCATCGAGCCATCACTGTCATCGTCGTCGAAGAATTCCTCCACCTTCTTTACGCCGCCCACGATCTTATCTGTGGCTTCGGCCTTCGCCGCCTGAATTCCTTCTTTAAACTCTTCCTTAACTTCTTCCTTACTGTCATTTTCTTCCGTTTTTCCGAGATCTAAGTCCACGTAGTTGCGCTCTGTGTCGCTCTCCTCCATGTCATCATCGAAATTATCAAAGTCGTCATCGTCATCGAAAAAGTCATCATCCAGAAAATCATCTCTACCTTTCAGGTAGTAGTAGACGCCTCCCGCTACGGCGCCAAGAGCCGCTGTCACCATCAATAATTTACCAAATTTTTTCGCCATCAGTGTTCTCCTTTCACCGTATCTGTTATTACTATATATATTAGTACTATTTTGCGAAAATGAAAAGAGAATATGTATAAAAAAAACAATAATCTTCCTTTTTTTTGCTTTTCACCCACAACATCTTGTGTTTGAAAATTTTCTCCAAACTAGTTTCCTACATATCATTGAATCCTTTTCGCTATTGTGTTATAGTATAGTCTGACTGAAAAAGTCAATTTATGTAGAATTGGGGAAGCTATGAACGAGAAATTTTTTGATCTGAAAAAGGAAAAACAGGATCGCATGATCAATGCCGCCCTGAAGGTATTTGCCATGGGCAGCTATAAACATGCAAGTACAGATGATATCGTCAGCGAGGCCGGTATCAGTAAGGGGCTTTTGTTTCATTATTTCGGGAGCAAACTCGGCCTTTACAGCTTTCTCTATGACTATAGTGTACGTTTTATGAAGCTGGAGCTGACAAGCGGTGTCTCCTCCTCAGAGAAGGATTATTTTGAGATCCGCCGTCAGATGGAATATGCCAAACTGCAGGTGCTCAAGAACTATCCTTATATGCAGCAGTTCTTAAATCGCTGCCGTGTCGAGAATGTCAGCGAAGCGCTGATGGCCATCGAACGCCAGAAAACCGTGCTGAGCGATGTACAGGCAGTCCTGAAAAACCAGGCAAACCGTTCTCTCTTCAAGGAAGATGTGGACTATGAAAAGTTGGATCAGATGCTGACCTTCACCCTGGAAGGCCTGATGAACGCCCGCTTTGAAGACGCGTCCTTCCATCCTGACATGCTCTATGAGGAGACATGCTCCTATCTGAATATGCTGAAAAGACTTTCCTATCGCTAAACAATAAATCGAGTGCTTACGCACTCGATTTTTATTTCTGCTCTATCCCGACCAATTTACTCAATCCATATTTTTTTCAGCCGATGTATTCCCTCTTTGATCTCCTCCTCAGACATTCCTCCGTATCCTAAGATCATGGTCGCCGGGCTCTTCTGCTTTTTCTCGTTTGTCATTTCCATGTCGGACTCTTTCATCTGAAAGGCGCTCATGCAGTAAACCTTTACATCCTCCGACTCCGCTTCCTGCGCCAGGATCTCCTCGCTTCTTCCCCGCAGATCCTTTAACAGAATATGCAGGCCGGCACTGCCGCCGCTCACCGCAAAATCCTTCTCGAAAGCTTTCAGCTCGCCGAGCAGCAGATCATGCTTCATCCGATATTCCTTTCGCATCTTATTCAGATACCGTTCAAAATACCCGTCGCGGATAAATTCGTTTAAGATCGTCTGATCGATCCGGGACACCGTAGAGGAAAAGAAGCTGCACTCCCTGCGGTATTTCTCCAAAAGCGGGTAGGGCAGCACCATATAGCTGACCCGGATAGCGGGTGCGATCGCCTTGGAAAAAGTCCCGATATAGATCACATGTCCCAGCCTGTCAGAAGCCTGCAGGGAAGGCAGGGGTTTCCCTTTATAGCGAAACTCACTGTCATAGTCATCCTCGATCAAATAGCGTTCCTGCCCCTCCGCCGCCCATCGCAGAAGCTCCATCCTTCTGCCGATCGGCATGGAAATCCCTGTGGGATACTGATGGGAGGGCATCACATAGGCGATCTGTGCATCGCTCTCTCTAAGCCTGTCTACCCGAATCCCCTTATCATCCATCGGTATCAGGGATATCGGATAAGCAAAGGAACGAAAGATCTTATAGGCTCTGATATATGTGGGATTTTCCATCGCCACATGAACATGCCGTCCCAGAATCTTTTCCAATAAAAGAAGCAGGAAATCATTCCCTGCTCCGACGATGATCTGTTCCGGCTCACAATTGACCCCGCGGGATCCATGCAGATAACGGCAGATCGTCCTGCGAAGCTCCAAATCTCCCTGAGGCTCTCCCAGCGCAAACATTTGGCTTCTGGCGTCCACCAGGATATTTCTCGTGATCTTCTTCCAGGTCGCATAGGGAAAATGGCTCATATCGATGGCAGTAGGAGAAAAATCGTACCGACAGCCCGGTTTCCTTTGGGCAAGCGGCGGTTTTTCCTTCTCCCACCCTGCTTCCATTTCCATGTGATACAGCCCCTCTGTCGTACTGACAAAATATCCTCTCTTGGGCCGCGCCACCAGATATCCCTCCGCCACCAGCTGCCCATAGGCCATATCTACCGTGGTTCTGGATACTTGAAGATAATCCGAGAGAAACCTGGCAGATGGAAGCCTTTCATCCTGCAAAAGATTCCCTTTCCTGATCTCCTCCCGGATATATTCGTAAATCTGCTCGTATAATGTTTTACCGTTTTGGGGATCCAATTGAATATGGATCGGTAATTCTCTCATCTACGTCCCAACCGCCGCTATTTTTTCGCTGCGGCATTCTTTTCCTTGATCTTCTTTACAATCATTTCCTTTACATCCCTTGCCTTATCTTTCATACGGGGATTGGCCGTCTTGGAAGTGACAAGGTTCGTGATCAGACGGCTGGCAAGATCATATTGCTCGAAGCGCATCGCCGTCACTGCGATCAAGAAATCCACCGTAGGCTCATCCATTCCACACATGGGAAAACTCTCTGCCTGTCTGGCCGCCAGAAATCCCTCCAGTGCATTCTTAAGGAATTCATCCTCTTCCTCCTGACACTGCTTTTTCTGCGCCTCGTAGTCCGGCTGCTCCGGATCCAGATGCTCCGCTTTGCCCCGAAGAAGCCATGCCGTCTTCAGACAGATATACGCCTTCTCGCTGGCCTTTGTCTGCTTCACGATAGCGTTTGCAAGCGTCAGCTTGTAACGCTCTAAGGCNTCATCATAGGTATANGTCTCCGCAANTTCCTTCTGNGGCTTAAAGGTAGCCGAGATGGTTTTCTGAATATTNTTCGCCTGAGGAGATGTNAGATANTTAAAAAATCTGCTAAGCGCTGCATANCCNCAGGANGGACACATGATCACATCATATTTTAACANATCNATCTGCTCGTAGCGCGGNCGCAGATCCAGATCACTGCCTGCCAGCTTCGCCTTACCGATCTTTACGGTTCTCGCCTTAAACTCTCTGTCGCAAAGAGGACAGGTAAAGGATTTATCAAAGAGAAAATCCTGCTCCTGCACCGTATGGGGCTTCTGCTCTCCCTTCTCCCCTTCTTCCGCCTTCTTAGGTGTCTCATAAAGATCCATACTTTCCAGATTACTTAATCCAAACTGCTCTAACCCCGACAACAGTCCTGCCATTTTTCTCGTCCTCCCCAATCATATTTATTCGTCTATATTTACAGTGACAACTCGATTACGCTTCGCTTGNTTTTCTTTTGCGACTATTATATTCTACCCTAATTCTCCTTTTTCGGCAATACATAGGAGCTTTTAAGNGATACAATTCTGTTAAAAACCAGACTCTCCGGCTTGGAATCCTTGCAATCCACACAGAAAAAACCCTGCCGCACAAACTGAAAACTCTCATAAGCCTGCGCATCCTTCACCGACGGCTCGATCCGGCATTCCTTAAGCACCGTCAGAGAATTGGGATTCAGGTTCAGGCTGCCGTCCTCATTGTAGACGCCCTTCTCCTCATCGATGATATTCTCATAAAGCCTGATCTCTGCCTTCACGGATTCCGCAGCGGCTACCCAGTGGATAGTTCCCTTCACCTTGCGGCCGTCCGGACTGTTGCCTCCCTTGGACGCCGGGTCGTAGGTGCAGTGCACCACCGTCACATTCCCCGCATCATCCTTCTCAAAGCTCACACACTTCACAAAATAGGCTCCCATGAGACGAACCTCATTGCCCGGGAAAAGTCTGAAATATTTCTTCGGCGGCTCCTCCATGAAGTCCTCCCGCTCGATATAAAGTTCTCTGCCAAAAGGCACTTCCCTGGAACCCAGAGTCTCATTCTCCGGATTGTTGACCACGGGCAGATATTCCGTCTCCCCCTCCGGATAATTGTCTATTACTAATTTAATCGGATCGGTCACCGCCATGATCCGGGGCCGTTTCATTTTAAGATCTTCTCTGATACAGTATTCCAGCATGGAATACTCCGCCGAGGAATTTGCCTTGGAGACACCGCAGAGATCCACAAAAAGACGGATCGACTCCGGNGTAAAGCCTCTTCTCCTGAGCGCAGCGATGGAAACCAGACGGGGATCATCCCAGCCGTCCACAATGCCATCCTCCACCAGCTTTTTGATATATCTCTTTCCAGTGACCACATTGGTCAAATACATCTTGGCAAACTCGATCTGCTTGGGCGGCTGCTCATATTCAAGCTCCGTCACCACCCAGTTATACAAAGGCCTGTGATCCTCAAACTCCAGCGTACAGATAGAGTGGGTGATTCCCTCAATGGCATCCTCTATGGGATGCGCATAGTCGTACATGGGATAAATGCACCACTTGTCTCCCGTATTCTGATGGGGCAGATGCGCCACACGATAAAGGATCGGATCGCGCATATTGATATTCGGAGAGGACATATCGATCTTCGCGCGCAGGGTCTTCTCCCCGTCAGCATANTTGCCCTCCTTCATCTCCTCGAACAGCCTCAGATTNTCTTCNACACTGCGGTCTCTGTTCGGATCGTCNCGTCCCGGCTCCGTCAGCGTTCCCCGATANTCACGCATCTGCTCNGCCGTCAGATCCGACACATAAGCCTTGCCCTTTTTGATCAGCTTCANCGCTCCCTCATACATCTGGTCGAAATAGTCGGAAGCAAAAAACAGCCGATCCTCAAAATCCGCTCCCAGCCACTTCACATCGGCCTTGATGGATTCCACGAACTCGCTCTTCTCCTTAGTCGGATTGGTATCGTCAAANCGCATATTGAATTTGCCGCCATATTTCTCTGCCAGACCGGAATTTAAAAGAATGCTCTTCGCATGACCGATATGCAGATAGCCGTTGGGTTCCGGTGGAAACCTGGTGTGCACAGTGTCATAGACACCCTCTGCCAGATCCTTATCTATGATCTGTTCGATAAAATTTTTGGATTCCACGTTCCGTTCCCTCCCTCTGTCTCAAAAGGGCAAAACTCCACACTGTGGAATTCTGCCCCATTTTTAATCTCGACTGATTAGGTCAATCTTCCTCATCCTCAACTGCCGCCGCAATGCCGGACACCACTGCCGACACCACGGAAATCACAACAGGAATGATCACTACCACAACAAAACCACCCAACAACAATGTTAATCCCATGATCAAATTCCTCCTTGTCGTACTCTGTAATCNTCTNTACNNAAAANCATACAATANNATTATACACTTTTTTNGNAAAACTGCAAGACCCGACACGGGTCCCCGAATGGATTCCTTTTATAGGAAACTCACATATCCACCATATAATCGAGTGTAAACTCCTGATAACTCCAATAACTGCTGCCGCTCAGCACCTTCTCTGCCTGATCCACGATCTCCTCCAGAGAATATAAAGGGGATGTATAGATCCTGCCGCCATTTTGCAGATACAGGGTCTCGGATGCGGCATCATATGCCAGATAGCCACGGATATGGGAGCGTTTGTTGTACTTCTGTCCCTTTCGCAGATCTATCTGGTAAGCCTCAAAATCTCCGCATAAAAGACTAAAATCCGCTCCCTCAACCGCTTCATACCGCATCATCAACGCGGAAAGCCCTTCATATTTGCCATGACAGTCACAGAAATAGATATCATCCTTGGTATCCCAGTCCACAAAATAAATAAGTACCCTTCCGTCTTTATAGACCAGATAGAGATCATCGTCATCCTCATCAAAGAACATGGTCTCCAGATATTCCGCATCTATGTTTCTCATCACCGGATCCATATAGACTCCCTCTTTCCCCATCTGATAAAAGAGAAGGCTGTCCGTCTCCTTTGAGGCCACCGCATAAAAGGATCGTTCATTGCACACAGCCGTGATACCATCCGAAAGAGCCTCTTCATAGAGCAGTTCCCNGTCCGAAAGCTGATATCCATACAATGTATCATGCTTTTTCATGGAAAGGACACCATGATTCCGGTCTATGCCCAGATACTCCATGTTACCGTCCTCAAAGGCCACAGTCCGCAGGACGGTACCGTCCGCAGGATCTATGATATGGTATGCATCCCTGGTGACCACCAGAAGGGACTCTGCCTTGTCCCCGTTAAAGTCACCAAAGAGCATTGCTTCAAAATAGGCGGCATCCTTATAAGTCCAGATCAGCTTTTTCTCCGCCGTATCGAACATCTCCACACAGGTATAGACTTCATCGTCCAGCCTTGCCGCCGCCAGAAGCTTTCCGTCCGCGCTAAGCCGCGCCTGTCTGTAAATATCCTCTCCCTCGTGGAATACCTCCGTTCCCGCGCCAAGTGCTCTCTGGTACACCGTGATACGATTGCTGCCATAAGGCAGNGTCACACANTAGCCGTCTCCCATNGCAAAATCCNTCACATTGGANGANGTACAGTCGGAAAAGGTCACNCCCNNCACATCCTCCATACGCTCNGTGNTCAGATAATGCCANNTCCCGTCNCNTGTAAACGCCATAAAATCATCCGTATTGGTATAGGAACCGGTCATAACGACCTCTGACCCGAAAGAAAAAGTATCGATCAGCGTCCCGTCCCTTCTGTCAAGCAGCATAGCCTCACTGTATTTCTGACACAAAAGATAGGTGCTGCCCTCCNTGCGTGCAAAACCTACATCGTAGAGCCAATTGCCCGATACTTCAAAACTCCACAGCATTTTTTGACCAGACAAGTCAAACGCTTGCAATCTGCCTGTCATACCGGCCGTTGTGACCGATGAATCCGTTTTTTCACTGCNGTTACTGGTCACATAGAGCAGATCNGCGCCCTGCTGATAACTGCCATCCTCCAGNCAAAGGCTCCCTATATATTCATAGTCGATCGGATATACAGAAGTCTCCAGCCTCTCCCCTGTGTCAGCATGATATGTAAGCACCGCGATCCGTTTCTCTTCGCTTCCCGACATAAGCTCCAAAGCCACCAGGATCCTGCCATCCTTCGTGACCNCCTGCGCCGACTCAAAGCCGGTCCGGGCATACAGGCCCTCCTCCAGCTGCTCCCACTGCANTCTGTCTGCCGCNTCCCCGTCTGCGCCCACCAGATAACAGCCTTCCTCTTCCACNACCAGAAAAGCTTCCTTCTCCGGTATNGGCACCACNCCCTCATAGNNANCGCAGGGATAGGTCTTGATCTCTTNNGTCTCCAGATNCNGCACACAGATNTCCTCTNCCTGAGNNNNCTCATTGTTTCGCGGGTACAGGATCCGGTCTTCCGATAAAAATCCTACCTGACATTCCCAGGACAGGTTCACGCCCTCCGGCCGAAAGGATGTCATATTGCTCTCGTGCAGGCTCTCCCAGACAGTCAATCTGCCGGAATCACCCAGAGCCATCACTCTGCCGCCCTTGGGGGAAACCTTCATAAAACGAATAGTGCTCTGCGCCTCTAAAATCCGGTCGGGTTTGATCCGTGTATCGTTCTCATACAGATACAGCAATTCTGACAGAGAATACATAAGCTGCGCCGGACAGTCTGCAGCTATCTGATCCTTAGTAGAGAGTTCCGGCAGATAATTCTGATAGGCCATGACGCCCACCGCCAATCCCATCATCCGGTTTCCCTCTTCCAGATAGCCAAGCGCTTCTCTGGCATAGGCTTCCGTGATCCTGCGCTGCGATTCTTCATACTGCTCTTCTATCACCTCGGACTGTTCATAGATGAGCTGTGCCCCTTCTTCGATCTGCCGGCTCTGATGCTGTATTTTCAGTGCCGCCGCAGTACTGACCAATCCGATCAATAAGCATACCACACTCGCCGACACGGACGTCAAAATAACTTTTCGCATCCTCTGCTCTCTATGCCGCTGCTTTAAATCGTCATAATTACAGTCGAACATGGGCGCAGCCAGACGAAGCAGTTCACTCTTTAGTTTTCTGCGTATTTCCCTGCGTGTGTTTCCACGCACATCCGCCGCTAACGGCTCCACGGGAACCTTTTTATAAATGACACTACCGTCAGATTTATGCTCTTCCTCCTCCCGAAAAAGCAATTCCTCCGGAAACGAGGTCTCTGGCTCTCCCTCCGCCAAAACCGCCAGCACATGTTCCCTGTCATGCATCTGGATAAAGGTCTCTATCTCCTTGCGGCACCACATTGACTCATTCAGTCTAGGGGAACAGATGACGATCAGGTACTCCGAATGCTCCAGCGCCTCCGTGATCGGATCAGCAAGATTGCTCACAAGAGGCAGCTCCTCTCTGTCCCGAAATACTCTGTGGATCCGGGTTTTGATCCGACTTCCATCGTTTTCTACCACTTTATGCCGCACCACACTGCGCGGCAGCTTGAAACTTTCCAAATATTTATGCAGTGTCTGTGCCACAAAACTGTCCGGCTGCGTGTGCCGGTAGCTGATAAAGGCATCATACTGCCATTCTTCTGCTGCGGTGATATCTTTTCTTCTTTTCATGCTATTCACCATTCTTTTTCTCATACGTCTTAAAGAAAATATCCCGCTCCACTACATAGATATCATGCTTATCGTCACACCGCACTGCCAGATAATCTCCCGGTCTTCCCAACATATATTTTTCCTCATCCCAGGCGGTAAAAACTTTGACCCTTTCGGTCAACTCCTTGGCATGTATGTGTGCACCGCCGCTGGCAATACAAATCTTCGCGTGATCGATCAATTTCATGACTTCTCCCGTGGAACGATCATGCAGCGTCGGTTCATATAAAAGATCGCAGTGTGTATGGTCCTCACATTCATGATAAGGCCTCTGTGTTGCCTCATAAGTCCTGGAAAAGCGCTCCCGTCGGTTTGGATAAACCTCCCCCTTGATTCCGACCATAATGATCAGATCTTCCTCCACCACCAGATCCACATCGCCTTCCAGCGTCCGGATCGTGATTGGCGTACCGAGCGGCAGCACGTCCTTGGCCTCCACATAGCCGAGCGGAATCGGCTTTTTCACAAAGGAATGCATATCCGTCAGATCAATATCATATTCTTTCGCATAAATAACCTGACAGTGATCGAAATAGTCATTGAGGCGTTCACTGAAAAAAGCCTCCGAGTGCAGTGTCGGATAGGTATCCTCATAGAGCGTCATATTGATGAAGCCGCCCGCCTTCTCACGATGTCCGCCGCCGGAACCTACGCCCTCCGCAAGAAAAGCCGCCAGCTCATTGGCCTGCACCTCTTTCACACAGCTGCGGACCGAGAATTTATAACCGTCCTTTGTTTCATTGTAAACCACACAGCAATAGACTTCCGCCACCTGGATCAGAAAATCACTGATCAATCCCAGAATATTCGGATCGCAGGGTTTGGATTTTATGATCGCATAGTTATAGTCATCATTATAGATATACCGGATCATCGCCACCCCCGCCACTTCCATCTCCTGCAGAGAGAGATTGGAATTGCGGAATAATGTGATCAAGGTCTTATCCACGGGAACTGCTTCCCTCATATCCATATCCAGCGGATTAAATATCTCCGAGAACTGATTCGTGTCCGTAAACAACCCATAGTACAATGCCGTGCCCAGCTTTATATCTTTTATCTCATAACCGGCTCTGCACAGCATCTGCCACACCAACGTGGAACAGCTTCCCACATGGGGATTGATCTCGCTCAGTTCCGGCTGTACCGTCTCTATCTGGTGATGATCGATGACCGCCACCTGCTCCGCCGGCAGCTTCACCACATTGCCCGCGCCGTACTGACAATCTACCATGACCAAAAGTCCCGGCAGCTTTCCGCCCGGCTGTGCCTTGGCATAAGCCACCGCATCTTCTATATGCGTGATGGGAATGTCCAGGTGTTCCAACATCAACAGCAGATTGGGCTTTTGTATCTTATTCCTTCCGCCATAGATCAGGCTCGCTCTCCTGCCTCTGGATTCAAAATAGCGGCAGAGCGCAACCCCCGCCGCAATGGCATCCGCATCAGGATTATCATGACACTGTACCGTGATCGGATCGTATTCTGCAAGTTCTTCCAGCCTCATTTTACTCTTTTCTCCTCCGTACTAATTTCTGTCGGGTTCTCCCGCATTCATATCCGTGTACATGTCAAGAAGCCCCACTGTCTCCGAGGCTGGCCGCCCATAGACGTTGCAGCATTTATGAGACACATTTTTAGCCTCCTCGCTCTTTTCATCAAAAGTAATGCTCATGCGGTACACACCCTGCTCAGATTCCGTATCCAGATGCCGCATGATCTCTTCGATCATTTCCTTATCGTTTCCTTCCATGTTTTCCTCCCTGCCGAATCATTTTATCCGGTCATTTCCCATCAGGCCGCAAACGCAATTACCACAGGAAACCAAACGGATCGAAATAACTGTACTCATCAAACAGCGCCTCGACGTACGCTTCCCATTCCCGCTCAGACATTTCAAAAAATGCGATGTTCGGTTTCGCAATCTGCTTCACTCGTTTCGACAGCGGCTCCACCGTGATATCTCCCGTGACCGTCAGGAGTTCTTCCTCGTCCACATTGATCAGAAGTTCTTCCAGCTCCAGATCAAAGCTCTCCCCCGCTTCTATGTTGGACACTGACCCTTCCGCTTCCACATTGACTTCCTGTCCGGGCCATTTTACCGTCAGTTCAGTATCAAAGTTGTTTCTTCTGCAATTTAAATCCCACGCAAGGGCCGCCCTCTCTTCTGTCTCTGTCTCCTCATCGGTAAAATTATATTTTATATCTGTCTCTATCCGATAGTCATCCTTCTCCAGACTCTGTACCAGCTGCCAGACGACCTCTCCACTTTTTCCCTTTTTTCTCCCTCCGTCCTCACCCAGTCCGATTCTTCCCTGCAGCTTCTCGATACTGCGCTCTTCTCCCAGAAAATAGATCTCTGCGGTAAGGGTCTGTCTGCCATTGGATATTTCCAGAGGCTCCTCGATCTGAATGCTTTCGATCCGATTCTCTTTATTTATCTCAAACAGAAAGCTGATATCGTCCGGAGCGGATATCACATTAAAGCTTCCGAGAAGCCGCATTGCCTGCTCCTGCCCCAATCCGGAAGCATCCACATAATCATATAAAACCTGTCTGACCAGTTCATTGAAATACATACTGTCAAAGCTGACCCGGTAAAGATCCTTGTCCGCCTTCTCTATGGTCATATGCTCCCTGCATTCCCTGACCTGCAGATCATAGCGGTCCAGGAAAGCACCTGCAAATCCCTCCTCCTTCGCAAAAAGAGTCAGATCCGGAAACAATTCAATGGAAAAATCATCCCCCTCAGCAGGCCCCATAAAATAATCATCCGCCCACATGGAATGATTGTACTGGCTGAGCACATTCTCATTTTCCACATACATATCCTCTAAAAGCAGCTCCGGGATGGAAAAACAAAAAACCTCATCGTCACCATAAACATTCACATGCGCAAAATCATAATTCATCACACTCAGCTCGGTGGCGGCAGACATCTCCCTCGCTTCCCTGTCTATGGAATAATCCGTATCCACGCCCAGCGTTACCTCACCCAAAAAATCGGTCTCGAAGGTAAAGTTCAATCGGGTATCTGTATGGTTTCCCTCTGTAAAGAATAGCTGGCGCATCTCATCTATGCCCATCTTCTCCGCCAGAGGATTCTTCATCTCCTCCATTTCCTTCGCCAGATTGGAAAGCCCCTTCGCGACCTTATAGGCCGCAGAGTGCGTGCGCGCAAACCATATCCCCGCAAACAGCGCCACCGCTGCGCATACACAAACGATAAGTATGATCGGCCATGCTTTGCGCTTCTGAGGCGGCAGATAAAGCTGCACCGGCGGTCCGAAGCTTCGAGTTGGTAATTGTTTTTGCGGTTCTATCTGAAAATTGTCCATTTTTTATCCCCTCANATNCNANTATTGTCATGCCGAGTTCGCGTAGCGANTCTCATGANTGACGANGCGCNAGCTTCGCTCAATCAGTTCAGCTCACGCNCATTCGCAAAGTCGCATCTNNNGNTGCTTTCNCGTNGCTTCGCAACTAACTTTGCTCATTATNCGGGCGTTCCCTCAGANCNTCATNTNNCNNTCAAANTCNTGCAAGCACGATTTGTCAACCAGATAATGCTCTGGATGAACTGTTACTATCATACTACCATATCCGGGAGAAAAAAACAAAAATTCCTGTGCAAAAGAATATAAGGAACGTGAAACCTAATTCGATATTAATATTGACATCATTCGTCAATCCGCACATAATATATATTATAGTTATGAATGAGAGGAACATAAAATGCAATTAAAATCTGTTAAAGAAACTGCTGAAAGGTTTCATATTTCTGAAAGAAGAGTACAGAAACTATGTGAGGCAGGAAGAATTGATGGTGCACAAATGATCAGTAATGTTTGGCTTATTCCAGACACAGCCGTAAAGCCGGCAGACGAGCGGTATTCAGATGATCTTGATGAAATGATGTCTCTTGCTGATTTATGTAAAGAACTTTCAATCTCAATAGCAACCGGACGCAACTGGGTGAANCTCGGAAAAATAGTACCCACAACACAGAGAAAAAGAACCTTCTATTTTTCAAATAATTCTGTTTCCCATATAAAATCACACATTATAAATGGAGAAACCAAAACCTTAAAGAGCCGTAGAAACAAAAAATTTATTTCCGGTAATAACATATACAATTCGTATGTTTCCCATTCATCAGTAAACGTTCCTGTAGTTCAATCCATTATTGATACCATAAATCAAAAATCAATTACAATCACGGACGATATTATAGCTGGACTATTAACTGATTGTGCCGTCCAGCTGGTCTCGGTAAAAACTATATCTTCCGAAAAGTCCGGCAATATCTTTGATTTTCTGAATGGAAAATATGCAGATAATCCTTATATTTCACTTGTAGATGATTTGGCTGTTCGTAAAAGCAATATAATTTCTGTCATAAAAGATTACCCGGAACTTTTTAATATCACTTACCAATATAAAGATTGTGAAGATATTCTCGGCCTATTATACATATCACTCAAAAATCTCGGAAACAGGAAAGCAACCGGTTCATACTATACTCCAACCAGCGTGGTAGAGAAACTATGCCAAAAACTTTTTTCGATGAATAATTATCATGGGCGAACGGTTTTGGATCCTTGTTGTGGAACAGGGAATTTTATCCTTCAGCTTCCTGCAGAAATTGATTACAATAATGTATACGGAAATGACATTGATTCGATATGCGTTAAGATTGCAAGAATAAACTTTGCTTTAAAATACTCAATTAGTGACAGAAAGGTTATTGATAATCATATAACCGAGAGAGATTTTCTTTCTTTTTCTGATGCAATAAAATACGATTTCATTATAGGGAATCCTCCTTGGGGATATGAATTTTCTGACCTTGAAAAAAAACGATTGAGGGAAAAATACTCATCAGCAATCGGAGCAAACATTGAATCCTATGATGTCTTTATCGAACAGGCTGTAAATAACCTGACAGATAAAGGTGTGTTGTCTTTTTTGCTGCCGGAGGCAGTGTTAAATGTGAAAGCTCATTCCGAAATCCGCAAGGTAATGTTACAGTCGAACTCTTTCCAATATATCTATTTTCTGGGAAATGTATTTGACAAGGTACAATGCCCATGTGTTATTCTTCAAATGTTACACACCGGTACCCCTTTATCAACCATAGGAATGAATGTAAATGATGGAAAAAGAGAGTTCTCTATTATGACACAAAGATCTGTGAATGCAGAGTGTTTTTCTTTTTTAACATCTGATGAAGAATATGAAATACTAAATAAACTTGAATTGTCAGATAATAAAATTACACTAGCCGGCCAGGCAGATTTTGCGCTGGGAATTGTTACCGGCAACAATAAGGAATATATATCATCCGAAAAGCGCTCCGACAATGAAATGATTTTAAAAGGATCTGATATATATAAATTTAAATTTAATGAAACAGAAAATTATATAGAATTTAAACCCGAATCTTTTCAGCAAATTGCCCCTATCAAATATTACCGTGCAAAGGAAAAATTGCTATACCGGTTTATATGCAATCAACTTGTCTTTGCCTATGATGACAAACAGACATTATCACTAAATAGTTGTAATATTGTCATTCCTAATGTTGAAGGAATGAGAATCAAGTATATCATGGCTATTTTGAATTCAAAAGTCGCTCAATTTTATTTTAAAAAGCGGTTTAATTCAGTTAAGGTACTTCGTTCACACATCGAACAGATCCCTATTCCCAATGTGAGTGAAAAAGAACAGGACAAACTCATCAAATATGTTGACTGTATCATCAGCAGTTCTCAAAAAGACATTGCAAAATTATATCATGTAATGGATCAGGAAATTGCTGCATTATATCATTTAACTCCGAACGAATATGCCATAGTGTGTTCCGTGACCAACGGAGAAAACTTATTTTTGAGTTAATTGCTTAATAAACTTAATTATTTCTTCCCTTTTCANCTACTTTGGCAAGTATGTCTTCTTCTCCTACGAGAAATCTTCTTAACTCATCCTCAGTCATAAACACCTGACCTTCATAAACTTCTGCTCCCGCAATATCGGTCATTACATTGCGATGCTGAGGACCAAGTTTTCCTGTTTTTCGCAGTTCCTCGCTCGTTAACACCCAATATAGCAATTCATCTCGACATACTCCTATCCAAATGAAAACATCACAGCAAGAAGGCTTCAACTGCTGATAGTGATATTTAAAATTATTTAGATGTGCCTCCTCATGAGAATAGGCACGGTCTGCCAACCTACCTTCTGTGTTTGCACTATTAGCCCTGCAAGCCTTAACTTCGATTCGGATTCCTTCATACCATAAATCAAACTCACCATCAAAACCCGGATAAACTCCAGCAAGATTATTCCTAGTCGCCATAACAATCTCCGGAAAAAGACTTTTTATATGCTGCTCTCCCCATGTCTGTCCAAAGGTACGAGGCGACATTTCAAACAAGGAAATATATTTATTTTCCTGCTGATAACGCTTGATATACTCATCGCTTAAACTTTTATAAGTCGAATAACTCATTTTTCCGTTTGAGAGAAGATAAGCCATCAGCCGATTTGCTGTGTCAAACGGAGCAATAGACTCCTCGTTCATAATTGCCTCTATTTCAGACTTATCTTCGCCTGAATTTTTTAACAAATATTCTAATTTATTCTTTAATTCCTTCATTGTTGAATCTTTTCTCCTACGTTAAACAACAATCAGGAATGCCCATTTTCATGGGCATCCCCGATTCCAAAACTTATCATTCAGTTCATTATTTCGCTGCAGCGATCTCCGCCTTGAGAGCCTCTGTCAGCTTGGGAACGATCTTGTTCAGGTCGCCTACCACGCCGTAATCAGCCACATCAAAGATCGGTGCATCAGCATCCTTGTTGATGGCAATGATGATATCGGACTCCTCCATACCTGCCACGTGCTGGATCGCACCGGAGATACCGATTGCGAAATACACGTTCGGACGNACCGTCTTACCGGTCTGACCCACCTGCAGATCCTTCGGCTTCCATCCGGAATCTACCACAGCACGGGAGCAGCTTACGGTACCGCCAAGCACCTCTGCCAGATCCTCCAGGATCTTGAAGTTCTCCGGACTGCCAACACCACGGCCGCCGGATACCAGAATCTTCGCATCCATGATATCTACTGTCTCAGCCACGGATTTCACAATATCCAGAATCTCCACATACTTATTGTCAGGAGTAAAGCCGGGATTGAACTCCTCTACATTTGCCTTTGCGCCCTTAATAGGCTCGATCTTCTGCATAACGCCTGCACGAACCGTTGCCATCTGAGGACGGTTGTAAGGACAAGCGATGGTNGCGATGGTGTTACCGCCGAACGCCGGACGNGTCATCAGCAGCTGNTTATGTAACTGCTCCTGTCCGGGAACTGCCTGTAACGGGAAATCACCAATCTCAAGAACGGTACAGTCTGCTGTCAGACCGGTAGCCACTCTCGCAGATACTCTCGGGCCCAGATCTCTGCCGATCGCGGTAGCGCCCACCAGCATGATCTCGGGTTTATACTTGTTGATCACGGATGCCAGCGCATGTGCGTAGGGCTCCGTTCTGTAATCTTTTAACTCAGGGTCATCTACCACGATAACCTTGTCTGCACCATATTCAGCAAGCTGATCAGCAAGACCCTTGACGCCTGAACCGATCAACACAGCTGTAACATCCGTACTTAAATCTTTCGCGAGGTCTTTTGCTTTGCCGAGCAGCTCGAAAGCGATGCTGCTGATCTCATTATCCACCTGCTGCGCAAAGACATATACACCCTTGTATTCTTCTAAATTCATTTTATACCTCTTTCTGCGCACTCGTTTTACGCGTATTCTTTTTAGATCACATGTTTCACTTTCAACTTGTCAACAATGTAGCTTACAGACTCGTCGGGATCGAGGGAAACCTTCTCACCGGCACCCTTTCTCACCTTATCGGAAGCCTTCGCAATCTTGGTCGGGGATCCCTTAAGGCCCAGATTTGCATCGTCAACATCCTTCAGATCTGCTCTGCCCCACACGGTAACCTCCTGCTTGTAAGCATCAAAGATACCGCCGGGTGTCATATAACGGGGCTCATTCAGCTCAGAAAGAGCAGTGATCAGGCAAGGCATTTTAGCCTTAACCACATGATATCTGTCCTCATACTGACGCTCTACAACTACGCTGTCGCCCTCGATCTTAATATCCTGCGCGTAAGAAATAACAGGAATGTCAAGGTGCTCGGAAATCTGAGGTCCAACCTGTGCGGTATCACCGTCGATTGCCTGACGGCCGGTGATGATCAGATCATACTCCAGATTTCTGATCGCACCTGCAAGTGTTGTGGAAGTTGCCCATGTATCAGCGCCGCCCAGAACTCTGTCTGTCACAAGTACACCCTTGTCCGCGCCCATAGCCATCGCCTCGCGCAGAACTTCCTCAGCCTTGGGAAGACCCATCGTCACAACCGTTACCTCTGCACCATACTGATCCTTTAATCTGAGTGCCGCTTCCAGACCTGCTTTATCATCAGGGTTCATGATGGTCAGCATAGCGCCTCTGTCAAGAGTTCCGTCCGGATTAAACTTAACGCCGCCTGCGGTATCAGGAACCTGTTTCACACAAACCACAATTTTCATTGTATTTCTCTCCTTATATTTTTTTATTTAATCCTTACGAAGAATACACGTGCTTACTTAAGCAGCGCGCCGGAGATAACCATTCTCTGCACTTCGCTGGTGCCCTCGTAGATCTCCGTGATCTTCGCGTCACGCATCATACGCTCAACATCGTACTCTCTGATATAGCCGTAACCGCCGTGCAGCTGAACTGCCTTTGTGGTCACTTCCATAGCTACTTCTGCAGCGTAAAGCTTAGCCTTAGCAGCCTCCACAGAATATACCTTCTGTGTTGCCTTAGCCATAGCAGCCTTGTACACTAACAGCTGCGCAGCCTCAACCTTGGTAGCCATGTCAGCAAGCTGGAACTGTGTGTTCTGGAAAGCGCCGATGGCTCTGCCAAACTGCTTTCTCTCCTTCACATATGCGATGGTGTTCTCCAGCGCACCCTCAGCAAGACCCAGTGCCTGGGAAGCGATACCGATACGACCGCCGTCCAGTGTGTGCATTGCAATGTTGAAGCCCTTGCCCTGCTGCCCCAGCATATTGTCCTTCGGGATACGGCAGTCTGTGAAGATCAGCTCATAGGTTGATGAACCGCGGATACCCATCTTCTTCTCCTTCGTACCGAAGGTAAAGCCGGGTGTTCCCTTCTCCACGATGAATGCGGAGATCTCTTTCTGCATGCGGCCACGCTTCTCGACCGTGCCGGTGATTGCAAAAATCACATAAACGTCAGCTTCCTTACCGTTGGTGATAAAGCACTTGGAACCGTTTAATACCCACTCGTCACCATCGAGTACAGCCTTGGTCTGCTGACCCTGTGCGTCTGTACCTGCGCCGGGCTCTGTCAGTCCGAATGCACCCAGCTTCTCGCCCTTTGCAAGGGGAACTAAGTATTTCTGCTTCTGCTCTTCCGTGCCGTAGGTCATGATCGGATCGCAGCACAGAGAGGTGTGTGCGGAAACGATAACGCCTGTGGTACCGCATACCTTGGAAAGTTCCTCCACACACATAGCATATGTAAGAGGATCACAGCCCTGTCCGCCGTACTCCTTGGGAACAGGAATGCCGAGGAACCCTAACTTCGCCATTTTCTCAACGGTCGCCCTCGGGAAAACCTCTGTCTCATCCACTTCCTGCGCAAGAGGTTTTACTTCTTTTTCAGCGAACTCTTTAAACAGAGCTCTCGCCATTTCATGTTCTTTGCTTAAAGTAAAATCCATGATCTTTTATTCCTCCATGTTTTATTTTATGATCTGCCTGTCTGAACCGGGCAGACTCAAAATGCTTCGCATTTTTTACTTAGAATAGTCGAAGAAACCAACGCCTGTCTTTCTGCCGAGTTTCTTCTCCTCCACCATCTTCTTAAGAAGCGGCTGGGGTGCATACTTCTCATCCTTCGTCTCATTGTAAAGCACTTCCATGATAGCCAGGCAGATATCCAGACCGATCAGATCGCCAAGGTGCAACGGTCCCATGGGATGAGATGCGCCGAGCTGCATAGCTACGTCGATATCCTCTGCGGAAGCAGTGCCTGCATCCAAAACGCCGATTGCCTCGTTGATCATCGGAATCAGGATCCTGTTTACCACGAAGCCGGGAGCTTCCTTCACCTGTACAGGTGTCTTGCCGATCTCCTCAGCGATCTTGGTGATCTTATCCACCATATCCTGAGGGGTATTCTCGCCTCTGATCACCTCTACCAGCTTCATTCTGTCAGCCGGATTAAAGAAATGCATACCGATCATCGGTCTGTCAAGGCCCTCGCCGATCTTAGTAATGGAAAGGGAAGAGGTGTTACTTGCAAACATGCAGTCCTTCTTCACAATACCCATCAGCTCTTTGAAGATTGCCTGCTTAATATCCATCTTCTCAAGCGCTACTTCCACGATCAGATCACAGTCTGTGCAGATGCCGTTTAAGCCTGTGGTGATCTTACCCATGATCTCATCAGCCTTCTCCTGGGTGATCTTCTCCTTGCTTACCAGGAAGTTCATGTTTTTCTGAATTTTTGCCTTTCCGCCCTCGGCATACTCTTCCTTGATGTCACAGAGGCATACCTCATAACCGTCTGTCATGGCAAATGCCTGTGCAATACCGGAACCCATGGTTCCCGCACCGATAATACCTACTTTCATCGTCAGTCCTCCTTATATTTTAATATTTAATTTATGCGTTCTTGAACGGCTCCTTCACCTTCTCCTTGTTCTTGTCAAGGAAGAAAGCCATGCCGTACTTCTGATCCTCTGTCTCGAAGCAGTCACCGAAGAGCTTCTCCTCGATCACGATTGCCTCGTCCATGCCGACCTCAAGGCCGTCATTGATCGCCTTCTTGCAGTTGCGCACAGCGATAGGTGCATTCTTTGCGATGCCTGCTGCCATCTTCTCAGCCGCTGCCATCAGCTCTGCCTGAGGATATACCGCATTTACAAGACCGATTCTCAAAGCCTCATCTGCTTTGATATTTCTGGCAGTGTAGATCATCTGTTTTGCCATGCCCGGTCCTACGATCCTGGCAAGTCTCTGGGTACCGCCGAAACCGGGGGTAATGCCCAGACCCACCTCGGGTTGTCCGAACACTGCATTGTCGGAACAGATTCTGATATCACAGCTCATGGAAATCTCACAGCCGCCGCCCAGAGCAAAGCCGTTCACTGCCGCGATCACCGGGATCGGGAATGTCTCCAGCTTGCGGAATACGTCGTTGCCCTTCTTGCCGAAGGCCTCGCCCTCCGCCTTGGTCAGGGTGCTCATCTCGCCGATGTCCGCGCCTGCCACGAAGGATTTCTCGCCTGCGCCTGTCAGGATCAGGCATCTCACCTCATTCAGATCCACGCCGTCAAGGGTTGCATTCAGCTCGTCCAATACAGCGGAGTTCAAAGCGTTTAATGCCTTCTCTCTGTTGATCGTGATGACGCCGACCTGTCCCTTTACTTCATATAATACAAATTCCATGATAGTCTCCTTTTTCTAAAAATATTAGTCTCTCTCGACAATGGTTGCGCAGCCCATACCGCCGCCGATACACAGTGTAGCAAGACCCTTCTTCGCGTCCTTTGCCTCCATCTCATGAAGCAGGGTTACAAGAATACGTGCTCCGGAAGCGCCTACCGGATGGCCAAGTGCGATAGCGCCGCCGTTCGGGTTAAGCTGCTTATCTACATCAATGCCAAGCTCCTTACCAACTGCCACGGACTGTGCCGCAAACGCCTCGTTTGCCTCGATGATGTCGAAGTCCTCGATCTTGTAGCCGGCCTTCGCCATAACCTTCTTNGTNGCGGGAACNGGNCCGATACCCATAACCTCGGGTCTGCATCCNGCAAGNCCGCCTGCCACAAAGGTTGCCATNGGNTTCACGCCCAGTTCTTTTGCCTTCTCCTCGCTCATCACAACGATCGCCGCTGCGCCGTCGTTGATACCGGAAGCGTTACCTGCAGTTACAAAGCCGTCAGGATTGATGGGACGAAGCTTCTGCAGTCCCTCGATGGTAGATCCCGGTCTCGGGCCCTCATCCACCTTGAACTCAACCATCTCTTTTTTCTTCTTAACCATAACGGGAACGATCTCTTTGTCAAACGCGCCGCTCTTCTGTGCAGCCTCTGCCTTTAACTGACTCTTTAATGCAAACTCATCCAGCTCTTCACGGGTAAGTCCCCACTCTCTGCAGATGTTGTCCGCTGTCATGATCATATGATAATTATTGAAAGCATCCCAGAGGGCATCATTTACCATCGTATCAACCAGAGTACCGTTGTTCATTCTGTAACCGTAACGGCCCTGCATCACAGCGTAAGGAGCCATGGACATATTCTCCATACCGCCTGCAACCACGATATCCGCATCTCCTGCCTGAATCATCTGTGCAGCCATATTCACGCAGTTTAAGCCGGAACCGCAGACCACATTGATGGTAACTGCCGGAACCTCATTGGGAAGACCGGCTTTGATGGAAGCCTGGCGAGCCACGTTCTGGCCCTGTCCCGCCTGAATAACACAACCCATGTACACCTGATCAACCTTATCAGGCGCTACCCCTGCTCTGTTAAGCGCCTCCTTGATAACGATTGCTCCCAGCTCTGCTGCCGGTGTAGTGCTCAAGCCTCCGCCCATAGTACCGATCGCCGTACGGCAGGCACCTGCCAAAACAACTTTTTTTGCCATCTTCTTCTCCTCCATATTTGTATTATTTTTACTTAAAATCCCTTTTTACAAGGGTTATAACCGATTGTTATTTTTTTGTCATTGTCCACCGCTCTTATTGTATCATAGCGATTCCTTTTTTGCAATCTAACATGCCCCGCTTTTATATCTCAAACTTGTCCATCAATTCCACCATTGTCTCCACCTGGGATTTCTGCTCCGTGCTGACAGCGGCAGTCTCCTCCGATGTGGCAGAATTGTTATCGACAGCAGCAGAAACCTGGGATACATTTTCGTTCAGCTCCTGCATGCGCTGTGTATCATTCTTCAGGATCTGCTCTATCTGTCCCATTTTCCCTGTGGCCTCTCTGGTATCGACCATTACCTCATTCATGTTGGCCTCTGTTTCTTCCGCGATCAGAATGCTCTTGTTCATTACCGAAACCGTTGTCTCGATCAGCTCTGTCGTTCTGCCGGCCGCCTTCGCCGATTCACTTGCCAGATTTTTCACCTGCTCCGCCACGACGGCAAACCCTTTTCCTGCCTCACCCGCTCTAGCCGCTTCGATCGCCGCATTCAGCGCCAGAAGGTTTGTCTGGGATGCGATATCCTCTATCGCCCCGATGATCGTCCCGATCTGTTCCGAGCATTTGCCGATCTCCTGAATCGAGGCTTTTAATTCCTGCAGCTTCTCATTGCCTTTTTCCATTGTCATGCCCGCTGCCGAAGCTATTCTTGCAGATTCTTCCGCCTCACGCGCGTTTTCTTCCATACTCTTTGTCATCGCATCAAAGGAAGTCGTAAGTTCCGCTACCTTCATCGCCTGCAGCGTGCAGTTTTCAGCCAGATCCTGTGCGGCATACGCCAACTGCTCCGAGCCGCTGTCGATCTGTCCGGAGACAGTGCGGATCGTCTTGATCGTTTCCCGCATCTTCTCACCGATCTGCACAAAAGATTCTTTGATCGTTACAAATTCACCCACATATTCCTGCTCTATCTCGATCTGGTAATTTCCATTTCCCATCTTTTCCAGCGTCTGGGTGATCTCTTTTATCATGCCAAGCAGATTTTTCTTCATAAAAGCGATGGCGGAAACCATCTTTCCGACTTCGCTCTCATCCTCCTCCATGTCAAGATCCACATGGAATTCACCGCCTGCAAGCACAGCCATCTGATCTGAAACCTTCAGGATCGGCTCTAAAAGCTCCTTCTCTGAAAATTTTATTGTTTTGATAAGCTCCCTCACAACATACAGGAAAGACAGTGCAAACAGTATCTCAAAAATATACTGCATGACTTTCAGTCCCATCTGACGTTTATCCTTCCTGTTTAAGATGGCAAGGATCGTCTCATCCGTCTGCTGACTGATCTGATCCACCGAATTTCCGTATTCCGCGCTGAACACACACGCCTGTGCGGCTTCCAGATCACCGGCCTGCACATGTGCGATCGCCTCCTCCTCGAGAGGAACAAGCTGATTCGACATGGATGCGATCTGGTTCAGGCTTGTCCACTCATCTTCCTTGAGGTCACAATGCTCCAAAGATTCGATTGCCAGTTCCCTGTTTTGATCCTCATTCAATTCTTTCATATAGCCGTCATAATATTTCTGTTCGCCCGTGACAGCATAGGATTGTATATTATAGGTCAGTGTCTTGGACGCGATCCGATACTGATTCAGCGCCACGGTCGTGTCGATCTGCGCAGTGCGTATGCTCGACAGTCCCATGTTAAATACAATGAATCCAACCAGCAGTACGACTCCTATGCCCACTGACAACAACGCCTGCCGCACCAGCTTTTTTAACCGGGCGGCCTGACTCTTTTTTTCTGATACTTCGTTCTTTTTTCCCGGTACTTCGCTCTCTTTTTTCTCCATGATCCCTCTCCCGCTCAAAATAAATGAAAGAATAATTGACACTATAAAAAGTATATCTGAATCAATGTCCCTTTTCAAGAATTTATTGCTTTTTCTGCTCCTTATACGCCTCCGCCGCCGGATCCGTCATTGTCACGACACGTCTCCACTCTCTGCTCTCCCCTACCTTCTCCACCTCACAACGGTTACGATAGAGGAACTTGGAAAGTTCATAGCAGCTCACCCATATCTCATTGTTCCCCTCCTTCTGGGATTCGTCGAAGATCAGCTGCAGACCCCAATGGAGATGTACTGTCTTAATGTTGTTCACATTCTCCGTGGTGCTGTAACCGGTGTGTCCCATGTAACCGATCACATCCCCGGCAGTCACCACGCTGCCCTCCTCAAGCCCCTCCGCATAAGGATAGTTCTGGCGCAGATGCGCATAGTAATAGTACCGCTTCCCGTCAAAGCTGCGGATGCCGATACGCCAGCCCCCGTACTGATTCCAGCCCAGAGCCTCCACATAACCGGACTCCACTGCAATGATAGGTGTGCCGATCTGCCCCATCATGTCGTGGCCCAGATGAGGCCTCGCATAGCCATAGCTGCGGGAAGCCCCAAAATCATCGTAATGGCTGTAGTCAAACCCTTTCGCGATCGGTGAAAAAGCTTTCAGGCCGTAAACCTTCTTGCCGTCCAATGTAAACTCTCCCACCATACCGCCCAGCACAGCCCCATAGGCCTCCAGATAATAATCGTAATACTCCATATCCTCCGTCAGCTGCGCCATTGTAGTATCGCCATTCTTCAATTTTTCTGCCGTTTCCTGTATCTTCCTGACGCTGTTTTTGTCAAACTTGCCCCCTGTCCTGGCTCCCTCGTAAGCCAAAAGCTCGATCCAGCTTATATGGGTCTCGTCCAGGTAGGTCTCCACATCCAGATCGTAGGCCGCCGCCAGCGCCTCGCAAGTGGCATTGAACTCCACCCACTTGATATAACTGCCGTCCGCCGTCACCTCCACCGCCTGCTCTCCGGTTAAAAAACGTCCGTTTTCCTGCCAGCCGGGCAGGTTCCATTTGCCCAGCAGTTCTCCCGCAATACATACACAGCCAAAGGCAAGCAAAAAAAGCAGCCCCAGTTTCTTTCCCATACGCCCCATTCTGCGCACCTGTCTTTCTCACGCACCTTATACCGTAAATATATGTGCGGCAAAAAAGGGTTATGTCAAAAAAGGGGAGAATGCATTGCATTCTCCCGCCATCTGTTTTCAGGATATCCGTCTTTTAAATCTCAGGCTCGATCAGCCCGTAGGTATTTCCCTTTCTCTTGTAAACTACATTGACCTGATCCGTCTCCGCATTGTGGAATACGAAGAAGCTGTGTCCCAGAAGCTCCATCTGCACACAGGCATCCTCCGGGTACATGGGTTTGATATCAAACTTTTTCGTACGGATGATCTTCACTTCCTCCTCATCCATAAAGTCCCTCTCGATAAACTCCGGCCGGAAGTAATCAGTTCCCTGTTTCTTGTCCACCAGCTTATTTTTATATTTCTTAAGCTGTCTCTCGATGATCTCCTCCACCAGATCGATGGACACATACATATCACTGCTGACCTGCTCGGAACGAATGATGTTTCCCTTCACGGGAATCGTCACTTCTATCTTCTGACGATCCTTCTCCACACTGAGCGTAACATGTACTTCTGTCTCCTCGGTAAAGAACTTCTCCAGCTTACCGATCTTATCCTCCACTGCCGCGCGTAACCCCGGTGTTACCTCGATATTTTTCCCAACAATGACAAATTTCATCTCACTCATCCCTTTCATTGGAGTATAGTGTTGCCTTGCTATCAGTATAGCATATCTGCTGCTTTGTTTGCAACAACTGGCTATCCCCCGGAACCATATAACCGACTCGGTCAAAAAACTGTGGAAACTGTGGATAAATCGGTGTATAAATGTGATTTTTCGAGCAATTTTTATCCACAAAAAAAGGAGACGGTCCCAAACAGACCGTCTCCCGTTTCTATTTTTGTATGCTGTTTTTACAAGATTCTCCGGATAGAGAGAATGGAACGGTAGGTCGCACTGGATACGATGATACCCGTTCTGGATGTGGACGCATGCACGATCTGTCCGTTGCCGGCGTAGATGCCCACATGACCCGAGTAGCAGATGATATCNCCGGGCTGTGCGTTTTCCAGACCATTTACGGCTGCACCCACATTCCTGTCTGCTGCCGAGGAATGAGGCAGGCTCACGCCAAAGTTCTTATATACGCTCATGACAAACCCGGAACAGTCCGCACCNTTCGTCAGGCTGGTGCCNCCGTACACATAGGGATTGCCCACAAACTGCTTCGCAAACTGNACCACATCAGCNCCTGNGCTGCCTGTNGGATTCGCATAGGTCTTNCCNCCCGANGACTCNCTCTNNCNGCCGGAAGACTTATTCTCTTCCGCNTTTTTCTTCGCNGCNGCCTGNGCTGCCTTNCTGGCCTCTTCNTCCTTNGCCAGTCTCGCCTTNTCCTCCGCGATAGANTCCGCNTTTACAAACTCTGTAGAAAGTGTGACATAATCCGTNGAAACATAGCCGTCACCTTCCTCGATATTTACCTTTACCCANCCGTCCAGCTCNTCCGTGACGATCAGTTCNTCCTCGATGGGCACCAGACCCAGCACNGTCTCNTCNAGACCGGGCTTNTCACGCACCTTCANNGTCGTAGTCGTAACGGTTGCAATACGGGTTCCCACTTCCTTCGCATAATCTACGGCNTCNTCNCCGGTCACACANAACTCNCCCTTGACATANCCNTCCACGGAGCCGGANCTGATCTTATACCAGCCGTCCTCCTCCTCGATAAAGCTNCCCACNGATTTATTNTAGAGNTTACCGACGATCTCGCCCTCCTCGCTNGGGATGCTTCGNACATTCACATAGTCATTCACCTTNGCGATGACCAGATTCTTAAAACCTTCNTCNTCCTCAGACAGNCCGCTGCCTGCAGCTTCTCTTAANTCCNTGGTGTAGCCNTCGCTGACNACCATCGTATCTTCAATCTTNANAGATGATTTACTNAGCGTNCCGGAAGTGCTNGCGAGATCAGAGTATCCGCCAAGCTGAGCGCTGCCGACGCTGATGCCGTCCGCCNNCTCTTCCGTNTNNTCTCCCTGCTNCGCCGCTTCCTTATCNGACTCCTCTTTNANAGANGACAGGGAAGTNGACTTNTCTTCATCCTGCANNGAAAATTCTATNCCNGCNGACGGCAGAACGCTTCCCACNTTACCTGTGGCCTGCGCCTCTATACCTGTACCGGTAAATCCCATGATNNCTGCCAGTGCACAAGCTGTCCATTTAAGATTGTTTTTCTTCATAAAAACACCTCATTTGTTACAGAATTGTTACATTTTGTTACATCTGGCTATAATATAGCATCGCATTTACGTTTTGTCAACCACAGCATCTACCATCAAAACACACATCCAAACGCAAGTTATTGTGTCTTTTCCACAAAAAGTCGGATTCTTCGCCACTGAAAACAAAAAAAGTTATGTCAAGTCATGCAAATTTTGGAGAAAAAACTACTTGTAACATTTTCGTAATGATTCTATTTTGTATCCAAATACTGCTCCACGGAAGCCACCGCACAGGCACCGTCAGACACCGCCGTCACGATCTGGCGCAGAGCCTTCGTCCGGATATCTCCCGCCGCAAAAACCCCCGGCACATCGGTGGCGCAATCCTCACCGGCGATCAGATATCCTCTCTCATCACACCCCACCGTTTCGCGAAAGGCTTCTGTGTTAGGGCTCATCCCCACGGCAATAAAGACACCGTCCACGGCAAGCTCCTGCTCCCTCTCTTCTTTTATATGATGAATCGTCACCGCCTCCACCAGATCGGAACCCTTGATCTCTTTTAACGTACTGTCCCAGATCACTTCCACATTTTCACAGGAAAACAGCTTCTCCTGCAGACTCCTGGCAGCACGCAGACTGTCCCGCCTGTGGATCAGATAGACCTTGCGGCAAAGCCGTGCCAGATAGACGGCGTCCTCCACAGCCACATCGCCGCCGCCCACCACCGCCACATCTCTCTTCTTAAAGAAAGCGCCGTCGCAGGTAGCACAGTAGGATACGCCCTGTCCCCTGTATGTCTCCTCTCCCGGCACGCCCAGCTTCGCGTGCTCCGCGCCACTGGCAAGGATCAGCGCCCGTGCTTCCAGAACTCTGCCGTCCGCCGTCTCCACGATCTTCTTTTGCCCCTCATCGCGGACAGCTGTAACCCTGCCCTTCTGAAATACTGCTCCCAGATCTTCGGCATGGCTGCGGAATTTCTCCCCCAGCTCGAAGCCATCGATTCCCGGCATCCCCAGATAATTATCTACTTCATAAGTATTGAGAACCTGACCGCCGCCCATAGCGGCTTTCTCCAACACGATCAAATTAAGCCCCGCACGTCTTCCATAGACTGCGGCCGATAATCCCGCCGGCCCTGCGCCGACAATGATCAGATCATACATAAACGAAACTCCTTTCCGCCGATCTCGAGGTGACTTTCCCCGTGGTCTGTAGTATAATCGTTTGCAAAAGAAATAAAAGTATATTTAAGAAAAAAATAAAACACGAAAGGAAAAGAACGTAATGCATAACAAAACCGCACTCGTCACAGGAGCCTCCCGCGGTATCGGCCGCGCCGTCGCCGAGGCTCTGGCCGGAGCGGGCTATCGCCTGTATCTTACCTGCAGACACTCCGAGAAGGAACTGACACATCTGTCACATCATCTGTCAGAAACCTATCATGTCGCAACTACGCCTATTTTAGCGGATATGGGCGACATAGAGGCGGTAAATCACGTCTTTTCGCAGATCAATGATTTGACTCTTCTGGTCAACAATGCTGGCATATCCCATATCGGGCTTTTGCACGAAATGACTCCTGAAGAATGGCAGGCTGTTATGGACGTAAATTTGAACGCCCTGTTCTATACCTGCCGCCTGGCTATCCCTCTGATGCTGAAACGACATGCCGGCCGAATCATCAACATCTCCTCCGTCTGGGGCAATGTGGGCGCCTCCATGGAAGTGGCCTACTCTGCCTCCAAGGGCGGCGTGAACGCTTTCACCAAAGCGCTGGCAAAGGAGCTGGCTCCAAGCGGCATTCAGGTCAACGCCATCGCCTGCGGTGTTATCGACACGGAGATGAACAGTGCCTTCTCCGAAGAAGACCTGGAAAGCCTGCGGGCGGAAATACCGGCTGACCGAATTGGTCAACCTTCTGAAGTTGCCAGACTCCTATTGGCTTTGGCGGAAGCTCCCGACTATCTGACCGGACAGATCATCACGCTGGACGGGGGCTGGATTTAAGCACCGTCCCTCTGTTCTTCTATTTTAACTGTGTCAGTCATTTTCACTTCCAACCTCTTTGCTACAGAGAAATAACTGATCACCAGCACCACATCCGCGCCCACCCAGGCAGATGTCTCCGCAAAGAAGATTCCTACTTTCCCGAAAAGCATCGGCAGAAGAATCACCGACAGGGTTCGCATCACAAACTCCGCCACACCCGACAGCATTGGAAGCACCGTATTACCCATTCCCTGCAAAGCAGATCTCGTCACATGAATGACATAGAGAATGGGCAGTGAGACGCTCATGACCGCCAGATAAAAATAAGCGATCTGCATGGTCTGCTCCACTACCTCCGGCGTCCCTGAGATGAAGAGTCCCAGGAGATATTTACCGAATACGAGCATACACACCGCTATGATGATGGAAGTGGCCATGGCGATTCCCATCGCTGCGCGCATCCCGGCACGGATCCGGTCCATCCGGCCTGCACCCAGATTCTGCCCCACATAAGTTACCATCGCATAGCCGTAAGAGGTTCCCGCGATCTCCAAAAGCCCATAGAGTTTATTGGTCGCGGTAAAGCCCGCGATAAAGATCACGCCGTAGCCGTTTACCACAAACTGGACGATCATACCGCCAATGGCAATGATGGCATTCTGAAAAGCCATGGGCAGACCCAGAAAGAAAAGCCGTGCCGTGAGATCTCTATTCAAATAAAAATCCGTCCGCTCCATCTTTAAGAAGGTGATCCTTATAATATAGAAGAAACAGAATCCGCTGGACACCGCCTGCGCGATCAGCGTAGCCGATGCCGCACCCACGATTCCCCATCCAAATCCCAGAACAAACAGATAATCCAGAACGATATTGGTGACAGATGCAACGATCATGGCGTTTAACGGCGTCCTGCTGTCTCCCAGAGAACGCAGGATACAGGCCAGAAGATTATAGAGCATCACGATCGGCACACCCGCAAACAAAATCCGCAGATAGAGCAGCGAAAACTCTAAGATCTCCGGCGGCGTCTGTAAAAGTATAAGCATCGGTCTGGCTCCAAGCTGCCCTATCACCAACAGCACGACAGCACAAAGCATAGAGAGCACTGCTGCACTCCCCACACTCTTTTTTAAATCTTCTATTCTGCCGGCACCAAAGTCCTGCGCCATTCGAATGCCAAAGCCCTGCGTCAATCCCTGGATCACACCCAGCATCAGCCAGTTAAGCCAATCCGACGCTCCCAGCGCAGCCAAAGCGGTCACACCCAGATATTTTCCCACGACCATGGTGTCCACGACCACATATAGCTGCTGAAAGACATTACCCGCCATCAGGGAAAACGAAAACGAAAGCAGAAGCTTAGCCGGCTTGCCCGTCGTCATGTTTTTTACATGCATCGCCATTGTCAGATATCCCTCTTAAATCCATTTCCCATGATCTCACTGCTCTTTGTCACCATCAGAAAAGCATCCGGCTCCACAGACTGGATATAGCGCTCCAGAAGCACCGCCTGCTTGGGACCCATTACCGTGAGGATCACTACCTTTCCCTGGTGTGAATATGCCCCCTCCGCCTTGTAGACCGTGGCACTCCGGTGTAACTCTTTCATGATATAGTCACAGATCGGGTCCGGGTCGCTGCATATGATAGTAAAATATTTGTTCAGCTTCATACGCTCAATAGCCTTATCGATCACCAGCGTTTTTGCCATCAGGCCGCAGATAGAGTAAAGTCCCGTCTTCGTGTCAAAAGTAAAGCAGGCGACCACCACGATGCCGGCGTCCACCAGCATGAGCGCTGATGAGATGTCCATCGTTGAATATTTTTTCAGGATCATGGCTATAATATCCGTTCCGCCACCGGAGGCACTTTCATAGAAAAGCAGCGCGGAGGCGATCGCAGGCAGAGCGATCGCATACAATAATTCCAACATCGTCTCGTTCGTAAGGGGTGCATTCATCGGAAGAAATACTTCCATAACGTTCAGCAACAAAGATGACACTATGGTCACATATGCTGTTTTCACGCCAAAACCCTTTCCCAGAAATAGAAATCCCAGAATCAGGAGGAACATATTCACAAGCAAATTGATCTGGGATGCCGTAAAGGGCAGGAAATGTGTCGCCACCACCGCCAAACCGGAAACGCCCCCAAAAGAAAAGTTATTCGGAAACTTAAAGACATAGACCCCTATATCCATAACAATCACTGCCAGTGTGATCATAAAATACTCTTTTATCATTTGTCCGTACTTTGCCATCGTACTCTCTCCCTTTTGCAATTTCCTATATAATGAAAAGAAAAGTCGGAATGATATCTACATTCCGGCTTCTCTTCCTGAATCATGGAAGCAATGGGGCTCGAACCCATGACCTCTCGCGTGTGAGGCGAACGCTCATCCCAGCTGAGCTATGCTTCCCAAGTGGAGATAGCGAGACTCGAACTCGTGACCTATACGTTGCGAACGTATCGCTCTCCCAACTGAGCTATATCCCCCTAAAAATGATTATAGCATGGGGGAGGAAAAAATCAAGAAAAATCTGCACAACAAAAGCCCCATGAATAAAAACATTCCGGGGCTTTGTATATACATCTTGATTCGCAGATAACTGCTTATCTCTTTGAGAACTGCGGCGCTCTTCTCGCTGCTTTGAGACCGTATTTCTTTCTCTCTTTCATACGAGGATCTCTGGTCAGGTAACCTGCCTTCTTTAAGGTCGGTCTGTAATCCGGGTCTGCCTGAAGCAGTGCTCTTGCGATACCGTGTCTCACAGCACCCGCCTGTCCTGTATAGCCGCCGCCCTTTACGGTGATGACTGCATCGAACTTATCTACCGTATCAGTCGCTGCCAGAGGCTGACGCACGATAACCTTCAGGGTCTCCAGCCCAAAATAATCATCGATATTTCTCTTATTGATGGTGATCTCACCCTTGCCGGGCATTAAATATACTCTGGCGATAGATTTCTTTCTTCTACCGGTTCCATAATACTTTGCTGATTTATCTGCTTTAGCCATGATTCTTTATCCCTTTCTTAAAATGTCAACACTTCTGGTTTCTGTGCCGCCTGCTTGTGATCAGGTCCTGCATATACAAAAAGCTTTTTGTACATCTGTCTGCCGAGAGGTCCTTTGGGGAGCATACCCTTCACTGCATACTCAACGACTCTCTCAGGATGCTTCTGCAGCATCTCCTTCAAAGTGGTCTCTTTCATGCCGCCCACATAGTCGGAGTGATGGTAGTAGATCTTCTGATCCAGCTTCTTACCTGTCACCTTCACCTTCTCTGCATTGACAACGATCACATAATCGCCTGTGTCAATATGGGGAGTAAAGATCGGCTTGTTCTTACCTCTTAACACTTTAGCAATCTCAGATGCCAAGCGTCCCAGTGTCATATCTGTCGCATCAACTACATACCACTTTCTCTCGATCGTAGCTGGACTCGCCATAAATGTTTTCATGATATTACCTCCATAGTAACTGCTGTCTGTACCGCTTCCGAAGACCCTCATGCAGATGTCCGGCCACACTCGGCATCTCTCCACGGTAATTTGTACTTCTGTTTTATATAAAGTGTCTCACCGGGGCTTTGGTCAGACACTTATAAACAATTCGCCACAGTTATTTATTATATTATACGCTTCCGCGCGTGTCAACTATTATTCTAAAAATTCATACCCCACCAGTGTCAGTCCACAGGCCGGCGCCGTGGGTCCTGCCGCCTGTCTGTCACAGGCCCCCAAAATATCCTTCACCTTTTCGGGAGGCAGATGTCCTCTGCCCACCTCCATCAGAGTACCTGCAATAATTCTTACCATATTATATAGGAAGCCTCTGCCGCTAACGAGAATGCAAATCTCCTCTCCCTGTCTCACAACTTCTATGGCATCGATCTGCCGCACCGTGGTCTGCGCCTGGGTATCTACACTGCAAAAGCTCTTAAAATCATGCTCACCCACCAGATACGCCGCTCCCTGATTCATCAAGTCAACATTAAGCGGCACATAGGTAAAATGCGCGTACAGCCTTTTGGTCGGCAAAGGGAATGGCGCATTGAGAATCCGATACTCGTAGGTCTTGCGGCTCACACAATGCCTGGGATGGAAATCCGCAGCCACCTCCTCGGAGCCTTGGATCCGGATATCCTCCGGCAGACGCTGATTTAAGGCATAAGAAAATTTATCGGCGGGAATGGGGCTCTCCGTATCAAATACGGCGATGTTGCCCAGAGCGTGCACCCCGGAATCGGTACGGCTTGCGCCGATCACCTCTATCGGCTCCCCGGTAAGCTCACTGAGACAGCGATTTAGAACTCCCTCTATGGTCTCTTTTCCCGGCTGCAGCTGCCAGCCGCAATATGCCGTTCCGTCATAGGAAACGGTTAACATAACTCTTTTCACTCTTATTCCTCACCAGCCAGACAAACATCTGACACCCGCCGCATTTCTATTTACAGCCATACCCGAATCGCCACACACCCAGCAAAATACAAAAGCAATACAAAATAGGCCACTCTGTCTGCGGCGTGATAACGCAGGGGCTTCATCTTGGTGCGATGCTCTCCTCCCCGATAGCACCTGGCCTCCATCGCCATAGCCAGATCATTGGCACGGCGAAAAGCCGAGATAAACAAAGGCACAAGGAGAGGCACCATAGCCTTGGCCTTCTTGATCAGGTTACCGCTCTCAAAATCCGCTCCCCTGGCGATCTGCGCTTTCATAATCTTATCCGTCTCCTCCAGTAAGATCGGGATAAACCGAAGGGCAATGGACATCATCATCGCCACCTCGTGCACAGGCACCTTCAAATATTTTAAAGGCCCCATCAGCTTCTCCATCGCATCCGTCAGGCTATTCGGTGTTGTTGTCAATGTCATCAGGGAAGACCCCACAATGAGAAAGGACAATCTGACCGCCATCATCACAGCGATCCGCAGACCCTCCTCCGTGATCGTAAACTTCCAGACCGTGACAAGCGGCTCTCCCGGCGTCAAAAAGAGATTAAACACCACCGTGATCAGCAGAATAAAAACGATCGCCTTCATTCCCTTTACCATAAATCGAAAGGGAACCTTAGACAGTCGGATCATCACTGCAAGAAAGACCGCCGCCGCCACATACCCTACCCAGCTGTCCACCACAAAAAGTGAAATGATAAAGCAGAGGGTAGCTACCAGTTTTACCCGCGGGTCCAGTTTATGAATGACGGAATCCGCCTGATAATACTGGCCCAATGTAATATCTCGTATCATTTAAAAACCTACGCCTTCTCCTTCAATATTTTTTTCTGTGGCATTTTTCTTAATATTTCCTGCACCGCTTCTTCCACGGTCGTGGCCGAGGTATCCACAGGCATTCCTTTTTTAGCAAGCGCCTGCATGATATAAGTCACCTGAGGCGCCGCAAGTCCCACCTGCTCCAGCTCCTTGTAATGCCTGAAAACCTCTTTCGGTACATCGTCATAAAGAACACTGCCGCGATTCATGACAATGATCCGCTCCACGTATTTCGCCACATCCTCCATGCTGTGGGATACCAGGATCACCGTGATCCCCGTCTCCTCCTTCAGCTTCGCGATCTGATCCAGGATTTCGTCACGCCCTTTGGGATCCAACCCCGCCGTAGGCTCATCCAGAACCAGAATTTCCGGCTTCATGGCAAGCACACCCGCGATCGCCACTCTCCGCTTCTGACCTCCGGACAGATCGAAAGGCGACTGGTAAAAATATTCATCCTCAATCCCGACCTGTTTCAGGGCAGCATAGGCGCGAAGCTCCGCCTCCTTCTGAGAAAGTCCCAGATTCTTCGGCCCAAAGCACACATCCTTAAACACATCGATCTCAAAAAGTTGATGCTCCGGGTACTGAAATACCAGTCCCACTTTACTGCGCAGCTTCTTTTTATCAAAATCTTTCTCGTGAATATCCTCACCGTTATAATAGATTGCGCCTGATGTGGGCTTGATCAGCCCGTTGAGATGCTGTACCAGCGTAGATTTTCCTGAGCCGGTATGCCCGATCAGACCGATAAACTGCCCGTCCGGGATCACAAGGTTCACATCTTTGAGCGCATGTACCGCCAGAGCCGTATCCTCTCCATATACATAATTTACATGATCTAAAATAAGAGACATTGTTCCACGAACTCCTCTATCGTCAAAATGCCTTCCGGCAGATTTATACCTTTTTGTCTCAGCTCATGAGCCAGAAGCGTCACCTGGGGAACATCCAGCCTCAGCTCCTTTAATTCGTCCACTCTGGAAAAGATTTCTCTGGGCGTTCCTTCCATGGCAATATGTCCCTGGTCCATGACGTAAACCATATCCGCGTGAATGATCTCTTCCATATAATGGGTGATCAATACCACCGTGATCCCTTCCACATCATTCAACGCCCGCACTGCCCGGATCACTTCTTTTCGCCCGTTCGGATCAAGCATGGCCGTGGGCTCGTCCAGAATGATACATTTCGGATGCATGGCTATGACACCCGCAATAGACACCCTCTGTTTCTGTCCGCCCGACAACTTATTGGGCGAATGCTTGCGATACTCATACATTCCTACCGCTTTCAGGCTTTCCTCCACACGCTCCCAGATCTCCTTGGTGGGGACGCCCATATTTTCAGGACCAAATCCCACATCCTCCTCCACCACCTGTCCGATGATCTGATTATCCGGATTCTGGAATACCATTCCCGCCTCCTGCCGGATATCCCATAAATGTTTCTCCTCCTGCGTATCCATGCCGTCCACCCACACGGTTCCCTCCGTGGGATAGAGAATAGCGTTGATATGTTTGGCAAGCGTGGATTTTCCCGAGCCGTTATGTCCAAGGATCGCAATAAAATCTCCCTGTTTGATGTCCAAGTCCACCTCATCCACCGCACAGGTGATGCCTTCTACATTTCCTTCCTCATCCCGCCTGATATATTCAAATGTCAGTTTTTCTGTCTTGATGATTCCCATGCACGTTTCCTTCATTCTTCTTCCGACGGCATTTTCCCTGCCGCCCATCCAACGCAAAATTGGAAGTTTTCACCACCGCTATTGTACTAGATTAGAGTAGAAAAAACAAGGGGACTGTTTTGGCATCTGAGATATGATATACTAATATATACGGAGGTAACAACTCACATGAAAAATATAAAACCTTTGTTACAGCAGGCGACAAAGCCCATCTTCTTCCTGCTGCTCTTTATTATGATATGTGCCTTTTTAGCGCGTTATCTGACAGGCGAAGAGACTCTTTTGGAATATGCCCAAAATAATCCGGAGCTGGCCTATGGTACGCAGGAAGCTGCAGATTCTGAGGAAAATGTCACAGAAGATGCTATGACTGAACCAGTCAAAACATCTGTGTCAGAAACGACATCTCCGTCATATGATGATAGTAACAGCAGTGAGTCTGCAGAGGAGAACCAAACTATGTCCGAGCATCCGGAGCGTACTACCTACAAAGAGGGGTTTTATTATGAACCTTTAACCGATGAGGTCAAAGACAGGATCACCGGCATTTCCTATCCTGAAAGCGGCTGTACCGTCCCCTATGAGGATCTTGCTTATGTGGGACTTTTATATCTCGACTTTGACGGCGAAGAGCAGACCGGCGAGCTGATCTGCAATCAGGCTGTCGCCCAGGATATGGTGGAAATCTTCTATGAGCTTTACCGAAATGATTATCGTATCGAGCGTGTCCGTCTGGTCGATGAGTACGATGGCGACGACACCGCCTCCATGGCGGATAATAACACCTCCTGCTTTAATTACCGGGTGGTGGACGGCACCACAAGCCTGTCCAAACACGCCTACGGACTCGCCATTGACGTAAACCCCTACTACAACCCCTATGTAGTCTATAACAAGAACGACGACGGCAGCACCTATATCTCTCCGCCCGGCAGTGAGGTATACGCTGACCGCAACCAGAACTTCGCCTATAAAATCGATGAGAACGATCTCTGCTACCGCCTCTTTACCGAACACGGCTTCACCTGGGGCGGCAACTGGAATTCCACAAAGGATTATCAGCATTTTCAAAAAAAGCTGGACTGATAAAATGTCTATATTATATTGAAGAAAGGGAGCGTTTCCGCTCCCTTGTTTACGCTGTTCTTTCGTGCTGATCCAGCCGCATGTTGATCGCATCAATGCTCAACTTGCAGGCATTGACTTCATGCTGCAGGGAATCCAGGCGTTGATCCACCTGCTCAAACCGACGATCCACCTCGTCAAAGCGGCGATCCATTCGCTCGATGAGCCGCTCTTCCATTCTCCCCATCTCGTCCACGATGGTGTTGACTACCATTTTCATTTCTTTATTCATATATGCCTCCTTTGATTTGACGGCACATTCTCTCCATGAAAGTATTATAACAGAATCCTGTCCTTTTTCCTATCCCTTTTTATATTGCACATACAAAAAATCGAGCGCACTCGCACTCGATTTTTGTATGCTCATATTTTATACCAGCTCTAAAACTACTTCCATCGCCGCATCGCCCTTACGAGGTCCGATCTTGATGATTCTGGTATAGCCACCATGGCGGTTCGCATACTTGGGACCATACTCGTCGAAGAGCTTATCCACAAGATTGACCTCCTTGGTATTTTTCTTACGGCCCGCCGGTGTATCAGGTACTTCCTTAACAGGATAAAGTACCTTCATCATCTGGCTTCTTGCATGCAGTCTGGAGGGCAGATCTTTTTTGATCTCTTTCTCCACCTCATCATAAACTGTCACGGTCACACCGTTTTCGATCCGGAGAATCTTACCGTCCTTATCACGATGTGTCTCAGAGAGAACTGCTTTTGTGTTCTTATCCACAATCTGCTTTACTCTCTTGCCGTCTTTATCCTTGCGTGCTACCTTGGCAGTCACTTTAACGGTCTCGAAATTATCCTTTTCCTTAACAGCAAGAGTGATCAGGTGCTCTGCAAGCTTGCGCACTTCCTTTGCTCTCGCCTCTGTGGTCACGATCTTTCCATTGTATAAAAGAGCGGTAACCTGATTTCTAAGTAATGCTTTTCTCTGGTCAGACTTTCTGCCCAGCTTCCTGTATTTTGCCATGATTGGCTCCTTTCTGAGTGCACTTCGGGCTTACCTCTATATCACGCCTCATCGCTTGGATTCAGCTGTAATCCTAATTCTTTTAACTTCGCAAGCACTTCCTCCAGAGACTTGCGGCCAAGATTTCTGACCTTCATCATATCCTCGGAAGTCTTGTTCGTCAACTCTTCCACCGTGTTGATGCCGGCTCTCTTCAAGCAGTTATAGGAGCGTACCGAGAGCTCCAGCTCATCGATACTCATCTCCAGCACCTTCTCCTTCTCATCGTCCTCTTTCTCCACCATAACCTCTGCGGTCTTAGCGTTCTCGGACAGATCGATGAAGAGACTCAAATGCTCACTGAGCACCTTCGCCGCCAGGCTGACAGCCTCATCCGGCACTAATGTTCCGTTGGTATATACATCCAACGTCAGCTTATCATAGTCTGTGATCTGACCCACACGGGTATTTTCTACAGTGACATTGACTCTCTCTACAGGGGTGTAGATGGAATCAATCGCGATCACACCGATCGGCAGATCCTCTGTCTTATTCTTATCAGCGCCTACATAGCCCCGGCCCCTTGTGATAGTCAGCTCCATGTAAAGCTTTGTATCCTTGCCGCTCAGGGTAGCGATGACCAGATCAGGATTTAAGATCTCGATATCCTGATCCACCTGAATATCGGAAGCACGCACAACCCCCTCGCCCTCATACTCAATATAGGCAGTCTTCACTTCATTGGAGTCACTGTTATTCTTGATGGCAAGGCTCTTGATGTTCATGACGATCTCCGTCACATCCTCCTTCACACCGGGAATAGAGCTGAACTCATGAAGAACGCCCTCAATCTTAACCTGACTCACCGCTACACCGGGCAGGGAAGACAACATGATCCTTCTGAGTGAATTGCCGAGGGTAATGCCGTAACCTCTTTCCAAAGGCTCCACTACAAATCTACCGTATTTTTTATCTTCGGAGATCTCTACTACTTCTATATTCGGTCTTTCAAATTCAAACACCCAAATACCCTCCTTTTTATATGCAATTATTTGGAGTACAACTCGACGATAAGCATCTCATTCACCGGAACGTCGATCATCTCTCTTGTGGGAAGGTATTTCACGGTTCCCTTCATTGCCTCCTGATCCACATCAAGCCATTCGGGAACAAGTCTGCCGCCTGTCACCTCCAGGATATCCTTATATCTCTGCAGGGATCTTGCCTTTTCCCTCACCTCGATCACATCGCCTGCCTTGATCTGGTAGGACGGAGTCTGTACGGGCTTGCCGTTTACCAGGAAATGCTTATGACCCACTACCTGTCTGGCTTCTCTTCTTGTACGGGCAAAACCAAGTCTGAACACAACGCTGTCAAGTCTGCTCTCCAGCATAACCATCAGGTTTTCACCCGTCTGACCCTTCATTCTGTCGGCCTTCTTATAGTAATTTCTGAACGGCTTCTCTAACACACCGTAAATAAATTTTGCTTTCTGTTTCTCTCTCATCTGCAGGCCATACTCGCTGACCTTCTTACCTGCCCTTGCGGAGGTCCTGTTGGACTTCTTGTCATATCCTAAAAAGGTAGGATCAAGATCAAGGGATCTGCATCTCTTTAATACCGGAACTCTGTTTACTGCCATTTCAATTGGCTCCTTTCTGTTTTTGTTTACAGTGCTGCCATCTCAAGCGGCACCTTCTTCCAAACTATAAACGACTAGACACGACGTCTCTTAGGCGGACGGCATCCATTGTGGGGTACGGGGGTAACGTCGCGGATGCTGGTCACTTCCAGACCACATGCCTGCAATGCACGGATCGCAGCCTCACGGCCCGAACCGGGTCCCTTTACCATAACGTCCACAGTCTTTAAACCATGAATCAGAGCAGCCTTTGTAGCTGTCTCAGCAGCCATCTGTGCCGCATAGGGAGTAGATTTCCTTGAACCTCTAAAACCAAGACCGCCGGCACTTGCCCAGCTCAACGCATTACCCTCGTTATCCGTCAGAGTAACGATGGTATTGTTAAAAGAAGACTGGATATGTGCCTGTCCATGTTCAACGTTTTTCTTGACACGCTTCTTTGTCACTTTTTTGGTAACTTTCTTTGCCATAATAAACTAACCTACTTTCTCATACTATTTACGTTACTGTATCTNNTNTTCTAGTACTGTCTTACTTCTTCTTATTCGCCACGGTTCTCTTCGGACCTTTTCTTGTCCTGGCGTTTGTCTTAGTCTTCTGACCACGAACCGGAAGACCCTTCCTGTGACGGATTCCTCTGTAGCAGCCGATCTCCTGAAGACGCTTGATATTGAGAGCCACCTCTCTTCTCAAGTCACCTTCCACCATGTAATCCCTCTCAATGACCTCTGCCAGTCTTTTCACTTCGTCATCNGTCAATTCTCTGACNCGAGTGTCAGGATTNACATTTGCTGCCNCCAGAATCTTGTTGGAGCTTGNTCTGCCAATNCCATAGATATAGGTTAAGCCGATCTCCACACGTTTGTCTCTCGGTAAGTCAACACCTGCAATACGAGCCATTTACATTTCCTCCATTTCCTTTGCATTTTCATGCGCTTCGCGTACNNAAAGCACGCGTGACACTAATTGATTGGGGTAGATTNTCTACCCAACCNGATCAGGTATCCGATCTTTCCAAACATAATAGATTNGTATCAAAAAGTGGGCTCTCTATCTATTAACCCTGTACCTGCTTATGTTTCGGATTTTCACAAATAACTCTGATCTTTCCCTTTCTCTTGATGATCTTGCACTTTTCGCAAATCGGTTTTACTGATGATCTAACCTTCATCTCAAACCCTCCTTTCAAAAAAGACCGTTTTACATTATAACACCAAATCCTGCCATTGGCAAGAGTATTTCATAAAAATCATATTCCTTCATCTATTTGTCGCGCCAAATAATCCTTCCCTTGGACAGGTCATAGGGAGATAATTCCAGAGTAACCTTGTCGCCGGGCAGGATGCGGATAAAGTTCTGACGCAGCTTACCACTGATATGTGCCAACACCACATGCCCATTTTCCAATTCCACCTGGAACATGGTATTGGGCAGCTTTTCAATTACAGTTCCCTCAATCTCGATTACATCAGCCTTTGACATTTCTTTCCTCCCTTTCTNTCAGATACGATTTAATAATCTTCTTGATCTCTAAATCATCAAATCCACTGTCCGATTCCGGCAGCTTCACTTTCTTTATGATCTGTATGTGCTTTTTATTTTTCCGCTTTGGCCTTTCTGTTGTTCTGCTTTGGCCGTCAGCTACATATATATACTCGCCGTCCTCCTGTATTATGACATACACNGAGTTCTTGTCATGCCCTGCCTTCGATGTNGCAAGCATTCCCACGATATTTTCTTCCATAATCAATTCCCATTGTGTTTCTTCTATATTATAGCAGCGTCAAAATCTCCGGTTCNCCATCCGTGATAAGCACCGTGTTCTCATAATGTGCGGAAAGCGATCGATCTTCCGTAACTACCGTCCAGCCATCATCCAGCCACTCTACCTCACCGGTGCCCAGATTGATCATCGGCTCGATCGCCAGAGTCATACCGGCCTTTAATCGTATGCCCCTTCTCCTCTGAGGATAGTTCGGGATATACGGTGCTTCATGAAGACTGGTGCCGATGCCGTGTCCCACCAGGTCATGCACGATACCGTAGCCGTGGGGAATCACATAACCTGCAATGGCATTGGAGATATCATGCAGATGCTTTCCTGCCNGGGCAAACTCGACGCCCCGGAAAAAGCTCTCCCGCGTCACATCAATCAGCTTCTGAGCCTCCGCACTGATCTGTCCCACACCATAGGTCCTGGCCGCATCAGAATGGTATCCCTGATAGATCAGGCCCGTATCCAGACTCACGATATCGCCCTCCTGCAGAATGCGGTCATCACTGGGAATTCCATGCACGACTTCCTCGTTCACGGAGACACATACGCTGGCAGGATATCCCTCGTAATGCAGAAAATTAGGGGTACACCCACATTCTCTGATAAGGTTCTCACAGACGGCATCGATCTCCTTCGTGGAAATACCGGGCCGAATACTCTGAGAAAGCTTCTCATGCACCCGGGCCAAAAGTCTGCCCGCCTCCCGCATCAATTCTATCTCCTGTGCCGATTTGATCGTAACTGTAGCCATACATACTCCTATTTTAAGATTTCTACGATCGCGTCAAACACATCCTGCATATCCTGNGTGCCATCCACGGTTCTCAGCACACCTTTCCCGGAATAGAAATCGATAAGGGGCTGTGTCTGCTCATGATACACCTGCAAACGGTTTTTCACAGTCTCNGGCTTGTCGTCGTCGCGCAGTACAAGCTCCTGTCCGCACTGATCGCAGACGCCTTCCTTTTTCGGNGGNACATGCTCGATATGNNAAGTNGCNCCGCAGGAAAGNCAGGCCCGTCTGCCGCCCATTCTTCTNATGATATTCTCATCCGGCACTTCCACATCGATGGCATAATCGATCTGGTCCCCGAGCTTAGAGAGAGCATCCTCCAGCACCTCGGCCTGCGGAATNTTCCTCGGAAAGCCATCCAGCACATAACCGTTTTTGCAGTCATCCTGTGCCACCCTGTCAAGCAGGATCCGCACCGTCAATTCATCCGGAACCAAAAGTCCCTGATCCATATATTTTTTGGCTTCCATGCCAAGTTCTGTCCCATTTTTAATATTCATACGGAAAATATCGCCGGTAGAAACATGCGGAATATTGTATGTCTCAGCGATCTTCTTCGCCTGCGTCCCTTTTCCTGCACCGGGTGCACCAAGCATTATGATCTTCATCTCTACCTCCACTCTGAAATNCTTTTCAGAAAATTTATCTAACCAGTTTTCACATAACATGCAATACAGACGCAAGGTGAGGGACGTGCCGATCTTTCTGCCGTCCCTACACCCATCTTGTCATTCATTAGTCATTTAAAAATCCCTTGTAATTGCGGACAAGCATCTGCGATTCGATCTGCTTCACCGTCTCCAGAACCACGCTGACAATAATGATCAGGCTGGTTCCGCCAAAGGACACCGATGCNCCAAACACACCGTTAAAGAAATACGGTACTACACATACGATCGTAAGCCCGATGGCTCCGATAAACACAATGTAGTTCAAAAGCTTTGTCAAATATTCACTGGTTGGCTTACCAGGTCTGATACCCGGAATAAAACCGCCCTGTCTCTTCATGTTATCCGCGATCTCCATCGGATTAAAGGTAATGGAGGTATAGAAGTAGGCAAAAAATACTACCAGCAAAACATATACCACCAGACCGATAGAATATACNAGATGATCCGGATTACACCAGTAATTGGAATTGAGTCCCCGCAGGATCTCACCCCAAACGCCCGTCCCGTTGATATTAAACAGGGAGCAGACCACCACCGGAAGCTGCATCAGAGAGGAAGCGAAGATGACCGGGATAACGCCTGAGGTATTGACCTTCAGAGGAATATTTGTCGTCTGACCTCCCACCATCTTTCTGCCCTGCATCTTTTTCGCATACTGTACCGGGATCTTACGCACGCCATCGTTCAGGATAATAACAAGCACTACCATCAGCACGATGATCGCAATGATGATGATCGCTGCCACCACTCCTTTTGCAATGGATCTGCCGATCACAAACTGTTCAAAGAGCTGTGTAATATCCTGCGGTATCCGNGAGAGGATATTGATCGTCAGNACGATAGAAATACCGTTGCCGACACCGTTCTCCGTNATCCGCTCNCCGATCCACATCAGGAAAGCACTACCTGCCGTGAGCGCTGCAATAACNGTGATNATATTCATCACATTGTAGGTCGCAAGGAGCCCCTGACGACCAAATCCGATCGCCATAACACTCGATTCGATCAAGGCAAGCGCCACCGTCACATATCTCGTAATAGACGCGATCTTCTTACGTCCGTCCGCACCATCTCTCTGCATCTCCTCCAGCTTGGGAATCGCTATCGTCATAAGCTGCATGATGATAGAGGATGTGATATACGGCGTAATATTTAATGCCAGAATAGACATATTTATAAAAGATCCGCCNGTAAAAGCATCAAAGAAATTAAATGCATCGCCGGTCTGCTGCTCGAACCATCTTGCAAAATAAGTTCTGTCCACACCCGGCACCGGAAGCTGNGCTCCGANNCGGATCACNACCAGCATGAGAAATGTGAAGAAAATTTTATTTCTNATCTCTTTGATCTTAAAAGCATTTTTTAGGGTTGTAAACATTAGATCACCTCTGCTGTTCCACCAAGCGCCTCGATCTTCTCCTTTGCGGATGCACTGAAGGCGTTTACCTTCACGTCGAGCTTCTTAGTAAGTTCTCCGTTTCCAAGGATCTTCACCCCATCGCGAGGGTTCTTAATGATTCCCTTTGCAATCAATGTCTCTACATCAACCGTTGTGCCATTGTCGAAAACCTCAAGAGTGCTCACATTGATCGACACGATCTCCTTTGTGTTTCTATTGGTAAAACCTCTCTTAGGGAGACGTCTGTACAAAGGCATCTGGCCACCCTCAAAACCCGGTCTGGGTGCGCCGGAACGCGCTTTCTGACCCTTATGGCCCTTGCCGGCAGTCTTGCCGTTGCCGGAGCCATGTCCACGGCCTCTTCTAAAATTATCGCTGTGTACAGAACCCTCTGCAGGTCTTAAATTCGATAATTCCATCTATCACACCTCCTTCTTATGCTTCTTCTACCTTGACCATATGTCTTACTCTCTGGATCTGGCCTCTGGTTGCTGCATTGTCAGGCAGTTCCACTGTCTGATGCATTTTCTTAAGTCCCATAGCTGCCACTGTCGCACGTGCCTTGGGAACCTGGCCGATCGTAGATCTGACTAAAGTGATCTTTAATGTTTTAGCTGCTTCTTTCTTCGCTGCCATTTTATTTCCTCCTAATCCTCTGAACGTTCTGACCCGCTGTCGCAGATAAGCTCTGACTATGCGCGGATCTCCTCTACGGATTTGCCGCGGTTTTTAGCCACTTCCTCAGGAGTCTTTAAGCTGCTTAAGCCTGCGATCGTAGCTAACACCACGTTCTGCTTATTGTTCGATCCCAAGGATTTGGTACGGATATTCTTAATACCTGCAAGCTCGCACACAACACGGGCAGGGCCGCCGGCGATGATACCTGTACCTTCCGGAGCTCTCTTTAAGAGAACGGAAGCGGAACCATATTTCCCGACAAAATCATGTGTGATACTGTTCTTCTCATCCAGTGCAACAGTGACTAAATTTTTGATCGCGTCTTCCTTGCCTTTGCGGATCGCTTCAGGGATCTCAGTCGCTTTACCCAGGCCTGCACCGACATGGCCGTTGCTGTCACCAACTACGACAAGCGCCGTAAAACGCATGTTACGACCACCCTTGACAACCTTGGTTACACGCTTGATTGTCACAACTTTTTCAGTGAGTTCTAACTGACTTACGTCAATGATTGTACGTCTCATGTGATCTTTTCTCCCTTCCTAGAATTCCAGGCCAGCTTCTCTGGCCGCGTCAGCTAATGCCGCAATCTTACCCTGATATATGAAGCCGCCTCTGTCAAAGACTACGGTTTTGATGCCTTTTTCGATTGCGCGCTTCGCAATCACGGTTCCCACATATGCTGCTGCTTCAACGTCATTGGTCTTCTTGATCTCGCTTCCAACGCTCTTCTCGAGAGTAGACGCAGAGACTAAGGTATTTCCAACGGTATCGTCAATAATTTGAGCATACATATGATTATTGCTTCTAAACACAGCTAAGCGGGGCCTCTCAGCAGTACCGCTGAAACGGTTACGCATTCTGTTGTGTTTCTTTACACGAACTTTTTGTCTTGATTCCTTCTTAACCATTTCCATACTCTCCTTATCTATTATTTCTTACCGGTCTTACCAACTTTACGTCTAATTGTCTCATCAGCATACTTGATACCCTTGCCCTTATAAGGCTCAGGCCGTCTCTTGTCTCTGATCTCAGCCGCAAATTGACCTACTTTTTCTTTATCAATACCCTTGACGATGATCAGGTTCTGGCCCTCTACCACCGTCTCAACACCCTCGGGATCCTCCATCTCCACGGGATGGGAATATCCCAGATTCAGTGTCAGCTTCTTACCAGCCTTCGCCGCTCTGTAACCCACACCGTTAACTTCCAGCTTCTTCTCAAAGCCTTCTGTAACGCCGACCACCATATTGTGGATCAGGGTCCTTGTCAAACCGTGGAAGGACTTCATCTTCTTTAAGTCGTTAGGTCTGGAAACCAGAACCTGATCACCCTCCACCTTGATCTCCATTTCTACGGGGAGCGTTCTCTCAAGCGTTCCCTTAGGACCTTTTACAGTCACTTTATTATTTTCTGCAACCTCCACAGTCACACCTGCGGGGATCGCGATTGGCATTCTTCCTATACGTGACATGCCCGTACCTCCTGTTTTTATTATTAATTTCTCAGTCGACTACCACACGAACGCGAGAACCTCTCCGCCTACCTGAAGCTCTCTCGCCTTCTTATCGGTCACTACACCCTGATTGGTGGAGATGATCGCTACACCAAGTCCGCCAAGCACTCTGGGGAGATCTTCTCTTCCGGCATACACACGTAAGCCCGGCTTGGAGATTCTCTTGATCCCGGAAATGATCTTGTCGTTCTTGTCCTCACCATACTTCAATGTGATGTGGATGGTCTTGAAATTACCGTTCTCGATCACATCAAATTTTCTAATATAACCTTCATCCAGAAGAATCTGCGCGATAGCTAACTTCATCTTGGATGAGGGTACATCTACTGTATCATGCTTTGCAGTATTTGCATTACGGATTCTTGTAAGCATATCTGCAATCGGATCGCTCATTGTCATGATTTTTCCTCCTTTTTACCAGCTTGCTTTTCTAACGCCGGGAATNTGTCCCTTATATGCTAACTCACGGAAGCAGATTCTGCAGATTCCGTATTTTCTCAAATAAGCATGTGGACGACCACAGATTTTGCAGCGATTGTATTCTCTGCTTGAGAATTTCGGTTTGCGCTGCTGTTTGATCTTCATTGCTGTCTTAGCCATGAANTTACCTCCTTCTATTTGGCGAATGGCATATTAAATAATCTCAACAATTCACGAGCTTCCTCATCTGTCTTGGCAGTGGTGACNAAAATGANATCCATACCTCTCACCTTGTCTACCTTATCGTACTCGATCTCAGGGAAGATGATCTGCTCCTTGATACCGAGTGCATAGTTACCTCTGCCGTCAAAGGAATTGGCGCTCACACCTCTGAAGTCACGCACACGGGGAAGTGCAAGATTCACGAGTCTGTCTAANAACTCATACATCTTATCGCCGCGCAGTGTGGTCTTACAGCCAATCGACTGTCCCTCTCTGATCTTGAAGTTCGCGATGGANTGCTTTGCCTTTGTGATGATAGCCTTCTGACCGGTGATGATCTCCATATCACCTACAGCTGCCTCAAGCACCTTAGCGTTCTCCTTCGCTTCACCGACGCCCATNTTNACCACGATCTTGTCAAGCTTCGGAACTTCCATGACATTTTTATATCCAAACTTTTTGATCATAGCATCTACGATCTCGTTTTTATACATATCTTTAAGTCTACTACTCAACGCTCTGGATCTCCTTTCTCAGAATTAGTCTACGACTTCGCCCGTGGACTTAGCGTAACGTACNTTCTTATCCTTCTCGATCTTGAAACCGATTCTGGTGGGCTTACCCTTGTGTACGTACATCACGTTGGAAGCGTCGATGGGCGCCTCTTTCTGGACGATACCACCGTTCTGGTTTGCCACAGAGGGCTTCTCATGCTTTGTGATCTTGTTGATCCCCTCTACGACTACCTTGTTATTCTTTCTGTCTACGGAAATGACTTTGCCTTCTTTGTCTTTATCCTTGCCGGCGATCACCTTGACCGTATCGCCCTTCTTAATCTTAAACATTGACATACCGGCACCTCCTATAATACTTCCGGAGCCAGTGAAACAATTTTCATAAACTGTTTATCACGAAGCTCTCTTGCTACTGGTCCAAAAATACGGGTTCCTCTCGGAGTCTTATCATCCTTGATGATAACAGCAGCATTTTCGTCAAATCTGATGTAAGATCCGTCTTTACGTCTTGCGCCCTTTACGGTACGCACAACGACAGCCTTCACGACATCGCCTTTTTTTACAACGCCGCCTGGTGTTGCATCTTTAACCGTAGCGACGATCGTATCACCTATACGCGCATATCTTCTTGTAGATCCGCCCATAACTCTGATGCANAGGANTTCTTTTGCACCNGTNTTNTCAGCGACTTTCAGTCTGCTTTCCTGTTGAATCATGCTATCTTCTCCTTTTTCTAATTATCCGAGTTTGCGAANCAAATCTCGCGACTGAAGTTGTAGTNTTTCTTAGGCGGCGTTCTCTGACGCCTTAGAAAATCTCTTCAGTCTGTTACTTAACCTTCTCAACGATCTCGACAAGTCTCCATCTCTTATCCTTGGATAAAGGTCTGGTCTCCATCACCTTGACGGTATCGCCGATGCTGCACTCGTTATTCTCGTCGTGCGCCTTTAACTTATATGTCTTTTTCACGATCTTTTTGTAAAGCGGATGCTTCACGTGATCCTCGATTGCCACAACGATGGTCTTATCCATCTTATTGCTGGTCACTTTACCTGTACGGGTTTTTCTCAGATTTCTTTCCACGATTNCTTCTCCTTTCCACTGATTTCGCTATCGCGAAATCTGTAAGAATCGCTTCGCAATTCTTACCTTATCGCGTTANATTANACAGTTTTTGCTTTCTGCGTGATCACCGTCTGGATTCTNGCGATNTTNCTTCTCACNTCTTTGATCCGGGCTGTATTATCTAACTGATTTGTCGCGTTCTGGAATCTCAAATTGAAAAGTTCTTTCTTAGCATCTACAAGCTCCTGTGCTAATTCTGCATCTGATTTTTTATTTAAATCTTCNACATATTTNTTAGTTTTCATTTGATACACCGCCTTCCAAGTCTGCTTTAGAAACGATTTTACATTTGCAAGGAAGTTTATGGGTTGCAAGACGCAGCGCCTCTTTTGCCACATCCTCAGCCACACCGGCNATCTCAAACATCACNCGGCCGGGCTTAACTACTGCCACCCAGTATTCCAAAGTTCCCTTACCGGAACCCATACGTGTCTCTGCAGGCTTTGCAGTTACGGGCTTATCCGGGAAAATTTTGATCCAAACCTTACCGCCACGCTTAATGTGTCTTGTCATAGCGATACGGGCTGCCTCTATCTGGTTGGACTTGATCCAACAGGGCTCCATAGCCACGATACCATANTCACCNTAGGTGATCNTGTTGCCGCGGGTCGCTTTACCCGCCATGGAACCACGGAACTGTTTACGACGTTTTACTCTTTTTGGCATTAACATTATTTATCGCTCCCTTCCTTGTTAGATTTAGTCGGAAGTACCTCGCCTTTGTAAATCCATACTTTTACGCCGAGCTTGCCATAGGTAGTGTCTGCCTCAGCGAAACCATAATCAATATCTGCTCTCAGAGTCTGCAGCGGAATGGTTCCCTCGCTGTAGAACTCGGTCCGGGCAATATCCGCACCGCCAAGACGACCGGATACNGCTGCNTTGATNCCCTCTGCGCCTGCCTTCATGGTACGACCCATGCAGGATTTCATGGCACGTCTGAAGGATACACGGTTCTCAAGCTGCTGCGCAATGTTCTCCGCTACCAGCTGCGCATCCTTGTCGGGTCTCTTGATCTCCTTGATGTCCACAAGAACCTTCTTGCCTGTCATCTTGGAAAGTTCCTTCTTCGTTACCTCGATCTCTGCGCCGCCCTTACCGATCACGACACCGGGCTTTGCGGTATAGATAACGACTTTCACTCTGTCGGACGCTCTCTCGATCTCGATCTTAGCGATACCGGCACTGTATAACTTCTTCTTTAAATACTCTCTGATATTGTAATCTTCTACTAAAAAGTCAGCAAATTCCCCGTCCGCATACCATTTGGAATCCCAATCTTTAATGATACCGACTCTCAATCCGTGTGGATTAACTTTCTGTCCCATGTTGTTCTCCTTCCTATCTGATCCTATCTTGCATCGAGAACGATCGTGATATGGCTCATTCTCTTCTCAATCCTGTATGCTCTACCCTGTGCTCTCGGCTGAATCCTCTTCATGGTAGGCCCCTTGTTCGCATAGCACTCTGCCACGTAAAGGTTCTCCGGATTCGGGTACTTCGTGGGATCCTGACTGTATTTATACTCGGCATTTGCAATTGCCGACTCCAGCAGCTTCTTGATGATGCTGGACGCATATCTGGGATTATATGCAAGGATTCCGAGCGCTGTCTCGACATCCTTCCCCCTGATAGCATCTAACACGAAACAAGCTTTCTGTACAGACACCCGCGCATAAGATAACTTTGCTGAGGGTCTTACATCCTTGTTCGCATTTCTCTCTCTCTTTATCTGGGATCTATGTCCTTTAGCCATAGATTGAAGCCTCCTTTCAAATTAGCGAACTTTGGACTTTCTCTCGTCCTTATCATGTCCTCTATAAGTTCTGGTCGCCACGAACTCACCAAGCTTGTGTCCAACCATATCCTCTGTAACATATACCGGCACGTGCTTTCTTCCGTCATGCACCGCAAAGGTGTGTCCCACGAAGGAAGGGAAAATCGTAGACCGGCGGGACCAGGTCTTGATAACCTGCTTCTGTCCCGATGCGTTCATTGCATCTACTTTTTTCAATAAGCTCGCATCTGCAAATGGTCCCTTTTTCAGTGATCTAGCCATGATATCTCATCTCCTCCTATTTAATCGCTCTACCGTCTCTTCTTCTCACAATCAGCTTGTTGGACGCTTTCTTCTTCTTACGCGTCTTCAAGCCGAGCGCGGGCTTACCCCAAGGTGTACACGGGCCCGGGCGTCCGATCGGAGCGCGGCCCTCACCACCGCCGTGCGGGTGATCGTTCGGGTTCATAACAGAACCGCGGACTGTCGGGCGGATGCCCATGTGACGCTTACGGCCTGCCTTACCGATCTTGATCAGGTTGTGGTCTGTGTTGCCCACCGTACCAATCGTCGCTCTGCAAACGATCGGCACCATTCTCATCTCGCCGGAGGGAAGTCTCAAAGTCGCGTACTTGCCTTCCTTAGCCATCAGCTGTGCGCTGTTACCCGCGGAGCGCACCATCTGGCCGCCCTTGCCGGGATATAATTCAACGTTGTGTACCAGTGTACCTACCGGAATCTCAGACAGAGGTAAGCAGTTTCCCACTCTGATCTCGGCCTCAGGACCGTTCATGACCTTCATGCCGTCTGTCAGTCCCTCCGGTGCAAGGATATATGCCTTCTCACCATCCTCATAGCAGATCAGCGCGATGTTAGCCGTTCTGTTGGGATCGTACTCGATACCGAGCACCTTAGCGCTGATACCGTCTTTATTTCTCTTGAAATCGATGTTTCTGTATAATCTTCTGCTTCCGCCGCCATGATGTCTCACAGTGATCTTACCCTGATTGTTACGGCCCGCATTCTTCTTTAACGAGGTACACAGTGCCTTTTCCGGCGTCTTCTTGGTGATCTCGCTGAAATCGGAACCAGTCATGTTACGTCTGGAAGGTGTATATGGGTTATATGTCTTGATTCCCATGATCTTATCTCCTTTTCTTTATGGATTTTTCTTTATTAGAGTCCTGCAAAGATCTCGATATCCTTGCTGTCCTCTGTCAACTGTACGATCGCTTTCTTAGTCTTAGCGGTCTTGCCGTACACCATGCCGCGTCTCTTGGTCTTGCCGATCTGGTTCATGGTGTTGACCTTTGCAACCTTGGTGCCCTCGAACATTTTCTCCACAGCCTCTTTGATCTGCGTCTTGTTCGCTTCCGGGTGTACTAAGAAGGTGTACTTCTTCTCACTCATGCCCGCCATACTCTTTTCAGTGATCACCGGCTTGAGGATCACATCATAATACTGAATCGCTGCCATTATGCAAACACCTCCTCGATCTTAGCTACGGCATCCTTGGTGAGTACCAGTGTATCGCCCTTCAGGACATCATATACATTGATGTTCTCAGCCACTGCCGTGTTGACTTTGGGAAGATTTCTTGCGGAGAGGATCACGTTCTGATCCTGCTCGCCGATCACTACCATCGCCTTCTCTACCTTTAAGTTGTCCATAACTTTCTTGAAATCTTTTGTCTTAATGCTGTCAAGCTTCAGCTCTTCCAGCACGATCAGCTTGTTATCCTGCACTCTGCTGGTCAAAACCGACTTCAGCGCTGCTCTCTTCTCTTTCTTATTTAACTTGAAAGAATAATCTCTCGGTACGGGAGCAAATACAACACCGCCGCCCTTCCACTGAGGCGCTCTGGTGGAACCCTGTCTTGCGTGTCCCGTTCCTTTCTGTCTCCAAGGCTTTCTGCCGCCGCCCGATACCTCGGAGCGGGTCTTTGCTTTCTGCGTGCCCTGACGCTTATTGGCAAGGTTCTGGACTACTGCCATGTGTACCAGGTGCTCATTGATCTCGACACCAAACACCGCATCATTCAAGTCCATCTTGCCGACTTCTTTACCTTCCATATTATAAACAGATACGTTTGCCATCTGAATGGTCCTCCTTTCGTCCGTGACCTATGCCACTATTTCGCATCTACCTTAGTGGTCTCTTTAAGGGTTACTAAGGCTTTTCTGGGTCCGGGTACAGCGCCCTTTACCAAAATGAGATTCTTCTCTGCATCCACTCTCACGATTGTAAGGTTCTGTACTGTAACCCTGACACAACCCATGTGTCCCGGCATGCCCTTACCCTTGAATACCTTACTGGGTGAGGAGCAGGCACCGTTGGAACCCTGATGGCGATGGAACTTGGAACCATGTGTCATAGGCCCTCTGTGCTGGCCGTGTCTCTTGATCGCGCCCTGGAATCCCTTACCTTTAGAGATCGCCGTCGCGTCCACTCTGTCGCCAGCCTCGAAGATATCCGCCTTGATCTCGCTGCCAAGTGTGTACTCTTCTGCATTTTCAAACTTGAATTCTCTGATAAATCTCTTGCAGGAAACGCCTGCCTTATCGAAGTGTCCCTTCTGCGCCTTGTTCACGCCGTGACGGTGGATCACTTCCTTGTTGCCGCCCTTATCTTTGTTGATGATTCTTTCCTTCTTGTCCACATAGCCTACCTGCACCGCGCTGTAACCGTCGTTCTCAACGGTCTTGATCTGCGTTACTGCGCAGGGACCTGCCTGAAGTACGGTAACCGGTGTCAGTGTGCCGTCTTCGTTGAAGATTTGCGTCATTCCGACTTTTGTTGCTAAGATTGCCTTTTTCATTCTCTTTCTTTACCTCCTGTTGTTCTACAGCGGACCCCGCAGGGTCATCCTAGTAGGGGTTTTATTTGTTCTTCATCTTAATGTCGATATAGACACCTGCAGGCATCTCCAGTCTCTGGAGCGCATCCACCGTCTTGGGGGTGGGGGTGATGATATCGATGAGTCTCTTATGAGTCCTCTGCTCAAACTGCTCTCTGGAGTCCTTATACTTATGAACAGCACGAAGAATCGTGACTACTTCCTTCTTGGTAGGAAGGGGCACAGGGCCGCTCACCTGGGATCCGTTTTTCTTAACAGTTTCGATGATTTTCTTCGCCGATGCATCCACCAACTGATGGTCATAGGCTTTCAGGGTGATTCTCATTACTTGACTTGCCATAAAAAAAGTCGCCTCCTTTTCGCACTTTTAAAGCTTAAGTACGACAAGCGGTGACTGTACACTCTCCCGTGTGTGTCCTATATGCTCACGCATCTGACTACCTACACGTCGTTTCCGGCTGACCCGGACTATTATGTCTGTACAGTGACTTGTCGTCAGTTTCCTAACTTGACATTCGCTCCACGGAAAACCTGCCACGTGGGCAGCAACCTCACGCTTCACAGCTATCATGCCACAGCACAAATTAGTATATATGAAGTTTTTGGTAAATGCAAGAAAAAAAGAGGAAAAGAAATTGTTTTTTTTTCGATACAATGTTATACTGGTCGGGTATGGCGGACGCAGATGTAACATAAGCACTTCGTCCCTGCGCAAACTCGCGCCGTCTCGCTTCGCGAACTCGGCGCTCAGACAGTGCTACGGGACAGCAGCGTTTATGTTACGTCTGCGTAGCGGCTATATTTCAACATTATAATAATGATATCATAAGGATGAGCAAAAATCATGTGGATTGCAGATAATTGGAAAGACTACGAAGTGTTGGACTGCTCAAAAGGAGAGAAGCTGGAACGCTGGGGCGAATACCTCTTAGTGCGTCCGGATCCCCAGGTCATCTGGGATACCCCAAGAACAGACGGTCGCTGGAAGAAGAAAAACGGCCACTACCACCGCAGCTCCAAAGGCGGCGGCGAGTGGGAATTTTTTCATCTGCCTCAGGAGTGGAGCATCGAATACCGCTCTCTCACCTTCCGGCTAAAGCCCTTCAGCTTCAAGCATACCGGGCTTTTCCCTGAGCAGGCTGTCAATTGGGACTGGTTTTCTTCCATTATAAAGGATGCCCGGACAAAAGCGCCGGACAAGCCGTTCAAGGTCTTAAACCTATTCGCCTACACAGGCGGCGCCACTCTTGCCGCTGCCGCCGCAGGCGCCTCCGTAACCCATGTGGACGCCTCCAAGGGCATGGTTTCCTGGGCGAAAGAAAACGCCATCGCCTCCGGCCTCTCGGATGCTCCCATCCGCTGGCTGGTAGATGACTGCGTAAAATTCGTGGAACGCGAGATCCGCCGGGGAAACACTTACGACGGCATTATCATGGACCCGCCTTCTTATGGCCGCGGCCCGAAGGGCGAGATCTGGAAAATTGAGGAGAATATTTTCCCCTTTATCTGCCTGGCGGCAAAGCTGCTGTCAAAGGATGCCCGGTTTTTCCTGGTAAACTCCTACACCACCGGGTTACAGCCCGCCGTGCTCACTTACATGATCCACACGGCCCTTGTACCACAGTTTGGCGGTCATGTGGAGTCCTCCGAGATCGGGCTTCCTGTCACCACAAGCGGCCTGGTGCTGCCATGCGGCGCCTCCGGAAGGTGGTTTACATAATTCCGCTCAGCCGTGCGATCCCATACAGGAGAAGCAAGTGTACCGGATAGAAGCCATAGTAAAAGGCCTTCGGCAGCTGTTTCCCCCTCTCGCCGCCGTAACAGGCAATCAGAACAAAGGCGAAGAGCCCATACATCTCCCGGAGGGAAGAGTAAAACAACTCAACCACCGTAAACCTGCCGGCATAGCGGATACAGTATGAGCTCCACATGCCAAACAGCATAACAAACCCCGCC
>JAAUZN010000077.1:0-11841 GCA_014804565.1 Lachnospiraceae bacterium
GATCGGAATATTCGGACGGCTATAGATAAATTTGTGTGACGGTGATATACTAGTGTGAAAAGCGTGTGAAAATAAGAAGAGTCAAAAATGAGAGGAGTTCACATGAATTTAGAAAAATTAGAGGCATACACAGTACTGAAAAAGCAGGAGATCAAGGAGCTTAAGTCGGAGGGATATCTGTTAAGGCATAACCGGACAGGCGCCCATGTGGCGCTGCTTGAGAATGACGACGATAACAAGGTATTCTGTATCGGCTTTCGCACGCCTCCCAAGGACAGTACCGGTGTAGCCCATATCATTGAGCACACGGTGCTCTGCGGATCCGAAAAATATCCCATCAAGGATCCTTTTATCGAGCTGGCGAAGGGATCTTTGAATACATTTTTGAATGCTATGACTTATCCGGACAAGACAATCTATCCGGTGGCCAGCTGCAACGGACAGGATTTCCAGAATCTGATGGATGTGTATCTGGATGCGGTGTTTCATCCCAATATTTATCGGGAGGAGAAGATCTTCCGGCAGGAGGGCTGGCACTATGAGCTTGCCGATGCGGAGGATGCACTGACCATCAACGGTGTGGTGTACAACGAGATGAAGGGAGCTTTTTCCTCTCCCGACGATGTGCTCTATCGGGAGATCATGAACTCTCTGTATCCGCACACCTCTTATGCGGTGGAATCCGGGGGAGATCCGAATGTGATCCCGGAGCTTACCTATGAGGATTTTCTGGCGTTTCATCAAAGATTTTATCATCCGTCGAACAGTTATATTTATCTCTACGGCGATATGGATATGGCGGAGAAGCTGCGTTATATAGATGAGGAATATCTTTCTAAATATGAGGTGCTGTCCGTGGATTCTTCTCTGGCATCGGAGCCGCCTTTTGCGGAAACCGTGACGGTGGAGAAAGAGTATCCCATCATGGAGAGCGAGTCGGAGGCCGGCAATACTTATCTTTCCTATAATGTATCACTGGGAGAAGCCTTAGACAACGAAGTGAGCGTGGGATTTCAGGCGCTGATGGACGCGGTGGTGGGAGCCCCCGGCGCGCCAGTGAGAAAAGCGCTTTTAGACGCAGGGATCGGTACGGATATCAGCAGCTTTTATGAGGCGGATGTAAAACAGCCTTACTTTTCCATTGTGGCGAAGAATGCGGAGAGTGGGCAGAAGGATGCCTTTGTCCGCATCATTGAGGAGACGCTTAAAGGACTTGCCGGAGAGGGTGTAGAGAAAAAGGCCCTTGCCGCGGCCTTAAATCATGATGAATTTAAGTATCGTGAGGCGGATTATGGCTCTTATCCCAAGGGTCTGATGTACGGACTGCAGATGTTTGAGACATGGCTCTACGACGAGAGTAAACCCTTCGATTATCTGCAGTTGGACGAGACTTATAAAGAACTGAAAAAGAAGGTAGACGGCTCTTATTATGAAGAATTGTTAAAGAAACTCCTGCTGGAAAACAACCACAAGAGTATTGTGGTTGTGCGTCCCGTAAAGGGCTTGACGGGCAAGCGGGAGAAGGCGCTGGCAGACAGCCTTGCCGCGAAAAAGGCCTCCATGACAAAACAGGAGATTGATCGGATCGTGGAGGAGACGGCGGCGCTCACTGCCTATCAGGAGGCTCCCGACAGCGCGGAGGATCTTTCTAAGATCCCGCTCCTTGCCAGAGAGGATATCGGGAAAAAGGCGCGTCCCTATTGCAATGAGGAGCGTAAGGCGGGGGATACGGTGCTTTTGTACCACGACATTTATACCAACGGAATCGGATACCTGCGTTTCCTGTTTGATTTAAGACAGGTGCCTGAGGAACTGTTTCCTTATGTGGGGCTTTTACAGAGTGTGATCGGGCTGGTGGATACGACGAAGCGTTCCTACAGCGAACTGTACAATGAGATCAACCTTCAGACCGGCGGCATCGCACCGGCAGTAAATGTCTATACGGATGCGAAGGATCTGTCCAAATACAAGCTGACCTTTGATCTGAAGGTGAAGACGTTGTATGAAAATCTTTCCCGGGCCTTTGCTCTGACGGAAGAGATATTGACTGAATCGGTCTATACGGACGAAAAGCGGCTTCTGGAGCTGGTTGCGGAGAATCGGTCCGATAAGCAGGCGCAGATGATGTCCGCGGGCCATTCCCTGGCAGCAGGGCAGGCGCTCTCTTATCTGTCTCCACAGGCCTATCTGATGGATCAGATAAACGGGTTTGCTTTTTATCGCTTTTTGGAGGATTTGGAGAAGAATTTTGACAGCAGGAAAGAGGCGCTGTGCGAGAATATGAAACGGCTGGTGCGCTGTATCTTCCGGCCGGAAAACCTGATGGTGGATTATACGGCTCAGCGGGAAGGGCTTTCCGGGCTGGAGCAGCAGATTGAGGCGTTAAAAGAGAAGCTGTATCGGGATCCCATCGACAGCCATCCCTATCAGCCCCAGCCGGTGAAGAAGAATGAGGGTCTGATGTCCTCCGCCCAGATCCAGTATGTGTGTCGTGCGGGAAATTATGCGAAAAAGGGGCTGTCCTACACGGGAGCGCTGCGGGTGCTCAAGGTGGTGATGAGCTATGAGTATCTGTGGATGCAGGTCCGCGTCAAGGGCGGCGCATACGGGTGTATGTGTCAGTTTGGAAAGACCGGAGAGAGTTATTTCGTCTCCTACCGGGATCCGAATCTGGAAAAGACTATAGAGGTGTACGAGCAGGCGGCTGACTTTGTGGAGCACTTTGAAGCCGATGAGCGTACCATGACTCAGTATATCATCGGCGCAATCAGCGCACTGGATATGCCGCTCACCCCGGCGGCGAAGGGAACCTACTCCATGGCAGGGTATCTGACCGGTTACGGCTATGAGCAGGTGCAGCAGGAGCGTGATGAGCTTCTTGCGGCGGATGCGGCGGCGATCAGAGAACTTGCGGCTCATATCCGCGCCTTTATGGAGGACGACTGCCTGTGCGTGGTGGGCAACGAAGACAAGATCAAGGAGCAGAAAGAACGCTTCGGAGCGATAGATTATCTGATCCGATAATTTTTTCTGGAAATGCAACCTTTTTTATTCCCGAACGGTATTTTGGATAGAGAAAGAAAACCGTTTGGGAAAGGGAGGAAGAAGTATGAAAAAGAGAATTCGGATGAAGGCATTGTTGGCGGTGTTTATGGTGGCGGCGCTTTGCACCGCCTGCGGAAGTGCCGAGAAGGGCGTGACAAGCTCTTATGAAATGGCAATGGATACAGCCGCTGCCGATGCCGGTGGNGTNTACANTAACAGTGCCNCCTATTATGATGTGCCAACAGCAGAATATGGCTATGAGGAAGCGGCGATAACTGCCGATTATGATTATGAATATGCAGAGGCAGCAGCTGCGGAGGAGCCGATGCCTGAGGAGGGATCGGTTTCGGTTCCGGAGGGAGCAGTGGATCGNAAGCTGATCAAGACCGTGAATATCTCTGCGGAGACGGAGGCNTTTGACGANCTGGTGCCNCAGCTCCAGAAGCGNGTGGAAGAGCTNGGCGGNTACATAGANAGTATTTCTGTCTATGATNTAGGNAGNTATTATGTGGAAGACACGATGCAGAAGCAGCGCTGCGCCCAGATAACGGCCCGCGTCCCCAAGGAGGCGTTAGACGGATTCCTTGCGCAGGTGGGAGAGCAGACCAATGTGACGAGCCGGTCAGAGAACGTGGAGGATGTGACCCTGCAGTATGTGGATCTGGACAGTCACAAGAAGGTGCTTCTCACGGAGCAGGAGAGGCTTCTTGCGCTGATGGAGCAGGCGGAGAGCGTGGAGGACATTATCACGATTGAGGGACGGCTTTCNGAGGTGCGCTACCAGATTGAGAGCATGGAGTCCCAGCTTCGCACCTACGACAATAAGATCGACTACAGCACGGTGTATCTCTCCATCGAGGAAGTAAGAAAGTATTCGGCGCCACAGACCGCTACTGTCTGGGAGAGGATTGGGGCCGGCTTTATGAAGAGCCTGGAGGATATCGGTTTCGGGATTCGGGATTTNGCCATTTATTTTGTGATCGANCTGCCCTATATCATCCTGGGACTTTTGGGAATCGTGGTGGCATTCTTCCTGCTTCGTGCCATTCTGAAACGTTTTCTGAGGAGCAGATTTTTGAAAAAGACGCTGCAAAAAGGCAGAAGTCTGGTTTCCTNGCTGCGGAAAAAGGATTCCGATGAGGAGAACGACGATGATGATAAAGAGTCCGGGTCCGATTCGGAGACAAANGAAGAACAGGAGTAAAGATACATGGAAGACAGACAGTTTAAATCCGGCTTTGTCACGCTGATCGGCAGGCCGAATGTGGGAAAATCAACACTGATGAACGCACTGATCGGGCAGAAGATCGCTATCACATCCAAGAAACCGCAGACCACCAGAAACCGGATCAGGACGGTATATACCAGCGAGGAGGGGCAGATCGTATTTCTGGATACCCCCGGCATCCATAAGGCCAAAAATAAGCTGGGAGATTATATGGTGGATGTGGCGGAGCGCACGCTGTCCGAGGTGGATGTGATCCTGTGGCTGGTGGAGCCCTCAGACTATATCGGTGCAGGGGAGCGGCACATCATCGAACAGCTGCAGAAAACAAAAACGCCTGTTATTTTAGTGATCAATAANATNGANACCGTAAAAAAGGAANTGCTCNTAACCTATATCGATGCCTACCGGAAGGAACTCGATTTTGCGGAGATCGTTCCGGTGTCGGCGCTTAAGAAGGACGGCCTNNANGTGCTGGTGGATTGTATCATGAAATANCTGCCNTACGGGGAGGCNTTNTACGANGAGGATACGGTGACGGATCAGCCNATGCGGCAGATCGTNGCGGANCTGATCCGGGAGAAGGCGCTGCGNTGTCTGGAGGANGAGATNCCNCATGGNATNGCCGTCACCATTGAGCAGATGAAATTTAAAAAGCGCATTGTGGATATCGAGGCCACGATCNTCTGCGAGCGGGATTCCCACAAGGGGATCATCATCGGCAAGCAGGGAAGTATGTTAAAGAAGATCGGTTCCCTGGCAAGGCGGGATATCGAGGATCTGGTGGAAAATCAAGTGAATTTAAAGCTCTGGGTCAAGGTGAAAAAGGACTGGCGCGACAGCGATTTCCTGCTNAAAAATTTTGGCTATAATCCGCAGGAGACAGAATAGAATCAGGCAAATCTGCGAACCCTATTTCTTGTGATACATTAAGAATTCAGGGGGCGTAAGATGAAGGAAATAAACTACTGGGAGCAGTTTATGGCCACGGGAAAGATCGAAGATTTTCTGGCCTATAAAAATGCGACGAGACAAGACGGGCAGCAGGAGACGAGAGAGGCAAAGGAGTATTCTCATGCAGGGGATCGCGGAGATCACGGGGATGGTTTTAAAGGCTGAACCCATAAATGAGTATGACAGAAGAGTGGTCCTTCTGACAAAGGAGCGGGGAAAGATTTCTGCTTTTGCCAGGGGAGCCAGAAAACCGAACAGTAAGCTGTTAGCGGCAACGAATCCGTTTTGTTTCGGAACGTTTAAGCTCTATGAGGGCAGAACCTCCTACAATATCATGGAGGCGGAGATCACAAATTATTTTGAGAGCTTAAGGGAGGACTTTGAAAGCGCCTATTATGGTATGTATTTTTTGGAGGTCATGGACTATTACACCAGAGAGAATAATGACGAGAAGGAGCTGTTGAAGCTCCTCTACCAGTCCCTTCGCGCACTCATGCACGAGGGACTTTCCAATGTTCTGGTGCGTTATGTTTTCGAGATGAAGGCCATGGTGATAAACGGGGAGTTCCCNGGGATGCCAAGGGAAGGCGACTGGGAGGAGTCTACACGTTACGCGGTTTCTTACATAATGAGTTCCAGCATTGAAAAGCTCTATACTTTTACCGTAACGCCGCAGGTTTTGANCCAGCTNAAGCAGATCGCGGACGACTACCGCGTCCGATATGTGGACAGGCAGTTTAAAAGTCTTGAAATTGTGGATAATCTTTAATATAATGAAAACCATGAGCCGTGCACGGCTTCAATAACAGCATACAGTAGAGGGGATCATATATGCGTAAGGCAGTAAATGTGCTGGTTTTGTCCTTGTTGGTCTTAAGTCTTACCGGCTGCAGCCAGGAAAAGATGCCGGAGATCAGTTCTTTGTCTTTTGACAAAGAGGGAGCGGTTCTGCATCAGATCGTGGGGAAAGCGGATCAAAACTATTACCAGATCCAGATGTCGGATCTGGAGAGCTTTGCAGCAGAGCGTGTGGAAGAATACTGCTCCGACAAGGGAGAAGGCCGGGTCACGCTGGAGGCAGTGGAGGAGAAAAGCGGCAATATCCTGCTGCAGTTCCGCTATGCTTCGCCGGAGGATTACAGCGGATTTAACCACAGAGTGTTGTATATCGGTTCTTTGGAGGATGCTGTTGATGAGTATTATCTGGAGTCGGTGCCCTTTGTCTCTGTGGAGGGTCAGGCATCGGAGATCGGCTACATTGATGGCTGGGATGCCAAGAAAATGCTTGTTCTTGAGACCAAGGGCGGAGAGGATATTCTGGTAAATCTGCCGGGAAAAACACTTTATATCAACCAGAGTGCGGACAGCAGCCAGGAAGTAGCCTTTGTCGGAAAGAAGAGTGTGAAAGTAAGTAATCAGGAGGAGACGGAAGCGTCTGCACTCTCCTATATCATATACGAATAGAAAACGCGCAANGCAGCGCAGAAATGAGGAGACATTATGGAAAAAACAATGGAAAAGATTGTGGCGTTGTCAAAGGCGAGAGGGTTTGTCTATCCCGGTTCGGAGATTTACGGCGGTCTGGCGAACACCTGGGATTTCGGTAATCTGGGTGTGGAGTTAAAAAATAACATCAAGAAGGCGTGGTGGCAGAAGTTTGTCATGGAGAGCCCCTACAATGTAGGCGTGGACTGTGCGATCTTGATGAATCCCCAGACATGGGTGGCCAGCGGGCATCTGGGAAGCTTCTCCGATCCGCTTATGGACTGCAGAGAGTGTCACGAGAGATTCCGCGCGGATAAGATCATCGAGGATTATGTGGCGGAGAACGGTATGACTCTGGANGGCTCTGTGGATGGCTGGAGCCAGCAGCAGATGAAGGATTTCATCGAGGAGCATAACATTCCCTGTCCTACCTGCGGCAAGCATAATTTTACCGATATCAGACAGTTTAACCTGATGTTCAAGACCTTCCAGGGCGTCACCGAGGATGCGAAGAATACCGTATATCTGCGCCCGGAGACGGCACAGGGTATCTTTGTCAATTTCAAGAACGTGCAGCGTACCTCCCGCAAGAAGATTCCTTTCGGCATCTGTCAGGTGGGTAAGTCTTTCAGAAACGAGATCACGCCCGGCAACTTCATTTTCCGNGTGAGAGAGTTTGAGCAGATGGAGATGGAATTTTTCTGCGAGCCGGACACCGATCTGGAATGGTTTGCTTACTGGAAGAAATATTGTATTGATTTCTTGAAGAGCCTGGGTATGAAGGAGGAAGAGATGAGAGTCCGCGACCACGATCCGGAAGAGCTTTCTTTCTACTCAAAGGCCACGACGGACATTGAGTTCCTGTTCCCCTTCGGCTGGGGCGAACTCTGGGGTATCGCTGACCGGACAGATTATGATCTGACCCAGCATCAGAATACCTCCGGCGAGGATATGTCCTACTTTGACGATACGAAGAATGAAAAATATATTCCTTATGTGATAGAGCCTTCGCTGGGTGTGGAACGTCTTTTCCTTGCGGTGCTGTGCGGCGCTTACGATGAGGAGGAGATCGGTGAGGGAGATGTGCGTACCGTGCTGCATTTCCATCCGGCCCTTGCGCCTGTCAAGATNGGTGTGCTNCCTCTTTCCAAGAAGTTAAACGAGGGCGCAGAGAAGATNTTTGCACAGCTTTCCAAGAAGTATAACTGNGAGTTNGATGACAGAGGCAATATCGGTAAGAGATANCGCAGACAGGACGAGATCGGTACGCCTTTCTGTGTTACATATGATTTTGATTCTGAGACGGACGGCTGTGTGACCGTGCGGTTCCGTGACTCCATGGAGCAGGAGCGCATAGCGATTTCAGAGCTTGACGCTTATTTCGCCGACAAGTTTACATTTTAGGGATGAGGAGAGGGACTATGAGACAATTCACTTCAGATGAGCTGAGAAAAACCTGGAAGCAATTCTATATAGAGCGCGGGCATGTAGATGTAGGGGCGGTTTCCCTTGTGTCTGACGGTTCTACGGGGGTTCTCTTTAACGTTGCGGGAATGCAGCCGCTGATGCCTTATTTATTAGGCCAGAAGCATCCCTTAGGGACAAGATTGTGCAACGTGCAGGGGTGCGTGCGCACGAATGATATTGATTCGGTAGGCGATAAGAGCCATGTGACTTTTTTTGAAATGATGGGAAGCTGGAGTCTGGGAGATTATTTCAAGGAAGAACGCTGTAAGTGGAGCTTTGAGCTTTTGACTCAGGTGTTTGGCTTTGATGCGGATCATCTTGCCGCAACCGTATTTGCCGGGGATGAAAATGCGCCCAGAGATGAGGAGGGAGCCGAGTACCGCATTGCTTCCGGATTTAAGAAGGAAAATATTTATTACCTGCCGGCGGAGGATAACTGGTGGGGATTGGAATATGGNCCCTGCGGTCCTGACAGCGAGATGTTTTATATTGCTGATCGGCCGGACTGCGGACCGGACTGTGGGCCGGGCTGCAGCTGCGGGAAGTATACGGAATTGGGAAATGATGTTTTTATGCAGTATGAGAAGCATCATGACGGGAGTCTTACCCCTTTAAAACAGAAAAACGTGGATACCGGCTGGGGATTGGAGCGTATTTTGGCGTTCTTAAACGGAACCAGAGATGTTTATCAGATCGACCTGTTTTCTCCTGTGATCGCCTATATCGAGAAGGTATCNGGAACNAAATATGAGCAGGATGAGAATTTGACAAGGTCTATGCGGATTNTGTCNGANCATGTCCGCACCAGCGTGATGCTGATCGGNGATGANGCAAAGCTTTTGCCTTCCAATGTNGGGGCAGGGTATGTGCTGCGCCGTCTGATCAGACGTGCCGTAAGACACGGCAGGGTGCTNGGCCTGACNGTNGANNANATCTTAAAAGCNGCNGAAATTTTNATTGATGANATTTATGCGGAAAGCTATCCCCGCNTGNAGGAAAACAAAGAGTTTGTNCTNGCGGAGCTCAAGAAGGANATNAANCGTTTTGAGAGCACTCTGGAAAACGGTATGAAGGANTTCCGTAAGATTCTNGAGCAGAAGAAAAANNCCGNATCAGNTGANATTGACGGTAAGTCNGCATTTTACTTATATGANACCTTTGGNTTCCCNATTGAACTGACTGTGGAAATGGCNCAGGAAGAAGGACTNAANGTGGATGAAGANGGCTTNGCNCAGGCGATGGAGGAGCAGAAGCAAAAGGCAAGGGATAACCAGAATTTCGAGGCAAAGCTTACCACGGAAAACNTGGCGCTTTATGACAGCCTGGANGCTTCTGTTGTCAGTGAATTTGTNGGTTATGANNCNTTGACNGCTGAGAGTGANATTGNNGCNNTAAGTAACGGAAAGGAATTGAGAGATTCTCTGNACGAAGGGGAAGAGGGGACGNTCATTACCTTTAAGACGCCTTTTTATGCTACTATGGGCGGTCAGTGTGCCGACAGNGGGATNATTACCTGCGGCGNGAGTGAATTTATGGTGGAAGATACCGTTAAGCTTCCCGGCGATCGTGTCGGGCATGTCGGCAAAGTGATAAAGGGAAGCCTGAAAACAGGGGATACGGCAGTTTTACAGGTAAATGAAGAAAAGCGCGGCGATACCTGCAAAAANCACAGCGCGACCCACCTTCTCCAAAAGGCGCTTCGTCTGGTTCTGGGGGATCATGTAGAGCAGGCAGGCTCCTTTGTAAACGGTGACAGGCTCCGCTTCGATTTCAGTCATTCCTCCGCNATGACGAAGGANGAANTGGAAAAGACAGAGCGGATCGTCAATGAACAGATCGGGATGGGACTGCCTGTGGTGACAGAGGTAATGTCCATNGAGGATGCGAAAAAGACAGGGGCTATGGCCTTATTTGGAGAAAAGTACGGCGANGAGGTACGGGTTGTCAGGATGGGAGATTTCTCNACCGAGNTTTGCGGNGGNACCCATGTGGGCAATACCGGGGAAGTGCGCCTGTTTAAGATCGTATCGGAGTCCGGCGTGGCGGCGGGCGTGCGCCGTATCGAGGCGTTGACCGGCAGCAATGTGACAGCTTACTATCAGAAACTGGAGGAGCAGTTAAATGCAGCTGCTAAGACACTGAAAATCAATCCGGCAAGTCTGGTGGAGCGCTGCGAGCATCTGATGGCGGAGATGAAAGCACTGCAGAGTGAGAATGAGTCCTTGAAGAGCAAGGCGGCAAAGGATGCTCTGGGTGATGTGATGGATCAGGTGCAGGAGGTTGGCGGCGTGAAACTTCTGGCGGCTAAGGTGGCCGGTGTGGATATGAACGGTCTGCGCGAGCTGGGAGACCAGCTGAAGGAAAAGCTGGGTGACGGCGTAGTGGTGCTGCTCTCCGAGAAGGAGGGTAAGGTCAATCTGATCGCTATGGCTACTGACGGCGCTATGGCAAAGGGCGCTCATGCGGGCAATCTGATCAAGTCAATTGCCGCTCTGGTAGGCGGTGGNGGCGGCGGCCGTCCTAATATGGCGCAGGCGGGCGGCAAGAATCCCGCAGGGATGGACGAGGCTGTTGCAGCCTGTGCAAAAGTACTGGGTGAGCAGATTAAGTGACCACAGTAAATTTTTATAGGCAAAAAGGATTAAATTGCAATTTTTGGTTGACTCATACCTAAAATGTGGTATAATTTGTGTTGTGTGAGAACACGTAAATAACCCAATCAGTCGTAATANTCGGGGACTGAAGGGAGGTCAGGTGCGGGAATGTCAAACGTAATCGTAAAAGAGAACGAGACTTTGGACAGTGCGNTNCGTCGNTTTAANAGAAGCTGNGCNAANGCNGGTATCCAGCAGGANATCCGTAAGNGNGAGCATTANGAGAAGCCCAGCGTAAGACGTAAGAAAAAGTCCGAAGCGGCAAGAAAGCGTAAATACAATTAAGCAGACGAAAGCAGACCCAAGTATTTGGGTCTGTTTTTATGTGCAGACCCGTGCAGAGGAAGTATGCCACTAAAGTGGCGCACGGGTCGCACGGCGAGTAGGGAGAAAATCTTCCCTACTCGATTCGCGAATCCATACATATTTTCCAAGAGGGAATAATAGATATAGTAAATAAGAAATTGCAGGAGTGACTTAGTTTGCGCGGAGTAAAGAAGCGAATCATCGTATGGTTTACGCTGGGATTTTTATTGACAGACACCCTGTTTCAAATTCTGACTATAACAGTCAATGCGGCGCCGGAGGTGGCAGCGCCATCCTATATCGTGATGGAGGCCTCTACGGGGCAGGTGATCTGCGAGCAGGATGCGGATACGAGACGGAGTCCGGCCAGCATCACAAAGATCATGACGCTGCTTATCGTTTTTGAGCACCTGAAAAGNGGCAGGATACATCTGGAGGATCAGGTGACCACCAGCGCCTACGCAAAATCCATGGGCGGTTCCCAGGTTTTTCTGGAGGAAGGAGAGACACAGACGCTGGAGACCATGATCAAGTGTATTGCGGTGGCGAGCGGCAATGACGCCAGTGTGGCGGTTGCGGAGTACATAGCGGGGAGCGAGACGGAGTTTGTCAAGCTGATGAATGACAAGGCGGAAAGTCTGGGAATGCAGAATACGCATTTTGAAGATTGCTGCGGGCTGACAGATTCCGATGATCATTTTTNNT
>JAAUZN010000077.1:11848-20661 GCA_014804565.1 Lachnospiraceae bacterium
GGATGTGGCGCTCATGTCCAGAGAGCTGATCACTAAATATCCGGAGGTGTTCGATTATACTACNATCTGGATGGAAGATATTGANCATAAAACGNCGCAGGGTACCAGCACCTTTACCCTGTCNAGCACNAATAANCTGTTAAAGCAGTATGAGTGGACGACTGGCTTAAAGACCGGATCCACATCCAAAGCGCTTTACTGNCTGTCCGCTACGGCCAACAAGGACGGTATGGATCTGATCGCGGTGGTCATGGCGGCACCGGATGCAAAAACCCGGTTTCAGGATGCCATGTCGCTTTTGAGTTATGGCTACAGTGTGAGTCAGATGTATACGGATGANAATAAGGATCCGCTGCCGGCACAGAAGGTGGAGGGCGGTATCGAGGATACTGTCAATCTGGTTTATGCGGAGCCTTTCCAGTATCTGGATACGGCGGGAAGCAACTTAAATGAGATAGAAAAAGANATCAGCCTGCNGGGTATCGTNACAGCGCCGNTCGCAGAGGGNGATGCTGTCGGTGAGGCGGTCTACAAGCTGAATGGCACCCGTATCGGAAGCGTGTCCATTCTGGCGGCAAAAGGGGTCGAGAAAGCACAATATATGGATTATTACAAGAAGCTGTGGGGGCTCTACCTGATGAATAGATAGAACAAAAGTTCGCTGATTGCGATGAAGTAGGGGTTGTGTTACACTTTAAAGGTGGCTGCCGGACGAGGGCGTCCGGCGGTTTCCTNTGTTTNNGNNGGAAAACGGGCGGGGAGTGGATATGGCGAAGATTTTTTTCATCCTGATCATCTTGTTCATTTTGATATGTCTGCTCTCGGCTGTTTTGGACAGCAACCGTTTTGTGACTGTTTCCTATGAGATAAGATCGGACAAGATTGCAAAGCCCTGCAGAATGGTGTTGTTGTCGGATCTGCACAATAAGTCTTTTGGCAGGGATAACGAGAGACTGTTTCAGAAAATAACAGAGCTTTCTCCGGATGGGGTNNTNGTGGCGGGGGACATGCTCACTGCCACGAAGGGACATGACTACAGCGAGGCGCTTCGCCTGATGGAAAGACTTTCTCATGTCTATCCGATCTATTATGGCATGGGAAACCATGAGTATCGGCTGCAGCTATACCCCGATCAATATCCCGGCATGTATGAGGGATATCTGAGGGGACTGTGTGCGGCGGGCATTGAGCCGTTGATCAATGAGAGTACCTATCTGCCGGCATGGAATGTGGCGGTCTGCGGTGTGCAGATCGATCGCTGCTATTATAAGCATCTGCGAAAAGAGCCCATGGAGAGTGATTATCTGCCCCGGATCCTGGGGGAGGCGAGGGAGGATGCCTTCCAGTTGCTTATTGCCCACAATCCGGCTTATTTTGAGGATTATGCCGCATGGGGTGCGGATCTGGTGGTGTCGGGACATGTGCATGGCGGCATTATGCGNCTGCCGGTGCTTGGCGGGGTGCTGTCACCCAGCTTGACCCTGTTTCCAAAGTATGACGGCGGCAGATTTGCCTGCGGAAAAAGTACGATGATCTTAAGCCGCGGGCTGGGGAGCCACACGATCCCCCTGCGGATATTTAATCCCGGTGAGCTTGTTGTGATCGAGCTTTTGCCGGATGGACAGTGAGAAAGGAAAGAGAATGGCGATTCCTGTAAAATTAGAGGTGTTTGAAGGACCGTTAGACCTGCTTTTACACCTGATCGATAAAAACAAAGTGGATATTTATGATATTCCCATCGTGGAGATCACGGAGCAGTATCTGGAATATATTCAGCAGATGGAGACGGAGGATATGAATGTCATGAGCGAATTTCTGGTCATGGCGGCGACTCTGATCGACATTAAATGCAGGATGCTCCTGCCCAAGGAAGTGAATGAGGAAGGGGAGGAGGAAGATCCCCGGGCAGAGCTGGTGGAAAAGCTGCTGGAGTACAAGATGTGCAAATATATGTCCTATGAACTCAGGGACCGTATGGTGGATGCAGAGCGAAATCTCTACAAGAGTCCCACGCTGCCGCCGGAGGTGGCTGATTACCGACAGCCGGTTGACTATGAGGAGCTGATCGGCGATATGACGTTAAACAAACTCCACGAGATCTTCCGGCAGATGATGAAGCGGCAGGAGGATAAGATCGATCCTGTCAGAAGCACCTTCGGCAAGATTGAGAAGGATGAGATCGATCTGGATCTGAAGACTACCTATGTGGAGGCTTATGTGCGGAGCCATAAGAAATTCAGCTTCCGAAAACTGTTGGAGAAACAGCACAGCAAAATGGAGGTCATCGTGACCTTTCTGGTGATCCTGGAGATGATAAAGACGGGGCGGATCGGCATTGAGCAGGANGATACCTTTTCGGATATCATCATCACGGCGAAGGAGACGGCGGATAACGGGCCGGTGCAGTTGACCAGCGTCAGCTGACAGGGAGGAAAACATGGAAAAAGATAAGGCAAAGGCNGTGCTNGAGGCGATTCTTTTCACTATGGGAGATTCNGTGGAGATCGACAGGCTGGCGGCCGTGATCGAGGAAGANGAAGAGACCACAAGACAGCTTCTGGAGGAAATGGCGGCGGAGTATGAGAAGCAGGATCGNGGGATCGCGCTCACTACGCTGGATAANGCGGTGCAGCTGTGCACCAAGAGCGAATTTTATGAATATCTGATCAAGATCGCTACAGCNCCGAAGAAATTTNTACTCACAGACACGCTGTTAGANACNTTGTCCATCATAGCTTATAAGCAGCCCATCACCAGACTGGAGATCGAGAAGGTGAGAGGGGTCAGCTGCGATCATGCGGTNAACAGNCTTCTGGAGTTTGATCTGATCANGGAGGTGGGGNGGAAGGACGCGCCGGGANGGCCTCTTTTATTCGGNACCACAGAGCAGTTCCTCAGAAGCTTCGGNGTGAAGTCCATNGAGGANCTGCCGGAGCTGTCCGCAGTACAGATCGAGGAGTTTAAGCAGCAGGCGGAGTCCGAGGTGAANCTGCAGTTGGATATTTAAGGGANAATGCGCATATATATTAACGAGGGAAACGGCGTTAGGACAGATATATGCGTAGAGGGGAAAGAAAGAGAAAAGTGATCCGAANAAGGAGATGCAGCAGGGTGATTGCCGTGGTGACGGCGGTCGCCTTGTTTTGTTGTCAGATGGTATCCGTCAGGGCAGAGGAGGCAAAGACGACTGATGAATTGCAGTTATACGCCCAGGCGGCGGTTCTGATGGATGCGGAGTCAGGCAGAGTGCTCTATGGAAAAAATGCGAAGGAAGTGCTGCCCATGGCCAGCACCACCAAGATCATGACCTGTATCCTTGCATTGGAATACGGCAATCCGGATGAGATCGTGGNGGCNTCCTCCTATGCGGCCAGTATGCCNAAGGTNAAGCTGTANGTGAAATCGGGAGAAAAATATCGNTTAAGAGATCTNTTGTATTCTCTGATGCTGGAATCTCATAACGACTCGGCGGTGGTGATCGCGGAGTCGGTGGGCGGCAGCGTGGAAAACTTTGCCGCCATGATGAATCAGAAAGCCCGTGACATCGGCTGCTTTGACAGCTATTTCATCACGCCGAACGGTCTGGATGCGGTGGTGAATGCGACCGGCAGGACACATTCCACCACNGCGGCGGATCTGGCACGGATCATGGCATACTGTGTGACGGANTCCCCNAAGAANGAAGAGTTTCTGGAGATNACCCGCACCATCAGNTATGATTTTACGGATGCAGATGGNNACAGGAGCTTTCACTGCAATAATCACAACGCNTTNCTGGGTATGATGNAGGAAGCTCTTTCNGGAAAGACCGGATTTACCAACAAGGCGGGCTACTGNTATGTGGGGGCGGTGGAGAGNGAGGGNCGGATCTANACCGTNGCNCTCCTTGCCTGCGGCTGGCCGAATAACAGGAGTTATAAATGGAGCGATATGAANAAGCTGGCGGCNTACGGGATGGAGCGCTANCAATACCGTGATATCTATGAAGCTAAAGATTTTGCGGATATTCCGGTGCGNAACGGGATCGCCGGNGAGCAGGGAACNCCCTATGATGAGGCNTTNGTTTCNGTCACCCTGGAGCAGNAAGANGAGAGTNTGCCNTTTCTTTTGTGCGAGGAGGATCGTGTGGAGGTGAAGACTCAGGTGGAGACNGTGCTGGATGCGCCTGTTGCNGCGGGAACAAAGGTGGGAGANGTGNGGTATTATCTGAATGATGAGCTGGTNAAAANCTATGGAGTTTATACNGANGGCNGGGTGGAGGAAAGAACCTTNCTTTGGATTCTCANATATATTNTAAAACTTACATTTTTTTTCTAAAATCTGCTAGTCGAGCCGTCGATTCTGTGTTATACTACAATCGTGTGCAATGTCACACGGTGATAAAGTTTTATTATTTATTATTATGATAAATGGAGGGCTGAAAAATGAGTACTACTTCTCAAGCGAGTCAAAGAATCAATGCTTTACTCGATGAAAACAGTTTCGTTGAGATCGGCGGTCTCGTGACGGCGAGAGCCACAGATTTCAATCTGAAACAGACAGAGACTCCGTCTGACGGTGTCGTGACCGGCTATGGTGTGATCGACGGCAATCTCGTGTATGTGTACAGCCAGGACGCTTCCGTGCTGAACGGATCCGTAGGCGAGATGCACGCGAAGAAGATCGTAAACATCTATGAGCTGGCAATGAAGATGGGTGCGCCTGTGATCGGGCTCATCGAATCTGCAGGCCTGCGTCTGCAGGAGGCTACAGATGCACTCAACGGCTTCGGTGAGATCTACAGAAGCCAGGTGATGGCATCCGGCGTTATCCCCCAGATCACGGCTGTATTCGGAAACTGCGGCGGTGGACTTGCTCTGATTCCGGCTATGGCAGACTTTGCGTTTATGGAGGAGAAGAAAGCGAAGCTGTTCGTAAATTCCCCGAACGCACTGGAGGGCAATGAGATTTCCCGCTGTGATACTTCCTCTGCGGAGTTCCAGAGCGGTGAGACAGGCATGATCGACATGGTAGCTGACGAGGCGACCATTCTCGGACAGATCAGACAGCTTGTTTCCATTCTGCCCGCGAACAATTCTGACCTGGCATGGACGGACTGCGCAGACGATCTGAATCGTGCATGCGCTGAGATCTCCGGCTGTGTGGGTGATACGGCGATCGCGCTGTCCCAGATCGCGGACGACGGTCTGTTCGTGGAAGTGAAGCAGGATTACGCTAAGGATATGGTGGCAGGCTTTATCCGCTTAAACGGCGCTACCATCGGTGCGGTGGCAAATCGTACCGAGGTTTATGACGAGAAGGGTGAAGTGAGTGAGAAGTTTGACGCGGTGCTGTCCGTGAAGGGTGCGGAGAAAGCGGCAGAGTTCGTGAATTTCTGCGACGCTTTTGACATTCCCGTACTGTCCCTCACCAACGTGACCGGCTTCTCTGCAAAGACATGCTGTGAGAAGCGCATGGCCAAGGCAGCAGGCAAGCTTACCTATGCTTTTGCCAATGCTACGGTTCCCAAGGTGAACGTGATAATCGGCAAGGCTTACGGCAGTGCTTATGTGGCGATGAACTCCAAGGCTATCGGTGCGGATATCACGATCGCATGGCCGGATGCCCAGATCGGCATGATGGATGCGAAGCTGGCGGCTAAGATTCTCTGTGACGGACAGGGCGCTGAAGCCATCGATGCCTGCGCGAAGGAGTATGAGGCTCTTCAGAACAATGTGACCAGCGCAGCAAAGAGAGGTTATGTGGATCAGATTGTGGAGCCGGCAGATACCAGAAAGTATGTGATCGGTGCATTCGAGATGCTTTCCTCCAAGACAGAGGGCCGGCCTGAGAAGAAACACGGTACGGTTTGATCGTTTCGCAAATATAGTACCTGCGGCTTTATGAGCAGGTTACGGAAAGGCATGTGTATAAGTATGAAAAAACTATTGGTTATATTAGGGATGATTACCTGCATGGCTTGTCTTACGGCGTGTGGCCAGGAGGAAACGGTGAGCGGTCCCATCAGCGAGGAGCAGGCGATAGAGATTGGTACGACTATCGTCGATCAGATGAATGCTATCGTGGCCGCAAATGCTGTTGAGCAGTACGTGGATCAGCCCATTCTCTATAACGGCTTTACCGGCTGGCAGGATGCGCTGGATGATATCGGCACCTACGAGGGGTCAAACGGCGGTTCTGTGGCTTTTAAGGATGATGAGGTAGTGATCAGTATTGACGTTCTCGGTTCCTCGCATNATGCNANNGTNGAGATNATNCTNGACAATGCGCTGACATCCTATATCGGGATTACGACTAACGTGCATTATTCTANGGGAGAGATNATGGCGAAAGCCGGTATGAATACCCTGATCGGTATGGGNACCGTGTTTGCCGTATTGATCCTGATCAGTCTGATCATNTCCTGCTTCACNTTNATNTCCAANNTNGAGNNGNNNCNGNAGNNGAAGNCANNNNCNNCNGCNCCTGCNGCTGATCCNGTGGTGGAGCAGATNGCNGCGAAGGAAGANCTCTCCGACGACACAGAGCTTGTGGCAGTCATCGCGGCTGCAATCGCGGCCTACGAGGGNGCAGCGTCCACGGATGGTTTCGTGGTGAGATCCATCAGAAAATCTAATAAGAGTAAATGGCAGAATGCCTAAGATCATAGGAGGATATCAAAATGAAGAATTATACAATTACCGTAAATGGCAGCGTATATGATGTAGTGGTGGAAGAGGGCGCGACAAGCGGCGCACCCGCAGCGGCAGCACCCGCGGCACCAAGAGCAGTTCCGAAGGCAGCTCCTGCACCCGCAGCGGCAGCGGCTCCTGCAGCAGGCGGCGCAGCCGGCAGTGTGAAGATCGAAGCCGGTGCAGCCGGTAAGGTGTTCAAGATCGAGGCTAATGTTGGTCAGGCAGTGAAGAAGGGTGACGCTGTCGTGATCGTCGAGGCTATGAAGATGGAGATNCCTGTGGTGGCTCCTCAGGACGGTACTGTAGCTAGCATCAATGTGGCAGTGGGCGACGCTGTAGAGGCAGGCGCACTTCTTGCAACATTGAACTAATCATCGGAGAGGCGTTTTGGGACGCTCTCTCTGAAACAAAAACTACAGGAGGTTAAGAAAATGTATGTAGCTGAGACGCTTAACAATCTGATACATCAGACCGCTTTCTTCAATCTGGAAGTCGGAAACTATGTTATGATTGTCGTAGCACTTGTATTTCTATATTTGGCCATCGGCAAAGGCTTTGAGCCGCTTTTATTAGTGCCGATCGCGTTCGGCATGCTGCTCGTGAATATCTATCCTGATATCATGAAAGAGGTCGGAGAGGGCGGCGCAGGCGGCGGTCTGCTGTATTATTTTTACTTGCTGGACGAGTGGGCAATCCTGCCGTCCCTGATCTTTATGGGTGTGGGCGCCATGACGGACTTCGGTCCGCTCATTGCGAATCCAAAGAGTTTCCTCTTGGGTGCGGCGGCACAGTTTGGTATTTTCGCAGCTTACTTCGGTGCGATCTTCTTAGGATTTAATGATAAGGCGGCGGCAGCCATCTCCATCATCGGCGGTGCGGATGGCCCGACATCCATTTTCCTGGCAGGTAAGCTGGGACAGACCACATTGCTGGGACCGATCGCGGTGGCGGCATATTCTTATATGTCACTGGTGCCGATCATACAGCCGCCCATTATGAAGCTTTTCACCACGGAGAAGGAGAGAAAGATCAAGATGGGACAGCTTCGTCCTGTCAGCAAACTGGAGAAGATCCTCTTCCCTATCGTGGTAACCATCGTGGTTTCTCTGATTCTTCCCACCACAGCACCCCTTGTTGGTATGCTGATGCTGGGTAATCTGTTCAGAGAGTGTGGCGTGACAAGACAGTTGACGGATACGGCGTCCAATGCGCTGATGTACATTGTGGTNATCATNCTGGGTACTTCCGTAGGTGCGACCACCAGCGCGGAAGCGTTCCTGAACATGGATACCATCAAGATCGTCATTTTGGGACTCATCGCCTTCGCGTTTGGTACGGCGGCAGGTGTGCTCTTCGGTAAGCTGATGTGCATCGTTACCGGAGGAAAGGTAAACCCGCTGATCGGTTCCGCAGGCGTATCTGCGGTGCCTATGGCAGCCAGAGTGTCACAGAAGGTAGGTGCGGAGGCAGATCCGACCAATTTCCTGCTGATGCATGCTATGGGACCTAACGTAGCAGGCGTTATCGGTACGGCAGTTGCCGCAGGTACCTTCATGGCAGTGTTCGGCGTGTTCTAAAATCGAGTGCCCGCGCACTCGATTAAGAGAATGCTTCGCATTCTCCCGAAATGTTTTTACCCTGTGGCANCTTTCGATATAAACAATAATAAAGAGAAAGGAATGAAAATATAATGGCAGAACAGATTAAAAAGCCGGTTGGAATCATGGAAACCGTTCTTCGTGACGCACATCAGTCTCTGATCGCGACCAGAATGCCTACTGAGAAAATGCTTCCAATCGTAGATACAATGGATAAAGTCGGCTACCATGCAGTAGAGTGCTGGGGCGGCGCTACCTTCAATGCATCTCTTCGTTTCCTGAAAGAGGATCCGTGGGAGAGACTCAGAAAGTTAAGAGATGGCTTTAAGAATACCAAGTTACAGATGTTATTCAGAGGCCAGAACATCTTAGGATACAGACCTTATGCGGATGATGTGGTGTACTCCTTTGTTGAGAAATCCATTGCAAATGGTATCGATGTCATCAGAATTTTTGACTGCTTGAACGATATCCGTAATCTGCAGGCGGCGGTAGACGCAACCAACAAGATCAAGAAGCAGGAGGGCAGAGGAGAGTCTCA
>JAAUZN010000078.1 GCA_014804565.1 Lachnospiraceae bacterium
GTCAAGAGTTTGCCAGTGATTGCGAAATAGATAACGTAGGTAGTTTTTGTTTCCATAAAGCTATGAACTTTACAGAAACAAATAGAATTATTTGCTTTACTAAGGTATTGTAAAATTTGAATTTGTGGAGGCTTTATAACAATGAAAATGTATGATTGTGGGTTTACCAAGGAAAGTAATTGGTTTAGATATCGTGCAGGAGCAATTATTATAGAAAATGGTTGTGTGCTTTTTGCAGGAAATGAGAAGGATAATTACTTATATTCCATCGGTGGCGGTGTTCATATGGGCGAAACCGCTGAGGATGCGGTTCTTCGCGAGGTCTTTGAGGAAACGGGTGTGCATTATGAGATAGACCATTTAGCGGTTATCCATGAGAATTTTTTTAATGAGAATACCGGAACTTTAAAGGGATTAAATTGCCATGAAATAAGTTTCTATTTCCTAATGAAATCAAGAGGGACGAAAGAACTTCACAGCAATAGTTTAGTTCATGGAGTGAAAGAACAAATGCACTGGATACCGATAAATGATTTGGACAAATACATTGCATTCCCAAGTTTTATGAAAGATTATCTTAGTAGAGAACACTTTGGAATAGAACATATAGTAACTGATGAAAGAAAATTGAAAAAGGAATGAGAACTATTCTGGAACGATAAGTCCAGTTTGTTAGACTGACAATTTAGAAATTGTGAGGGAGTGTAATGGCAAAAGCTTTATTTTTAGATATAGATGGTGTGCTTAATTCTAATTTTTGGAACGATAGTCATCAAAGAGAAATAAGTAATGGAACATTAGTTGATGAGGAGAAAATTAAGATATTGGCCTTGTTAGTAAAAAGGACAAATGCAATAATAATTCTTCATTCCGGATGGCGCTTTTGGTTTGATGATGAACTAAAACCACTTGGCACAGAAGCAGAGAGATTGGTAGATATGCTTGCAAAAGAAGATTTGTTTATAGATGGAGTAACCCCAGATCTAACTACTGAAGAAATAAGAAGAACCAAGAAATTTAGTTTGGTAAAGGCGGATGAAATCCTTTTATGGTTGAAGCTGCATAATGACATTACGGGGTGGGTGGTTCTGGATGATCTGGATTTACATTCTGTTCAGATCGAGCAGCATCAAGTAAAAACAGAACCGACAATAGGATTAACGCTTGAGGATATTAAAGAAGCAGAAAAGATTCTAGAAGGTTCAATTTCTTGGTAGGCTTGATACACAAGTTGAATATATCCATTTTTCTGATGAGATATTTCGTAGAGAGAAACGCAAAAAATATATGCCCATAAAGGAAAAAGAGGCTGTTGCTAAATGTGAAGAGGGCAGGACTTTTCTTCACAGCATAGGAATAGAGGGAGAAATACTATCTACTCCAAGTCATAGCAATGACAGTGTATTATGCACATGCAAATGAGAAAGTGTTGATATAGTTATTCAAATCGGAATTTGGAGGAATGAAATGAATAAATTATTTAAAGATATAAGGCATAGCGATATTGAAGCAGTGCGGGCATCAATATCAAAAAATGCTGCTGTTGTAAACGAAGTTTACAATGCCAAGGCTCCTAAAAAGGATATAGGGCAATCGCCATTGCAAGTAGCGATCAAATGCGGAGAATTTGAAATTATAGATTTATTGCTTGAAAAGGGTGCTGACGCCGATTTCATGGAAGATCCTGCACTTGTCCCGCCTCATAGTGCATGCATGTCTGTCCTGCATGATGCTATAATAGGTGTATTTTCTGCATTATGTTATAAACAGTATAGTGATTCCGAAAAGTATATCAATTTGATTAAAAGATTGCTTGAGAATGGAGCCAATCCTAATCGTAAAACATCATCAGGAGTGCTTCCGATAGGTAAGGCAGTGCATGAAGCAGAAATGATTTTTGAACGCAAGGGTGCTTATCCGGATATACAGGAAATAGCCAAAGAGAGATTATTTGAAACCCTTGATTTACTTATCAAATATGGCGCAGACAAGGAAGAATGGCTAAATCAAGACTTTTGGGGAGTGTCAAATAAAGTTTATTACTTTGAGGAAAAAATGTATGGACGGGATAATACTGACATAAGGGAACCGATTCGAATTGTTCTTAAAGAATATTTTGATTAAATATTTAGTCTTATTGCACTAATTCCAGTTTGACAATAAATCAGAAAATTAGAATTTGTATAGGATGAACGGAATTGGCGGAGGACAATTATGGTTGAATCAAAGGGATGGAAATGGGAAATTGTTGAAGATGATAAAAATAGCATTTGGAAGAATCCAAGTGTAGAATCATATTATCTCCTCAATCGTTGGAAAACGCAAAACAAGACAGAATTTCTTGATCTGGGTTGTGGTTTGGGCAGACATTCTATTTTGTTTGGGAAAAAGGGATTTCATGTCCACTGTTTTGATATAAGCGAAGAGGCAATTTCCAGAACAAAAGAGTGGGCAGAGAATGAAGGACTGACTTTTGAGTATACAACAGGAGACATGCTGAAACTTCCCTATAAAGATAAAAGCATGGAATGTATATTGTGTAGAAATGTCATTTCCCATTCAGATACAAAAGGTGTACAACAGGTGATTTCTGAAATATACCGTGTGATGAATACAGATGCCGAGTGCTATTTAACACTTGGTTCAAAAGAAACGTGGGGATATAAACAGGAAGAGTGGCCTTCAGTTGACGAGAATACTAAAATATGCATGTAAGAAAAATGAATAAATTTTCAGGTTTATCATTGAATTGCGAGGAATGAAATCAGGATTGGAGAGAGCACATGGAATTAAAAATGCTCACATCATCAGATAGGATGTGGAACAAAGTAAGTGATTATGCAAAAAGCTGCTCATGGGGTGCTGGTATATCATTAGCCAATGCTATGGATGATAACCTGTTTACAGAATGGGAACGGGTTATCGTTGCCTTGGATGATCAGAAAATCTGTGGATACTGTACGGTTGCAAAGACAGATTGCATTCCGGATGTATGCTATACCCCGTACATTGGTTATATGTTTGTAGATGAAGAATATAGAGGAAACAGACTGAGTCAAAAACTAATACAGTATTCAATGGATTATTTAAAAGAAATTGGATTTGATAAGGTATATATCGTGAGTGACCATGAAAATTTATATGAAAAATATGGGTTTGAAGTCGTAGACCGTAAAACTGCTCCATGGGGAGAGGTAGAAAAAATTTATATGCAAAAGTTGATGTAATTAACCAATGCTGGTTTATCAGTATATAACTACGGGATAAGAAAATAAGAGAAAACGGGGAAAATACACATGTCATATCCGATGGTACATTTAAAGGTGGCATATGAATTGCTTGCGCGGTATGGGAATGGATACATAGAGCGGCCGGGAGATTTCCTGCTTGGATCCGTCGCGCCGGATGCGGTGCATTTTCACAATGAATATGATGTCTCGCTGAAGGAGAGAAGCCATTTATGGAAGTTTGGCCCGCGCTGGGGCATAACGCTTGACAGCGAAGGCTGGCGGGATGCCATCTATAAATTTTGGAAAGAGAATCGAAACGCTGAGAACCGGGACTTTATAGCGGGGTATTGTATACACCTCTTGACTGATTGGGAGAACGATAGAAGTATCTGGACGCCTTTTCGGGAAAAGGTGATGCAGGGCACAGAGGTTGACGAGGTACACGAGCAGTATGCAGCGGAGGCATACGGATTTGACCAGTGGCTGTATCAAACGGACAAGGATTCGCAAGAGATATGGCAGCTTTTGGAGCAGGGGCGCATCTATGGTGTAGAGGGATGTATTCTGGAAGAAGACCTTGCACGGCAGAAACAATCGCTTTTAGTCGAACAGTTTGCCAGAGAGAAAGTGTATGATGTGAGTGGGTATCAGTTTTGCACGAAGGAAATTATGGGAGAATTTGTGAAAAAGTGCGTGGAAGAAATGATTTTTTTGCAGCAGCCATGAAAATTGCAATGGAAGCAATAACGGAGGTGTAGACATGAGATCAGAAAACGAAATGTACAATCTACAGATGGAATTAGAATTGACTTAACTGTGTAATCTGTAAATTATGATATAAGTGGTTTTCCGAGGAAGAATGGCAAATGCTTTTATCAACTTATTTTGATGGTAATGTTGATAATGCATGGAAGTCTGTTGGGGCTATGTGTAAATTGTTTGAAAACGTGGCACAGTTTGTTGGGGAGAAATCAGGATGGGAGTATAATGAGAAAGAGGGAGAAGCCGCCCGGTCTTTCCTGGAATACGTACATCAATTATCAAAGAATGAATGATTGCGTTGTCTGATTAAAAATGATATTGTAATTGCTGACAAAGTAACGGTAGTGATACATGGAGGATAATAAACGAATGAATACAGAGATTGTCATAAGAAAGTATGAAGAAAAAGACATAGCAGCCATGGTTTCCATCTGGAACGAAGTGGTGGAGGAGGGGATNGCCTTTCCTCAGGAGGAGTGTCTGACCAAAGAGTCGGGCAAGGAGTTTTTTGCAGAGCAGAGCTATTGCGGNGTGGCNGAGAAGCAGGANACNGGTGAAATTCTGGGTNTNTATATCCTGCACCCCAACAATATCGGCAGGTGTGGGCACATTGCCAACGCAAGCTATGCTGTGGCATCCGCCAGCAGAGGATTACATATCGGNGAGAANCTGGTAAAGGACTGCATAGAGCAGGCTCATGCTGCCGGATTTCGNGTTCTGCAGTTTAATGCTGTTGTAGCCACCAACATACACGCCAGACATCTGTATGAGAGGATTGGCTTTAAGCAGTTAGGGACGATCCCGAAAGGATTTCGGNTGAAAAACGGACAGTATGAGGATATCTGTCCTTACTATATCGAAGTATAACAGGAAAGTGATAGGAGACTGCCNATGTTACAGTTTTTGTCTGAATTGGATNGCGGNATANTNTTATGGATTCAGGANTATCTCAGGAATCCGGTNNTCACNCCGNTTNTAAANGNTATCACNACTCTGGGAAANGGCGGNGCGATATGGATTCTNCTGACGNNCCTGNTACTGATGCTGCCTAAGACGCGGAAAGTAGGNTGNATGATGNNGGCGGCNNTGCTNGGNACNTTNCTGATCAACAATATCCTGTTGAAAAATCTGGTCGCCCGNACCAGGCCATACGAGGTGATAGAAGGGCTGACNTATCTGGTGCGGCGTCCGAGTGAATATTCTTTTCCCTCGGGNCATGCGGGGAGTTCCTTTGCGGCGGCATGTNTCATGCTGCGCAGGNTGCCGAAGCGTTACGGTATTNCGGCCTTTGTTCTTGCGATTTTGATCGCTCTTTCGAGGCTGTATGTGGGNGTGCATTATCCAAGCGATGTGCTGTTTGGNGTGATAAGNGGNATTCTGATCAGCTATGCGGCGGANGCGGTTGTGGAGCGGATATGGAAAAGGAAAAAGGAGCGCAGTTAGNATGCANTTTGTAGATGCAAAAGGAATANTATCGTCTCAGAACGGCATGAATCTNTATCGNGGCTGNACNCACGGNTGTATTTACTGNGANGTNCGGAGTGCCTGCTATCAGTTTACTCATGCNGTTGAAGATATCGAGGTGAAGCAGAATGCNCCGGCNCTTTTNGAGCGGGCGCTTCGCAGCAAGCGTAAAAAGTGCATGATCGGAACGGGCGCGATGTGCGATCCTTATATGCACTGCGAGGAGGAACTGCAGCTGACAAGAAAATGTCTGGAACTGATTGATAGGTATGGCTTTGGTGTCNCAGTGCAGACNAAGTCGGACNGGNTTCTGCGNGATNTGGATNTNTTGACGAGTATTCACCGCAAGGCGAAGTGTGTGGTGCAGATGACGCTGACCACCTATGATGAGGAGCTGTGCCGTATCGTAGAACCTCAGGTCTGCACCACCAGACGGCGTTATGAGGTGCTTAAGATTTTGCAGGAGAACGGAATCCCCACGGTGGTATGGCTNTCGCCGATTCTGCCTTATATTAACGATACCAGAGAAAATATTCAGGGGNTCCTGGAATANTGCAGGGATGCGGGCGTGTACGGCATCATCTGCTTTGGNATGGGCTTGACCCTGCGGCAGGGCGACCGAGAGTATTATTATGCAGCGCTCGACAGACATTTCCCGGGACTGCATGAGAAATATCACCGCAGGTATGGGTATGATTATGAACTGNCCAGCGACCGGTCAGGGGAGCTGATGGCATATTTTAAGACATTTTGCGCCGAGAATCATATTGTGAGCGATGTCGATGAGATCTTTGCGTATCTGCACGAGTTTCCGGAAAATAAAGGGTACGAGCAGCTGTCGTTGTTTTAGGTGAAGTTGATATTTGACAATTTGTCTTTCTTTTGTTATTATCTAATAGTTACTCGGAGGGTGAGTCATTCGTTGGGAAATGATGAGCTGGATAAGGTAACAGGTTGAGATACCTGTTTTCTTACCGGCTCTTTTTTGTTGTAAGGGAGACGAGAAAATGGATATGATATCTGGAAATGTCAGGCAGATTTATTTCAAGTATTTAANGGCGGCTTTTGGAAGTGCGCTGATCAGTTCCATTTATGGCATTGTGGATATGGCAATGGTGGGCCAATATCAGGGACCAAGCGGCACGGCAGCACTTGCTGTTGTAGCCCCGATCTGGAATATTATATACAGTCTGGGACTTTTGACAGGAATCGGCGGTTCTGTATTATTGGGCAGCGCAAAAGGAAAGGGCGATACAAAAGCACAAAATGAATATTTTTCAGCAGCATTGATAGGTACAATAGCGCTCGCAATAGTTTGTTGGGGAGCAGTCCTGTTTTTTGATACGGAAATGTTGACGATTTTTGGTGCAGAGGAGACGCTCTTACCTTTGGCAAAAGAATATCTGATTCCCGTTAAATTTGTAGTCCCTGCTTTTCTCTTTAATCAAATGCTGGCAGCGTTTTTACGGAATGATGATGCGCCTGCTCTGGCAACGGCAGCGGTTTTAGGCGGCGGCATATTTAATATTTTTGGAGATTATTTCTTTGTATTCACTTTAGACATGGGAATACAGGGCGCAGGATTAGCAACCGCAATAGGGGCAGTGATTACTTGTGTGGTCATGCTTTCTCATTTTTTTACACAGAAAAACAGTCTGCGCTTTGTTCTTCCTTCCTCGTTTCATAGAAAAGCGCAGCAGGTTTTGGTGACCGGCTTTTCCACCTTTTTCATTGATGTGGCAATGGGCTTTTTGACTATGCTGTTTAACCGACAGATTGTAAGATATTTTGGCACAGATGCTTTATCTGTTTATGGGGTCATTGTGAATGTCAGCACGATCGTACAGTGCTGTGCGTATAGCGTAGGGCAGGCGGCGCAGCCTATGTTATCTGTTAATTACGGTGCTGGCAACTGGAATCGTATAAAGGCGACGCTTCGGTATGCAATGTATACAGTGATATTTTTCAGTGTGATATGGACAATTTCCATTTGGGCAGTTCCCAATGGATTTATCCGTGTGTTTATGGCCCCGACAGAATCTGTCTATCGGATCGCGCCGTCCATCATGCGCAGTTATGGCATATCATTTTTGCTATTACCGCTGAATATCTTTTCCACCTATTATTTTCAGTCACTAATGAAGCCGAGAGCCTCTTTCTTCGTTTCTGTTGCAAGGGGAATGGCTGTCAGCGGGATTTTGATTTATGCCCTGCCTGCTTTGGCAGGAGCGGATTCTATTTGGTTTGCTATGCCGATCACAGAACTGTTAGTGGCAATCGTTGTTATTATTTTGATGGTAAGATATACAGCAAATTTTTGAAATAAGGATTTTCCCCATTCCTTTTGAGGTGCAGAAGCTAATTTGTATTTTTCGCCGTCAAATTCATATGTTTTCATAAGCTTTCTCCTTGTTCCGTTTTCTTGCAGTATACTTTTGACAATGATATAATTCAAATATATGCAATTTATAATATATATAAAATGAATTTATAGGAGNGGTGATATGGAAACGTTTGATAATATTTCAAGATATAAAATCTTTCTTGCGGTTGCCGAGTGCAAAAGCATTTCAAAGGCGGCTGCGCAATTATATATCTCTCAACCGGCAGTCAGCATAACCATTAAGAAACTGGAAGAAAATCTGAATACNACTCTTTTTATCAGGAAATCAAAAGGNGTGGAACTGACGGAAAACGGGAGAAAGTTATATGAGAATGCAAAACGGGCATTTCAGATACTTTTAGATACGGAGGATAGGCTCAAGTTTCATCAGAATACAGGGTATTTGCGAATAGCCGCNAGCAATGTGCTGTGCAAGTATTTTCTTATGCCTTATCTCAAAGAATTTACCAGTTTATATCCGAATACAGATATCTCTATTACCTGCACATCCTCATCAGCAGCCTGCACCATGATAGAACAGTGTAATATAGACTTAGCGCTTGTTGCAAAGCCGGAGAATTTAGGAGCGGCAGTATATCATTCTTTGGGAGTGATCGAATACATCTTCGTTTGTACTCCCGTATATCGGGAGAAATTGAATTGNAATAATGACGAGATATTTGAGCATGGCAATATTATANTGCTCGATAAAGATAATGTTTCCCGCAGGCATTTGAACAGTTATTATGCACAAAATAAAATTACGCCTTTGCATATCCTTGAAGTAAACGAAATGGATCTGCTGATTGAATTTGCCAAGATGGGGATCGGGGTATCCTGTGTGGTAAAACAATTTGTGGAAGANGAATTAAAGGCAGGTTCCCTTATAGAAATAGAATTATCTAAGCCGATAGCTCCTCGTGAGATTGGGTTTTTATATAATCGGATTCAGCCAATGAATGAAAATATATTGAGATTTATCAAGGTGCAATCAGATTGACGGGCAAGGCACTGTNAAGAAAAAATACTTGACACACTTTCCCCTCTATAGTACAATGCAAAAGTCGGTTACTGTTCATCCAATAGACAGCCGACAGAGGCCGGGCATGGAAAAAATCGTAGAACAGGGTTTATTATATGANTTTTATGGAGAACTGCTGACCANNCATCAGCAGGANATCTACGAGAGCGTTGTGTANGAAAATCTTTCTCTGGGAGAGATCGCGGAGGCACAGGGCGTGAGCAGACAGGCGGTNCACGATATCGTCAAGCGCTGTGACAAGACGCTTCTTGGTTATGAGGAGAAGCTGAAGNTGGTAGCCCGGTTCGAGAGTATCAAGGAGAAGATTTCACAGATCGATCANCTTTCGGCACAGTATGAGAGCGGAGAGCTGGCGGATCCNNCGTCTTACGGATCANGGATCAGAGAGTTGTCTTCCNGGATCATGCAGGAATTGTAGGCGTGTAGAAAGGCNTAGGCTATATGGCGTTTGAGAGTCTGACAGACAAACTGCAGAATGTGTTTAAGAATCTGAGGAGTAAGGGCCGCCTCACGGAGGAGGATGTCAAGGTCGCTCTGAAAGAGGTCAAGATGGCGCTTTTAGAGGCCGACGTCAATTTTAAAGTGGTCAAACAGTTCGTAAAGTCCGTGGAGGAGCGGGCTGTCGGCGCGGATGTGCTAAATGGCTTAAATCCCGGGCAGATGGTCATTAAGATCGTGAATGAAGAGATGGTTTCTTTGATGGGCTCCGAGACCACGGAGATTGCCATGCAGCCGGGAAAAGCGATTACGGTCATTATGATGTGCGGTTTGCAGGGTGCAGGTAAGACCACTACCACNGCGAAAATTGCCGGNAAGTTAAAGTTAAAAGGGAAAAAATCCCTGTTAGTGGCCTGTGACGTGTACCGTCCGGCAGCCATCAAACAGTTGCAGATCAACGGCGAAAANCAGCAGGTGGAGGTGTTCTCCATGGGAGAGAACCANAAGCCTGTCAATATNGCGAAAGCGGCTCTGGAGCATGCGAAGAAAAACGGTCATAACGTAGTCATTCTGGATACGGCGGGNCGCCTGCACATAGATGAAGANATGATGGCGGAGCTGCAGGAGATCAAGGNGAATGTGGAAGTCCATCAGACNCTCCTTGTGGTGGATGCCATGACNGGTCAGGANGCCGTCAATGTGGCCAAGGACTTCGATGAGAAGGTGGGCATAGACGGGGTGATCCTNTCCAAGATGGACGGTGATTCCAGAGGCGGTGCGGCGCTNTCCATTAAGGCNGTGACCGGCAAGCCGATNCTNTACATCGGTATGGGNGAAAANCTCTCCGANCTGGANCAGTTTTATCCGGATCGTATGGCNAANCGGATCCTGGGNATGGGCGATGTGTTGACACTGATNGAGAAAGCCCAGCAGAATCTTGATATAGATGAAGAGAAAGAAAAAGAGATGGCTGCCCGCATGAAGAANGGGAAGTTCGANTTTGAGGACTACCTGGAGAGCATGAAGCAGATGCGCAATATGGGCGGTCTTTCCAGTATTCTGGGCATGATGCCCGGCATGGGCAAGCAGATGGCGGATATCGAGTCGGCGGTGGATGAGAAGCAGCTGGCGCGCATGGAGGCAATTGTGCTCAGTATGACGCCGCAGGAGCGGCAGAATCCCAAGCTGTTAAATCCCAGCAGAAAGGGACGTATTGCGAAGGGAGCCGGAGTGGATATCGCGCTGGTCAATCGGTTTATCAAGCAGTTTGAACAGTCCCAGAAGATGATGAAGCAGCTTCCGGGCATGATGGGCGGTAAGAAAGGCCGCGGCCTGTTCGGCGGCATGGGTGGTATGAAATTCCCATTTTAGGGTTTCAAAAATAAATAACATTTAACAAATTTTTTTACAGGAGGCAAAGAAAAATGGCAGTTAAGATCAGATTAAGAAGAATGGGACAGAAAAAGCATCCTTTTTACAGGATTGTGGTGGCGGATTCCAGATCCCCCAGAGATGGCAGATGTATNGCNGAGATCGGTACTTATGATCCCAACACGGATCCCAGCACCTACAAGGTAAACGAGGAGGAAGCGAAGAANTGGCTTGCCAACGGTGCNCAGCCCACAGAGATCGTGAGCAGAATCTTCAAGACGGTAGGCGTGACAAAATAAGAGGGTTTCAAGTCGCTTTTGGAGGTGGACTATGAAAGAATTAGTGGAAGTGATCGCAAAAGCTCTTGTTGAGAACCCTGATGAGGTAGTGGTGACACAGAAGGAGGAAGGTAAGAACATTATCGTGGAACTCCATGTAGCNCCATCCGATATGGGAAAGGTCATTGGCAAGCAGGGACGCATCGCNAAGGCGATCCGNTCTGTTGTCAAGGCGGCATCATCAAAAGGAAATAAAAGAGTGGATGTGGAGATCATCTGACAGATCAGCCTCACGGGGATTCTCCGTGAGGCNTTTTACATGCAGGAGTTATTTATGAAAACAGAGAAAAACGACGAATTACAGGTGGGTGTGATCACCCAGACACACGGTATCCGCGGGGAAGTAAAGGTATTTCCCACCACNGACGATCCGAATCGATTTAAGAAGCTGAAGGAAGTGACGCTGGCTGCCGGAAAAGAGCGTCTGCCCATGGAAATAGAGGGTGTCAAGTTTTTTAAACAGTATGTGATCTTGAAATTTAAGGGATATGATTCCATCAACGATATAGAGAAATATAAGCAGGGAAAGCTTCTGGTGTCCAGAGAGCATGCGGTCAAGCTGCAGAAGGATGAATACTTTGTGGCGGATATGATCGGCATGCAGGTGGTGACGGACGAGGGGGAGGATTTCGGCGTCCTGAAAGATGTGCTTGCAACCGGGGCAAACGACGTCTATGTGGTGAGCAGAGAAGGCGACAAAGAGGTGTTGCTTCCCGCGATCAAAGAGTGCATCAAAAACGTGGATATGGAGCGCCGTGTTATGGAAGTTCATATCATGGACGGGTTAATATAAATGGGTGCGTGCTGAACTTTATTATGTGAGGTAATGATAGAATGATAAATTTTCACATTATGACTCTGTTTCCGGACATGGTTCTGCAGGGACTGCACACCAGCATTCTGGGCAGAGCGGCGGCGCGGGGCGATATTGCTATAGAGGCAGTCAACATCAGGGATTATACAACGGATAAGCATGGCAAGGTGGATGATTACACCTACGGGGGCGGCGCGGGTATGTTGATGCAGGCGCAGCCGGTCTATGACGCGTATCAATCTATCGTTGACCGGATNGGTCGAGAGAAGAGGCACCGCGTCATCTATGTCACGCCACAGGGGAGAACTTTTCATCAGGAAATGGCAAGAGAACTGGCGAAGGAGGAAGAGCTGATCTTTCTGTGTGGNCACTATGAGGGGATCGATGAGCGGGTACTGGAAGAGATCGTCACCGACGAGATTTCTCTGGGGGACTATGTGCTCACCGGTGGAGAGCTGGCTGCCATGGTGATGGTGGATGCCATAGCAAGGCTTGTGCCGGGCGTTTTACACAATGACGAGTCGGCGCAGACTGAGTCCTTTGGAGACGGACTGCTGGAATACCCGCAGTATTCCAGACCGGAGATATGGCATGATAAAAGGGTTCCGGAGGTATTGCTCTCCGGGGATCACGCGAAGGTGGATGCCTGGCGGCTTGCGCAGTCTCTGGAACGGACGAGGCAGAGACGGCCTGATCTCTATGAAAAGTATCTGGAAACACACCCGCCGGTAGAGAAAAAGCGGCGTAAAAGCTAAAAATGAGGAAAAATTGCTTGCATTTGTACCCGTGATATGGTAAGTTAATAATGTTGTGAAGAAGGATGGTCCTCTGTTACAGACGTATTAAGAACATCCGGAGCATATCAGGAGGAAAATTATGAACGACATCATCAGAGAAATTGAAGCGGAACAGTTAAAGGAAAACTTAAGCGACTTCCATGTAGGCGACACCGTTAAAGTGTACGGTAAAATCAAGGAGGGTAACCGCGAGAGAATCCAGGTGTTTGAGGGAACCGTCTTAAAGATTCAGGGCGGCGGGAACAGAACCACCTTTACGGTACGTAAGGTATCTAACGGCGTAGGCGTCGAGAAGACCTGGCCCATGCACTCTCCGAATGTGGAGAAGGTAGAGGTTGTNAGAAGAGGTAAGGTGAGACGTGCTAAACTGAATTACCTGAGAGATCGCGTCGGTAAGAAGGCTAAGGTNAAAGAACTGGTTAAATAAGCGNAAGAGATGATGAAACAGATACCTCAGAGTGATTTGGGGTATCTGTTTTTCACCATNTGGGAANCGNANACAGNANGAGGGCGAAAGATGGCGAGAAGAAAAGGCTTGACCTTTTATCAGAAAAAGAAAAGGCTTAATCCNAAGATCATAAAGGATATNCTGGAGATGCTCGTGGGAAGCGCTGTTGCTGTTTTTCTGGCNTTTGTCATNNTCTTTTCGGNGGGGATGCGNACCAGTGTGGTGGGGGACTCNATGGAGCCTGTACTNTNNAATGGACAGGAAATTTTGATGAANCGTNTTATCTANAGGNTNTCCATGCCANAAAGGGGCGATGTNATCGTTTTTTTGCCAAACGGCAACCAGAATTCTCATTTTTATGTGAAACGTGTGGTGGGANTGCCGGGNGAGACGGTACAGATCCGNGATGGAAGNGTATACATAGACGGCGTACTGCTTGCGGAGGATGAGAGNTTGGATAAGATTGCNGATCCCGGTATTGCNCAGAATGAACTNGAGCTTTCGTCNGATGAGTTTTTTGTTCTGGGNGATAANCGCAACAGNAGTGAGGACAGCCGNTCNGGNAATATCGGTGCGGTGAAGAAAGANACGATCATCGGTAAGGCATGGTTTCATTTGGCAGTGGAAGACCAGCCTATGGGTCTGATCGAATAGNGAGGATAAGNGATGAATTATCAGTGGTATCCGGGNCATATGACAAAGGCNAAGCGGATGATGCAGGAAAACATCAGCCTGATCGATCTGGTGATCGAGNTGGTAGATGCAAGNNTTCCGCTTNCCAGCAGAAATCCGGACATAGATGAACTGGGNAAAAACAAANCCAGNCTGATCNTNTTAAATAANTCNGATCTGGCGGANCCCANGGANAATAANCNTTGGATGACATATTTNNANGATATGGGCTTTCATGTACTGGAGGTCAANGCGAAGACGGGACAGGGNCTTCGGGCGATTCAGCCCAAGGTGCAGGANGCTTGTAANGAGAAAATNGAGNGGGATNGAAAAAGNGGGATTAAAAACCGCCCGGTCAGAGCGATCGTGGTCGGNATCCCCAACGTGGGNAAATCCACCTTTATCAATTCTTTTGCNGGAAAGGCNTGTGCCAAGACCGGNAATAAACCNGGAGTGACCAANGGAAANCAGTGGATCCGTCTGAATAAGGAACTGGAGCTTTTAGATACNCCGGGNATTCTCTGGCCNAAGTTTGAGANCGAAGANGTNGGGAAACGGCTCGCCATGATCGGCTCCATGAATGATGAGATCTTACAGATGACAGAANTGGCGACNGANCTNCTCACNTANCTTTTAGAGAANTACAGNGANCCGCTTNTGGAGCGTTATCAGATNGAGGAGAGCGGGCAGACNCNGGATGCCGTGACGATGCTTGNGGCGATCTGNGAGAACCGNAAGTGTTATAAAAANGGACAGGAGCCGGATTATGAGAAAGCGGCGGCGCTTCTGGTAGATGATTTCAGAAGCGGCAGGCTTGGCAGGATCACACTGGAAACGGTACAAGGAGGAGAAGAAGCGTGAAGAAGGTTTTGCGTGAGATATTAAATACAAGTCTTTATCTTTTGGGCGTTTTATGTGTTGTTTATTTGGTCATTCACTTTGTGGGACAGAGGACGCAGGTGCAGGGCAGTTCCATGGAACCGACGCTCAGTACAGAGGATAATCTGATCGTAGATAAGATAAGCTATCGGTTTCACGACCCGGAACGGTTTGATATCATTGTGTTTCCCTTTTTGAAGGAAGATGATACTTTTTATATTAAGCGTATCATCGGTCTGCCCGGTGAGACGGTACAGATTGACGAGGAAGGGAATATTTATGTAGATGGAGAACTCTTACAGGAGTCTTATGGTAAGGAAGTGATCCTGCATCCCGGCAGGGCTATTGATCCCATAAAGCTTGGATCGGATGAGTATTTTGTTCTGGGAGACAATAGGAATAGCAGTACTGACGGCAGGGATCCCTCTGTGGGCAATATCAAGAGAGAGAATATCATAGGCAGAGCGTGGCTGCGCATATGGCCTTTGGATAAGTTTGGGTTTGTGAAGCACAGGTGATAGTATGGCGGAAAATATCGGGACGATTAAGAAAAAACTACAGGCGGCGGCTATCTCGGAGCTGCCTGTTTTGTTTTCAGAATATGAGACGGATCCCCGGGCAGGNGTGCAGGCAGAAATTGCCAAAGCGAAAAAGCGGATTCTTGCCTACGAAAAAGAGGTGGCAAGAACGGAAGCGCTGAAGCGTTATGAAAGAGAATACGGTGACTGTGACTATATCTGCGGCATTGATGAGGTGGGCAGAGGCCCTCTGGCCGGGCCGGTGGTGGCAGGGGCGGTGATTTTGCCGAAAGATTGTGATATTTTATATATCAACGATTCCAAGAAACTCTCCGAAAAAAAGAGAGAGGAGTTGTACGATATCATCATGGAGAAGGCGGTGGCAGTTGGGCTTGGATACAGTACGCCCGCGCGGATCGATGAGATCAACATACTGCAGGCCACCTATGAGGCCATGCGGGAAGCCATCGAGAAACTAACGGTAACACCTGATATTTTATTGAATGACGCGGTGACCATACCGGAGGTTTCCATACGGCAGGTTCCCATCATCAAAGGGGATGCGAAGAGTATTTCCATCGGTGCGGCCAGTATTGTGGCGAAGGTGACGAGAGACCGTCTCATGGTGCAGTATGATGAGGTCTATCCGATGTACGGATTCGCCTCCAACAAGGGATACGGTGCGCAGTCGCACATAGAAGCGCTGAAAAAACACGGGCCCTGTCCCATCCACAGAAAATCCTTTATCACACATTTTTGCGAGGTGCGCGATTGAATCTGGGAAATATTTTTAATAAAAGAGATACTAAGAGTGTCCGAGCAGGCGAAAGTGTACGCTCGGCGGATTCTGTCAGCAAGGGAGAACGTCTCATGCGTCTGCAGAATGAGGTGCGCAGCTTAAAGCCGGGGCAGACTCTGCAGGGAACGGTGGTTGGCCGAAACGGCAACTCCGTACAGATCGAGCTGGCACAGGATTTCACCATTAACGCCAGGGTGGATAAGAGCGTGAGTCTTGCCCTGGGGCAGATGATGAGCTTTGAGATCAAGGCTAACAGCAGCTCTTTCATGTCGCTGGCACCCCTCTATACGAATACGGCGAACACGGCTACGATCCTGCGTGCCCTGGCTGCGGCGGGACTGCCGGAAACAGCGGAAAATATGGAGATGGTGGCTAAAATGATGGAGGAGGGAATGCCGATCGATAAGGAGTCCATCCTGAATATGAGCCGGCAGCTTCTTGAATTTCCGGGACAGGATCCTACCTCCATCATACAGATGACCCGTCTGGAACTGCCTGTGACGGCGGAAAATATAGAACAGTTTGAGCAATATAAAAATGCTACACATCAGATACTCTCAAGCGTGGATACCATAACGGAGGAACTGCCTCAGGTTTTTCAGCAGCTGGTGCAGGAAGGGCAGGCGGATAAGGCGCTTGCCTTCTATGAAGCCGTTCTGGCGGCATTTTCGGAGGATGGCAGCGCAGAGGACGGCACTGTTACATTGCAGGGAAACACGGGTGATATGCCTCAGGCGGAGGCTGCAGCGGCGAATGAGGCGGCACTGGAAGGGAATCCGGAGACTGTGGCGGAGAATCCGCAAGGGCAGAACGGAGAAACTTCTGTGGCGGCGGAGCAGACTCCTTTGCCTGAGACGGCAGGGCAGGAGAATAAAATAGCAGGTGATCCGGCAATGGCACTGGAAGAGGGGATGCCGGATGCGGAGACCGGCAGAGAGAACACACTCACCCAGGGCCAGTGGGAGCGGTTGGGAGACGCATTGCGAGAGTTGGGACTGCATGAGCAGACTTCGGCTCAGATTAAAAACGGGGAGCTGGATTCCAAGGAGATTCTGCAGCTTGTCAGACAGTTTGTACAGAAGGCAGGTCAGTCGGATGTATCGGATCAGGCTTTGCATAAATTGTTGGGCGGCAGGGAGTTTCAGGAGCTTTTAAAGCAGGAAATAGGCCGTCAATGGACCATTGAGCCGAAGGATGTGGCGGATAAAAAACAGATAGAACAGCTCTATGAGAGGATCAGGGAGCAGACCGCCAGACTTTCCCAAGCTCTTGACACAGCGGGAAAGAGCGATGCACCGGCGGCGAGAAGTGTGCAGAATCTGCAGAACAATGTGGATTTCATGAACCAGATGAATCATTTGTATACCTATGTGCAGCTTCCGCTTAAAATGTTGGGGAACAATGCGCACGGCGATCTCTACGTCTATACCAACAAAAAGAGTCTGGCGGCTAAGGACGGACAGGTGAGCGCGCTTTTGCATCTGGATATGGAGCATCTGGGGCCTTTGGATGTCTATGTGACGATGAAGGATAAGCAGGTGTCTACCAATTTTACGGTGATGGACGACAGCATTCTTGATCTGATCGAAAAGCACATCCATATTCTGAATAAGCGTCTGGAGGACAGGGGATATTCTCTGAAAGCACAGATGCATGTAAAAGAGGAGAATGCGGAGGAGGAAGAGACCTCCGTTATGCAGACCCTTCTGCACCAACAGAAAAACATTTCGGTATTGAGCCGGACGTCCTTTGATATGCGCGCCTGACCGCGCGGGAAGAAAGAGGAGAAGATATGGCAGAAAAAAAGGGAGAGAAGGTAAAACAGGCGATCGCCCTGGAGTATGATCCCGAAGACGAGGCGCCCCGCGTCATAGCTTCCGGACGAGGTGCATTGGCGGAGCGTATCATTGAGAAGGCGAAAGAGGCAGATGTGCCGGTCCACCGGGATGATAAACTGGCGGATACGCTTTCCAGGCTGGAGATCGGGGATATGATCCCGCCGGAGCTGTATGAGGTGGTGGCGGAGATCCTGATATTTGTGGATTCCATGGATAAGGTAAAAGCCAAGATCGCGAAGGGTAAGTGAGGATGAATACGAGAAGAAAAGGGGCACAGAAGGAGGAACAGGTCTGTGCCTATTTACTTTCCAGAGGCGTGAAGATCGTGGAACGGAATTTCCGCAGCCGCCTCGGGGAAATAGATATCATAGGCTATGACGGGGAATACCTGGTTTTTTTTGAGGTAAAATATCGTGCCGGGCACAGTAAGGGCAGTGCGGCGGAGGCGGTAGGGTTCACCAAACAGCGAAGGATCTGTCAGGTGGCGGATTATTACCGTATGCTGCATCACTGTGCGGAGGATACGCCACTGCGTTTTGATGTGGTGGCGGTGGATGCGGATAAGGTGAATTGGATCAAAAATGCCTATGATTATATCATGCGGGCGTAACGGGAGGATTTACCGATGGACTGGTACAGACATAAAAACAGCGCACAGGTGCGCGTAAATCGGGCGGGGGAGCTGGTTTATCTCACCTTTCCCATTTTAGAGCAGAAGAAGCTGGTAAAGCATCTGTTTTCCACCAGATTCGGCGGAGTGAGCGAGGGCATATTCGCCACCATGAACCTGAGCTATACCAGAGGAGACCGAAAGGAAGCCGTGGACGAGAATTACAGGCGCATCGCGGCAGTGCTGGGCTGTAGCGTGGAGGATATTGTGTGTTCGGATCAGACCCACACCACCAATCTGCGCGTGGTAGGTAGAGAGGACTGCGGTAAGGGTGTCACCAGACAGAAGGATTATCGGGATGTGGACGGCCTTTTGACGGATGAGCCGGGAGTGTATCTGGCGACCTTCTACGCGGACTGTGTGCCTCTGTATTTTGTGGATGAGAGAAGGAAAGCGATCGCTTTGGCACACTCGGGCTGGCGCGGCACGGTGGCGCGTATGGGTCAGTGCGTGGTGGAGAAGATGCGGGAGGTCTACGGGACGGATCCCGCCGATCTGACCGCGGTGATCGGACCTTCCATCTGTCAGGACTGTTACGAGGTCAGCGAAGATGTGGCGGCGGCTTTTGCGGAAGCCTTTTCCAAACAGGGGCAGGAGAGTGAGATCCTGTTTGATAAGGGCGGCGGCAAATATCAGCTGGATCTTTGGCGGGCCAATGAGATTGTGCTCACGGAAGCGGGGATTCCACGGGAAAATATACAAGTGACGGATCTCTGCACCTGCCATAACGACTGTTATTTATATTCCCACAGGGCAAGTCAGGGCAAGCGCGGCAATCTGGGCGCGTTCCTGGGGCTTAACGCAAATTAAGAAAGTATTAAAAAAATTCCTATCTATTCCTTTATGTTTTGGTGATTTACTGGTTATAGTAAAACACGGATCTGTAGAAAACAATACCGATTTACGAAAGAGGTGAGAACAATGGCCAATATTCTGGTGTGTGACGATGACAAAGAGATCGTGGATGCGATCGAGATCTATCTTTTGCAGGAGGGTTATACGATCTTTAAGGCTTATGACGGGCAGGAGGCGATCCGGATCCTGAAGGAGCAGCAGATTCATCTGCTTCTCATTGACATTATGATGCCGAAGCTGGACGGGATCCATGCCACGCTCAAGATCCGGGAGTATTCCAGTATTCCCATCATTTTCCTATCGGCAAAGTCGGAGGACAATGACAAGATCCTGGGGCTTAACATCGGGGCGGACGACTATATCACCAAGCCTTTCAATCCGCTTGAGCTTGTGGCGAGAGTGAAATCGAATCTTCGCAGGTACACGACGCTGGGAAATCTCAATACGGAGAATAATGCGCTCTTTCAGGTGGGTGGACTCTGTATCAACGATGATACCAAGGAGGTGACGGTGGACGGGGACAGTGTGAAGCTGACGCCCATCGAATATAATATTCTCCTTCTTCTGGTGAAGAACTGTGGCCGCGTGTTCTCAATCAATCAGATCTACGAGAGCATCTGGAACGAGGAGGCTATCGGTGCAGACAACACGGTGGCGGTGCATATCCGGCATATCCGGGAAAAGATCGAGATTAATCCCAAGGAACCTCGCTATTTGAAGGTAGTGTGGGGCGTCGGATATAAGATCGAGAAGGGTGTATAAAATGCCATATCGGTTCGGGGAAAGGAATTGGGGATGGAAAAAACAAAGTATGAGGAGGCCTCGGAGGTTTTAGAGACGACAGAAGAGGCAGCGGAAAAGACAGCGGAGGAAACGACAGAAGAGCAGACGGAAGTACATAAGGAAAGGAAACAGAGAAAGGATAAACCGAAGAAAAACAGGTTTGGCATCAGAACCTTGCTTCGGATCTTACAGCATGCGGCGCTGGCGGTCACGGTGTTTTCCGTGCTGATCGTGGCGGTGTGCGGCACCGTGCGGATCTCAGGGATACACTCGGGAGGCACCTATACCAATTTTACCGGGTATTCCGATCCGGGGACACCATTTGAGGATTCAGAAGCCTTCAACGCGATTTTTGGCTATGCGGTGGCAGATATCATTCGTTTCGGTGTGGTGAGCAGTCAGATGGAGAGCGGAGGAGATGCCTTCGACGGAAATAAGATCGTGGATGTGACGGCATACAATTACCGAAACGACGTACTCCCGGAACAGTATGTGACGGTTAATTACAGGCTGGAGGATCTGTTGAAATGGGGAAGCTACGGTTTCTCTTTCTCCGATGTGGAGATGACCGAGGCTGAAGCAGAGGCCTTTCTTGCGGATGCGACCCAGATAACCTCTATAGATAAGAGCAGCGGTTACCAGAATACAACGGATGCCAACTACTTAAAATCAGATGTGAAAACCTATACCTCTGTCAGCGATGTGGAGGCAGGGACGGAGGTCACTGTGGAGTTTGCCGAGTGGGATGAGGATTCCGGTTTTGTATCGGGGTATCAGCCCATTGGTGATCTGGCGGATCATGCGGACGCCCCGGCCCAGGAGACTGATGCACGGGCGGAAGACAGAGAGGAGACGCTTTATCGGGATGCAGATGAGTCGGTGTATGCCTACACGGTTTTGATCAATCGCTATAAGACGGCAGAAGGCAAGAAGCTGGAAGAGTATGTCTCGGACTGGACACGCTATTATGAATTGTGTAACAATGTGAGCAGGGCAGCCGAAAATCTGTCTTATAATTATAACGAATATGTGGAGTGCAAAGAATATTTTGACAGTAAGAACTCTAATGTGCGCTATTTGATCGAGAAACCGGTGGGAGAGGAAATCCAGACTTACAGTAATGTGGAGGCCGGCAGTTCCTACAGGGAGCATATCATGCAGAGCATGGCGAAAGTGGCGCAGGAGAAGTCCCCGGAGCTTTTGGCAGAAAAGTTTATCTATTACTGTCCTGCCGATATGACCTATGTGACCAATACGGATATCACGGAGAGCACGGTGCGGCGTATTCTGCAGGAGTATGATTATGCTTACCCGGAGGCGACCAGGATCTGGATCAACGTGGATACGTCCTACCCGGCGGTGGATGCCTTTACCCGGGGGAGAGAGTATCTGCCCAATCTCTGGCAGTGGGCGTTGGCAGCGATTATTGCAGGACTTTTATATGTGATCCTGTTTATCTATCAGACAGTGGTGACCGGAAGAGCCTATGATGAGAATGGCGAGAAGCATATCCGATTGAATGGGTTCGATGAGATTCCCACGGAGGCGGCAGCGTTGATTGCCTTTACGGTGATATTGCTGGGAGTCTGGATTTTGGTGGTTTTGGCAGCGGTAGGAGGAATCGATCCCACGGATTTTGACTTCTATCAGGACGCGGTACATGAGAATGGGTTTAAGGTTGTGGCTGTCCTGGCTGTCTTTGCAGCGGATGTGTTATTTACCTTTTTCTTTTACAGTCTTGTCAGACGGATCAAGGCGCGGACGTTCTGGAAAAATTCTTATCTGTGCCGTCTGGTAAACTGGCTGAAGCAATTTGCCTGGAGGGTGTACGATAACAGCAGTATCGTGCTTAGAACCTGGGTGCCCTACGCTGCTGTCATTATCTTTAATCTGCTGCTGGTGATTCTGGCATCCAGATGGGGTGATATCAATATGCTCCTGCTCTTCTTCCTGGCGGTGATAGATGCGTGCGTGGGTGTTTTGCTCTATAAGGACGCCAAAGAACGGCAGGATATTGTGAAAGGTATAGAAATCATAGCCGCAGGCCGGGTGGAGCATCAGATCGATATGGAGGATCTGCACGGGGATAATAAGATCCTTGCGGCCTCTGTCAACAGCATCGGAAAGGGGATTCAGGAGGCCGTGGAGATCAGCATGAAGGATGAGCGCATGAAAGCGGATCTGATCACCAATGTATCCCACGACATCAAGACGCCGCTCACCTCCATTATCAATTATGTGGATCTGTTAAAGAGAGAGCAGGTAGAAAGTGAGAGGGCACAGGGCTATATACGGGTGCTGGATGAGAAATCACAGCGGCTAAAGCAGCTTACAGATGATCTGGTAGAGGCCAGCAAGATCACCTCGGGTAATATCAGCCTGCATTTTGAGCGTATCAACCTGACCGAGCTGATGAATCAGACCATCGGGGAATTTTCCGAGAAGTTTGAGGAGAAGGGATTGGTCACGGTGA
>JAAUZN010000079.1 GCA_014804565.1 Lachnospiraceae bacterium
AATCCAGTAGAAAGGAACAATTCGTTTAATTTTTTTCTTCCAATATCCCTCTATTCCTTTCTCAGTAGAGTACATCATCAAAAAACCACTGATGATGAAAAAAATATCCACTCCAAAACTTCCTGACTTAATAAAACTCATATGTGTCAACACAACACTAAGTGTTGCAAATGCCCGTAATGCCTGAATGCTCTCTATCCTCTTCATTCTGTCAGCTTCTCCACCATATCAAGGACTTTCCGGTACCCTGCCTTTCTGTCAAACTGCATTTCTGCGACATTCCTTGCATTTCGCCCCATTCTCACACAGTCTTCCGGATCCTCCAGCAGTTTCAATATTGCCATGACAAGCTGCTTCTGATTTTCCGCTTCGATATTGATACCAAACCTTTCCCTTTCTACCTTTTCCATAAATTCCGAACTTGCCAGAGTATTTATCATCGGTTTCCCCGCCGCAAGATAGTCTCCAATCTTCGTCACAATACTTTGCGGCGCATTTTTGACATAAGAATTTATCAAAACATCTGACTTGCTCAAAAAAGCGGCCATCTTCTGATATTCCACATAGCCCATAAATATAACGTTTTCACAATTTATATCTTTTGCATACTGCTCGAGTTCTTCCTTTAAAGGACCTGTCCCAAGGATATAAATCTTAATATCTAATCTTCCTTGGCAGAGCAACATCTTTGCCGCATCAATCAAAGTTCTGATATCATAGCTTGCCCCGATAGAACCCGCATAGGTTACCCAGAACTCGTCGTTTGATTTTTCAAATTCGCTGCTGTATTTACAAACGCCTTCATCAAACACGTCCAATTCCGTTCCTACATAAACCGTCGCATATGGAATGTCCTTTTTTCGTTTTTTAAACGCCCGCATTGTGTATTCATCAGATGTTCCCACAACACCATTAGCATAACGATATGTTTTTTCTGCGTCTCTCCAGTATGGATAGAAAAGAGCGTTACTTACAAACGGAACCTTAAACACCATTTTCATGGCTTCCGGCCACAAATCTTCTATATCTACAATGAAGGGCACTCGATATTTATGGCATATCTTTCCTGCTTTTGCCGACAAAACATTTGGTGGTATAACGCAATATACCAAATCATATTCTGAAATATGTCTTTCCAGAAATTGAAGTGTATTGCGCGCCAGAATGTAATTGCTATATATTCTTCTTATATCTATATTTTTCCTGTACCCGGGTTCCTCAATAAAAACAAGCTTGTATGGAAGCTGCATTGCTTCCAGCCTCTCTATATCCCGAGGTGCTTTTTTAAAGTGCTGAAATGTGGAACCGATCAGGTCAACTTTATATCCATGTTCCGCCAAAAATCCTGCCATATAGCTGAATCTGCTTGTCCCAGCCTCTCCCGGCAACCACGCATATCCCGGCGCGATGATTGCAATTTTTTTCTTCATCCCCATCACACCATCAAATTCCTATCACCCAACTCCACCCTCATCAACTGCACCGCCTCATCACTAAACCCTTCCGTACTTTCCAGAATAAACAACATCTTCAAAGTCAACATGATCAGCTTCATATCCAGGATTAAGCTCCGATTCTCTATGTATATCAGATCCAGCCGTAATTTATCATAAGCGGATGTGTTATATTTCCCGTAAAGCTGCGCATAACCGGTCAAACCGCTTTTCACTTGCAGACGATACGCGAACTGCGGCAGCTCTTTCGTATATTTTTCCACGTTTTCCACCCGCTCCGGTCGTGGACCTACCAAGGCCATATCTCCTTTGAGCACATTGACCAGCTGGGGAATTTCATCAATACGAAATCGTCTGATCACCGCTCCCACCTTTGTGACACGATTATCATTAACCCCGCACAACATAGCTCCATCCTTCTCAGCATCCATTATCATGCTTCGGAATTTAATGACATAAAACTTTTTCCAGTCCTTTGTATAACGCTCCTGCCTGAAAAATACTGTTCCGCCGTCTTCCAGTTTGATTGCGATCATAGTAATCAAGGTGATCGGGAGAGTGATGACCAGCCCGAACAGGGACACCCCAATATCCATGCTTCTCTTCAGAAAGGCCATCATAAGCGACTCCTGATAACAACTGTGTTTCATCAGAGGACTGTCTATGAAATGTCTGTTCTCAAAACCGCACGCAACGATATCAGTAATGGTAGGCGTCACATAGAATACTTTTTTTTGGTTGACGCAGTAATATATCAGTTCTTCTCTCAGGCTGTAATCAATCTGATAGAGAATAACCGTTTCAGAACAGTCTATAGCTGCTTTTATTTCTTCTATCCCTTTCTCCGCAGACACTTTGCTATGTATATGGAAAAGTCTCCATGATTTCTCTTCTATTTTTCTAAGAAATTCTTTCACACTTTCATCGCCGTAGATTACCGCCGTCTCCTGCGGCGCAACGTGCCTATGGTAATATCTTTTGGCAGCAACCGCCCAGAGACAGGCGATGGCAAACTGTATCATGACCGTGATAAATCCGGGCACAATAGAAACATACCCTCGCGCAATAAAACAGCATTCCACATAGAATATGAGGTCTGTAATCCCAAAAGCAAGGAGCTGTGAAAATACAGTCTCACCAATGGAATACTGTGCAATCTTATCCGCCCTGTATATCCTTACCAACCTGTAGTAAATGGTACAGTAAAGTAACAGAGAAATAATCCCTCCCATCAATCGATGGGTGCGAAAAGCAAATAAGTTATAGTAAGATATCCATATAAACCCAAACAGCAAAAGCTGTATTGGAATGATACTTGCAGACAAAATCCTGGAAAAATATTTTTCTTTGCCGCTATTTTTCATTCCATTATCCTCTCAAAAATCGTCAGACGTACCGCCGCTCTACGCGGCAGTACGCATAACCCCACACTTGTATAGAAATATATCAATGCTTCCAATATGAACTCTCAAATTACTTACTCGGCATTGCAATAAATGCCAAAGTTCCCAGAGATGTCATCTCAACTACAACATGATCATCCCTGATTTCGGTTACATCAACTTCCAGCCATCGTCCGTTGACGATCTGGAACACTTTAATATTCTGCCCCGTTCTGATGCCTTTCATATAGAAATTCACCTGCGCGGTTCTGAATCCTGATACAGATGCCTTAACACGCGTAACAGTCAACACACTGCCGCCCAGAGATGCAGCAAATGTCTTGGCAGAACTAACATCTACAGACGCTGGCTTTAACAACGTGAATACCTGATTGCTGGGAGCGCCATTGATGATGACATGTCCACCCTGTCCGATCGGTACTGCATTATCAAGTCCCGGAATCGTTACGAGTGCATTGTTCAAATACTCACCTACAGTCTTTCCTTCCGCCGCCGCAGCTTGTGCTACGGCTGCCGGTACAGAAGATGCCTCGACTGCCGGAGCAGGTGCGGCATTCTCTTCTCTCGGCTTTTTCTTCGGCTTTGTGTTAGATGCAGTCGAACTCATAGCCCCTTGGTCTTTTTTGTCTTCCTCAGTGCCGTCGGAACCTTCGTCGACATCCTCTGCCGTCGTCGCCGCTTTCGTCGTTTCTTCCGCCGCCATGACAGGCACGGTAATCAACATGGTTCCTGCCAATACAAGCGCTAAAAACTTTTTCATTGGAAACCCTCCTTTCATATTCTAAGTGTGGTTTATATTTACGTTTAAGAAAACGCAAATAACTTTTTATTCTCTCTATTCGGTAACTACTCTGTTTATTGTTCCTGCCTCATCCTGCACCAATACTGCAAGCACTACGAATTGCTTCTCAGCATTTTCTTCTCTCTGCGTCGTGAGTGTGATCACATAGTTATATACACCAACGCCCTCCCAACCTTCGCGCAGATTCATCGACATGTCTCTGGTTCCATACAGGTCGTCCAAAAACTGCTGGCATCCGGACAGATAGGTAAAGTCATAGGTGCGAATCAGACTCGTATTTTCCCTCTCATAGGCGGCAAAAATCTCATAGGTCAGAACATTGCCGTCCAGATACAGATAGGCATACTCATGGTCCTCAAAAAAATCCGGGTCTGCAAACCGATACAGATCAGCAAACAGACCGTCTCCATCCTCCCCGGCCCTTCCATGCAGTACGGTGTTAAAGTCGCACATACTCGTCAGATTAGCCAACTCTATATAGATTGCCCCTGTATCGTCCTCTTTCCCCTCTGCATTGTGGCTCTCATAAAAGGTATCCGACTGTACGCTCTGTAAAACAGGATAGTCGATCTCTGTACCGGGAATGGAAAGCCATGCAAAGATATCAGGATTTATCTCTCTTAATTCATCAAAATCGACTGACGCATTCGTCGTCTCTTCCGTTATTTCCTCCGTTGTTTCTTCTGTCATTTCTTCCCTGTGTTCCTCTTTATCAGTTCCGCACGCGCCGAGTGCCGCAGCTACTAAGAACAGATAAACCAAAACACCCCATTTTATAGCCTTTCCCCGCATATTCCCCTCTATTCCGAAGTAACTTCCTACTCCACTTTCTCATAAAACACATTCAGAATAAGCTCATATAAAGCATTTTCATCCGGATAAAATTCCTCAAATTCTTCTCCCCTGACAGTTTCGCCCTCCAGAAGATAAAAATCCTCTTCATCGAAAGTATAGTCCGATAAAATCGATGCCAGATAAGCAGCTTTATCCAGAGAGATATCTGTAACCATCTGGGGCGATATGGTCCGATACAAATCCAGAGCCGTGGAAATATGATTTTTTGTCTCCTGCTTCGCGGTCTTGACCAAATTGGTCAAATACTGTTGTTGTCTGACCAGCCGCATATCCGCCGAACCAAAAACACTGGTATCCCTGTACCTCACATACACCAGAGCGTTTTCTCCGCTCAGATGCACAGAACTGTCTTTCACAAGATCTGCGTCCGCCTCGGTCAGATCCTCCAGCACCTTCACATCCACACCCCCTACCGAATCGTTGATCGCAGGAATGGCGCTCATATTGACGGCGGCATAACCATGTATGGGCAGTTGGTAAAACAGCTTTTCCACCGCCTTCTTCTGATATTCGCAGCTCTTTTCCATCCCGTCGCCGAAGCCGTGCTGCACCGCAATCTGGGCTTCTGAAGTGGCGATATAGGCACCTTCGCTGTTATAGAAATCTATATCTGTCATCGTATTGCGATTGATGCCGATAATCTTGATACTCTTATCCTTCGGATTCATCACGGTCAGAAACAGAGCGTCCGCCTGTCCGCCCTCCGTTCCCTCTTTTACTGCCACCGCGTCGCTGTTCTTGTCAATGCCCATGATGAGCAAGGTACGGATATCCTGATTATATTGGTAGATGGTATCCTGATATTTCACCCATCCGTTCTGCCATTTGCTCTCCTCCTCTTTCAGCAGTTCGCCTCCGCCTATCACAGGCTGCAGCTGCGGCCTCTCGCTGTCAGGAGTGCTCGCCAGATGCCTTTTCCCCATCGCCTTGACGGTTTCCAGGCCGCCCAGAAGCAGTCCGCATATGAGCAGGATAATGGCCGCCGCCGTGAGAAGACGTTTTGCGGACTTTCTGACCGTCTGTCTTACTTTTTCTTTTCTGAGCTGCCTCAGCTCTTTCTTTTCCTGCTCTTTCCTATCCTGTTCTTCACGCTTTTGGCTTTCATGGAACTCCTTCTGAAGCTCCTGACGCAGTTGCTCTTCTTTCTCCTTCTTTTCTAAGGACTTAGGATCTTCTCCATAATCTCCATAATATTTCCCGTAATATTTGCCATAATATTTTCCGTAATGCCCGTAATACCCCTTGCCGCTCATGTCCACTTTATTCAGGACAACGCCCAGAATACGGCTTCCTGTTTTATCCAGCTGGTCCTTCACCTTCTGAACAAATCGGTAGCTGACGGAATTACTTTCCACTACCAACACGGCTCCATCGCAGTTTTTTGCCACCACCGCCGCGTCTATCACGCTTCCCAGCGGCGGGGTGTCCACAACGATATAGGCGAAGGGTCTTTTCACCACATTCAACATTTCCGTAAATTTCCTGCTTCCCAGAAGCTCGCTGGGATTAGGCGGCACAGGACCGGAAAAAAGCACATAAAGTTTGGGGACATCCGTCTCGCAGATCGCATCCATATAGGGCTGCTTGCCAATCAAGCAGTGGCTCAAGCCGTACTTTACCGCGCCTGTCTTATACCGCCCTATCAATACCGATTTGCGCATATCCGCATCGATTAACAGCGTCACATTGCCAGCCTCCGCAAACGACTTGGCCAGTTCCATAGCAACGCTGGATTTCCCTTCATGTGCCATACAGCTTGTGACAGCGATCACTTTGATATCATCACCGCAGAATTCTATGTTGCTGCGCAAAGTCTTGAAAGCTTCTTTTATATAAAAATCGCTCTTTTTTTCAAAGAATAGCTTTACGTTCTGCATCATTTCTTCCTCTTAAGTTTTTTCTTTCTCGCAGTGTTATCTTCTGAAATCACCGGTATCATCGCCAACGTACTGAGTCCGAGGTATTTTTCCACATCTTCCGAAGATTTGATGGTATCATCCAGCAAAAATATAATCAAAATGACTGCAGAGGCAAAAAATACTCCTGCGAAACCGCCTGCCAGTGTCCATTTCACAATACTGGGTCCGGACTTCTCCATCGGCATATTGGCTGCTTCAACTACATTGACCGCCTCGATATCCATTACATTCTGAATGTGTTCCCCCGCCACTTCTCTGATGCAGTTTGCTATTTTCTGAGCCAATGCCGGATCCGTATGTTCTACCGTGATGGACACGATACGCGTATCCACAGGGGTATTGACAGATACCTTTTTCATAAGATCCTTATACTCCATGTCTTCCAACGAAAGTTGTCCTATCACTTTCTCTATCACGTATCTGCTGTTGATCAGTTCTGCATAATCTTTTGTTAACTGCGTTCCCATCTGCACATCAGTATAGGTAACCGTCGTATTATCTGTTTTGTTCAAAATATAGATCTTGGTGTTTGATTCATAGACCGGTGCAAGGATATAGCCGCTGATTCCAAAACAAATAAGCGCCGCTATGACACCGGCCCCCAAAATAATCCAGAATCTGCTAAGCAGAATATGAATTATCTCCAGTAAATCAATCTCTATTTCATTCGTATTTTCTCTCCGGTTTTCCATTTCTTTTTCTTCCTGTCTGTCAATACATCGTGATCTCTTCATCCCTGATCACATGCAGTGGATTCTCATTGAATAACTGCTGACTGTAATTTCCACCGTATTTTTTTTGGATAAAATATGCACAGTCTGAAAGACGGGGCGCTCTTTTTTCCATATCGTGTGCATCTGTCGCTACAAAATGAACCTGTCGCCGTTTTAACATAGTTCTGACAAAACGTTTGGTTTTTTGTCCTGCCTTTCCCATAACACTGCCTGCATTCACCTGAATATAACAGCCCATCTCAATCAGATCATCTATTCCGGACTTCCCGGCGCAGACATTCCGATACCGCTCCGCATGCGCCAGAATGGGATAATACCCACCTGTCAGCAAAGCATAGATTCCGTTTCGGATGTAGTCATAATCCTCCAATGGATTAAACTCCACAAGTACATAACGGGAACCCGCCATTGTTCCGGCCATATCATTTTCAAGTTCCTCCAAAAGGCCGTTTCGGTAATACAGCTCACTTCCCATGTACAGATCAATATTTATGCTGCCTTCTGACATCATTTTTCGCAGGCCTTCCACTCTGGACATCATTTCAGAAAAATGCCTTTGTCTATGTCCCGGTTTATTATGTGGTGTGAGTATGATTCCGGATATTCCATCATCCACCGCACATCTAAGCATCCGCATACTCGTTTCAAAGCTGTCCGATCCGTCATCCACCCCGGGTAAAATATGGGAATGTATATCGATAAAATTTTTCATTTTTCACCATTTATCTGGAGCTTTCGCTAAATTTAAACTAACATCTTGTTTGATTATAATAGATTAAATCTTTTATGTCAACCAGAATATCCCATTACATCTATCGAATAGAGCATTCGTGTAATGTACAATCTATTGCATGAGGGGGATTATGGCTATGGAAAGGGCATGGTAATAATTGATGTATGAGAATTTTCTTCCTGACAGGTTGGCTGAGTTGAGGATGCAAAAGGGTATTTCTGCGCGTGATATGTCTTTGTCGTTGGGACAGGCAAACAATTATATCAATACGATCGAAAATAAGAAATCGCTGCCGTCCATGCAATCATTTTTTTATATTTGTGAGTTTCTTAACATTACCCCGCAGGAATTTTTTGACGAGGGGAATTCTAATCCTCAGAGGCTCAGAGAATTTATAAATGAAGCCAAGAAGTTGAACGATAATTCATTGTCACACCTTCTTGGCATTATGAAAGAACTGAACAAAAATTGACTTCAAAGCGTCTTCATATCCTCAATACTCTTCTTTATATCCGCATTGATACCCACCGCCCTGTCTCCAAGACTTTCCGGCACGATAGCTTCTTTTAAGTTCAGACGAATCAGACTGATATTTTCATGTTCCCCTGCCAGCTTCTCAAAAGGAAACCTGATGATGGTTGGAGTGTTAAAACCAACCCCCAATTCCAACAATACTATATTTGCCGTCTTATCAGCCAGCATTTCCGAGAGAAATTCCCCAAACCGTCTCTCCGCCGCATGCCAGGCATCATCCTCCACGAAATATCTGTCTGTTCGAAGATTCATATTCATGGTGCCGCCGCATACAGGACATTTCGGCACCAGTTCGGAAGGCACCTTACAATCTTTTCTCTCCAGGTCCATCTGCCGAAACAGTTCCACGCCATCATAGGTTTTCGGATGACACCCCTTGGCACACTGGATGTGAAAATAATCTCCCTGTGTGCAGAAGATCTTTTCTTCCGAAAGTCCTGCTTTCTCAAACTGTTTATCCGCATTCGTGCTCAGTACGAATATCTTTTTCCCCTGCAGCATCTCCAAAAGTGCCCGGTGCAGCGGCGTATGGTCTGCATCTATACCTGCCAAAAGCGCCTGCTTCGACCAATATCCCCAGAAAGATTCTTCATCGGGATAGGGATAAAAGCCTGCGGAATACATATCCTGCATATAAGGGCCTCTTCCGTATTTCTTCTGAAATTCCCCAAAGTTTTCCTCAAAAAAACTGCCGCCGTACTGTGCCCCCGCTGCCGTGGACAGCCCTGCACCCGCCCCTATTAAAATATAGTCGGCATCTTGCAGCATGGCAGAAGCACGCTCTATCTGTCGGTCATATGCCTCCTCCTGAAATACATAGTCTTCTGCAGGACTTCCTGATAAAAAATCCTGAAATGTCATTCTGTTTTTTCCGCTCATCTTTCTTATACCTTCCAACATGTTACCCTCTTTTCCGAACCGCTTTTACAGGACAATTTTCGAAACAACTGCCGCAGTGCAGACAGTTATTCTGCCTGATCACATAGGGCTTTCCTTCTTCAATACATCTCTGTGGACAATTTTTAGCACAGGCTCCGCATCCGATACATCTGTCAGTTATATCATACCCTTTTTCATGGATGATTGCATCTCCCAGCGTATAGCTTTCCCGAAAAATTGGATTGACGCCCAGATTAAAATATTCGATCTCACCTCGATCAATGCAAAAAATGATTCCTATGCTTCGGGTATCTCCCGGATATACATTCGACAGATAGGGCTGTTCTTCAAATATCTTATCCCGCCACTTGCTCTGCTCCTCCTCCGGAACGGCATATGCCTTCCCGGACAACCGAATCATCTCTTTATACTTTGTATAACACAGAATCTGTACCCTTCCGTCCGCAAGCAGTTCTGCGCAAAAATTTTTCCCCCTTGCAGTATAAAAATATAACGCATCCGGTTCATAATGAATCGCGCTGATATTTCTGATCTGCGGTGCCCCTTCACTGTCTACCGTCGCAAAGGCAAGGACGCCGACTAACTCCATTTTCTTAAGACAAGTCTGTAAATCCATATGTATTACCTCCCTACACAATAACCTTCACTCTGCCCGGCTTTCTTGGCTTGCTCTGGGGCTGTTCTCCATCAATATAACCCAAAATCACAAAACAGGAGCAGACATAATTCTCCGGGACTTCCCATTCCTCCAAAAGCTTTCTGCCTTCTTCACCGGCAAATGTCTCCTCTCCTCTGGAGATGATACAGGAAGCGATCCCCAGCTCCGTTGCCTGCAAGACCATGTTCTCTGCGATACAAAAGGCGTCCGCCACCCGGAACATAAAGTTGCTCTGTCCAAAGATCGCAACCACGGTAGGGGCACCGTAGAATCCGTTTTTTATGGTAGGGTCATCAATACTGCTGGGTTGCTCTTTTGACACATAAGAACCTTCCAGCCTACTCCTGTCGAATTTAGCCAGATTCATGATGCCGATCCTGGTTGTCAATTCCGCATTATTTACGGCTACCATCATACTTCTCTGCCCGCCGCCTGCATTAGGCGCAAAATTGCCGGCCTCCAGTATTTTATCCAAATCCTCTCTACTGACCTGTTGCTTCGTATATTTTCTGATCGAATGTCTTGCCTTGATAAGATCCATCAACATAATAGACTCTCTCCTTTTATCGTATTTTTCTCTTTCCAGCACTGCGGATCCGGCGCATAAAAATTACCGCCGCTTGTTCCCGCCGCCACAGCAGGACATCCTCTGCACCAGGGCTTCAATTCACATTTACTGCATTTTTTAAACTTTTCATACTCTCTGTAGCTCTCCATCTGACAGACCCACACGTCTGCCAATCTATCGTGGAATACATTGGAAACCCTACTGTTCTGCACCCGCCTACAGGCGTATATATCACCGTTTGGAAGAATTGTCATATGACAGTTTCCGCAATTGCAGCCGCCGTATATCATGCCTTCCTCTGCATTGTCCGGGATAGTAAACTCTCCCTTTTCATATTCATAGAGCGTCCACAGATGATCCTTTTTATTAAAATAGGTCTCGCAGCCCGCCGCTTCATAAGCCTTAAATTTTGCGTCACATATTTCCAGCAGCTCCCTGTATTCCTGCGGCGTCATATTCGTGTCTTTTTCATCGCTGGTGGGACAATATCTTGCAAAGGCAAACACATTCGCCTGATGCGCCACCACGGTATCTATGATATCCGGAATCTCTTTTCGGTTTGTCCCGGAAACAGTCGTCATGATAACTGCCTTGATCCCCGCTTTTTTGATGCAGTCTATTTTTTCCAGCGTTATGTCGAAAGATCCCGGTTTCCGAAACCAGTCATGTGTTTTTTGCATACCGTCAAGGGACAACTGATACTTTTCACATCCCATCACTTTTAACATTCTGCATATTTCATCTGTCAGATGAAAAGGATTCCCAAGAATCGTAAAGGGAATTTCTTTGCTTTTCAGTAAGGCAAGCAGCTTCCAGAAATCAGGATGCAGGATCGGATCTCCTCCTGTAATATAAAAATACGGTAGTCTATGATACATTTTGCAGAAGTCCTCACAATTTGCAACAACCTCCTGCATCTGTTCCCAGTTCATAGACTCTATTTCTTTACAATTATTTTCCGAAAAAATATAACAATGTTTGCAGCGTTGGTCACATTCATCTGTAATGTGCCATTGAAATGCAAAATATTCACTCATCTGCTTCACCTGCTTTTTCCATTTTAATATCGGCGGCCGTCAGAAACAGACAGCCGCCAACTCCTCTGATCAGCCCTCGACCTACTTGTCCGATGCTCCACACGCGCTGCCGCATGCTGCGGGCTTCTCTTCCGGCTTGTCGGATGCCCCACACGCACTGCCGCAAGCTGCGGGCTTCTCCTCCGGCTTGTCGGATGCTCCACATGCACTGCCGCATGCAGAACCTACATTTTTGTCCTCGTTCCATCCTGAAATGTTTGAAAGTGCCATGATACTTACCTCCTGTGATAAATTTGTAAGGCTTTTACCTTGTTACAGATTCATCTTAACAGGAGACTCCTCACTGCGTAAGTACGCACAATAAAGTGCCCTGGTAACCCTCTGGTGGTTTAGTTACCTTTTGGTAACCCCTATCTTTTCTCATAAAGGTATGTTACACTATATTTGTAATGTTACACTCAATTTGAAACTATTGGAGGTTTATCATGCTTTCAAAGGAAAATCTGCCCGCCTGCCCGGTGGCGACCACAGTACAACTGATCGGCAGCAAATGGAAGCTGCTCATTTTAAGAAATTTACTTGTAAGGCCCTGGAGATTCAATGAGTTAAAAAAGAATCTCGAAGGAATCAGTCAGAAAGTCCTGACCGATTCCCTTCGGGCATTAGAAGAGGATGGCATTGTAACCCGCACCGTATACCCGGAGGTGCCTCCCCATGTGGAATATGCGCTGAGTGAACTGGGAGAATCTATGCGTCCCATTTTAAAGGCCATGGAAGAATGGGGTGTGGCTTATCAAAAATCTTTCTTTCATTAAAGGTGTGTAAAAATGATATTGAATACAGGCAATCGGACAGATATCCCAGCCTTTTACAGCGACTGGTTTTACAACCGCGTCAAGGAGGGCTATGCCCTTGTCCGCAATCCCTATTATCCGACACAGATCACCAAATATCTTCTAAAACCGGAGGTCATAGACATTCTGGTTTTCTGTACCAAAAATCCTATCCCTATGCTGGACAGGCTGTCTCTGTTGTCGGCATTTGATATGTTCTGGTTTGTGACGATCACGCCCTACGGGAAAGAGATCGAACCTCTTGTTCCTCCCAAGGAACAGGTGATCTCTTCTTTTCAGCAGCTTTCTGCGCTGGTTGGGAGCGACCGCATGAGCTGGCGGTACGATCCCATTTTTATCACAGAGCAATATTCCGTTTCTTATCACATCGAACAATTTCACCAGATGGCGGAGATGCTTTCCGGCTGTACGGACCAGTGCGTGGTAAGCTTTATTGACCTATACGAAAAGACAAAACGAAATTTTCATGGCATCCGCAGCGTCACAGACAGCGACCAGGAAACGCTGATCGCTGCATTCTCAGAGATTGCAAAAAGGAACCATCTGCAAATACACTTATGCTGTGAGAATGCCAACCTTGTCCGGGAAAATGTGGACGCGGACGGCTGTATGACAAAAGCGGTACTAGAAAAGGCATTAGGCTGTCGGTTGGATGTCCCCCAAAAGAAAACGGCGCGGCAGGAATGTGCCTGCCTGTTAGGGGCAGATATCGGCGCCTACAACACCTGCCCTCATGGCTGCCTGTATTGTTATGCGAACTATGACCAAGAGACGGTTAAGAGAAACCAAAAGCTGCATCACGCTTCCTCTCCTCTGTTGATCGGCGAGGTGACTGCCGATGATGTGATCAAACAGGCCGAGCAAAAATCCTGGAAAAACGGACAGATGACAATTTTTGATTTATAATCATCCTTTGTGTTTACTGAAAAATATACTTGCAGAAATTGTAGATTCCGCTGCTGATCGCCGGATTACCGTGATCGGAACCGGGGATTTCCCACCACACATGCTCTACCTTATTTCTCTCATAAATATCGTGATAGTTCTTGGGAAATTGTCCCACCGTGCCATCTTTGTCTCCGCAACAGACCATCAGAAGAAGCGGTTTCTCATCGTGAAACACCAGCTCATCCTCAACGAACTGGCCCTCGTGTTCCATTGCCCAGTCTTTTCCCGGTACCAGACCGGGCGCCGGGGCGATGGCTCCCACATACCCGAACAGATCGGGCTGCTGCAGTCCGATCGCCAGCGATTCTCTTCCTCCCATAGAAAATCCCGTAATCGCAGTGTTTTTCCTACCCTCCGCAATGGGATAATTTTCCTTAATGAAGGGCATCAGATCCGTCACCAGATCATTGACGAAATTGTCATAAACAGCCACATTTTCTTTATCAATAGCAGTACACGCATCCCTGGTCTTGCTGGCGTACATATAGGGATAGACAACGATCATATCTTTCGCGATTCCCTCGGTCATCATATTCTGAATAATAATGCTGTTATTGTTCATATCGTTTTGTGTACCGAAAATACCGTGAAGTACATACAGCACCGGATACTCTTTTTCCTCCGAGTACTCCACCGGCAGTACAATGTTTACCGGTCGCTCCTTCTCACAGGTCGTAGAATAATAAGTAGTCTTGATCACATCGCTATACTTGGCATCAGCGTTTTCCTTTGTATACTCTTCCGGGCAAAAAATCTTGATTTCGTAGTCCTGCATAGTCTTATCCTCCATAATTGCATCTAATAATGATATAATTATACACGATATAAAATATAAGACAAAAATATTTTTAAATCCACTTGACTCTCACGCTGCGTCATAGTCTAAAGTGATGTTTGCAACAGATAAAAGCATTTGCAGTATGATGGAATTTTTAACCAAGATAAGGAGGACCTGCGGGCATGAGAACCGTGAAAGAACTATCGGATTTGACAGGTATCAGCGTGCGCACACTTCACTATTATGATGAGATCGGGTTACTTACTCCCACCAGAAAAAGTGAAGCGGGATACCGGCTTTATGACGATAAAGCGCTGGAGACATTACAGCAGATATTGTTTTTCCGCGAATTTGATATTCCCCTCAAGGAGATCAAGTCTGTTATGGAAAATCCTGCTCTCGACAGAACCCGGATATTGCAGATGCAAAGAAAGATGCTGGTGGCAAAAAAGGAACGCATGGAGCGTCTGATCGCCGGTATCGACGATATTCTGAAAGGAGAGAACAGGATGGACTTTACAATTTTTAATCAGACAGAATTAGAAGAAATGTTTCAGGCGATGATAGAACACATGCCGGAGGAAATAAGGCAGACAGCTATCAATGAATTTGGAAGCGTCGAACAGTGGAGGCAGCATTATCTTGAAGTGACCTCATCAGAAAAGATGCAGAAAAACTATGCCAAGGTGGTAGAATGGTACGGCGGAAAAGAGGAGTATCTGTCCGTCTTAAAAAACCCGGTCAGCAAAGAAGTGGCTGAGAGCTACAACAAAAGAATCGAGGCGATCCTGCAAAAACTGATCGCCAAACGCGACTGTCCCGCGGATTCCTTTGAAGTGAAAGAAATCGTGGGCGAATATGGTTTTGTCATGAAACAGTTCAGCCAGATCAAAGATGAAAAGGAGCTGATGCTGGCAACCGCCCGCTCCTACCGTAACGAGCCTTACAAGTCAAATCTGGATCAAAAATACGGCGAGGGAGCCGCCGAGTTTTTTGCCCGGGCGATAGAAGCATTCTATTCGGAAAACTGATCCGTTTCTTAGCCGCCTCAATGACACGATTCATTGGGGCGGCTTGTGGTGTTCGTAATTCCGTTTTTATTTCTATTGTTTTTCTCTTGCCTTTCAAATATTTTCATGCTACAATATCGTTACAATTCAAAACAAATCTTGATTCTTATTTGTGCGCACGACATCATAAAGCGCGTATTCCGGCGATTCTGCCAGAGATTCACATTTGTTTGGCAGGACTGCTGTGAAAATGAAGATATATTGTAGCTTTCCTGCACTTTTATAGGGAGGTTACTATGAAAGATAAAAGCACTATCGAAACTTATGAAGACAAAAAACAAAGAACCGCTGTCTTCAACCTGACAAGCGATCTCTTTGCCGGAAAAGTATTTGAAGATACCGGTGCCTGTCAGGAACTCTGCCAAATATTGTTACAAAATGAATACATCGCATTAAAAAGTGTCAAAACGCAGTATACCATACGGAATCTCGAAAATCATTCCGTGGAACTGGACATTCTGGCGGAAGAAATATCCGGAAATCTTATTAATGTAGAACTACAGATGTATAAAGAGCCAGAACCGTTTAAAAGAACGCGGTACTACCTTTCCAGCATTGATATGAGCATACTGGAAAAGGGCAGACCTTATTACGAACTGCCGGATGTGACCGTGGTATACATTACACAAGAGGATTTTATCGGCGGTAAAAGAGGCCACTATGACAAAAACATAATGGCAAATGGGCAAAAAATGGCTACACTTCTGGATAATGGTCAGAATGAAAGCTATTTCAATCTGGAATATCCGACAGATGATGCGAAAATCAACGAATTATTAGAATATCTCAAGAACTCTGATCCATTTTATCAGACAAAGAATTTCCCCAGAATTGTGGAACGGGTCAAATATTTTAAAGTACAGAAGGAGGGGGTTACCATTATGTGTGAGATTGCAGACAGAATCAGACAGGAAGGGCTTATCGAGGGAAAAATTGAATCTATACTGGAATTATTAGAAGAACTCGGCAATATTCCNAAACAGCTTATACAGCGTATTAATCAGGAAACCAATTCGGATATTCTAAATAAATGGCTGAAGTGCGCGGCTAAGGCATCCAGCTTTGCTGAGTTTGAAGCAAAAATGTAGGAAACAGGTCCTATATTTTACACGGAGAGCAGACATACTCCGCAAAGGCCGTGCCCGTCATAAGCCTTGCCATTGGCGCTACCTGAGCGCTCATTCCCTGTTGCCCCCAGAATATCAGATTCAGCCGGACGTTGCGAAAGATCTCATTGCTTCTCTTAANCGCCCTTACGNCTGNTGCCACCGCATCCTGAAAATCATCCGGCTTCAAGGGGGTGTCGATCACAAACGCCATTCCCACCCTGGTAATTTCCGGGAACGTGCAGGATCGCATTCACTCTTTTGGCAATTTGCAGCGCCTCTATTTCCGTGAGTTCCCCAAATATATCTCCTGTCAGTATAAGCCGTCTTTTGATTCAGTACATCTCAAAAGACGGCTTCTCTCAACAAAGCACTTTCTATATTTATTATATATTCGCATAATCAAGGTACATATACTGCGTTTTCTTCTCGCTTGCTATATATTCATTATCATGNGTTTTNCCGGTATACACAAGCTCTCCGTCCCNGTATGCNTGCAGGGTATTCATNGGAATATTTTCCCAGCGATTTTGTTTTAACGGCTTTGTGGAAACCAATAAAGTTTTCCCTTTCTGGCATCCATATAAAGTGTCCTTATGGTTTGTATGGATATAAAACAGATCGCCGTCATAAATGAGNAGATTCACCTTGTTTTCCGGGGTAATGGTATGGACGACTTGATCGACCACGGCAAACCGCTCTTCCTCGGTCAAGTCTGTCCCGGCTTCCCTCCTGGCAGCATTCACCNTATCTATCAGGTAATANAGAATCCTTTCGCTGTCCGTCTGTCCTTTCTGTCTGGAAACATAGGGATCTAATTCGGCGCTCTCAAAGATCGTTCCGTTATGTGCCAGCGTCCAGGTGCGGTTCGCGCTGTCCCTTCGTATAAAGGGATGGGAATTTTTATACTCGATNCCTCCCTTGGAGGCTTTTCTGATATGTGCGATCAGTTTATCAATTACAATGTCCTCNGTGAGTCTGTTTTTCAGATATACACTTTCCAGAGACGACACCGGCTCTTTCTCTAAGGAAACCGAGTCCCCGTAAAAAGCCGCGATCCCCCAACCATCCGGATTGTCTGTTCCATGTTCAAAAAATTCCTGCAGCAGTTTGTTGCAGCCTATTGCTTCCGCACTGTTAACGCCAAATAATTCACACATTGCTTATCCATCCATTCTATATTTAATGACTTTTTATCGCGTTTAAAAAATCCTGTGCACGCTGCGTTTTAGGGTTGGCAAAAAATTCCTCCGGCCTGCCCTCTTCCAGAATAACGCCGTCGTCCATAAAGATAATCCGATCCGCCACCTGTCTGGCAAAATTCATTTCATGGGTGACAACCACCATAGTCATGCCGTCTTTGGCAAGCTCCGTCATGACCGCCAAAACTTCTCCGATCATCTCAGGGTCCAGAGCACTCGTGGGCTCGTCGAATAGAATCGCCTTTGGATGCATGGCCAGAGCACGGGCAATGGCGACACGCTGCTGCTGCCCTCCGGAAAGCTGTGCCGGTACTTTGGAAGCCTGACTGTCCACGCCGACTCTCTCTAACAGCCTCATGGCCTCTTCTCTGGCTTCCTTTCTGTGAATATGTAACACATCCATAGGACCGATCGTGACATTCTCCAAGATGGTTTTGTGCGCAAAAAGATTAAATTGCTGGAACACCATCCCGACCTGGGACCGCACCTTGGCCAGCTTCTTGCCTTCCTCCGGCATAGTCACACCGTCAATGATGATCTCCCCGGAGTCAATCGTCTCCAGCCGGTTGATGGTGCGGCAGAGGGTAGACTTTCCGGAACCTGACGGGCCGATGATAACGACCACTTCTCCTTTGTGCACGGAGAGGTTGATATCCTTTAAAACGTGCAGGTCGCCAAAATGCTTCTCTATATGCTTCAATTCAATGACCGGAATCTGTTCCTGTGCCATAGCCGTTTTCTCCTTCCCACTCCAACTATATGCTTATTGCTGAGATGTTCCTGCGTCTGGCAATCGCGACTGACGCCTTATTCAGCAGGAAATTGATGAGAATATAAATCAGCGCCACCACCAGATACACAGAGAGAAGCGCATCGTAATTACTGATCAGGACTTTAGCATTCTGCATAATATCCGCATAATTGACTACATAGGCAAAGGTGGTATCCTTCAGTACAATCACCAGCTCTGAGATCAGCGCCGGAACCACGTATCGAAGAGCCTGCGGAAATACGATTTTGAAAAACACACTGCCGTCAGACATCCCCAAAGAATGAGCCGCCTCCGACTGGCCCTTCGGCACTGCGTTCACACCGGAACGAAGCACCTCCGCCACCACGCCCGATGCAGAGATTGCCACCGGAACCGTTATTTTTAAAAAAGCCGACAGCTTCAAGCCAAACTGGGGCGCAATAAGAAAGAAAAAGTAAATGTAAAGAAGTGTGGGTACGCCTCGGCTGAACTCAATCAATGCTATGCTGATTCCGCGAAGAATCTTACTTTTACTGATTCTGCCGAGCATCAAAAGCAGACCNGNCGCAAACGCGATCACNCCTGCCGCAATNGCNGCTTTCAGNGTGCCNGCCAGACCGCTTCCCAAAAATTTCCAGGTAGTATACTTTGTAAAAAACAGCCAGTATTTTGCATCCAACTGTCCGGTAATNTAAAACTGACGAATGACAACAGCAATCAGCGCCGCGATCACCGCCAGCGACACCGCCGTAAAAACCGTGATCCATTTGCGGGTCTTCGGTCCGGGCGGNTCATAGATCACATCTCTTATGGAAGTAGTCATCGCAGTATCCTCACTTTCCGATCAAGCAGGCTNCCAAGCTGCCCGATCACCACCGCCGTCGCACAATAGANCANNGCAGANATCAGGAATGCGGTAACACCACCCACCGCCCGCGTGTTGATATANGAGACAATACCGGTAAGATCTGTAGGATTTAACGGCACCTGCGAAGCCAACGCTGTGGTGAGCATAGTGGCAACTAACAGGTTCGTCATCGGCAGTACGCTTGCCCGCAGCGCCTGTGGAAAGATAACATTCCTGAGCATTTGAAAAAACGTCATCCCCAANGCGCGGGCGGCTTCAATCTGCCCCACCGCTATGGTATTCATGCCCGCCATGAGATACTCCGAGCAGAACGCGGAAGGAATCAGCGATGTTGCAATCAGCACACAGGCATAATAGGACCACACCAGATTCAGGTACGGCAAAGCGTAGACCAGAACGATCAAAAGCGCCGCCCCCGGAATGTTCCGGAATATCTGGACATAGAAATCTCCTGCGACCCTTGCCGGCTTAATGGGGCAGATCCGTATCACGGTAATGACCACCCCAATGACAAAAGCCAGCACAAAGGCCAATGCAGTCAGCTTCCATGTAGTAAAAAGCGCCTGAATATACTTGTCCCCGTATTGAGCGAGAAGCTCATTGATACTCATAATACTCTCCCTGTTTATTCCCCGATCTGAGGAGCTGTCGGTACAGTCGTAATCCCGGTACGGTCTCCCAGACTGATCTTCCAAAGCTGCTCCCAGGTGCCGTCCTCTTCAATCTTCTTCAGGAAATCATTTACAAACGCCACACCGTCAGAATCTAACGGAAGACCGATTCCGTAGTTATCTTCCGGCCCAAATACATCACCGGCGATCTCATAGACACCGGGACTCTTTACTATAGCGTTCAGCATCAGTGTATAGTCAGTAACGTAGGCATCCACACGCCCCTGCTCCAGAGCGGTACGCGCCTCGATATCATTGTCAAATTCCTGTACCACTGCATCCGGTGCATACTCCGCCAGCATTTCCGGTCCTGTAGAACCGGCCTGAGTCGCCACATTCTTGCCCGCCAGACTATCTATTCCGGTGATCTCCGTATTACCAGCCTTTACCAGAACTGCCTGACGTGAAGTGTAATAAGGCCCCGCAAAGGAGATCACTTCCTGTCTTGCCGGTGTAATGGAATAGGTCGCAAACACAGCGTCCACCTGATCACTCTGTAAAACAGATTCACGGGTGCTGGAATCCACCTGAGTCAGTTCATACTTGCTTTCATCTCCTAAAATATAGCGGGCCAGAAGCTGATAAAGACCCGCATCAAAACCGCGAAGGCCCTCGTCCGTCTCATCCAGCTGACTGAACAGGAAAGAAGTCCTCGTACCGCCAATTCTTAAAACGCCGGCCTCTTTTACCGCAGAGGCCCAACTGCTGGCTGCAATATCCGCATCATCAGCGGTACTGCCGGAAGCGATCAGCGCATCAAATGCCGCTTTATCAATGGCAACTGCCACAGGTTCCTCTGCTTCCTCAGATGCCGGTGCACTCTCTTCTGTAGCAGGAGCCGTCGTCTCCGCCCCACTGTCTCCGCACGCAAAAAGCCCTGCCGTCAAACTCAAAATCAATAATACTCCCAATGCTTTCTTAAACTTTTTCATAATACCCTCCTATCTTTTTTAGATGCGATAGTGTCATCATACCCTAGTTTTCCTATTATGTCAATAGGAAATATATGCATTATTTTTTTACCCGCAATCCGGATCCTCCGCATCAAACAATTTCCCTGTTGCGAAAGGACTTCCCACGTCACACCGTCCGTGGTGATAAGCCTTCTTGATATCTCCCTCGGCTACCTCCTCAGAAGTTTCCACCTTGATACGGCTGACACCGCCCTTTGCCATATTGTCCAACATACGGATTACATCATCAATCTCGCTCATATCGATTCTCCTTCCTTTCGTAACTNTTCAGAGCTCATTCGCAAAATCGCCTCTACGAGGCTTTCCTTTTGCTCTGTATAATAATAATTATGTATAATTTTCTGAAATCTACCCATATTGATAAGAGTTATTTTTTTCATACGGAGGGCTCCTATGAAACGCATTCCCAAACATATCGGCATCATTCCGGACGGCAACAGACGATGGGCGACAGAAAACGGATTAAAAAAAGAGGACGGCTATACTTATGGTCTGGAACCGGGTCTGCGGCTGCTTCAGGCAGCACAGCGCATCGGCGTACGGGAATTGACCTACTATGGATTTACCGTCGATAACTGCAAGCGGCCCAAAGAACAGGTCGCCGCCTTTTCAAAAGCCTGTGTGCAGGCAGTAAAAATGATCGAACAGGAAAACGCCGAGTTGTATGTGATCGGGAATACCGACTCATCCTGTTTTCCGGCAGAGCTGCTTCCCTATACTGACCGCGAACGGCTGCCTGATCGCTGCGAAGGCGTACTACGAGTCAATTTTCTGGTAAACTACGGTTGGGAATGGGATATGAAAAACGGCTGGGCTTCCCGTGAGATACCCCGGATCGACCTGGTGATCCGCTGGGGCGGGATGTGCCGTTTATCCGGCTTTCTGCCGATTCAGACCGTCTATTCCGATTTTTATATTGTAAAAGAATTGTGGCCGGATTTTCAGGAAGAACAATTCACGGACGCACTGCAATGGTATCAGAAACAGGATATCACCTTAGGCGGATAACTGCTTTTAACAGCATTTTCCACTTATTGATCCGGGTAATCTACAATATGATATTCAAAACCATTCACTATGGTTGTCTTACCGTAAGTATCTGTCCGTTTAAATCCTCTGCCATAATTGGCGTGTACATGTCCGTGAAAGAAAAATTTNGGTTCNTATTTCTCCAGCAGATCGCGAAAAACCCGAAATCCCTTATGCGGAAGATCCTCCATATCGTTAACCTGATACGCCGGCGCATGGGTCACAAGAATATCAAAGCCTTTTCTTCTCCACAGCTTAAACCACAGCTTCCGGACCCGCTTTCTCATTGCCCGCTCTGTGTACTGATTGCTNGCATTCGGTATATATTCCATGGAGCCGCCCAANCCCAGGATACGTATCCCCTCNTACACAAANATATCNTCTTCAATACAGATNCATCCTTCCGGCGGCGTTTTTTCATACCTCTCATCATGATTTCCCATGACATAGAGCAACGGCACATTGCAGAGCGTGACAAAAAAAGTGAGGTAGGACGGCGACAGATCTCCGCAGGAAATGATGAGATCAATATCTTTTAGCTTGTCCTTCTCATAGAAATCATACAGATATTTAGATTTCTGATCAGCTAACACTAANATCTTCATTCCTGTTCCCCGTTTTCGCCTGTCCTTTCAGACCGTGNATCGACTTTTTTCTCCGTACCGGATTCGTCTACTCTGAATCCCTGAAACTCTACGAGCGCCCGGGCTTCTTCCGTCAATTCGTCTAACTCCGGAATCTTCCCGACTACATTCTCTGCCAGCCAGTCCATAGTGATGATCTCATCCGGTCCCAGCGTGACTCCCTTCTCACACTGCAGGACACCTCCCTGCGCATAGAGAGGTCCGTCAAAAGGATGAAACGCGCCTGCCCGTATGGAGCTTTTCAGGAATTCTATCAGTCTGTTGGTGCCGTGAGGCATGGACTTGGAACAGATCACGTCAATGACACCTGCTGACATTCCCAGCCAGTAATTGACAGCTTTCTTTCCTTTCTGTGCATCCACCTCCGTACTGCCGCCACTAAAAATATTCTTGACAACCTGCTCATAGAATTTTCCCCAATCCCAGATCGGCGTCGCAAGATTATCAAGAGTCCCGTCTTCTTTTTTGACATAGAGACCATATTCTCTGGAAGCGTTCTTCGGCGTGATCATGTCACTGTCAGAAACAAAGACGATACCCTCTTGTTCCAGTTTCTCTCTGGCGGTGATTCCCTTGACATTCCTCCACTCCAAATGAATCTGCACAAAGGGATTGATCATTTTAGCTCCCAATGCAAACGCATTGATATTTGCCAGTGTTCCATAGATCGGATAATCCGCCACATAACCAAGTCTGTCCGTCCGGGATAGCGCTGCTGCAATAGCGCCCATCAGGAACTTGGATTCATACATTCTTGCATAGTATGTACAAATTGAGGAATAAGACATTCTGATAGAACAGTTATATATTTTCACTTTCGGATATTTGATTGCGGAACGCACACTCTGATTGACCATCTGTGTGGCTGTCGTAAAAATCAACTCGCAGCCTGCCGCAATCGCCCGTTCAATGGCATCTGCCACCTGTGCTTCCGTATCCGCCTGATCAAAAGCCATCGTCTCTACTTTGCCCGCAAAGGCCTGCTCCAGATACAGCCTGCCCAGCTCATGTGCATAGGCCCAGCTGGAGGTTTCTGTCGTCTTTGTATAGATAAATGCTATCTTCAAAGTGCCCGTCGGAAGCAGTTTATTCAAAAGAGTAGCTTTTGCCTTCTCAGGATCCTGCACAAGCTCTACCTGGCTGCCCTGTCCGGCAAGGGTGATCTCCTTCCACATTTTCTGAAGATCACGATACATATTCTGTCCGCTCTGTCCAATGACATTCTCATATCCGTAAATTTCCACATACATCAAAAAAGCATCCGAAGCACTGATACCTAATTTGTCCCCATGCGCTTTATTGAATACTGTTTCAAAATGATAGCAGGCAGAATGCAGATTCATCCGGTCGTCATCGCTCCAGACTTCATCCGGTTTTTTCCCCATAAGCTTTAAAAATTTCTTATAGCTGCCTTCTCTGGAAAAGAAGACGTCATAACTGTGTGATACCTCATAGAAATCCAGAAACTCATAATACAGGCGATTTTCTTTGTCATCTGACTTCTTGGGAACCAGACGGGTGACGCTGGCAGTAATGCTGTATGTCTCCAGATACTTCATAACGCTGACGCGCTTGTTGCCCTCCTGCACATAAAACTGACCCATAAATTCATAAGCAACGATAGGATCATTGATACCGTCTTCAATCTGATGATTGTACACTGCCCCCCATTTCAATCCAAATTCTGACTCTCCGGGAAGAAGGGGCATAAAATTATTGGCAAACGCGTTAGAGCGCCCCTCTGTTTTGGTTCCTACAATCTTAGATAACGGGATATCCATGATTCCCAGATTTTCGATTGCCCCAACCTCGGTATAGGATATCATATCATCCAACACCGGGAGATACGGGTACTCACCTTTCGTAAGCGCAGTCCGATAGCTGCGGCGCGCCTGTTTTAACGCTGCTTCATATTCACTCGATGCCATGACTTCTCCTCCTTATTCATCTAATATATTATCATTTCACGCGGAAAATGAAAAGTCCCTCCGTCACCGTTCCAATCGATATCCCATATAATCTAAAAATAACTCTGCATACATGGCATTCGCCCACGAAAACCATTCCCGCGTATATCTGGTGTCGTCATCGCAGAAAAAACCTTCGTGCATCACACCTTTTCCTCCCGTAGTCGATACCATCTTCTCGAGAATCTTCCGTTTCTCTTCTCTGCTTTTGCTCGTCAGCCCCTGCATCGCCATAGCAATATGCCAGATATAGCCGGTCGGCGTATGGGCGCTCCCCACACCCGCCGCCTTAATGCCCTTGTAATAAAAAGGATTGGCGTCGTTTAAGATAAATCTCCGGGTATTCTCCGCCGCCTGCGGTTCCGCCGGATACCCAAGATACTCCATAGCCAGCAGACTGGGAACATTGGCATCGTCCATAAGCTGATACATCCCATGGCCATCTGTCTCATAAGCATACATCGTACCGAATTCTTCCGTGTCTATTTTCCCTTCCTTTTCGACTGCCTCCCGCACCTGTTTCTTCAGCCGTCCCGCTTCCTGTTCCAGCTGCTCATCATGAAATACCTCTCTGGCCATCTCTTCCAGATATCCCATGATCACCACCACAAACATGTTGGAGGGAATCAGATATCCGTAGGTACAGGCATCGTCACTAGGCCGGAATCCCGACCAGATCAGACCAATCCCGGACTTCACCAATGCGCCCTTTCCCTCTCTGGAAAGGGTGTCTCTGAACCAGGCATTTTTTCTTTGAAACCTATAGTCAGATTTTTCTTCATGAAACTGTTCTGTCTGAAACACCTGAAAAATCTTCTCGATACCTTTGAAAAAATTTTCATCGAACTGGGATTCACAGCCGGTATTCTTCCAGAGAAGATAAGCCAGCTGCACGGGATAGCACAGAGAATCCACCTCAAATTTCCGTTCCCAGACCCAGGGATCTTGATTGGGATCATCCTTCTCCCAGCAGGCGCCATTAGGTGATTCATTGAATGCATTTGCATACTCGTCAATACAGATAAATTGAAACTGCCGCCTGACTACTCCCGCGATCAGTTCTCGCATCTCCTCATCTTCCTTCGCCAAGAAAAGATATGGCCGTATCTGCGCGGCAGAATCCCGCAGCCGCATGGCAGGAATATCCCCGGTAATAACATGAACCGTGCCGTCCTCTTTTTTCTGCACTGCCTTATGTATCGTATTCGTATAACAGTTTTCAAATACCTGCATCAGTTCCGGGCAGTCCGCCGCCTGCTGCCGGAGTTTTTCTATAAAATGTTTCATCTGCACTCTATTCTCCATTTTTATATTTTACTTCATCAATTTCTCTACTGCGCTCCGAATGAAAAACATCCACCCCTAATATAACAGCTTATTTCCTTTCTCACAAATCTCATAAATCTCATCGTACTTCTCTTCTATCAATGGCACCACCCGATCTGTTTGTTTTCCCACAACTTTTTTATAGAGAAAATACGGGAATATCCATCCCCAAAATCCCGGCACGGCAAGAATGATACACAAAATATAGTTTGGCGGCTGTGCTGTCACTGCAAAAACAGATCCCGCCATGAACGCTGTCCCAATCATGCCCAATACAAGCGCATACACTGTTGCTATAGAAGTTTTTTCCTTTTCCAGCTTATCTATTTCATTGACACACGCTTCAAAATTTCTCTCAAGCCTTGTCAGTTCCATCTTGTTGACGATCTTACGGTTCCGTTTCAGCCGAAGCACCTTCTTTTGCTGTGAAACCGGATTCCTCCCCACCCTGTTTTCAGGAAGATTTTCATCTAACTCCCACCCCAAATTTTCATACCCGTCAAGCAGGAACGAATATCTGCTGTCCTCTGTAAGCAGCTCCTTATACTCATACCCCACAAAATTTCTCTGCTGTCTTTCCGCATTATCCATGAATATACACCTCCTGCTTCTCATACATACCCGCCACTGGCAGCGTGACTGTAAAGGTACTCCCTTTCCCTTCCTCGCTGGCAATCTGGATATCACCATCCATAAGCTCCAGCACCCGCTTTACCAGTGCCAACCCAAGCCCGTTCCCTTCTTTTGAATGGGAAGTATCGCCCTGATAGAATTTATCAAAAATATGTCTCATGCTCTCCTGGCTCATGCCGCAGCCTGTATCGGATACGGAAACCCTGATGTAGTTCTCATCTGATGTCTGGATAACGTTGATGCTGCCGCCCGATTCCGTAAATTTCACTGCATTGCTTAACAGGTTGTTCCACACTAGTTCCATGAGACTTGCATCTGCCCTTACCATTGCCACATCTTCCATTTCTGCTTCCAGTTCAATTTCTTTCTTTTCCCATGCATCCTCAAACTGCAAAATACATTCACATAACTGCCCGCATATATTATAATCTTCCGCTTCCGGCATGATCCTCTGATTTTCCAGTTTATTCAGTTTCAGTATATTGCCAATCAAGTCCGAAAGCCGTGTAGCAGCGTCCTCAATGGACTCTGCGTATTCCTTCCTCTGCCCGTCCTCTATCCTGTCTGCCTGAAGCAGTTCCGCATAATTCTTCATGATGGCAATGGGCGTTTTCATCTCATGGGACACATTGGAAACAAAATCTGTTTTCAAGGTTTCAATGCTCCCGAGTTCCTCCACCATTTTGTTAAAATCCATAATCATAATATCCAGATAATCCAGCTTATCCGCTGTATGAAGTGTAGGAATATACACCGAAAAATCTCCTGCCGCTACCTTTGACGTAGCCTCTGCAAGCTGTTTCATGGGAATTTCATAAGTATTCCTGATCCTGCCCACTGCAAACCATGCAATGCCAGCCGCCACAATTCCCCAATACGCCATAGCCACGGCAGTCTGAACAGCTTCCACGCACTGCAGTCTGTCCATAAGCACCAGCAGGCCGGTATGCACCCCTGACATCAGAAGCAAAACCGCCCAGTAAGCCGCAAACAGAGACAATGCAAACCGTACTTTCTTCATTGCGTTATTATGGCTGACACTTTTCTTTCTCACACTAACACCGCCTTATACCCAAGTCCCCTTACTGTCACGATCTTAAAGCCGTCACAATCTGATAATTTATCCCGCAGCTTTGTCACATAGACATCTACCGCCCGCAGGCTGGTATCGCTGTCCACTCCCCAGAACTCATCCATAAGCTGCGCCCTTGAAAAAGTCTTTTTCGGGTAAGACAATAGTTTATACAGGATATTAAACTCCCTTGTGGTAAGGTTTATTTCCTCACCGTCTACCTCTGCACTCATCCCGTCGGCATCCATTTTCAGATTACCAACCGTGATCTTTCGCTCCATTTCGATATTCGCCCTACGCAGAAGCGCCCTGACACGTAGCAACAGTTCCTCCAATTCCACGGGCTTTACCATGTAATCATCTATCCCAAGCTGGAATCCTTTCTGCTTGGAAGGTAAGTCATCTTTTGCTGACATGAAAAGGATAGGGATTGTCTTGTTTACCCGTCTGACTGTCTGTGCAAACTCAAACCCGTCAATCTCCGGCATCATAATGTCGGAAATGATCAACTCATACAGATTGTTATACATCTCATCATAGGCATCTTTGGCATTCAGACATCCCTTCGTCTGAAACCCGCTGTCATTTAAGTAGGTACACACGATCTGGTTTAGTTTTGCATCATCTTCCACGACTAGAATATTTATCATGCGTCAAATCTCCTTTTCCTGTTTTATCTGTTTTGTGGAATGCCATATCATAAAAATTGCCATTCCGAGTACAATACTACTGATTCCAGCCCCTGTAGATGCCGTCATGATTTGTCGGAACATCTGGCCATCATCTGATCCGAACTGCGTCAGCATAGCTGTTTCTAAGGAAAGCATGGATACCAGCGCCGCCGTCAGACCGATCACCTTTGCCGCAGACATGACAGGACTTCCATATTTCCTGAATTTTACCAGATTCCAAACCGCTGTGATCGTCGCATAAAAAGCATACATCGCCATGACATAGATCAATACTCCCGGATATACAAATCCGCTGTTCATACTTATCACAAGAACAATGATGCCTGACAGCGCAACATTCATAAACAATAAAATAATACCGCATAATCGGTATCTGCGCCATTCGGATCTTTTACCTTTCTCACCTTTCCTTACATAATGAAGAAGGGAAGCACGCATGACGGCAAGCAGAATATAATAAACAGCCAATGTTACAAACCAAATCGATCTGTAATAGATTCCCGAAAACATTTTTATCCCTGCATACAAAAGATTGATGAAAAATCCCTGATACAGAGCGGCCTCCGCCCGAAACATGTCTTCCCGCAGATACCTGCCCACCAGCGGATTGTCCAGTGCCTTCTTTACAAGCGGATGGCTATTTATGCCCTGCCTGGCCAGACGCACGATCCCCGTTATGCCTGTAACGGTGATTATAGCTGCATAAGCCGATAAGATATAGGAAACATACGAAATGATTTCATTCTCCAGCCCATTTGCAAGGACATATATGACCAGTGCAAATGATGGGATTGCAATGAGAAGGGTAGGAACCGGCGGAAGTATAAAAATCTTCTTTAAAATCTGTTTCATGTTTTGTAAATCCATAAGCCTGCCTCTTGCATCTTTTGGTTTCGTTCTGCGTTTCTATTTTTGCATCATACTCTGTTATTGTTTGTGTTTTGTTTGTGCTTTGTGAACATTTTGTGAACAAACACTCCCAACATATCCTGAAATCAAACAAGTTTTTCTTATACACAAAAAATGTGCAGCAGATTTTTGTTTTCCACTGCACATTTTATTGTGCTGCACATTTCACCCACAATTATTTCAATCCTTTGATAAAAGATATTAAGCAGAGCAGTACAACGATTCCCACAATCCCTACTATGATTCCGACCACCATATAGCCGCTCCAAACCATTGTCAGGCACATACCGACACCTAGCAGCAGAGCTCCGACAATCCCGATCAACGTTGCACCGATCGCCTTTCCCGACAGCTTGATCGGCTCCTTATTTTCCATCTTTCTCCACACTGCTACCGTGATGAATAATACAACCAGCCCGATTACTCCCACGATAATACCTTCGTTTCGTGCATTCCATTCCTCTACCAATCCCATGCACATTCCCAGTGCGAACAAGATTCCTCCGATAGTTCCCAAGATCATTGCTACAAATGTACTCTTTTTCATTATTTTTGCCCTACCTTTCTCTTTTCGTCTCTTTCTGTTCCGCTGACAGTCGTGCCATTGCTTCTTCTACAGACTCGCCCTCTTTCGTCAGGAAATTGTCCACAAACTTATCAGCAATTTTGTTAAAGCCGCCTACTGCTCCTTCCTCAATTTTCCTGTAACCGCCGACCACTCCTTCTTCAATCTTCTTGTAGCCACCGACTACTCCCTCTGCAATTTTTTCATTTGCCTTTACCAGTTTTGATTTTGCCATAATTTCATTCTCCTTTTTGAATACGTTTGTTTCATTTGATGATACAAGAATAGCAACTCATTATTTGCATAATGTTTAAGTTTTGTTTCTAAAATGTTAATTGATACCTTTTTCAGATTCTTCTGCTTCAAAATATACTTATTTCAGAAATCCTGCGCATTTATGAGGAAAATAATTTTGAGGTCATGGAAGAAGATTTCCGGTGCAAAATCATTCCGAACCTGATAAATGAATCACAGGCACGTTCCCAAATGGAAGGACTGATCAATGACAGCCGCAACATCATCGG
>JAAUZN010000080.1 GCA_014804565.1 Lachnospiraceae bacterium
CCGGAGGACAGGACCAGACGGTTGCCTGCCGCCAGAAATTTGTCCAGAAAGGCTTTCGTTTCAGGGCTTACCTGACTTTGGTTGTTTAATAGGGTATCGTCCAAATCTGTGAATAAGAGATACATGTTATCCTCCACAAATAATCGCGAATTTTATCTGGCAGCTGCAGCGAGGCGTTTTTTTATATCAGTGAGCAGATCCTCCGGGACATACAGCTTCCCGTAGCCGCATCCAAGGTCAAGTCCCGGCTTGTTAGCGCCGTGGAAATCGGAACCGCCGCTTAAAAGCAGATCATACTTTTTTGCCAGATGCAGCATATCCCGCACATCTTGATTGCTATAGGTGCTGTAGAAGGCCTCAATGCCCATAAGCCCGTCCTCTTTCAGAGAAGCGGTCAGGGCATCCAGCTGCTCCTGCCCCATGTGGTAGAGAGGCGGATGGGCCAGAATAGGAACGCCGCCGGCCTGCAGGATCAGTGACACAGCCTGTGCGGGCGTCACTTTCTCTCTGGGCACAAAGTATTTCGTGTGATCCCCCAGATACTTGGCGAAAGCGTCCTGACGGCTTTTGACATAGCCCTGTTCCAGCAGATAGGAAGCATAGTGGGCTCTGGTGATGACTGCGTCCGGAAACCGCGCCTGCAGCTTTTCATAGGTGATGTCGATATCCGCACTTTGCAGATTCTCGCACATTTTGATATTCCTGTTGGTGCGGGAATTCACGAAAGCGTTCAGTGGCTCCAGAAAGACCGGGCTGTCGTAGGCGATGTAGAGGCCCACGATGTGCACATCCTGCTGTTCGTACTTGGTTGAAAACTCGATCCCAGGGATGACCTCGATGGATGGCAGACCCTTTTCCCTCAGGGCTTTTGCATGGGAGAGCGCTTCGTCCAGACCCTCTATACTGTCGTGGTCTGTGATGGCCACGGCTGAGAGTCCTTTTTCGATGGCGTAGTCCACAAGCTCTGTGGGAGTGTAACTGCCGTCTGATTTGCAAGTGTGTGTGTGCAGGTCAATAGAGTTCATCTTTTCCCCTATTCATCAGTCTGTCAAAGTGTTTTCAATCTAGTCGTCCTCTTCCTCGCTGGCCGTGCTGGTGTAGACGGTACGTTTCCTTGCCATTTCGTCGTTCTCCAGGTACTCGTCGTAGGTGGTGATCTTATCGATCAGTGTGCCGTCCGGCAGAATTTCCATGATGCGGTTGGCTGTGGTCTGTACCACCTGATGATCGTGGCAGGAAAAGATCTCCACGCCCTTAAATTTCTTCATGCCCTCGTTTAAGGCAGTGATGGCTTCCATGTCCAGATGATTGGTAGGCTCGTCGAAGAGCAGACAGTTGGCGCCGCTGATCATCATCTTGGAGAGCAGGCAGCGAACCTTTTCGCCACCGGATAATACTTTGACTTTCTTGACGCCGTCCTCGCCCGCAAAGAGCATACGACCCAGGAAGCCGCGCACATAGGTTACATCCTTGACAGCAGAGTAGCCCATGAGCCAGTCGGTGATGGTGTAGTCGTTGTCAAACTCTGCGGTGGAATCCTTCGGGAAATAAGCCTGAGAGGTGGTCACACCCCATTTGTAGGTGCCCTCGTCCGGCTCCATTTCGCCCATCAGGATCTGGAACAGCGTGGTCTTAGCCAGCTCGTTGCCGCCCACCAGAGCGATCTTGTCGTCGTGTCCCACGATAAAGGAGATGTTGTCTAATACCTTCTCCCCGTTTATGGTCTTGCTGATGCCCTCAACGGTGAGCACCTCGTTGCCGATCTCACGCTCGGGCCGGAAATCAATGTAAGGATATTTACGGCTGGAGGGACGGATGTCATCCAGCTCGATCTTTTCCAGGGCGCGCTTTCTGGAAGTGGCCTGCTTGGATTTGCTGGCGTTGGCGGAGAAGCGGGAGATAAATTCCTGCAGCTCTTTGATCTGCTCTTCCTTCTTCTTGTTGGCTTCCTTGCGCTGTTTGATGATCAACTGGCTGGACTCGTACCAGAAATCATAGTTGCCGGCGAAAAGCTGAATCTTGCCATAATCGATGTCTGCGATGTGCGTGCAGACTTTGTTAAGAAAATAACGATCATGGGAGACCACGATGACGGTGTTGTCAAAGTTGATCAGAAATTCCTCCAGCCATGCGATGGCGTCCAAGTCCAGGTGGTTGGTAGGCTCATCCAAAAGCAGGATATCAGGATTGCCGAAGAGCGCTTTGGCAAGGAGCACCTTCACCTTTTCATTACCGTTTAAGTCGGCCATCTGGCTGTAGTGCAGCTCTGTTTCAATGCCCAGACCGTTTAAGAGCATGGCGGCATTGGTCTCTGCGTCCCAGCCGTCCATCTCTGCAAACTCGGCCTCCAGCTCGCTGGCGCGGATACCGTCCTCGTCGGAGAAATCCTCTTTGGCGTAGATGGCGTCTTTTTCCTTCATGATCTGGTAGAGCCGTTCGTTGCCCATAATGACCGTATCCATCACGGGATAAGCGTCGTATTTAAAGTGATCCTGCTCCAGAACGGAGAGACGCTGACCGGGTGTGAGCGTCACATCGCCGTTGGTGGTCTCCAGCACGCCGGAGAGGATCTTCAGGAAAGTGGATTTGCCCGCGCCGTTAGCGCCGATCAATCCGTAGCAGTTTCCCTCGGTGAACTTGATGTTTACGTCCTCGAAGAGTGCTTTCTTTCCTACGCGTAATGTTACATTGTTTGCCTGTATCATGTCAAAACCTCATATTTTCTCTATTTTACTCTTTCTGGCTACTCATATCATTATACACAAAAACGCCGTTTTTTCAAGAAAAAAACATGATATAATATAGTATAACGATAAGGAGAAAATTTGCATGAATATTAAGTACAAACCGATAGTTCTTTATATTCTGGAAAATTATACGGATGAGGTTATGACAGAAAGTGGTTTTAAGCGTAGAAGTAGTTCGCCTATGTAGATATTGATGATGGATGTATCATGCGAAGGCATTTGAGTATTTAAAAATGAAATTGGGCGAGATTTGACAAGTGACTTTCTTGCGGAAGGATATACAGAACTATGACCGGGTAAAATGCAAATAATGCAAGATATATGTTTAGAGGATTAATTGTGAAAGTAGAAATTGAACTTGAAGATTATAGTAAGGAAGAAGGAATAAAACTAAAATGGGAAAATGGATTTAACATTAGAGTAGAGAGAGAAGGTGATGAAGTTTTAATTTTAGCAAATAAAGCAGGGCTAATTTCTTTAGCTAATCATTTACTTACTTTATCACAGGATGAGGTATTAGAGGGGACACATATTCATCTGGATGAATATAATTCGTTAGAAGAAAATTCTCTCGATATAATAATTGAAAAAAGCAAATTAGAAAAAAGGATGGTGATATGCTAATTTATATAATCAGGTACTTTGGGACACCAAAGTGGAGCAGATGGAAAAGGGCAGGGGCATTTAAAAAGGATTGCCCATATTAAAATTGCGTGATAAAATAAACGTATGGGAGACCAGAGAGCTATAGGCGGCTTACCCTTCTGTTTTATCGGAGGGGCTACCCTCCAGACGAAAGAAAGGGGGGATGCCAATGTATGTTACATATCCTGATCTGATTCAGGCTGGAATATTCATTGTCGCCCTTGCAAGTCTGTTATATCAGATCTTCAGGGGAAAGAAATAGCCGCCACTATCGGAAGTAGTGACGGCTGGCCGCTTTTAGCGGTAAAGTTATAAACTATCGAGGGTAGGCCGCTTCTCTGGCTTTCCCTGTTTACAACAGTATAGTATATCTTTAAAGCAATCGCAAGTCTTTTGTGCACCAAGTTTACACCAATTTCAATAAATTTTTTGAAGAGATGTTTCAGAGACAAGAGGGAGAGAAAATGCCAGCAGAGGCTGAAGAACTTATTACAGTAGGTAAGAAATTGAACATAAAGGCGGAACTTTTGGCTGATGATGAAGCTGAAAGCTGTATACAAAGAACGTTAGATTTATTTATGCCTTTTAGGACTACTGGGCACCTTGGTATAGGGCATGATTCTTTTACGCTGCCGATTGATAAGTGGGAATTTTCTTACATGGAATATTTATCTCAAGAGAGTGGATACGTATTTTTTTCACAGAAAAAACGATTAAGTGGTAGAACAGTAGTAAGAATAGATAATTTGCAAGAGTTGGGGAAAATACTTGAGGAGTCATTCGGAATGGAATATTTTCTGACGAATAAAAATGCAGATTTTTTGATAGCAGTAAATTGGTATGTAGTAGAAATTTTAGGTATAGAGTTATCTGTTTTTCAGTAGATAAAAAGCGAACGGGTAAATTTCCAGGAACAAAAGGTCATTATCCGTTTAAGAAATTAAAGCAGGAGTTGGCATGATTCAAAAAGTGTCGGGATATATAAGTACTGAACTTGAATAAGCATATATATCACCCATTTGAGATTATTACGAATAATGAGGCAATAAGAAAAATATTAGACGATTAGACTTGTTAAAATCAGGAGTAGTTTAATAATGAACAATATGAAACAAATTAGTGATTTTGAAAGAAGATATAAAATAGTGATACCTACTCTATATAAAGAGTTTTTACAAAATGAAAATGGAATCAGTTTTAATGGAGGGGCAATTTTATATTCTATAGATGAATTGAAACAAATGAATGATGATTTGCAGATTCAGGAGTATCAGCCTAATTATCTTGCGATTGGGGATGATGGGGGAGGACTTGTGTTTTTAATGAGACAAGATCCTGATGCAAAGGAAGTGATTTGTGTTGATATTTCTGATTATGATACCGAGTCACCTTTTTATAGAATAGAAAATTTTACTGATTGGTATAAAGATGGTTGTAAAATACATACAGAAACGAAAGAGGATAATCGGTTAAGCAAAGCAGGCGATGTTTTTTTGATCAAAGAACCCAAGAATGGGATGAAAGATTTGATAAAGATAAAACAAGCTTTTAATATGGACATAGCTACATCACAATTATTAGCCTTATCCAAGGAATTGCCTTGTATGGTAATTAGAGATATTAAGTATGCAAAAGCCATTAAGTTAATGGAAAAGATTGGTCAGCCGGATATATTTGAGTTTTGTGAAAATAGTGGTTAAACTACATAACGTGATAAAATTTTACAAAAAATCAACTTTTATACAGATATTGTAAGGTGTATAATTAAAGTGGCGTGAGCGGGAACTTCCTTCCAGAAAAGCGAGCAGGAAGGAGACACTTTTGAATACAATAGAGCAGATACATCTGTCGGATCTGGAACGTTTGAGATCACTCCGATATATGGATGATGATTTTATGACCATCTGTCTTGCAGATAATTTTGAAGGCGTGGAATTGATACTGCGAATTCTTCTAGAGCGGAAGGACATAAAGATCAGATCAATCCGGACACAGGAGCCGATGAAGAATCTACAGGGGTGTTCCGTCGTTTTGGATGTCCATGCGGTCGACAGCACCGATAGGGAATTTGATGTAGAGATACAGAGGTCAGATGCAGGCGCAGGGGCAAAAAGAGCAAGGTATTTTAAGCAGGACAGGGAAGGAGTGGCGAACATGAGTAAGATTTTGGATGATATGAGGAATGAAAAAGCAAAAGAAGTTAGAATAGAAAATGCAATCCGCATGATTAAAGACAAAGAATTATCATTGGAGAAAATCGCATTGTATTCTGGCTTATCGATTGAGGAAGTCAGAGAGTTAGCCACACCAGTTATGGCATAACAAGGAAGTAAATAATCTATAGCAGCGTAAAGGCGTATGGGACAGAAATGACCATGCGCCTATTTTTGTGCGGAGATGAAACTTTTCGCCTTTCTGATTCGTATTACTGATATAGAGCTTATCAGAATAAAAACGGCAGAATTTTTACCGGAAAAGGGGCGGAAACTATGAGTGGATTTTTCTTCACACCGATCACCCGTTTTTATGCGGAAATGATGCAGGGGATGAGCAGCACGGGAAGCAGCGTATATGCAGGAAACGGAACGGATGGAAGCTTTTTCGGGACGGTGCAGGATAAACTTTCGCAGATGGAGAATGGGCAGGACAGCACTGCGGGTGTGGGAGAACGGGATGAGGCTGCCGTACAGGCCATGTCTATGGAGGCTTATAAATTGTATATCTATCAGAAGATATCCGGGATTCCCATGAACGCCTCCCAGAAGTGGGATGCGGTGTCGGTCAATATCTCTGAGGAGGGCTTTGCGGCGATGAAGGCGGATCCCGTCTATGAGAAGTGGGTGCTGGATACGCTGCGAAGTGACTTTTCCTATTATAATCCCTGGAGCAGCTACTATGGCGGCAGCTACAGGTCACATTATTTCGGGGCAACGAAGGAGGAATACCGGGGAGAGAGCTTTCATATGGGATTTCGGAACGGCGATAAGCGCACGGAGTCTAAGAAAAAGGAGGAGAGCTTCTGGGATAAGCGTGCCAAGCGGCGTAAGCTGTACATGGATCTGGCGCAGAAGGCATGGTACAAGCATGAGAGCGAGAGAAAATATCAGGAGAGTATCGACCTGCAAAGGCGGGAATTGAGCAGCGCCAGATTACAGCAGTGGTCTCTGGAGCGGGCCACGGGTGAAAAGGCAGAACTGGATGTGAATCCGTCGGTGCTGTCGGAAGCAGCCACGGAATATGCGCAGGAATATGTATTCTTTAAGATTCCTAGCGCCCTGATGAATGCGAAGCCGAAAACCTCTAAATAGGAAGCGTCACCGTAAAGACGCTGCCGCCGCCGGGGCGGCTGTCCACACGGATCGTACCGTGGTGGAGCTTTACGATCTCCAATGCAATAGAAAGACCCAGCCCGAAGTGTCCCTTGGCGCTTCGGGATTTTTCTGCCCGGTAAAAGCGGTCGAAGATCTTTTTCTGATCCTCCGGCGGGATGCCGATACCGGTATCCGCCACGGTGAGACAGAAGTGGTTCTTCTGATAGGCCAGCGTCAGGTCGATGCTGCCGCCCTCCGGCGTATAGCTGATGGCGTTGGAGAGCAGCACCTGGAGCAGTTGGGAAAGACGATCGGCATCGGCATGACACAGTGGCAGGGCGTCCTCCGGCAGAGAGATGGTGAGGGTCAGTTTTTTATCTGCCGCCAACGGTTCAAAGGCTTCGTAGGTGTTGATGAGCAGTGTGTCCAGTTCTACGGGAGCCTGGTGAAACGGCAGCCGCTGGCTATCGGAGGCGCTCAGTGTGAGCATGTCATTGACTAAAGAAGTCAAAAGCGCACCCTCCTGTCGTATCGTGTCTAAAAATCCGGTCTGTCTTTCTGACGTGGCATCCCGGCAGCACTCGGCGGCGGACAGGATGACTGCCAGAGGTGTGCGCAGCTCATGGGAGGCGGCGGCTACAAAGGCCGTCTGCTTCTGTCTGCTCTCAATGATGGGCGCAAGAAGCCTGCCTGTGAAGAAAAAGGAGAACAGGGCCAGGAGGAGACAGGCGGTCAGATTGATCAGGAAAAAACGGATCCGCTGGCTCAGAATCTGCTCCTTTAAAAATGCCAGGGGAAAAAGGATCACGACCTGCAGGGTGGAATCCTCTCTGACAAGCTCAATGACGCTGGCGTAATATTCATGTCTGCCGCCATCGGGATCAAAGGGAAATTCCATGTGCAGGCAGGCATTATACAGACCGCCTGTCTGCAGTTCCAGCTCGATCATGGAATATTCCTGACTGTTTTGATAGGCAGAAAGACATTTGTCCAAAAGAATCAGCTCGTCCGGGCTGTCTGAAAAGCCGTTTAAACGGTTATAGAGAAAAGGGATCCCGTTGTCCAGCACATAGAAAGTATAGTTGCCGCGGGATTCCATTTTAGAGAGCCACTCCATGGAGATCACGGTCTGCTGTTCCAGACTCGTGGCAATGGTGTTGATATCGTTTTGAAAAGAGTGGTATTGATTTTCGTAAAGATTCTTTTCCGAAACATACAGGTAGCACAGGGACATTATGATCAGGACGGCGGTGATGGTGCCGGCGCACATCGCTGTCAGCTGCAGATGGACTTTTTGAAACATGATTCCTCCGTTTGTAACCGGTCGGCGGGATGCCCTGCTCATGAGGGATCGACCATGATGTAGCCGATACCCCTGACCGTCTTTATGGTGAGACTGCTCCCAACGGTTTTCAGCCGTCTGCGCAGAAAATGAATATAGTTATCCAGATTGCCCTCCTCCACATCGCTGTCAGGGCCCCAGACTTTTAAAAGCAGAAGGCTTCTGGAGAGGGTGGCGCCGTCACTTTTTAAAAAGGCTTCCAGAAGAGCCATCTCCCGCTTGGAGAGTGTGCAGCTTCCTGTTGGTCCTGTCAGCCGGTTTTCTGCGGCATGCCAGGTAATGTCTGCCAGGGAAGCGGCTTCCTCGTCCACGATCTGACGAGGCCGTCTTATGATACAGCGGATCCTTGCCAGAAGCTCTTCCAGAGCAAAGGGTTTGACCAGATAATCATCGGCGCCCAGATCGAGCCCTTCTACCTTGTCCGACAGCATACCCAGTGCGGTGATCAGGATGATGGGGGTGCAGATTCCTTTTTTGCGAAGCGCCACCAGCACCTCGCTACCCTCCATGTGGGGCAGCATACGATCCAAAAGGATCACATCGTAAATATCCTGTTCCCCATAGAAAAGAGCATCCTCCCCGTCAAAGCAGGTATCCACATCAAATCCGGCCCGGGTCAGTCCGTAGACCAGCGTCTCATTCAGTTTTTCGTCATCCTCGGCAAGCAGTATCCGCATGGCAGCCTCCTTTTTCTTAATGAATATAATACCACAGAAATCTTTAAAAAAACTCTAAGGTTATGTTATAATAAAAATATTAAAAATTGACTGCAAGGCAGGGAGGAATTTCCGTGAGACAGTATAGCGAAAAAACCGATTTTACAATATGTTTTGATGAGCATACACTGCCCGTGATCGAGCAGATCTCAGAGGGGATGCCGGGCGGCTTTTTTATCTATCATGCTGACGGTGATGAGGAACTGATCTATATCAATGGCGCTATGCTGCGGATCTTTGGCTGCGATACGGTGGAGGAATTTAAGGAGCTGACCGGATATACCTTTAAAGGACTCGTTCACCCGGATGATATCGAGGCAGTAGAGGCTAGTGTCAAGGCGCAGATTGAACACAGCAAGGATGATCTCGATTACGTGGAATACCGCATTATCCGTAAGGATGGGAAGGTGCGATGGGTGGAGGATTACGGCCACTTTATTCACACCAGGGAGTACGGGGATATTTTCTATGTGTTTATAGAGGATGTCACGGAGCGGATGCAGAAGCGGATGGCGGAAATGGAGCGGATCAACGAGGCTCTCTATGAAGCGCAGCTGCGAGAGGATTATTTTAAGAGAGCGCTGCTGCGCGATGCGGTCTCTTTTGTGGAAATCAATCTGACCAGAGATGAGTTTATCTCCGCTTCCATGCTGGATGGGGATGGAAGAGTACAGAACCTCTTTAATTTTATGGGGATCACTCCTTTTGAAAAATATTCTGATTTCGCAAGATTTTGGGCGGATTTTACGGAGACCGATGAATTGGATACCTACAATCGGTTTTTCGATATAGAAAGGCTGATCCGCAGCTATGAGGCGGGAGAGCGGGAGCAGATATATGACAGCTGGGTGACAGATATGTTCGGCAGAAAACGTCTGTGCCATTATGTGTTCCTTTTAGATAAAAACGAGCATACGGGCGATGTGGTCTGTCTTTCCGTGGCAAGGGATATCACGGAGCAAGTGGAACGGCAGAGCCTTTTAAAATCCGCACTGCGTCAGGCGGAGATGGAACGGCTTGCGAGAAATACCTTTTTTGCCAATATGTCTCACGACATCAGAACGCCGTTAAACGCTATCATCGGTTATGCAGAGCTTTTAAAGAGTTATGTGGGAGATCCTGGGAAGGTCGGAGAATGTATAGAGAACATTCGCTATTCCGGCGAGGAGCTTTTGTCGGTCTTCGATGAGTTCCTGCGGGACAACCTGAGCGAACCCTCCAGGGCAGAGCTTACAGAGAGTGAGTACCATCTGGGAGAACTGCTTCGGGAAGTGGAGAAGAATGCCGAGCGTCCCATCAAGGCGAAGCATATAGTGTTTCAACTGGATAAGAAAGATATTACTCATGTTTCTGTAGATGTCGATTACATAAGGCTCAGAGAAATCTTAAACCAGCTTTTGGATAATGCCATCAAGTACACGCCGGCTGAGGGACAGGTGAGCCTTACGGTCAGAGAGAGTGAGAGCGATGTCAAGGGCAGAGGCTTGTATCAGTTTATTGTTTCGGATAATGGCTGCGGCATTCCTGCGGAGCGGCAGGAGGAGATATTTCAGCCTGTGCAGCCGGGAAAAGGCGCTGTGTATAATGGCATGCCGGGGGTAGGGCTTGCTGTGGTGAAAAGCTATGTGGAGATGATGGGCGGTACTGTCGGCGTAGAGAGCGAGGCGGGCAAGGGAAGTGTCTTTACGGTTACACTTCCCCTAAGATATCCTATGGCCGGCTCTTTTATGGAGCATGAGAGCAGCGCTTCTGAAGAGAGGAATACCGGTGAAGAACAAGTCCGGATCCTGCTGGCGGAGGATAATAGCATCAACAGGGAGATCGAGGCGGAACTTCTCAAAAATCAGGGTTACGCGGTGGAGACAGTCTGCGACGGCTTGAGCGCTTATGAGATGATGAAGAACGCCGAGCCGGGGTATTATGGGCTGGTGCTTTTGGATATTGAGATGCCCGGCATGGATGGCTATGAGACGGCGAGAGCGATCCGCAGGCTGGAAGATGAGGAACTTGCTGAAGTGCCGATAGTTGCGCTGTCCTCTGATGTCCTGGAGGAGGATCGGCAGAGATCGCTGGAGGCGGGGATGAATGCACATTTCCCGAAGCCCATTGATATTGAGGCGCTGCAGAAGTTGATCGGGGAGATTTTGGAGGGAGAATAGATGTGTTTAAAGTCCATGGTGATCGGGGTGAGGCGATACTGTGGACTTTTTCTATTTTTTCCCGGTTATTCCTAATTCATGGTGAAAATATGGCAGAGTCGAATATTCATAGATACGTTTAAATGAGACTTTATCATATGTGGTTGTATCACCTGATATGCCGGTTATGTAATCATCAATATATTTTTGAACATCATTTTTTATGTATTCTATATTATCTCGTGTTTCCTTAAATTCATCCCGATCTATGATCGCGTCGCTAGTTCCGATATATTCTTTTTTTGTTATGATCACAATTTTGCTGTAGTCCAACCCGGAATGTGTTTTCTTAGAACGGGCACTGTTTTTGAATTTAAAGGCATATTTGTGCTTGATATGACTTCTGTAGGGGATGCAGATAAAATAACCATAATGAGATTGTATTAGCAGACAATTATAGGGCCTGCTTTCTTTTTTTAAAATCTCTTTATAGGGTGGGTTAGGATAATCAGCATAAAATTTTGCCGTTAAATGTAAAATCTGATAATCGAAAGACTTTTCTTTAGAATACATAGACACTCCCCAGAAAAATGGGAGAGCAGAAACTCTCCCATGAACTCATCACTCGGTCACTTTTATTTTACCGTTGAGTCAGAACCGTCACTCAACTCATCGCTCTGTCACTTTTATTTTACCGTCCTGTCAGAACAGTCACAGGACTCATAATGTGATGAAGAAATCTAGTAGATTTCTTATCTATAATATATCCAATTACAGAAGAAAATGCAAGAAAAATCAAATGAACTTTTGATGAATATTATGAAAAGTTTTCTTAGAGAGATTTTAGAGGAACCTCTGCTAAGATATAACACGAAAAGGCTGGCCAGCCAAAAGACAGAAAGGATGAAGACAAATGATAAGAGAAAAACTATACTATAAAGGGAGAGTTTTAACGGCGGCAATCACACTGCTATTGGCAGTGGGAATGACAGGATGCGGAAAGGATACAGGGGCAGCAGAGCAGTCGGAGGAGATTGTGACAGAGTCGGACCGGGCGGGTATCGAGAATGAGAAAAAGGTGCCGGGGACACCGGAGCGCGAAGTTGCCGAGGAGAAAAATCCGGAGGCAGACCGAAACGGACAGGATGAGTCACAGGAAGAGGAAACAGAAAAAGCGGAAGAAGTCGAACAGATTGAACCGGAAATGGAGAGCCAGCCGCAGGCAGGCACGGCGGAGCTGACCGGCAGCGTGCAAAGTGTGGGCGCAGACAGCTTTGTGGTCAGTCAAACCACCACAGAGCATCATGAGGATTATGATATTGAAGTGGGCGTGGCACCCGGTGCCTCAGGAGAGGTGTTGGTCACCGTGTATGTGACCGACGCTGCCGTCTATCAGTATCGGACAGTCAAAAACAGCGGTATCAATCCGGAGGATGTCACGAGCCGGGAGGGAAGCTATGGAGATTTACAGGAGGGGATTTCCGTTATTTTAAAGGGCCACTGGGAAGAGGATTCCTTCTATGCGGACGAATTGGTGATGATGAAGTTTACATAATTCTAATTTTTATTTACATATTATAATATTATGTAAACTAAAAATGAGCGCTCTGTAGGGAACATTTAAGGAGCGCTCTCTTTTTATTATATAGGAAATTGCCAACTTTTTCTTAAAAATGTCATAATAAAATCTTCATTTTTTTTAGAGAGAATTTAGAGGGACGGCTGATATCCTTTTCTCATAGTTAACGGCATGCTCTTTACTATGACAACAGAAGAGGACAGAAAGGATGGCAGCAGGATGAAGAAGAGAAAATTGATAGCAACAGTCGGCGTCATGTTAAGTCTGGGAATGATGATGGCAGGATGCGCGGGAACAGATGAGACTTCGCAGACGGAGATAAGGGAGATGTCCCTGGAGGACATTGACGAAACGAAAGACACAGAGCCGGACGCGGAGGGGAAGATTGAAACAGAAGAGACAGAAAAGGATGCCGACAAGACAGACGAGGTGAGACGGGATACGTCGGAGCCAGACGAGACAGACGGGGGACAGACCATAAATGTATCGCATGATATGGAGCATCTCGGCGGGAAGGTGCAGTCTCCGCAGGCGGATGGCATGATTCTGGCACAGACCACACTCATGGATGAAGACGGAATGGTTACGCTGTTGGAAGTGAAGGATGCGAAAAAAATTCAGGTGAGATTTACCGAGGACACGAAAGCGGAACACTGGATCATTCAGGGCGGCGGCGCCGGCATTGATATGAAGGAAGCCTCGCTCTCGGATCTGGAAGAGAATATGGGCGTGGAGCTGGAAGGTTATTTTGAGGATGAAGATTTCGTAGCGACAAGGGTAATCATCGAGGAGTACGTGCAGGCTTAGAGATTCGTTAGAGAAAACTTTGATAAAATGGAAAGGGTGCGATAATATGAACCGATATTTGTTTGATGATAACAAAAAAATAGCAAGGGCGCTGGCAGTTTTAGCAGCCCTTATGGTGATAGCCGGACTGCTCGGAGGCTGTGGCGGGAACGGGCCGGCAAATGCGCCGGGGACACAGGGAACGGCTTCCGGAGAAACGGATGCCTCGAATGCAGGGGAAGGAACAGAAGGCGGGGAGAACGGCGGAGCGGAAGGAAAGGGCGAAACGACGGCCATGGGACGATACATAGAATCCACCATGGATCTCTCNGAGTATGTGACGAGNGATCACNGCGTGACNCAGCTTTCNGACGGAAGCTTTCTGGTTCTGGATGAGAAGGCGGGACAGATCATTTCCGTGGACGAAGGGAAAACGTGGCAGACGAAGGATGTTCCAGGCATCTCCGATATGGAGGCTTTTACAAAGGACAATTATATTTTTCAGATGCGGGCAGGTCTGGACGGCACGGTTTATGTGCTGTNCTCCCCGAATACCAATGGTACGGGAGAATTTCACACCGGACTGGTGATCGGAAAGCCGGACGGTTCCTCTCAGGTAATCGAGGAGATAGAGATACCCGAAGGNGACAGNTTTGTGNNNGATATCTGGGTGTCNCCGGACAACAGNCTGTTTGCGAAGCTGNTNGGAGCCAGCGGTCTNTACGAGNTGAATCCGGAGGACGGCTCCATGANNAAATATNTGACGCTGGAANANCTTCCNGATCTGGTGCAGTTTCAGGACGATACCATGATTCTCGTGACGGCTTATGAGGGAGTTACNTTCTACGATATGAAGGAAGAAAAGATCGTAGCCGACGATGTACTCCGAAAATTCATGGAGGAAAATTATCTGGGAGAGTACTATATGGATGACTCCTTTACGGTCTATGTGGTTCCGGGGGAGGAGAAAGTCGTGTATGTGGCGGGAAAAGGCGGTGTGTACCGTCATGTGATCGGCGGCAGTGCGATGGAACAGATCATCGACGGTGCGCTCTCCAGTTTCAGCAATCCGGCCATGAATCTCCGGGGGATGGTCAGACTTCCTCAGGATGAGTTTCTGGTGCTCTTTTCCGGCGGGCAGCTGATCCGCTATACTTATGATCCGAATGTGCCCACGGTGCCGGAGGATCTGGTCACGGTGTACTCGTTGGAGGAGTGGGATGCGGTACGGCAGGCGATCGCGCAGTATCAGACAGAGCATCCGGATACCTTTGTGAGATACGAGGTNGCGCTNAGCGGTNCGGACNGCAAATCCAGAGANGATGCCATCAAGAAACTGAACACGGAGCTGATGGCGGGCAAGGGTCCGGATGTGATCATTCTGGATGAGCTTCCCGCAAAGTCCTATCAGGAAAAAGGGATTCTTATGGATTTAAAGCCACACATAGACGGGCTGACAGGAGATGCGGTATTGCTTCCCAACATGGTGGACGCCTTCACGGAGGACGGCAGCGTTTATATGATGCCTGTATCTTTCTCCCTTCCCATGGTAGGCGGCAGACAAGAGGACGTGGAGGGAATCACGGATTATGCATCTTTAGCGGACGCNGTGGAAAGNCTCAGAGAGGAAAATCCCGACGCGGGAATCTGCGATTTCTTTTCTGGGGAGGCGACGATGCGCTGGTTTTTNCCGGTGGCNGCNACGGCCTTTGTNGAGNANTCGGGGAATCTGAATGAGGANNNGTTAANGGACTATCTGGCNGACACACNNAGACTCTATGANGCNGCNAATGAAGGGCTGCCCGATTACCTGAAAGANCAGTACANNNATCAGGAAACCTACTATAAAAAGAGTGCTTCTGAGAGAAGCTACTATTACCACCATCTGGGCGCCGTAGGCAACATGGGTTCTGATTTCCTGATCGGGGATGCNNTTTTNGCGGCGGGTATGCTGTATAANACNTACGGNTATCAGCAGGCTATGTCCATCAGCCATGTGGAGGAGTTTTCGGATGTGAGGTTTCAATCCTTTGACGGGATGAGCGAGGGCGTCTTTGCTCCCTCCATTCTGGTGGGATTGAACGCGGNTNNNNAANANNAAAAAGAGGCGGAGCAGTTCTTTGACGTGATCATGGGAACGCAGGTGCAAAGCCTCCTCTTCGATGGCTTTATGACCAACCGGAGCGCACTGGAATCTCAGCTTTCTCCCCAGTGGAAGGTACTGCAAAACGGTGGTACGGATGTGGATTACGGTGAGGTGTCAAGCAGTATCGGCGGAAGCTATGGCGACGGCAGAGAGTATCATATGGATATCTACATGCCAACCAAAGAAGAATATCAGGCTTTATATGATCTTTGCTGTAAAGTACATACGCCATATGTGGCGGACCCTGTGGTGGAGGAAGCGGTGATNGAAATCGGCGGGCAGTATCTGGACGGGTATCTGTCNNTTGATGAGGCNGTNCAGAAGATTATGGCAAAGATCGAAATTTACGCGGCAGAGTAGAATTTTCAGGAAAAATGTCAAAAACTATACCNTTATAGGAGAGTAATNCATGGGCGGATCAAAGAAAAAACTTCCCTTTCTGCTTTTTCTGCTGCCAAGCTTTGCCGGGGTGACGCTGTTTGTGCTGCTTCCTTTTCTGGATGTGATGAAGCGCTCTGCGCAGACGGCTGTCACCGGGGAGTTTANGGGGTTTAAAAACTATGGTGTGATTTTCCATAATCAGGCCTTTCTGCTGGCGGTGGCAAACACCCTGCGCTTTACCGCGGTCTGCATTCCGCTGCTGGTGCTTGTGGGCCTTCTGATCGCCTTTCCTTTGAGCGGCTTTCAGAATGCGGGGGTGATCAAGTCGGTCTATCTGTTTCCCCTTGCCATGCCCACGGCCACCATCGTGCTGGTCTGGAAAATGGTCTTTTACAGACAGGGATTTTTCAATCTGGCGCTGACAAAGCTGGGGGAGCTGACCGGATTGTGGGGACCTGTCACCATTGATTATCTGGCCACGGGAGCATCCTTCTGGGTGCTGGTGGCGAGCTATCTGTGGAAAAATACGGGATACACGGTGGTGTTATGGCTTGCCGGTATTCTGTCAATCCCGAACGAGTACATAGAAGCCGCAAGGGTGGACGGGGCCGGACGGTGGAAGTGCATCCGCCATATCATTCTGCCGAATCTGAAGGGGAGTTTTTATACGATTGTGATTCTGTCTTTCTTAAATTCCTTCAAGATTTACAGGGAGGCTTATCTGGTGGCGGGCTCTTATCCGCAGGAGGACATTTACCTTTTGCAGCATCTGTTCAACAACTGGTTTGTAAACATGGAGTTTGACAAGATGGCTGCCGCTGCGGTCTGTGTCGGCGCTGTTTTGTTTGCGGCGATCATGCTGCTGCAGAGGTTGTGGGATTATGAGACGTAAAGGATTTATCAAAAAGATAAAAAAACTGATTACGGCGGCCTTTCTTCTTCTGCCGGCGGTTTTGATCTGCTTCCCGGTGTTTTTGATTCTGACAGGGTCGGTGATGGACAGCATTGAGCTGGGACAGTATCTGGGCCCGGTGTTTAGCGGGGGAGAGGAATTTATCCACTGGAAAGTGATGCCGGATTATCCCACTTTCGAGCATTATGGGAGGCTGCTGTTTTTGACGCCCTCCTTTTTTGTGCTGTTCTGGAATTCCGTGAAGCTGGTGGCCTGTATTCTGGCGGGACAGCTGCTTGTGGGTGTGCCGGCGGCCTGGGCTTTTGCGGTGTACAGGGTACGGGGCAGCCGGGCGCTCTTTGCGCTCTATGTGGTGCTGATGCTTTTGCCCTTCCAGGTGACGATGCTGTCAAGCTATCTGGTGCTGGATCGTTTTTCGCTGTTGAATACCCACAGGGCAATCATATTGCCGGCGATATTCTCTACTTTTCCGATCTTTTTATCCTACGGCGGGTTTCGTCAGGTTCCGGTACAGCTTCTGGAGGCGGCCCGCATCGACGGGGCAGGGGAACTCTGGATTTTTATAAAAATAGGGCTTTCATTGGGGAAAAGTGGAATATTGTCTGCCATAGTGTTAGGGTTTTTGGAATATTGGAACCTGATGGAGCAGCCTTTGGCGTTTCTGGAGGATAAGGCGCTCTGGCCCCTTTCTCTGTATCTGCCGGAGATTTCCTGGACACAGGCGGGATTTGCGCTTTGCGCGTCGTTTATCACGCTGATTCCGGCGGCCTTTGTGTTTGTGCTTGGGCAGGACTATCTGGAGCAGGGTATTATCTATTCGGGCTTGAAAGAATAAGGCTGGAGAGGTGAATTATTATGAACAAGAGCAAAAAGAAAATTGGTGCCGGACTTGTGCTGTTTCTGGTCTTTATGTGGCTGTGTACATTGATTTCAAAAAGCATATATGCGTCAAGACTGCCCATGGTGACCACATGCAGAACGGATTCCAAATATATCGAGCACGTGGTGGAAGCAGAGGGTATTGTGGAGGCCGGAGCCAAATTGCCGGTGACGGTTCTGGGCGGCCTTCGGGTGGTGGAGGTTTTTGTGCAGACCGGCGACAGGGTGGAGGAGGGCGATCTTCTCTTTACGGTGGATCTGGAAGATATGAAGGAGATCATGGCGGATCAGGAGCTGGCCTGTCAGAAAATCCAGTTACAGATTGACGCGATTTTGCACAACAGGGAGCTTGCACAGGAAAAAAAGGCGTTGGATGAAGCCAGGGCCAGAGAGGACTATGATGCTCTTGCCAGATATCAGGATACTCTTGTGGGCAGGGCAGCCGAGAATGTGGCGCAGGCCGAGGAGGCTCTGGAAGAACTGCAGGCCAAGAACCGCGAACATGAGGGAGATTGGGAAAAAGAGAACGGAGAGTCCAAAACCGAGGAGGAGATGGAGGCGGAGCGGGAAGCCAGAGAGCAGGAGGAAGAAAGGCTGAAACAGGAGCTGCAGGCGGCGGCTTATGCGGAGGCGGACGCGAAGTGGAACCGGGACAATACCATAAAGGACGCCGGACGGAGGGTGGAGGATACCGTGTCTGAGGAGGACGAGGATGCGACCCTTGCCGTCTACCGGGCGGAGCTTGCGGGCACACAGGAGAAACTGACGGCTTATCAGGAGATTTTGAACGGGGAGGGAAAGATTACGGCCCCCTTAAGCGGCATGGTAACCGACGTCTATGTGCAGGCGGGCGGCAGAGTGCCGGACACGGCTTCCTTTCTTGTGGCGGACGGTGAGGCGCCCTGCCAGTTCCGTGTCACGCTGACAAAGGAGGACAAAACTTATGTAAACCTAAATGATGACGTGAAGTTGAAACTGGGAGACAGAAAAGAGATTAACGCCAGCGTGGATTATCTGGTGGAAAATGAGAATGCACCGGGTACCTTTACCGCCCTATTACGACTCCCCGAGGAGACGGGCACACCCGGGCAGTCGGGAACCATCACCTGTGCAAAAGCCGGAGAGAAGCGGCCCTGCTGTATTCCTCTGTTGGCGCTGTATGAGAACCCGGGAGGGAACAGTTATGTGTATGTGGTGAGCGAGCGTGAAGGGATTCTCGGCATGGAGTATTATGTGGAGGAGATCAATGTCAGCGTCGTAGATAAGAATGATAAGTTCGCAGCGGTGGAGGGAGCGCTTTCGGAGGAGAGCCGGATCATCCAGTCCGCAGACAAGGAAATTCAAAAAGGGGATGTGATCAGACTGGCAGAGCCGTAAATAAAATAATCTTAAGATTTGCGCGGGTTGAAAAACAGGAAGTCCGGTTGTACAATAGCAGTGGTATTTTGCATTGGATTTGACGAACTGCAAAAAGGAGTAAACGGATGATTTTGACAGTCATAAAAATTACTCTGGAGTGTATCGCGGCGCTGGTCATTTTATATATGCTGGCGATCATGCCGCGCATTTTTCACAGACCGGACACCACCCTTTTTCAAAAGAAATTTTTTGCCCACAGGGGACTTCATGATAACAAAACGGATGCGCCGGAAAATTCCATGGCGGCCTTTCGCAGGGCTGTGGAGGCAGGATTTGGCATGGAGCTGGACGTGCAGGTGACCAGGGACGGCGTGCCGGTCATCTTCCACGACTTTACGCTGCATCGGATCTGCGGCGCGGAGGGAAAGCCTGCGGAATGTACNTACGAGGANCTGCAGGCNTATACTTTGTGNAATTCCGGGGAGCGCATTCCCNGACTGGNGGANNTGCTNNCCATGGTGGATGGNNGNGTGCCNCTCATCGTGGAGATCAAGGCGGAGACGGCGGACGTCTCCTGNTGTGTGGTCATAGATGAGATGCTGCGNNCTTACANGGGNGCCTACTGNATNGAGTCTTTTAATCCTATGGTCTTATGGTGGTTTCGCNGNAATCNCAAGGAGGNNGTGCGTGGNCAGCTCTCNTCCAANTTNCGCANGGANGGNGNATACTGGAATNTNNTTTATTTTGCGATGACNCATCTTCTGNTTAATTTNCTGACAAAGCCGGACTTTATTGCCTACAATCANNANTTCAGNGANGANCCCGGCAGNAGGATATGCAGNCNGCTCTANCGNCANCCNGCCGCNGCNTGGACGATCCGCAGNGAGCAGGANCTTGCCGCCGCCNGANAGGNGTTNGATGTGTTTATTTTTGAAAGTTTTCTTCCCGCCGGCGCAAAGCAACGGTAAAAAACAGCAATTTCTATTGGGTTCCGATACAGAGNAGGAACATTTGTATTTTAGTTAGACAAATGTCACAGGATNTTTGTCTTTTTTNTGTTAAGAACTNTNAAAAAANNNGTGCTAANTTTTCAAATATATGGTAAAATATATGCTAACTTGNNAGCTTGTTTNANAGAAAAGCCGCAGGCTAAGAAAGGAGTATAGCNAATATATGGCGAAATGGGTGTATTTATTTGAGGAAGGAAACGCGGATATGCGTAATCTCCTNGGNGGNAAGGGCGCTAACCTGGCGGAGATGACGAANCTGGGACTGCCGATNCCGCAGGGCTTTACNGTGACCACAGAGGCTTGTACGGATTACTACAATAACGGCAGACAGATCTCCGAGGAGATNAAAGNACAGATCTTTACAGCTCTTGGCAGGACTGGAAGANAAGCAGGGTAAGAAATTCGGGGATACCGANAATCCTCTNCTTGTGTCGGTTCGTTCCGGCGCGCGGGCTTCNATGCCGGGTATGATGGANACCATTCTGAATCTGGGACTGACGGATGTNGCTGTGGAGGGCTTTGCGGCGAAAACAGGCAATCCCCGCTTTGCTTACGATTCCTACCGCAGATTTATCCAGATGTTNTCCGATGTGGTNATGGAGATCCCCAAGTCTTATTTTGAGAGAATCCTGGACGAGATCAAGGAAGGAAAGGGNGTCAAGTATGACACCGACCTGACGGCGGAGGACATGAAGGAGATCATCGTCCGCTTTAAGAATATTTATAAAGAGAACAAGGGCGAGGAGTTCCCTCAGGATCCCAAGGTACAGCTGATGGAGGCGGTGAAGGCCGTGTTCCGTTCCTGGGATAATGAGAGAGCGATCGTNTACAGACGTATGAATGACATCCCCGGNGACTGGGGNACTGCNGTNAATGTGCAGGCGATGGTATTCGGNAATATGGGNGATACNTCCGGCACGGGCGTNGCTTTCACCAGAAATCCTTCNACNGGNGCGAAGGGNATCTACGGCGAGTANNTGATCAACGCCCAGGGCGAGGATGTGGTGGCAGGTATCCGCACACCCCAGCCGATCACCAGACTGGAGCAGGATCTGCCCGAGTGTTATAAGCAGTTTATGGAGATCGCGAACCGCCTCGAGAACCATTACCGCGATATGCAGGATATGGAGTTTACGATTGAGGAAGGCAAGCTGTTCTTCTTACAGACCAGAAACGGCAAGCGTACCGCGCCTGCGGCTCTGCAGATTGCCTGCGATCTGGTAGATGAAGGCAAGATCACACCTGAAGAAGCAGTGCTTCGTATCGAGGCGAAGTCCTTAGACCAGCTTCTCCATCCCACTTTTGATTCCGATGCCTTAAAGGCAGGTCAGGTAGTGGGACAGGCGCTTCCCGCATCTCCCGGTGCGGCAGCAGGTAAGGTATACTTTACCGCTAACGAGGCTAAGGAGGCTCATGAGAAGGGCGAGAGAGTTGTACTGGTACGTCTGGAGACATCTCCGGAGGATATCGAGGGTATGCACGCGGCGGAGGGTATCCTCACCGTGCGCGGCGGTATGACTTCCCACGCGGCGGTGGTGGCGAGAGGTATGGGTACAGCCTGTGTATCCGGCTGCGGCGACATCGCGATCAATGAAGAAGACAAGGTATTCCAGCTCGGCGGAGAAGTATTCCGCGAGGGCGATTACATTTCCTTAGACGGTTCTACCGGTAAGATCTATAAGGGCGACATTAAGACCGTGGAGGCTTCCGTGAGCGGCAACTTCGGACGGATCATGGAGTGGGCGGATAAGTACCGCAGACTGCAGGTACGCACCAATGCGGATACCCCGGCGGACGCAGCGAATGCTGTGAAATATGGTGCAGAGGGTATCGGCCTTTGCCGTACCGAGCATATGTTCTTTGATCCTGACAGGATTCCGAAGATCCGTCAGATGATCCTGGCGAGAACACAGGAGCAGAGAGAAAAAGCCCTGAATGCGTTGATTCCTTTCCAGAAGGGCGACTTCAAGGCACTCTACGAGGTGATGGAGGGCAGACCTGTGACCATCCGTTTCCTGGATCCCCCGCTGCATGAGTTTGTACCTACCGAGCAGGAAGATATCGACGATCTGGCGGTGAAGATGATGATGACAGCGGAAGAGGTGCAGGAGATCTGTGATTCCCTCCATGAGTTCAACCCCATGATGGGACACCGTGGATGCCGTCTGGCAGTGACCTATCCCGAAATTGCCAAGATGCAGACCAGAGCCGTGATGGAGGCAGCCATCGAGGTGAAAGCGGAGAAAGGCTTCGATATCGTTCCCGAGATCATGATTCCGCTTGTGGGCGAGAAGAAGGAGCTTAAGTTTGTCAAAGACGTAGTGGTAGAGGTAGCGGAGCAGGTGAAGAAAGAGAAGAACTCCGATATCAAGTACCATGTGGGAACCATGATCGAGATTCCCAGAGCGGCGCTTCTGGCAAACGAGATCGCTGAGGAGGCAGAGTTCTTCTCCTTCGGTACGAACGATCTGACACAGATGACCTTCGGCTTCTCCCGTGACGATGCGGGCAAGTTCCTTGGTGAATATTACAAGAACAAGATTTATGAGTCCGATCCTTTCGCAAGACTCGACCAGAGCGGCGTGGGACAGCTGGTACAGATGGCTGCAGAGAAAGGCCGTTCCGTAAGGCCGGATATCAAGCTGGGTATCTGCGGCGAGCACGGTGGTGATCCTTCCTCCGTGGAGTTCTGCCACAAGGTGGGATTGACCTATGTATCCTGTTCACCGTTCAGAGTGCCGATCGCAAGATTGGCTGCGGCGCAGGCGGCGATCTCGGAGAAGAAGTGATTCCGGCGGCAGACATTATAAATTTATTGTCGAAGTGTAATAATTTTAATAGAGAATCCCGTCTTTTATAAGGCGGGATTTCTTTCAATCATAAAGAGAGATTTATGACTATTCTAATAGGATGAAATGTATTATGAAAAATAAGAAAAGACCTACAATTCTGCTTTTGCTTTTAGCAAGTATGATATTGAGCGCGTGTGGACAGAAAAAGGAAGAGATAATACTTGATACAGAGGAACCAGATTATACTGTAGACGGGGAGGTTCTCTCTGCCGATCAGAAAGAAGCAGATGAACAGCAGGAAATTATTGATGAAGCAAATGCTGACAGCGAAAATGGGGACGAGCAGGCAGAAAGCCCGGAGGAGGCTTATACTTCCGGGAAGCGCATAGAAGTCGTTCCGGCCCTAAAGGCGGATATTCCGAAAAAGTCAGATGAGGGCGGAAGAGAGATTACCGCCGAAGAGATACAGTATTTTACTGAATTTATACAAAAGGACAATAACTATGGGTTTTTATTGTCTGCCTATGATACACCGGCGGATGTGGATCTGAATGAAGTGTGTTTTAACGGGCTTGGGATATCATCTGTGAGTGGAATTTCGGAAGAAGAGAAAGAGGCCTATAAAAGGACTGTTGAGTGGGGAGATATCTATACAGATTTTTTTAGGATAACCACAGTGCAGCTCAATGATTTCCTGCTGGAGACGACAGGGTTAACATATACGCAGATGAATGATACATTAAACTGGACATATCTCCCGGAATATGATGCGTATTATGACGATCATGGGGATACCAATTATCGGATCTTTAACTGTAAGGGCGGCTATACGGCGGATGAGAAAATTTTTGTATTGAGAATGGAACCTGACACATTCGGTCCTTCGGAAGATGATTATTTTAGCGGCTATCATCAGATGGATTATGAGCTTGTTTTGGAAAAGTGTGATGATAAGTATCAGTTCCGGTCGAATCGGCTGATTCTGGAGGAGGGATTGATTGAGGATCAGAGTTTTACTGTCAATTTAAGTCCAATCGGAGAAGTGACGTTTGCTTCTTTTGAGCCGGATGTGGAAAAAGATCCGCTTGCGGATGTTTCTTTTTCCATTATACAAGATGGCTATGAGATTAGACAGCTTGACGGTGTCTTTGAAAGTAATAATATCAGAGCCAACGAGGAATTTCAGAAAATAGAAGCGGTCGCGTTTGCCGATTATGATGAGGACGGCATTACGGACATTATTATGATATTGGATTACGACTTTGCTTCGGGACCGAATGCAGCGGAGACACATTCGGAGGTCCGAATTTACAAGGGAGAATATGAGGAATATTCATACGGAGATTATTATTTTCAAAGATATCAGGAGGATTTATCCGAGTCCATAACTGTGGAGTTTTCGGAACCGACGATTCGGGGTGTGTTGGATTATCTGGCAGTGAATTATAATTGAAGAATATAAAATTTTAAGGAGGACTCAAAATGAAAGCATTGATAATCGGAGGAACAGGAACGATCAGCAGCGCAGTGGTGCGCACGCTCATTGAAAAGAAATGGGAAGTATATGTTATTAACAGAGGCAGCAGGCCGCTGCCGGATGGCGTGATATCCATTATTGCCGATATGAATGATGAGCAGCTGGTCGCCGAAAAGATCAAGGATATGACCTTTGATGTGGTATGNGANTTTATCGGNTTNGTNCCNGCNCANGTGGAGNGNGATTACAGNCTGTTTGCCGGCAAAACAAACCAGTATATCTATATCAGTTCCGCTTCGGCATACCACAAACCGGCGGCCAATTATATCATCACTGAGGGGACGAGCCTTGCCAATCCCTACTGGCAGTATTCAAGGGATAAGATTGCCTGTGAGGAATTCCTTATGAAAATGTATCGTGAGAACGGTTTCCCGGTGACGATCGTGCGCCCCAGCCACACATATGACGAGAAAAATATTCCCTTGGGCGTACATGGCAAAAATGGTTTTTGGCAGGTGATCAAGCGCATGCAGGAGGAGAAGCCCGTTATTATTCATGGAGATGGTACTTCCCTATGGACGTTGACCTTCAATACAGATTTTGCAGTTGGCTTTGTAGGACTTATGGCGAACGCGCATGCGATCGGAGAGGCATTTCATATCACCAGCGATGAATCCCTGAGTTGGAACCAGATTTATAAAACAATTGCACAGGCGCTTGGCGTTAGTCTGCACCCATATCATGTTGCTGCAGAGTTTCTTAACAGTGTTGGTCCTGACTATGATTACGAGGGNAGTCTGACAGGCGACAANTCNGTGTCGGTNGTGTTNGATAACAGNAAGCTGAAAAGAATAGTTCCTGAATTTAATCCTGTGATCAGTTTTGCGGAAGGGGCAANAATTGCACTGGATCATATTCTGGCNCATCCTGAATGNCAGAAAGATGACCCCGAATTTGATCAGTGGTGTGATAAAGTGATCGATTCGCTTGANACNGCGAAAGCAAAATTCAGATAGAAGAAAAAGAGAATATGGCAGGCAAATAGTAGAAATAATCATGNCCAGACTGGACAATGTACCGTCAACTTGGTACAATAGATATCTAAATAAAGTACTTATACAAAAGGAAGTCAAAACTATGCATGTCCAGGGGAAAATACATATTAAAAGGTGGATGGCATCATTATTATGTCTGTTCCTGATCATATCCGATTTTGTGATCGCAGATGCCTCCGATGTGAGCGTGCCGGAGGAGCCGGCCGTGGAGAGGGTGAAAGCGGGAATTTTCTATTTTGACGGCTATCATGTGAAGGATGAAGAGGGAAATCTGAGCGGATATGGCATCGAGCTTTTGCAGATGATCTCCAAATATTCCCATCTGAATTTTGATTACGTCGGATATGAGGCGTCATGGAATGATATGCTTACCATGCTGGAAAACGGGGAGATCGACGTAGTCACATCTGCCAGGAAGAATCCTGAGCGCGAAGACAAATTTGCGTTTTCGTATCCGGTAGGGCGCAACAGTACGGTCATTTCCGTTTTGATGAACAACACGAAATTTCACAGCGGAGATTACAAAAGCTATGATGGCATGTGCATCGGACTNNTGANNGGAAGCAGCCAGAATGCCAGNCTGGCNGAGTTTGCCGCGGAGAAACAGTTTTCATATCAGACGAAAGAATACGAAGACGCGCACCAGCTTGAGGAGGCTTTGAAGGATGGCAGCATAGACGCGATTCTTTCCAGCGACCTGAGAAAACCGACGGACGAAAGAACCCTGGACACGTTGATGACAGAGAATTTCTATGCCATTGTGCGCAAGGAAGACACAGAACTGCTGGAAGAAATTGATTATGCGATCGAGCAGATGAATATCAATGGGGGAGACTGGCAAAATACGCTGTTTTACGAATATTATGGGGCGGTCCACTCTCCCGGACTTGTGTTTAGTGAGCGGGAGAAAGCATATATACAGGATGTTCTTGACGGGAAGAAAAAGATCACGGTGACGGCGATCGGAGACAGGCAGCCTTATTCTTATGTTGAGAACGGAGAATTAAAGGGAATCATGCCGGATTACTTTGCAAAGGTCATGGAGCTTTGCGGTCTGCCCTATGAGATTGTTGTGCCGAAAGACCGGGCGGAGTATTATACGCTTGCAAACACAAACGGCGTGGATGTTGTGATCGACCAAAAGACTTCTAATCTGACAGCAGAGGAGGATGCATACTATGGCTTTCATACGGAACCTTTCATGTCGGCCGGCATAGCGGAGGTTACCAGAAAGGATTTTACGGGCAAGGTCAAAACCATCGCAGCGATAGATGTGCAGGGAGAGGAGCCTCTGGAAAAGGGGATTGTCGGCGANGCACAGATCCTGTACTACAGCACGAGAGAGGATGCACTCAATGCTGTCCTGAAGGAAGAAGCGGATGCCACGTATGTATATACCTACACGGCACAGTTGCATGTCAATCATGATTTTACCAGATCCCTGCAATACAGTGTCGTAAACGATATGAGATTTTCCTTTAA
>JAAUZN010000081.1 GCA_014804565.1 Lachnospiraceae bacterium
CTTGCTGTATACATAGTAGTTATTTTTTCCGTCACGGGGCGACACACTGTAACCGCCCTTTGAGAGATTCAGGTCGAGCAGGGTAAACCATGCCGTGGTATAAGGCTGTCCCGCGTCCTTTGCGGTTCCGATATCCAGCAGATAATCGGCCATCGAGACTTCCGTATTACTGCCGAGCTGCGCCCTCGTACCGATCTCATACGGCCATCTGGCGATCGTGCCGTCATTGACGCGATCCAAAAACAGGCTGGGCGTCTTGTCAAACCATAATGACCTGATGCCATCATAGCGGAATTTGTCAACGCTGTGCAGACCCAGTTTTCCGTAGGTCTGTTCCTCGCTCTGTCCCAGAACTGCCGCCGACAATCCAAGCCTTCCCTTATCCATCGACGCACCGGCTGAGGAGACGAGCAGACTCCCTCCCGCATCAACATATTCATTTATGGCTGTCGTCACGGCATCTCCGGGATTTCCGCTCTCGCCAAATCCCAGCACCACCACATCCCACAGGGAGAGGTAATTCGCATTCTTGGAGAGCCGATCTGTCAGGACAGACGGTGTGACCGTCTCAATCTTCCAGTTCATGTTCAGGAGTGTTTCCGCCCCCTTCAAGTAGTAAGCCAGCATGGCATTCTCTATCTTTTCATACTGCTCCTGCAGATTTGCAAAATCGTTCGAAGGATCGTCAAGAACCTGCAATACCCGAATCTTTGCCTCGTCGTCGCCGCTTATAGTAAAGCAGCCCTGTATCGCCGCGCGCCGATAGCTGTTATCCGCATCTGTCACTTCCAGCTTCCAAGGCACAATGCCGAAACTGATTGCATTGAAATCAACACTGACCTTACCGCCGCCCTCTGCTTCTTCATATAGGTACTCGTCAATCTCCTCCTCCGGCGCATAGACACCGTCGTAATTCAGATCGAGATACAGATGCCTCTCCAGACTTCCCATGTATGTCTTATCTTCTCCAGCCCTGTCACTCGTAATACGGTACTCGATCGTACCCCGAAGAACACCGGGCTTCTCGGACACAGACTCCGTCATGATCATATCGGAAGCTATCTCCTCGGAATCCTCATCGTTCTGTCCTCCATCAGCTTCCGCTCCCAGAAGCTCGATTTTCGGCCGCTGTGCGTTTAACTGCATCGCAAACATGGCGCTGCTGTGCACATCCTCTATGGTATAGATACCTATACCATTCTCATCATCCCCATCCGACTCGTCCATGGAGATCGCTTCTTTGAGGAAAGCGTACATATGCGTATCGGAGGCGATATAGTCCGTATTGATATCCTTCTCCTTCGCCGTTCTGGCACTCTGACTCTTAAAACACTCATTCTCCACCACAATGGGATAACCCGCCCGCAGATAGTCTAAAAGCGCCTCTTTTTTCTGCTCCGTGATATCGTTTGCGTCATATCTGGCGCCGCCGCCCGCTACGGTGTCCCCCGTGTGGTACACTTTGCCGTTTAAATCCTTATCGTTGTAGACAGCAGACAGCTTTCCGTCTTTATCCCAATCGCGATAGAGACGCTGTCCGTCCAGACCGATAAAAATCATGTTGTAATCTTCGTTAATGTCCTGATAGCTGCTGTTGAACGCCGCCACCGAACTCAACGTGACGTTTGTCTTTATCATCTTGGAGCTTCTGAGAATCTGCTGTCCTTCTCCACCCTGATCTTCTCTCTGCCAATATAAAACAACGCTGCCTTTGTCTTCGTTCACATCACGGTACAAGTCGGATGTCATATTGGCCGTCGGCTGCAGTTCCAGGATCGACAGATCCTTATATTCCCCGACCAGCCCAAGCGAATAATTGATGATATACTGTACTGCCATCGCCTTGCTGACCTTCTCGGATATTTTTTCGTCCTCGGACAGCATAACATTCTCCGCCCGGATCGCCGCCAGTACCTCGGAAAAACCTGACTTTGCCTTATCCTTATCCATCTCCTCCGGGAAGTCTTCCTCCACTAGGGATGTACCGTTTACAAGATAAACGTTTCGGTTTACATAATGATAATCATTATCCGTTTTGTTCGGGAACTCTTTGGAGTCCTTGTCAACGTTCATCAAAATACTGGCCGCCAGATCGTCCGACTTTGCCATCTCATTATAGAATGCGGTGAGATCCTTTTTCAGGAAAGCCTTTGCCAGCTTCTGATACTTGGTGCCCGCATAATTGTCCTGATTCGTTATCACCCCATAATCCACGATGATGGGCTTTAACTCCACCACCACCTCATACAACAGTCGCGTGATGACCGTATCGGAAATATCCGCCAATCCGACCTCATCACTCTCTTCCGCCCCCGTATAGATATAGCTCTTCTTCGCATCCGGGTCAAGGTAGAGCCCTGCGCCATCCTCCAGATAGACAAGGTCAGCCTCCTGCACCATCTCATACGTCACATCGCCCGCAAGCACCGTATCCACCCTGATCGCGAAGTCATCCGAAGCGTTGTCCTGCGATTTCAGGGAATTAAACACATAACGCCTCAACCAGTCGTTTCCGCCGGCACATCGTATGTACACCGGCGCATTCTGCACTTCTATATAATGCGGGAGACCAATCTCCACTGCCTTTAAGCTGCTGCTCCGGGTATCGGCATCCTGTACCTCGGCATCCGGGGACACTGCATCCGTCACTGCCACAACATTTTCCATGCTGCGCACTCTGGTAAGCCTGTAGTCCCCCGCACCGTCACCGACATATTCAAACTTTCCTTCAACAGAAGGCTCATCGGCAAGAGTCTCTGCCTCATCCTCTGCGTTCAGGCCGCTTAACAGCAGGCTGTTTTCCAATACATAGCTGTCGTAAGGCCGCGGGTTACCCTCCCCTGTGGAGATCGGGATAACCTCCTTCACCTGATACAGCTGCTCCTCGTCCTCTGTTTCGACATAGCTAAACTTTAAGATACAATAGGTTCCATCTTCCACTCCAGGGGTGGATGTTACTTCCGACTCCTCGGGACGGTCCGGCTGTTCCGACTCATCAGTCTCCTCAGTCCGTTCTGACTCATCAGTCTCACCGGTCTGTTCCGACTCATCAGTCTCCTCAGTCCGTTCCGACTCATCAACCGCAGATTCCTCCGTCGGCTCCGTACCCACACACAGATACCATCTGCCCTCTGTCCCTGCCATCATCTCTAAGGCAGACTTCGTCTGAAAAGCGGCAGCCTGTTCCGATGCCGGCTGAGACTCACCAGAATGCTCTTCACCGCCCTGGTTTTGATCATCATTATCCTGATCCTGATCATCTCCGCCCTGGTTCTGATCATCTCCACCCTGGTTTTGGCCATCGTCACCTTCATCGCCCTGATCACCCTGGTCGTCCTGATCGTCATCCTGATCGTCCTGGTCGTCATCCCGATTGTCTTGATCGTCATCCTGATCGCCCTGGTCGTCATCCTGATTGCCCTGATCCTGATCATCATTCCCGTCGCCCGGATTCGGCTTGGGGGTTTTATCCTGATCTTCCGGATCCGGCTCAGGGCGCGGAATTCCCTTAAATTCCCCAATCGTACACGCATAACGGTATTCGCCGTTCTGAACGATATACACACCCGTGGCATCGGAATAGCTTCCCCCGAGAACCACCTCGTCGTAGCTGCCGCTCTTGATCACCTCGGCGCGGTATCCGCTCACAGCCATCTCCGGCCCCTCAAAGATCACCTGATAATCTCCCGTGCCGCCTTCCGCATACGTATAAATCCCATCCGCCGACATCGTATTCATGGCAGATGCACCAAAGGATATACTTCCCTCTGTCAGCTTATAATCAAACCCTTTTCCTGTTCCCTGTTCCACAGTGGCATAGAGTCTTCCTGTCGGATAAGGGACTGTCCCGGTCAATTTTCCGGTCGCGTCATGGTCCACATCAGCACGATCAAATATCTTGGTCCACACGCTGGCTTTCAGATCCTCTCCCGTTCCGCCGTAAGCCTCCTGATAGGAGACACTGCTGTAGCCGTTTGCAATGACTGAGTCAGTCAATTTTTTCCTGTCTTCATATTTATAGAAAGCCGTACTGTCATCCCCCGTAAAAATGCGGAAGAGATCCTTCTGAATCGGCGACTGTCCCGGCGCAAGATATCCGATGGTGCCAAGAGAAAAATCATATGTTTTGCCATTTATAACAGCGGACGCCTTTCCGGGCACAATGTCCAGAATAACAAAAGGATTGTCCTCATCATGCTCCTCCACGACCTGCTTTATGCCGCCGAAAGACTCCTTCGCCAGCACCGTGGACACGGGCACCCTGTCGGACGGCGCCATCGTAAGACCCGTCACCACCAGTGCAACAGCAGCAGCCACCGCTGTCGCGCGCACAAAGATTTTTTTAGCCGACACACGCTTGCGCGGCCTGTAGGGCTTCACCTTCTGTGCCTGTACATTCGCCGGGTTTACACCACTCACGCCATAGTCGCCTGATATGCGGATTTCGGGATCTCCCCACATCCTGCGCTCACTCTCCCTGCGCAGCACCCTGAGCAGCTGTTTCATTTCCCTGTCCGCCGTCTCATAGTCACGATCAACCGCATCGTCGGACACAGCGATGCCTCTCTTGTCTTTACCTTTAGACACCCGCATCCGCCAAAACATCGCAAAAGCCGTCACCGCCCCCAAAAGGAACGCCAAAAACACGATAACAGGATTCACCGTCTTATTCTGCTGCTTTGACGTATCAAATTCTATAAAATCTCTCCTGCCCATACGCAATACCCTCTCTCACAAAACACCTGCCATCACTGCTGCGTCCACTCTTTTTCATTGCTCTTACAGGTGAACGTCGCTACACAATTAGGATTACCTTGAGCGAACAGTTTCAAAGTATATTCGTCCGTTGCCGCATTATAGGTACAGGTCACTTTTTCAAACCATAGTTCCTCTGTATTTGTCTGCCCTGTCGCCTGGAATTTCAGACCTTTCCAGCTCCTCGACTGCTCCGCACTCTGCTTCAGCGTAAAGCCGAAACCATTATTATCCCAGCTGGTAAAGGCGCTTTCTGACGGCAGAGGAATATACATATTCCCCTCTTTAGTCCCCCACATCTCAAATTTTACATTCTTTGCAGTAGGTCCGGAATTAACCTGCGGGTTCCTGTTGCCGCTCTCCAGCTGACTGTCAAAGGTTCCTCTGTCCTTCCGTTCCCATCTGTCTCCGTCCGCCGCACACTGGAACACACCCGCGGAGACTTCCACTGCCCGCCCCCACGTAGAATCGTAGTAATTATAGAAGAGTTCCAGCTGATAAACCTTTCTGTCCGCCACATAACGACACCGCATTGAAGACGGTTGATAGACCGTGGTGTTACTGCTGCCATTGATCGACTTTGAGAACTCATCCAGTCTCTTCGCACTCTGCCAGTCGAGATTCTCCCTGTCAAAATAGTTCGTAAAGCTACTGTCAGAGGGCGTCGGGAAATAAATCTCGCCCTTTGTAAACTGATTATAGGCATAGCTCCACAGTTCCAAATTGCCACCGTTTTTCAGTTCAAAATAAATCGTGCTCTCCGGTAGATCATAGACCCGCATATGCCAGTACCAGGGCTGATAGTTCGCATAGTAGATCGTATAGGAAGTATCCGCGCTCGGGTTGTTGTGATACTGGATCGTCGGCACAATCCGATATTTGCCTGCCGCCTGAGCAAACATCTCTTTTCTGTTAAAATCTATCTGTACAGCTGCATTGGTCGCCCGTCCGTGTCCCACGTCAAAATAGAGCGCACCATTATACGGTCGCTGGGTGCCCTCATAGGGTCCCTGCTTCGTCGAGTCATTGTAGTGCGTGCCGTTTTGCTGCTTATACACATAGATCGGTTCCAGACCGCCGCCATCTTTCTCTTTATATACGCTGAACTTAACGTGATCATTTGTAAATCCGTTTTTGTCGCGCTCATCTCTGGTATTCTTTACATAGTCCACCCTGAAATTTGTCCACTCCGGCCCAGCCAGGGTACTCACAGGCTTCAGCTTCAGCTCCCCGCCGAGATTGCTCTGTCCGTCGTACTCATAGAAAATCTCCGGCGGCAGGATACGGCCCTCGAACTTATCCGTATGGGGATACTTCGTGCCCACATAAGTGCCGGACGCGTCGCAGTTTGCCAGATAATCGGCCACCACGTCCTTCACGAGCGGATCATGGATCTGTTCCTGCAGATCTCTGTAAAGCTCCTCGCTCGGACCCACGCCTTCCTGAATATGCTGTCCGGGATCGAGCACCTGCAGAGAGAGATACCATGGCTTGCTGATATCCTCCACGCCAAACATATCCGGCGTCACCTCGGAGGTATTACCGATCGTCCGATAGATCATGATCTTATCGCCGCCCTCGGTGCCGTCCTCCCTGACCCGCGCACAGATCAGATAGTAACCCTGACCCGTCCTGTTGAAACCTTCGGGATAATCGATCTCATGCATGATCGTAGACTTCACACCCCAGCGGAGATTACCGTTTACCTGAATGTTTTTCTTGGATTTCGCCACCGTCAAGGTGATCTCGCCGTCTACATCATCATAGGGCTTCCTTTGGGACAACTCTGAAGTCGCGGCGATCTTGATCTCCGTGCCCTCCGCCGTGCCTGCCTTCACACGGTACTCTGTTGCCTTCATGCAGTTTTCTGCTTTCACTATCTCAACAAACTCCTTGCCCTCTGTAATGTCCCAGTCTACCACATCAAAATCATGGGCAACAGCATCCGGACAGCCACTGCACTGTACGCCGATCTTCACGCCCTCGATCGCGGCACTAATAGTAAATTTGCTGCCTGCGCTGACCTCCTCCGGCCCATTGTCCGCATCCTCATCGTCCGTCTTGCTCAGCGTCACCNCNCTTACTNNTTTTATGTAAACTNNCATTGGANGANANGNCGCATGNTTGCCGTCCGAATCCACCGCATTGGTCGTGATCACCACATCAAGCGTCCCCGCCGGCTCGTCTGTCGCCACATACAGGATGCCGTTCGCCGTATCCGTAAAGGCGGTTCCGCCCGAAGGACTNTTNCCNCCCGGCGTCNCCANAGACCANGTAACGCTTCTGTCCGCCACATTATCTCCCGTCACCTTGGGAGTGGAAAAATGATAAGTCTCGCCAGGCTCCAGAATAACCCCCGAGTCCCTGGGGGTAACAGAAAGTGTCTTTCTCTTATTCAGCGGTGCAAGCTCTGCGTCATTGACACCCACCTTATTGCGGATGGTAACATTATTGGAAGTGACATACTCCTTCCTCCCGTCCAAAAAGGTCANGGCAAGCTGCACCACACGCTTCTCTTCCACCTGACTTAAGTCCACTGAAAAATCCGTCACATGTCCTGCCAGCTTAACCCAGCCGGAACCGGCGGGATCCGCAGGATCAAAGGTCGGAAAATGAATACTTGCCGTATCCACATCCGAGGGCTGCACATCCAGCTCAGCATAGTAAAGCGTCTCCGCATCCTTGCTCCAGTAAAAATGATAGTGCTTGTTGCCGTTGCCCGCATCTACGGTCTGGCTCGTCGCGCCGCCCGGAACCGCAGGCGCCGTCTCCTCCACCACGCCGTTATACATGATCAGNCTCTTATCCTCAGGCGTAAAGGTAAATTCCGCATCNTTCAAAGCCTTCTGGGTATTGCCGCTCGCGTCATAACCCACNTAATTTACACTCCGGGTGGTGTCGATCACCACATCNGACATCTGGTTTAAGGCAAGCTGNGACTCCTGCTGGACNTTGATATCGCTGTTNCCTGCCGCGTAGCTTCTGGAACCGACCAGAATAAACCCGCACACCGTCAATACGACGATGGACAGGATCACTGTCGCGATCAATACTTCCACTACCGTAAAACCCTTCTGATCCTTTTTCACACGCATCTTTTCACCCCGCTGCTCTTCTAACAACAACCAACAATCTTCTTTGGCACACGCTCCGCTTTCCCATTGCCACACATCGCTACGGCANCAAAATCACTTCCGACTTGCCCGTAAGCTCCGTCAGCACGATCTCATAATTCTTACTGCCGCCCTGCACATGGAGTTTCTCATAAATATCACCTGTAAAGCCGCCGTTTGCGCGGTCGAAACTGATCTCGATCTTATCTCCCGCCGTAAGCTCTGTCTCCACACCGCCCTTAGGCGTATATGCCACATACACCCTGCTTGNGCCNACCTNNTNAGGNTCCGANGNCACATACGTNCCNCTGCTGTCNNTNACATNCATCCGCGTGTACACATNCTGATCCGTATCACGGTAAAGNTCCATGTANGCGGNCGANCTGCCCATCGTNGTCACCTTGCAGTCCNCGATNGCACGCTGGATATCATTNGCNNNNCTCTTCGCATTGGCACCGAACACCATAACGAGGGAATAGAACACCGTGCTTACGATAAGCGCAATAAGGGCGATCACAACGATCAGTTCAACCAGAGAATAACCTCTGTTATCTTTTAAATAACGTTTGTTATCCACTCTTCCGTTTCCTTCCTGTTATTTCTTGATCCAGTTCATGTAGCGGACAAGTTCACTATAGTCGAGCACCAGATTGCCAGCATCGTCCATATCNGGTGCATCCGCNCCGTTCAACATACTGCCGCCNCCGTTTACAAACATATCAATTGGNGTTCTGGTGTCGCCNGNNATCTCACTCTCAGCCATCAATACATTGGCNAGATCCGNTCCNCCGCGTTTGATACTGTTCCCTCCGGTCACGGTGATCTTTCCCTTNGCNATGATCAGNCCGGTAAAGTTTTTATCCACCGTTACGTTTCCGAAGCAGACGAGAAGCCTTAACTTGGACGCATCCACACCGCTGATCCCTGACAAAGTCACATCGCCGGTAGCAACATACGCCTGCAGACCCGATGAAGTCTTATAAGTCACATGATTCACATGATTGTCACTCAGGTACTGCTCTACCTCCGTCTCCTTGATAACGCTGTTAAACACATAGTGCTTCGCCGCCTCCACGGGATCAATATCGGGATCGGCAAGCGCCGGTGGCGCAGTTTCCGTCAGATTATAGTTTAAGCCCTTGTACTCGGCTTTGATCTGATCGGTGAGCGCAAGCACAGCCGCCTCCGTCTTCTCATTCGTCACTTCGTCCGCATTGATGCCGGTCTCCGTGTAGGCATCCGGATCAACAGGCGCCGCCGGGTCTGTACCTTCATCTCCGGTTCCCGCTCCGTCTGTCCCCTCCGACAAACCTAATGTAGTCTGGTCAACGCCCGTCAGCAAGGTCACGCCGCTCGTTGAGAGGGCGCTGCTCACCAGGCTGTTTCCCAGGATCGTGTACTGTGTCATAGGGTCCGCAAAATCTCCCAGCTGGAATCCCCCTGCGAGATATCTGTCGAAATAGGTATCTATCTCTTCCCTGTTGGCATCGAAATCNTAGTACTGTACAAAATACTTCTCCGCGTTCGTCTTATCCATGACCAGATAATAGTANAGCAGCGTGCCGCCCCGGTAAGGCGCATACACTTTGCGGATGTGATTCATGTCCGCCACGCCGAACTCCCGCAGACTCTTGCCGTTCAGACGATAGACNTTCCTGTCAAAATCCACTTCCTTGAAATCATNGCCATACTCCGCCTGAAANGCTGTAATATCATTTTCCTTATCGCCATTGATAGGGTTCTGACCAATGTTGACCTCTCCCTCCAACGTCCCGATACATTCCGCGGGCACCAGATAGGCCACCTGACCGCCCTTGATGGCGATGGATTCTCCCATCATAACAGGCGTTTTCGGCACTGCAACTCCCGGCGCATTTGTATATCTCGCCTCATCACCCGCCGCATTTCCGATATTAGAACCGATATAGGAACGTCCTGCGAGCAACAGTCTCGTCACAGACAACATATCCACCGTGGAATCTTTGCCGTTTATGATAATGGCACTGCTATCCCCGGAATCCGCAGCCGGTTCTCCCGGCAGCCCGTTATAGGTAGAGACACCGTAACCATAATATTCCTTCGTGAGCGAAACTCTGCTGCCAACCCCGTCCAGAGTCAGATCGTTTGCTACATATACCTTGCTGTCAAGGCTCGCTGCCGCACTGTTGAGCGTTATATTTCTCGCATACATACGGTTATCCTGTCCGGGCACATCCCGAACGGTCAGACCGGATGCCGGTCCCTGCACCGAAATATCTCCCTTCGAGATCACACGCAGGGCGTCCTCCAGCACCAGATTCGCATTGCCGACTTTTTTCGNTTCCTCTGTACCATCCGCTTTAGTCACTGTCTCGATGCCAAGCGTAAGCCCGCCTTTGCCATTCACATCCGTTCCCGCGTAGATACTGCCCTCCGCCGTGATGATGCCGGGTCCCTGTACCTCGATCCCCTCATTGCCGATCAGGGAATACTGGTAGAGATTGTCGATGGAACCGTTATTTTCAAAGATCAGCTTGGGCACATCCAGACAGATGTCCGTCTGCACGATGGATACTCTCTCTTGGTCATCCGTACAGGAGACATAAATATTTTTGAGGATGATACTGTTATTATTTACGATCTCCATGACAGAATCGCCCAGCGGATCACTCAGCGCATTGCCATGATCCCATGCGTCCTCGTCCACACCTGCACCAGAGGTCCCCCTCTGGAAAATGCCTGCATCTATGTATGCCTCCAGTATCGTCCTNTCATANTAACCCGNGCCGCGCGAGGTGTCCTTTAATTTGTCAACCAGCGCGTCCGTATACGTGGTCATAAAGACATTGGAGCGCTCCTCTTCAGAGTCCAGATTGTCCCANTTCGCCAGCACTTCCCGGTAAGCAACGCCCACNGCCTCNGCGGACTCCCNCCGCAGTCCCGACATNACCTGCTCCACCACTTCCTCAGCGCTGTAAAAGCTGTTCTTGTTGCGGATATCCGCCACTTTGATCATATAGTTCATGTAGGCCATCCAAAGCAAGGTGGTAGCCAGAATTCCGATCATCGCCATCGCTATGATCACAATGACAATAGCAGAGCCTCTGTCATCCCGCCTCTTTTTCAACCACCTATAGAGCTGTGTCATTTTTCCGTCTGCTCTCTTCATACCCCATACTCCATATCTATACCGCTTCTGTCCTTCTCAACGCCGCCCACGCGACCGCCGTCTATCATCAGTTCGTCATACTTCCTCCGATCACGACCTTCCGCATATCATCGGGGAAACCGCTCGCCGCAGCTCCCTCCTCATAAATGCTGACCTGCACATCATAAATCAGTTCCGTGGCTTCACCGGGTGTTCCCGGTTTTCCTAACGCACTGCGTACCCCGTCCAACGTAAAGATGTTCAACTGATTTAAGTTTCTCCCCGTCACACTAAACTGTNTCGGAATCTCTATCGGCGCACCCGCCAGATATTTNGAACCCACCAGATTCAANCCNAGATTNGTCTTTAAGGNAAANTNATCCGGGTCAAATCCATAGGTGTCATTGATCTCAATTTCAGCNNNATATGNCTGCTCCGCNNCCATCANCTGNGNATCNGNCAGATATTCCGGATCNNTCAGAATCAGGCANCCCNGTAATNGAATCNNNCTTCTCATACCGCTGCTTCGCGATCAANAGATTCAAANNNGCTCCCGAANCNTTATTTATNACGATCTTGTCAGGCANNGANGCTCCGTAGAGCGGATANTAAAAGAGATTGACNTTNANCTTCTCNTCNCCCGTCGCTGCGTCTATCATTCTCGCGATGCTGCCNCGNGNCATATTCTTCACCATAGNNCNNTGNTCCCATATCGNCCCAAGAAGTCNNTTCANCATCCGCGCCACCTGCNTCCTNNATGGTAAANNCATAGAGCGTCCGTGACTTCCATATCCACCTTGNGATTTCCGTCNTCATCCACNTNCGCNCTGACCGACAGATCGATCGTTATCGTTCGNCTGNNNTNNTCAAAAAAAGTGGNGAGNTTNTTATAACATATGTANTNNGNCTTTGANGGATCCTGCAGATCACCGTATGCNGTGTCAAGATCCNCGTCNGCAANCCCNGANGCCCTCAGTTTATCNTTTATGNCAGNTTCCATGCNGCTGTCCTTAAAGACGCTCGTCAGCACCGCCTGCCNNATCTTNTGCGTCTCCACAAAGGTGCCGTTNTCCTTATCNATNCTTCTGGCNTCCGCCANCGCCGCATCGTTAAACTCATTGTCATGNGTNAGGGTNCCCGTCATATAGCCCCTGCCATCCACTACAATCTTCGCATCAAACTTGCTGCCCTGCATGGTAACATCCTTCATNCTGAACACATAGAGCCCGGTCGCAGGATTNCCGGAAGGNTCNACCTCAAGCGCGGTCTCCTCCGCAACGCCGCCNTTGATCAGTCTGCTGTCTATCACATAGAAGCCGCTTGCCGGATCGGCAAACTGCTCCTTGATCTCCTTGATATTATAGGCTTTCAGTCCNTCCATAATATCCTGCGCCGCCGTAGTGGCACGCAGAGTCTTTCTGGACTTGATATTGATCCTGTTAGAAGAAACAAACAGATTCATNAGCGGGATCACGATAATGGCAAGAATGATCACTGCGATCAGAAGTTCCACCAAGGAAAATCCGGCATCCTTATTCAGTTTTCGTCTGTCTGCTCCTGTCATTTTTACTCCTCTGCCGCGTTCTCGTCCGCTTCGCCTTCCTCACCGTCCTCCAGATCGGGAAGACTGCCCTCGCTGCGGATCACCCTCGTGCCGAAAATATTATCCGTGCCGAGAAGCACACCGCCAAAGTCAGGCTCTTCATACTCCTTATCCTCCTGATCGGGCACACAGAACATATTCACCGTCGTTGAACCTCTCAGGAGTCCTGTCGTCTCGTCATAAACCACCGTCAGATTATCAATGACCATGCGGTCCGTCTGCATACAGATATTCTTGACGCTCCGCTTCAGCCCCTCGTAAGAAACCTCGTAATTGATCGAGGTCTTACGGTTCATCAGATGAAACGGATTCACACTGTCTGCGCTCTGCTCTCCGGTTTCCGGCGTCGGCTCATCCTGGGTGCCCGTCGCATCCTCGATCTCCTCCACCTCTTCGATCTCATATGTAGCGCTGTGTTCTTCCTGATCCGTCTCGGCCACAAAGGGCACCTCAACCAGGGCATCTATCGTGACAGACTGTATCTCCATAGGGGAGAGCANCTCCTGATTGATCGCCAGAANGACCGCGTTCTCCTCCCGCACATCCACCGGGAAAAGCTGATAGATCTCCTCCATCTCCAGGCGCATCTGCGCCGTTTCACTCTCATAGGTACCCCTGTTATCCGACTTGTTCTGCAGATCCGCGATCCGCGCTTCCAACTGCGTGTTCTCCTCTTCCAGCTTCTCCGCCTTCTCCATCGTCGGCTGAAAGACAAGGAAATAGGAACAGACAGCGGCAAGAACCCCGATCAAACCAACTAAAAGCAATACNTCTCTTTTTGATACTTTCATCTCCCGCGCCTCCTATTCCGCCATATCGGCCNCAGCCGCATCTATCTCTTCTGTCTCCTCAGGCTCGTATCCCACATCCTGATATGCCGCTGTCACCGTAAAGTTGACCGTATGCTCACCNCTCTCCTCATTGTCNTCCTCCACAAGGGAAGTCACCGTCACCATCTCCGGGACNAGAGAGTGGAAGGTACGCATCTGCTCCACCGCTTCACCCACGTCATCCTTCGTCTGCACCTTCATATTGATGGTTACTTCGTAGGCATCACTGGTAAGTGAAACCACATTCACATTGGAAGGCAGCTTATCCTCCAGTTCACCCAGGAACTCTTCCAACTCCTCGTTCCGGCTCTCTGTCGCCTCGTACATGGCTTCCACCATGGTGTGCTCTGCCTTCACCGCAACATACTCATTGTAGATCGGGATAATATCCTCCAGACTGCCAGACTCCGCTTTCAGCTCCATATTCGTCTTCGTCAGCTGTGCATAGTTGAACAGAGAAAAACCCGCAAGCGCGGCACCCGCCACAATACCTACGCCACACACCGTGTATGCAAGCGGCGCCCAGTTCGTTCCCTTTTCGCCGCCCTCTTTCTTCGCTTTTTCCTTACCGCGTTTTGCCGTCTCCTGCTTAAAGCCCAGAGGCGCCACCGCCGCGCCCACACAGGCGATATACTCACTGAAGCACTCGTTCTTAAAGTTGCGCATCAGGTTCCAGCCCGCCGCCTCTTTCAAGACCGTTACAGGCATATTGACTTCATGGGAAAGCAACTCGCCCAGACCTTTAAAGTCCGCGCCGAGACCTGTGATCAGAATCCTCTCAACCGCTTCACCCGCCGCTCTGGAGGCATAGTAATCAACCACTCTGCCGATACCGCCCACAAGCGGCATGAAAGCATCCCGCACATCCTCCATCGCCCTGTCCTTCGCAGATTTTGTGGGAGCCTCCGCACCCTCTGAAACAGCATCTGCGCTCTCCTCCGGGGCAATACAATCATTTCGCTGCAGGACACGGATCGCCTGTTCCACGGAGGTGACCTCACCCCAGCAGAGCGTATTCATCACCGTCTCCATAACTTCTTCCACGCCGTAGGCAACGCTTCGGGTAAACGTCAGCACGGAATTCTCCACCGCCATCACCAGAGACGCTCTCTCATCTATCATAACGATGATGTGCTTTCCCTGCGCGCACTCCTCTTTCACGACCTGATAGATACTGTTGCTGGCGTAGTCGATTGCCGCCACCTCCAGCTTCAACTCCTTTGCCAGATCGTAATAGCCCGACAAAAGAGCCGTAGGCACCGCCATCACGAGCAGTTTATACTGCTGAGAGCCTTTCTGCTCCCCGATCGTTCCCAGAATGGTGTGGGCAAGCTGGTACTGACTTAAATCCACCGGGAAGTAATCCGTGGCATTGGCATTGACCACATCCGCGATCCTGTTCTCCTTTACGTAAGGGATCGTGACCTCACGGCTGGCGATCCTCGAAGAGGTGATCGTAAACACCACCTGTTTCGTCTTCACGTGATTCGTCGCAAGCGCGCGCCGCAGATTCTCCACATACTCCGGGGTTGCCGTCAACACGCCGTCGTTGATGACCTCTCCGCCATTTTGAACCGTAAAGCTCTTATATATCTTGTGCGTCTTCGCTTTGTAGTCTACCTCACAGACCTTGGTAATTGAATAGCCGATCTCTATCGCGACCGCTTTCTTGGAAGCCATGTGCCATTTCCTCCCTCATGTTTTACTCTGTCGTATTTTTTCGTTGTGATTTCTTATCTATATAGGGACAATAAACCTGCCGGGAATGCCGTGCAGGTATTTTTCCAAGTCATTATGGTGTAAACCATATCATAATCCAGTCAATGGGTTTCTATATCATCATATGCCGTCATCTTCATTCGATGCCGTCATATGGCGTCACAGAAACCGCCCGAAATACCAGTTGAGCATCTGCTCTCCCCACAGCGCCGCTATCAGGACGCCCATGGATAAATAAGGACCCATCGCCAGCACGCGGCCCTCGCCGCTTACTTTCATACGGATCACGTGGATGACTGCGCCAAGGACACAGCCAAGCAAAAAGGCCAGAATGATCAGTTTCCAGCCAAGCAGCAGCCCGCAGGCCGCCATCAGCTTCACATCGCCGCCGCCGATCGCTCTGCCGCCGGTGGCGTAGTATAAAACAGCCAACACAATACTGACAGCTAAGAGGCCGATCAGGTAGTTCAGGATATGCTGAAGATCCGTCACCGCCCGGATCAGCCCCAATGCCAGTATAAACAGATTGATTCCAAAGGGAATCTCATAAGTCCTAAAGTCGATCACGCTCAAAACAATGAGCGCGGAAGCCATCAGACAGTAGAGTAGGGATTCTATGCCGAGGCCGCCTGTCCATACGATACAAACGTACAAGATTCCGTTCGCCGCCTCAATCAGAGGATACTGGACAGAAAGTTTAGTGCCGCATTTACGGCATTTACCCCGCAGGGCAAGGAAACTGGCTACCGGAATCATATCGTACCACTTGAGACGATACCCACAGCTCATGCAGTGGGATCCCGTCTTTACGATATCCTCTTTATTCGGGATGCGAAAGATGCAGACATTCAGGAAGCTGCCGATCACAATGCCGAAGAGGAATATGATGCTGTAGAGTATGATATCCGGTAACATATCGTTTCCTTCTGTGGGGTNTTTTTATAACACGCGTTACTTATGTCTTGGTAATTATGTTTGGTTTCTCAGTGCTGTGGTTGCGCTAGTGATCAGGTCCCAGAACCAGAAGCCTGAATCTTACCGGAAACTTCAACAGTACCGCCGTTGTTTACCACATTCCAAATCTTTGCAGTGGAGTCATACTTCAAAATGATATTCAAGGTAGCTGTACTATACGCTGTAGACTGTAACTTACCGCCTGCTGCTGTCGTAGCATCCAGCATTCCCTCATTTACGAGCAGTGTCTGCAGAGGACTAGATAAGCTGATCGTTGCACCCGAATTCGTCAAAGTGTAGCTATCGCCAGTAGACAGGGTGACATCCGGATCTGCTGCGAGAACCTGCATTGCGTTGATGTACTCAACGACAGTTGTCTGGTCGGATGATACTCTTGACTTCTCCACATATTTCAGATACTGGGGTGCCAGTACTGCGATCAGGATTGCCATGATGGCAATAACGATGATCAGCTCGACAAGGGAGAAACCTTTGTTATTCATGTTCTCTTTTTTCATTGTTTCCTTCTCCTTTTCATCATGAATTTGATTGTTTATAGTTACTCTATCTTAAACGCGGCTGTTCCCTACTCAGGCGCGCTTAATTCCTCTTTTCCGTTTATCCGTAATTCCTCGCTCGCAAGATCTATCTCATCATTCCAACTGACTCCAAAACCTCCGGCATCAACCTTGACCTGCTGAAATAGTCCTTTGATCGTCTTGAGATTATTAAACACATCCCATTTTAAAAATAATGGCTTTACATCATATTCAGTTTTCACTCCGTCTGTGAACAGTACAGATAACATAAAATTGTCTTTCGGCTCTACGCTCTGTACTCTATAAAACATCGTTATGCCCCCTTTTAATACAAGATGTCAGACTACTCCAGCGGCGGCAGTTCCACAAAGTTTTGGGTTTTCCAAATTTCAAGAAGCGCTTCTCGGTTATTATCCAGCCATTCCCCAACCATCTTTAACGCTCTTCCCGGAAGATCTCCAACCAGCATCTCACCTGTCTTAATGTCAATTTCCGCAAGATACTCGCCATAGATCACATGAAAATGAGGTGGATTATGCTCTGCCTGTCTGAAATACATCTTGATTACAATTCCGTAAAATCTTGATATCACCGGCATTGCTCTATTCTCCATTCTCTCTATATTTAACACATATAATTCATATTATAGCAGAAACAGCTTACAGGTTATCCAGCGCAGAGTACATCGTCACCATAGGCGCCATAACCGCGCCGATCAGAATGCCGACAACGCCGGCCAGCACGATGATGATCATAGGCTCCATAGCCGCCATCAACGACTGCACCGCCATCTCTACTTCTTCCTCATAGTAGTCCGCCAGCTTATTGAGCATCTCCTCAGTGGAGCCGGCCTCCTCACCGATCCGCATCATATGGTAGACCATGGGCGGAAACAGGCCGCAGGTCTGTACCGGCTGGGACAGAGGTGCACCGACCATGATCTGCTCGAGCGCATCCTTTAACGCTTCCTTAAACCAGATATTCGTCATGGTGTCCGCCACAATGTCCACCGCCTCGATCAAGGGCACGCCCGCCGTAAGCAAGGTGCTCAGTGTTCTCGCCATCTGGGCGCTGGCCGATTTTACCACCAGATTCTTGACCGCCGGGACTTTCATCTGCAGCTTCCCGAAAACGTGTTTTCCGGAATTGGTCTTCGCATAAGTCTTAATGGCAAATACGACTGCCGCCACGACCGGAACGATTATGTACCATTTACTTTTTAGCAAATTACTCAGGTTGACCACCGCCATCGTGATGGCCGGGAGCTCCGTGCCCAACTGCTCGAACATATCCATATAACTGGGGATAACGACTACCAGCATAACGACCACGACCGCCACCGCGACCAGCGCTACCACGATCGGGTAGATCATCGCCTTCTTGACCATCGCCTGGGTCTTCGCAGACTTCTCAAACTGTACCGCCATACGCTCCATGGCCGTATCCAGACTTCCGGACGCCTCGCCCGCTCTGGCCATCTGTATCAGAAGCTCCGGGAACACCCCTTCGCGCCCTGCAAGGGAATCCGCGAAGCTCTCACCCTTCTCCACGTCCGCCCTCACCTCGTAGAGGGCCTTCTGCATCTTTTTATTCTCCGTGGAGTCCGCCAGCATATTCAGTGTCTCAATGATCGTGACGCCGGCTCTGGTAATGCTGGCAAACTGTCTGCAGAATACCGCAAAATCACGGGGCGTAGGCTTCTTGCCGCCGAAATCAATGCTGATATCCTTGGTCAGCGCATTCTGCTCCGTGAGTTCCAGCACAATAAGACCCTGATTCTTCAGATCTCTGAGTGCAAGATCCTTGTTATCAGCGTCTTTACTGCCTTTAACTTCTTTTCCGCCTTTATCGATCGCGACATATCCCCAGACCGCCATAGCATTTCCTCCGTACTTCCCCTTTGTACTTTCACACAAGAGTTTGCTCACGACCCCCTGACCTAACGCCAGAGATATCCGCACCGATTTCTATCTTTCGGTACTTTTTTACTATGTAGTATTTTTACTATAGCACTTTAATTGTGAAAATGCAACATAAACAAACATTTTCAAAAATGTGCACTCCGCCATTACAGATCAAAGGATACCCTCATCATCTCCTGCACGGAGGTGATCCCCTCCAGCACATATTTTGTGGCGCTCATGCGCAGGGTGTTCATCCCCTCCTCCAACGCCTTATTCTTGATATCCTCCGCATTTCCGCCCTTGGCTATGATCGTCTTTAAGGGCTGGGTGACCTCCATGATCTCATAGACGCCGATACGCCCTTTAAATCCGGTGCCGTCACATCTGGGACAACCGCACGGTTCATAGATCGTCACGTCCTCATCCGGAGAAAGCTGCAGAAGCTCCAGCTCCTCCTCGTCCGCCTTTTTCTGCCGCTTACATTCAGGGCAAAGCCTGCGCACGAGTCTCTGGGCGATAACACCGATCGTGGAGTCCGCGATCAGATAAGGCTCAATTCCCATATCCGCCAGACGGGTGATAGTGCTGGCAGCGGAATTGGTATGCAGGGTCGAAACCACCAGGTGACCTGTGATAGAAGCCTGCACGGCGATGGACGCGGTTTCCTGGTCTCGGATCTCACCGATCATGATGATATCCGGGTCCTGACGCAGAATGGAGCGCAGGGCAGAGGCAAACGTCAGATCCGCCTTGGTGTTGGTCTGCACCTGATTGATGCCGTCGATATTGGCCTCCACCGGGTCCTCTACGGTGATGATATTCACATCCTCCTTATTCAGCTCGCTGAGCGCCGTGTACAGGGTGGTGGATTTACCGCTTCCTGTAGGTCCCGTCACCAGTAAGATCCCGTGCGGGTGTTTCAGAATATGGTCAAATTTTTTCAGCTCATCGGGTTTAAGACCAAGCTGGCTCTTTTCCTTGGTCAGTGCGTTCTTGGAGGTAAGACGCATAACGATCTTTTCTCCGTAGACCGTCGGCAGAATGGATACACGGATATCAAACTCCTTCCTGTCCACGATCTGGGTGATACGACCATCCTGCGGCTTTCTCTTCTCGGAAATATCCATGCCGCCGATGATCTTGATACGCGCCACGATTGCCGGCAGAAGCCGGATGTTGTAAACCGATTTCTCATAGAGCGCGCCGTCGATACGGTAACGTATCCGCACCTGTTTCTCCATCGGCTCGATATGGATATCGGAAGCACGCTGTCTGACAGCCTGATCGATCATACCCTTGACCAGCTGCACAATGGGGGAGTTGTTGACATCCTCACTGTACATATCCTCCTGCTCGACCATCTGGCTTTCTTTTTCTCTGGTATACTCCTCCAGAGCGGAATTCACCTCCGCCTGCCCGTAATACTGGTCGATCGCCATCATAACGCTGCCCATGGTAGCGACTACAGGCTCCACCTGCAGATTCGTGATGATATTGATGTCGTCCATGGCGCCAATGTCCATGGGATCAGACATAGCCACCCGGAGCACATTCATGTTATCCGGCGAAATTTCAATGGGGATCGCTCTGTGCTTCTTGAGGACATTCGCCGGCACAAGATCCAGGACCTCCTGCGCGATCTCGATATTCTGCAGATCCACCATGTCATAATGAAGCTGATTACTCAACGCTCTGGCGATATTCTCCTCGGTGGTGATTCCCTCGTCCACCAGCGTCTCACCCAGCTTACGGCCGCTGCCTTTCTGCCGTTCCAGACCTCTTTGCAGGTCCTCCTCCGTGATAACGCCGTTTTGCACAAGCACGTCTCCCAGACGCACTTTTTTTCTCTTATAATCCATAACTTCCTCCCTGATCCAACCGTCTGATGCGGTGGTTCTACATCACTTTATTCTGCATTCCGTCCGGATCCTGCGCAAACTGTATCGCCATATCCCGCTCAATCTTTCCCTCATAATAAAGTTGTATGATAAAATCATCCATCGTGATCATACCCATCTTACGGTTGGTCTGCATGACTGTTGCCAGCTGATGGGATTTGCCCTCACGGATGAGGTTTCTCACCGCATGATTGGCGTGCATGACCTCAAAGGCTGCCACACGGCCCCTGCCGTCCAATGTCGGGATCAACTGCTGGGAGATCACGGCCTCCAAGACGTTAGCAAACTGTACGCGGATCTGTTGCTGCTGATGTGGCGGGAATACGTCGATAACCCGGTCCACGGTACTTGCCGCACCGATCGTATGCAGGGTGGAAAGCACCAGATGGCCTGTCTCAGCCGCCGTGATCGCCACACTGATCGTCTCGAAGTCACGCATCTCACCCACCAGGATCACATCGGGATCCTCACGGAGCGCCGCCCTCAGAGCATTGGCATAGCTCTGGGAATCCAAGCCGATCTCTCTCTGATTGACCATAGCCATCTTGTGCTGATGCAGATACTCGATCGGATCCTCCAGCGTAATGACATGGGCGTCTCTGTTATTGTTTATCTTATCTATGATGGCCGCCAGCGTGGTGGACTTACCGCTTCCGGTAGGCCCCGTCACAAGGATCAGCCCTCTCTTGCGCTCATACAGATTGATGACCGATTCCGGCACACCCAGAACCTCCGGGGAGGGGACCTGTGTGCCCACAAGACGCAGCGCCATCGCGGCGGAACCTCTCTGCTTGTACGCGTTAACACGATATCTTCCCAACTCCGGAATGGAGAAAGACATATCATACTCTCCGTATTTTTCAAATTTCTCCCGCTGCGCATCAGTCATGATCGAATACGTGATGGTCAGTGTATCCTGGGGCGACATCTTCGGAAAATCCATCGTGATCAGATTCCCGTTGACCCGCATCTTAGGCGGAATTCCCACAGTGATATGTACGTCCGACGCGCCGGCGTCACATGCAATATGCATAATCTCTTGAATCGTTGGCATCTTTTTACCCCTTTATTTTATGTATTCTTATGAGATCAGATGATCGGGATCTCCACATATTCCTCCTCTTCCACCTGTATCCCGGATCTCTTCAGAAGATCCATATCCATCACATGACGGTTATCCAGTGTCTTCATGATATCCTTGATCTCCAGATCCTCATACAGATCCGTGTCCGACAGATCCACGATGCTGTTGTCCCGAAACATCAGTATCATGGGCCGCAGGATATCGGCCTCATTGGCCGCAAGGACTAGTGCCTTCTCCCCGGTATTCAGCTCCACGCTGACTCCCGGCACCAGAATATTGATAGAATTTATCAGCGCTTCTACCACCTTAGGGTGGAACACCTCAGGGTTGTCCAACAGGAATTTGAGCGCCGCCACTTCGGAGGCGGGCTCCTCCTCGAATTTCATGGCGGTCATCCGGTCGTAGGTCTCCGCCACAGCAAGCACCCGCGCACCGTTTACCAGCCTGATCGAGGAGATATCCTCCCCTGTCTCCATACTCGCCAGGGTCTTTTGCGCCTGCGAACAGATCCGCTTGATATTGGGTCTGGTGGCAAAGGCGGTATCCAGAAGATTATGCCCAGCCACCTCTCTGACCGCCATCGGCATATCGATCACGACTCCATCGGACGCCTCATCCGGCTCAAAATTCATGATCTTACCGATATCATGGACAAGAGCCGCCTGTACGGTCTCCATCTGTTCTTCCACTCTCATATTCATAACATGTGTTATCATCGCACAGAGGATCGCCACATTCAGAGAATGCTTATAGATGTAATCCTCCTTGCTCCGCAGATTCTGCATGAAATTGATCCTCTCGTCCAGATGCCCATAATTCCTGATAATATTGGAAGCGATCATTTCCATCCTCTGCGCCCGCCCGGACTCTGCGATGGCATCAAGCTCCTCCCTGATCGAGAACACACACATGGTCTGAAAACGTTCAAACTCGATATCCGCCCGGGTCATGGGCGGCACCGGCTCCGCCGGCTCCAGAATAAAAATCCCCAGCAGGCCAAAATTCCGCACACTGTAGATACCCTGCTGGGTCAACTTGGAATTTCTCTCATAGAGCAAAACGCCATTTTTATTATAAATAGGGCGCGCAAGTCTCATCCCTGTCTTCAGATCTTCGGTTTTTATAAAACGCATGATCCCGTTTCCTCCTGTCTGCAATCACATCATGCCAAAGGAAGCATACCCTTCCTTCAGCTTCTCCAGCGCTCTCTTCTCTATCCTGGAGACATAACTTCTGGAGATGCCTAGCCTGTGCCCGATCTCCCGCTGAGTCACCTCTCTGCCGCCCGTAAGACCGTACCGCAGTGTGATGATCTCACGCTCTCTGGCTGAAAGTCTCTCACCGATCATCCCCTTCAGCCTGCGCAGCTTATCCTCCACTTCCATTCTGTCGATCACATCCACCTGATCCTGCTCAATGATATCGAGCAGGCTGATCTCATTTCCCTCCCTGTCCGTACCGATCGGCTCATAGAGGGAGACTTCTCTGGAAGTCTTTTTCTTAGCCCGTAACAACATCAGAAGCTCATTGTCGATACAACGCGAGGCATAGGTACTCAGCTTTCCCTTCCCTGCATCGAAGGAATCGATCGCCTTGATCAGACCGATGGTGCCGATGGAGATCAGATCCTCCATGTCCTCATCTACATTCTGGTACTTTTTAGCAATGTGCGCTACAAGGCGCAGATTATGTTCCACCAGAATCCCCTTGGCCTCCCCGCGCTCTCTTTCGCTGCCCGTCTTAAGGCGCCCCAGATAGACGGCCTCATCCTTCGCAGAAAGTGGCTGGCTGAATGTTTTCAAAAGGAGCCTCCAAAGTCCATTTACTCTATTCTATGACCCGGCGGCATCCCTAGTGCCTTTCCATCTGTCCCTATTTATTATATTATAGCATTTAAACTCGGAAATTCAATACTGTTCAAAAGAGAAACTCCGCAAAAACACGGTTGCTCACATCGATTCCTCTCGGGGTCAGCCTAAGCCTCTTCCCCACCCGCTCCAAAAGTCCCTGCGCCGTCAGACGGGCGATCGGCTCCCCGTAAACCGACTCCACAGACGTCCCGAACATACGCCGAAAATCCGCCGGGTCTATCCCCGCCGTCAGGCGCAGTCCCAGAAACATAAATTCCTCCATCTGCTCCGTCTCAGTGAGCTCCTGTACCTCCAATCGGCCTGTTTCCCGCAGCATTTCTGCCACAGAAAGTCCCCGCAGTGATTCCGGGCTCCCGGACATACGCTCCACGCATTCGGCATAAGCCTCCATGACAGCGGATATCCGGTGGAAGAATCCGGAAGA
>JAAUZN010000082.1 GCA_014804565.1 Lachnospiraceae bacterium
CTTTCCCGCCGTGGCACGGTGATCATCCGTTCTCACGGGGTGGAGCGCGCTGTCTGCGAGGAACTGAAGGAACTGGGGTTTCATGTGGTGGACGCCACTGGTCCCTTCGTCAAACGGATCCACGATATTGTGGAGAAGGAGAGCGGGGCAGGAAAAACCATTGTGATCGTGGGCAATGAAGGACACCCTGAAGTGGAGGGGACCAGAGGATGGTCTGATACGGCGACCTATGTGATCGGGAGCGAGGAGGAGGCGGAAAAGTTTACCTGTCAGGAAGGGCAGGAACTCTGTATCGTTTCCCAAACGACATTTAACTACAAGAAATTTCAAGATGTGGTTGAAATTTTCGGGGAAAAAGGTTACAATGTTAGTGTTGTGAATACTGTATGTAACGCTACGGAAGTGCGACAGGCCGAGGCCAGAGAACTTGCGGCTCGGGTCGATGTAATGATAGTTATAGGTGGGAATCATAGTTCTAACACAAGGAAACTCTATGAGATTTGCAGGCAGGAGTGTGAAATGACCTACTATATACAGACACTCGACGACTTGCATTTAAATTTACCTAAATCTGTCCGACTGGTGGGTATTACAGCAGGGGCTTCCACCCCAAACAATATTATCGAGGAGGTTCAAAATTATGTCAGAATTAACTTTTGAACAAATGTTAGAGGAGTCTTTAAAGACAATACACACAGGAGAGGTTGTTGAAGGTACCGTTATTGATGTGAAGCCGGAAGAGATCATTCTCAACATCGGATACAAATCAGATGGCGTTTTAACGAGAAATGAATATACAAATGAACCCAACGTAGATCTGACAACCATCGCAAAGCCTGGCGACACCATGGAGGTAAAGGTGTTAAAAGTGAACGATGGCGAGGGACAGGTTCTCCTTACTTACAAGAGACTTGCAGCTGACAGAGGCAACAAGCGGATCGAGGAGGCGTATGAGAACAGAGAAGTGCTTACCGCGAAGGTGGCGCAGGTTCTGGACGGCGGCTTAAGCGTAGTGGTGGAAGAGGTTCGGATCTTTATTCCGGCAAGCCTCGTATCCGACACCTATGAGAAGGATTTGAACAAGTATGCGGGCCAGGAGATCCAGTTCGTGATCAGCGAGTACAATCCGAAGAGAAGAAGATACATCGGTGACAGAAAGCAACTGATCATGGAAGAGAAAGCAGAGCTCCAGAAGAAGCTCTTTGAGACCATCAAGGTTGGTGACACCGTGGAAGGTACAGTCAAGAATGTGACAGACTTCGGTGCGTTCATCGATCTGGGCGGCTGTGACGGTCTGCTTCACATCTCCGAGATGTCCTGGGGCAGAGTGGAGAACCCGAAAAAGGTATTTAAGGTGGGCGATGTATTGAAGGTACTCATCAAGGATATCTCCGGTACGAAGATCGCGTTGAGCCTTAAATTTGAGGATGCAAATCCCTGGAAGGGAGCTGCGAGTAAGTACGCTGTGGGCAGCGAGGTGACCGGCAAGGTGGCCCGCATGACAGATTTTGGTGCATTTATCGAGCTGGAGCCTGGTATTGACGCGTTGCTGCATGTATCGCAGATCTCTAAGGAACATATTGATAAACCCTCTGACGTACTTAAGAGCGGCCAGGAGGTAACGGCGAAGGTAGTAGACTTTAACGAGGCGGACAGAAAGATCAGCCTGAGCATTAAGGCTATGTTTGCACCGGAACCCAAGGCGGAGCCGGCAGCGGACGAGGATGTGGTATCTGTAGATATCGATGCTGTGATCGCGGAAGAGAACGAAAGTGCGGAATAGGCACTTTAACGTCTGCATTTCATATGATTTGGATTAAAAAAGAATAAGGATGGTGAGGCTTCATGGCATATGATTATGAGCAATTTAAGAAAGCGGTTTTTGATCTGACCAAGATAGATCTGAACGCTTACAAGGAAAAGCAGATGAAGCGTCGGATTGACACGCTGATTGCCAAAAATAGGATTACGGGGTACGAAAATTACGTCGCTGCGTTGAAATCTGATAAGGCGAGATTTGAAGAGTTTGTCAATTATCTTACGATTAATGTNTCNGAGTTNTATCGNAATNNNGATCAGTGGCAGCTTTTGGACAAAGATGTTTTCCCGGATCTGATCAAGCGGTACGGCAATAATTTAAAGATCTGGAGTGCAGCCTGTTCCACAGGCGATGAGCCCTATTCCCTGGTGATGGCGCTTTCCAGACATCTGCCTCTGAACCAGATTAGAATTACTGCCACTGACCTGGATAAACAGGTTATTGCCAAGGCGAAGGTGGGACTGTATGGTGCAAAGAGCATCGCGGGTGTCCCGGCGGATCTGAAAAAGAAATATTTCACTCAGATCGGACCTTCCTACCAGATCTCCGATGAGATCAAGTCGAGGGTTGAATTTAAGGAGCACAATCTGTTAAAGGATACATACCCTACAGATTATCATTTGATCGTCTGCCGTAATGTGTTGATTTATTTTACAGAGGAGGCGAAGGATGAGGTGTTCCGCAAGTTCCAGAAGAGCCTTAAGTCGGGCGGTTACCTCTTCATCGGCAGCACAGAGCAGATCATCAATCACAAGGATGTGGGATTTGAACGGAAAAATTCTTTCTTTTATCAGAAACCATAAGAATAAAAAAGCAGCGAATCATCGCTGCTTTTTTTATACTCCGAACTTAATAAGTCTTGGCCATCTTGCCGAGCAGATACTGTGCATAGCGGGAAAAGAGCTCCCGGTCCGTCTTTCTCTCATCCGTAAGCTCGAAGAAGAGCTCGCGGCTCTTGTAATCCCGCTTGAAAAACGGCTCTGTCATCACATCCCACTGAGGGAGAAAGAGGCCGTATTTGCGGGTGTAACAGNTGGCNGCAGTGGCCTGGATACGGTGCGCTTTATCCACGAAGGAGGATACNGATTTGTGGAGAGCGATGTCCTCCGCAGGCAGATAGTAATAGTCTTTGTAGTTAGAGTAGTAGTATTTCATTTCTTCTTCATAGAGGGGAACCTTTAGAATTCCCTCGCTCTTTTCGCCGCTGAAATAGCAGCCGTTGGANAGGTCGGAGACAGCCATGGGCAGAGGCGTGGGAAGAGCCAGCTTCATCANCACCTCCTGACGATCCTGACCATTATAGTCAACNTACTGGTTTGCCTGCACTTTNTTTGCNCGGATCTCTCCGTTGAAGAGGTCATAAAAGGCGAGCAGGGGAAGGATCTGCAGCATGCCGNGCATATCGTCNCTGTTATGTAAGAGCAGGAGAGCGCGTGCCTCCTCTGAGGGAGCCTGCACATATTTTTGGTATACCTCGATCAGTTCACCGCCGTGATAGAGGTCTTTTCTCTGAATGCCAAGGAGTGTCTCCAGTGTCTTCTGCTTACAGTTCGGGATGTGGAGGAATGCCTTGTAGGGGGAGATGCGTTTNTACAGATCGATGCCGTCAAAGCTGTCAAAATTGTGCGGCAGCTTATGCTGGGCGCATTTTTGAAGCAGATAGGGCAGATCAAAATTATTGCCGTTAAAGTGGATCAGATGCGTAAAGGCAGCGGCAAAGGCAAAAAAGTCGGAAAGCAGNGCGGCCTCCTCAATGGGATTTTCGCAAAACCATTGGCGGATCTGCCANGAACCCTCTGTGTAAAAGGCTGTGCCGATCAGATAGAGAGAGGAGCTTTTCGCAGTAAAGCCGGTGGTCTCAATATCCACAAACAGGAATTGCTCCAAGGGGGCGATCTGCTCCAGCGGATAACCTATGGTAAAAGAATCCAAAGTCTGTTTTACGATTTGCATGATTTCCTCCGTTTTATATCGCTGACTCTATGCAGCTATTATCTTACCATATTTTTTGAAATAGCAGTAGTTTTTTTCGTCGAAAAATAGTATATTTATTATAGCAGTTCAACCACCCGGCGGACGGCGGAGAAGAGATNGGCTGTCCCATGTCAATGGGTGTGAGTGGAACGTGAAAGGAGCAGGGTTATAGGTATGGCTAAACTAACATTTAACGGCGGCATACACCCCTACGACGGCAAGGATCTGTCAAAAGATAAGCCGATCAGGGAAGTGCTGCCCAAGGGGGATCTGGTTTACCCGCTGTCCCAGCATATCGGCGCGCCTGCCAAGCCTGTCGTAGAGAAGGGCGACCGGGTATTGACAGGACAGAAGATCGCTGAGGCGGGCGGTTTTGTGTCTGCACCCATCTATGCCACGGTATCNGGCACGGTGAAGGCGATCGAACCCAGACGTGTGGTCACCGGTGACAGTGTGATGAGCATTATCATTGAAAATGACGGTCTCTATGAGGAAGTGGAGTATCCGAAGCGCAAGCCGCTGGAGGAGATGACCAGAGAAGAGATCATCGAATGTGTAAAGGAGGCCGGCATCGTGGGTATGGGAGGCGCAGGCTTTCCCACTTTTATCAAGCTTTCACCCAAGGAGCCTGAGAAGATCGATTATGTGATCGCAAACTGTGCGGAGTGTGAGCCTTATCTGACTTCGGACTATCGCAGAATGATAGAGGAGCCGGAGAAGCTGGTAGGCGGCCTTAAGGTGTCTCTGCAGCTGTTTGAGAATGCAAGAGGCATCCTGGCAGTGGAGGACAACAAGCCGGACTGTATCGAGATTTTGAAAAATCTGACGAAGGACGAGCCGCGTATCAGCGTCAAGGCGCTTAAGACCAAGTACCCTCAGGGTGCGGAGCGGCAGATCATATATGCCACCACAGGAAGAGCCATCAATTCCACCATGCTTCCGGCAGATGCCGGCTGTGTGGTCAACAATGTGGACACGGTGGTAGCTATTTACCATGCGGTGATCGAGGGGAAACCTTTGATGCACCGTATCGTCACGGTGACGGGGGATGCCATCGCGGATCCCTGCAATTTCATCGTGCGCATCGGTACGAATTATCACGAGTTGATCGAGGAGGCGGGCGGCTTTAAGCAGGATCCCGTGAAAGTTGTCTCCGGCGGGCCGATGATGGGCTTTGCGCTCTTTGGGCTGGATGTGCCGACTACGAAGACGGCTTCGGCGCTTTTATGCCTCACTGAGGACGAGGTTTCCCGCATGGAGCCCAGTGCCTGCATCAACTGCGGCCGCTGTGTGGAGGTCTGTCCGGGGCGTATCGTACCCAGGCTCCTGGCGGATTATGCGGAGCATTACGAGGAAGAGGAGTTCCTCGCCCACGATGGTATGGAGTGCTGCGAATGCGGNTGCTGTAGCTTTGTGTGCCCCGCTAAGAGGCCTTTGACGCAGACGATCAAATCCATGCGCAAGATACAGCTTGGTAAGAAGAAAAAATAAGAAGAAAGGAGCATAGACTGAAGAGATGAATGATTTAATGAAAGTATCTTCCAATCCTCATATCAGATCGAAGTCCACCACTGCAAGCATCATGCTCACTGTGGTGATCGCCCTTCTTCCTGCGGCGGGATTTGGTATTTATAACTTCGGGCCGAAAGCGCTGCTGTTGATTTTGGTGACGGTGGCTTCCACGGTGTTGACGGAGTTTGCATTTGAGAAGATTTGTAAGAAAAAAGTGACCATAGGAGATTATTCCGCTGTGGTGACGGGACTGCTGCTGGCATTGAATCTGCCGGTATCCGCACCCTGGTGGATCGGCGTGGTGGGCGGCGTATTCGCCATTCTGGTAGTCAAGATGCTGTTTGGCGGTCTGGGCCAGAATTTTATGAATCCGGCGCTGGGCGCAAGGTGTTTTCTGTTGATCTCCTTTACCTCTATCATGACCAATTTTGATTGTGACGCGTACACGGGAGCGACGCCTCTGGCGGCTTTAAAGAACGGGGAGGTTGTCAATATCCTGAATATGGTGATCGGCCGCACGGCGGGAACCATCGGCGAGACTTCTATGATCGCCATTGTGATCGGCGCCTGCATTCTGATCCTCTTTGGGATCATCGATCTGCGGATCCCCGGCACCTATATCGTGACCCTGGCGGTCTTCGTGAGCCTCTTTGGCGGACGGGGACTGGATTGGCCTTACATATCCGCCCACCTTTCCGGCGGCGGTCTGATGCTGGGTGCGTTCTTTATGGCGACGGACTATGTGACCAGACCCATCACGAAAAAGGGACAGTATGTATACGGTGCTCTGCTGGGTATCCTGACGGGTATTTTCCGTATCTTCGGGCCCTCCGCGGAGGGCGTATCTTACGCGATCATCATCGGCAATCTCTTAGTGCCGCTGATCGAGAAGAACACTCTTCCGAAAGCATTTGGTAAAGGAGGGGAGAAGGCATGAAGGAAATGATGAAAAATACAGGAATCCTTCTGGCGATCACTCTGATCGCGGGCCTGCTTTTGGGAATCGTCTATCAGGTGACCAAGGAGCCCATTGCGGCGCAGGAGGAAAAGGCAAAGCAGGAAGCATGCAGAGAGGTGTTTGCGGATGCGGCTTCCTTTGAGGCGGTACAGTTTGCGACGCCGGATGCGGCGGCCTGGAGCGGCGAGGGTTACGCACAGGAGAGCGTGGATGAGGTGATGGCAGCTTTGGACAGCGCCGGCGCTACCCTTGGCTATGTGATCACGGTGACCACGAAGGAAGGCTACGGCGGCGATATCCAGTTCGCGCTGGGGGTACGGATGGATGGCACTGTGAACGGGATTTCCATCCTGTCGATCTCTGAGACGGCGGGGCTTGGTATGCGGGCCGAGGAGGTCTTAAAGCCTCAGTTTGCGAATAAGAATGTGGAGAAATTTGAGTATACCAAGAGTGGTGCGGCTGCAGAGAGCCAGATTGATGCGATCTCCGGCGCGACGATCACCACAAATGCAGTGACCAATGGAGTCAATGCTGGACTATACTATTTCCAGATGGAACTGGGAGGAGGTGACGGCGTATGAGAGAGCGGCTTTTAAACGGTATTGTAAAAGAGAATCCGACCTTTGTATTGATGCTGGGTATGTGTCCCACATTGGCGGTCACAACCTCTGCGATCAACGGTCTGGGAATGGGTCTGACCACGATGGTGGTGCTGGCTCTCAGCAATGTTTTTATCTCCCTGCTGCGAAACATTATTCCGGATAAGGTGAGAATTCCGGCTTTTATCGTGATCATCGCCTCATTTGTGACGATGGTGGAGCTTTTACTACAGGGCTTTATTCCTTTCCTCTATGACGCTCTTGGAATCTATATTCCGCTGATCGTAGTAAACTGTATCATTCTCGGCAGAGCGGAGGCTTATGCTTACAAGAATCCTGTGCTTTTGTCCCTCTTTGACGGTATCGGCATGGGCTTGGGCTTTTCCGTGGCTCTGACCTGTATCGGTGCGGTGAGAGAACTTCTGGGGGCAGGTGAGGTGTTCGGGGTTCATGTGATGCCTGACAGCTTCGTGCCGGTGAGCATCTTTATCATGGCGCCGGGCGCATTCTTCGTGCTGGCGGTGCTGACGGCGATCCAGAATAAGGTGAAGATCATCGGNGAGAGAAAAGGNAAAGATATGTCCAAGATCCAGTCCGGCTGCAACAGCGATTGCATGAACTGCGGNGATACGGGCTGNGCGAAGCGTCTTGTAGACAATAAGACAGGAGAGGNGGNAAAGAANAATGGTTAAAGATCTGTTAGTGATATTGATCGCATCCTCCCTTGTGAATAACGTGGTATTAAGCCAGTTCCTGGGGCTGTGTCCCTTCCTGGGTGTCTCCAAGAAGACGGAGACGGCAACGGGCATGGGCGTGGCAGTTATCTTCGTCATCACCCTTGCTTCAGCGGTGGCGGGAGCNATCTATCAGTTTATTCTGTTACCCTTTGATATTGCTTATTTGCAGACCATCGTGTTTATTCTGGTCATTGCNGCCCTGGTGCAGTTTGTGGAGATGTTCTTAAAGAAATTTATTCCGGGCTTGTATCAGTCTCTGGGAGTGTATCTGCCCCTGATCACGACGAACTGTGCTGTGCTGGGTGTAGCGCTGACCAATGTGCAGAAGAGCTANGGAATAGTGACCGGTATAGTCAATGGNTTTGCGACGGCGGTCGGCTTTACGATCTCCATCGTGATCCTNGCNGGAATNNGGGAGAAGCTGACGCACAATGATATACCGGANTCCTTCAAGGGTATGCCCATCGTGCTGGTGACGGCGGGACTGATGGCCATTGCATTCTGTGGATTTTCCGGATTACTCTGATGGAGGNAGAGNTGGTATGGATATNNCAGGAATTTTAATGGCTACNGNNATNGTGGGAGCNGTAGGACTTTTTGTAGGACTGTTNCTNGGTGTGGCCGGTATTAAATTCAAAGTAGATGTGGATGAGNGGGAGGAGGCNATCTTAGGCGTCCTTCCCGGAAATAANTGNGGNGGCTGCGGNTATGCGGGATGNTCCGGNCTGGCGGCGGCNATCGTGAAGGGGGAAGCNCCNNCNNNCGCCTGNCCGGTAGGCGGCGAGAAGGTAGGCGCCCAGGTGGCNCAGATCATGGGNGTGGAAGCCGGTGAGAGTGTNCGGAAGGTGGCNTTTGTGAAGTGCAGNGGNGACAAGGAACGCACCCGTGTGGATTATGANTANACGGGGATTGAGGACTGCGGCATGCTNGCNTTTGTGCCGAATGGCGGTCCNAAGNCATGNAANGANGGNTGNCTCGGTTTCGGAAGCTGTGTGAANGCNTGTCCCTTTAACGCNATTCATGTGGTAAACGGTGTGGCNGTGGTAGATAAGGAAGCATGTAAGGCCTGNGGCAAGTGCGTGGCAGTCTGCCCGAAGAANCTGATCGAGNTGATTCCCTACAATGCGAANCATGTGGTGGCGTGCAGTTCCAGAGAGAAGGGNCCTGTGACGATGAANGCNTGTGATGCGGGNTGTATTGCATGCCAGNTGTGNAAGAAGAACTGTCCGGCAGACGCGATCGTGATCGAGGATTTCCATGCGATCATAGATCAGGAGAAGTGTACCGGGTGCGGCACNTGNAAGNAGAANTGCCCGAAGAANGTNATNGTGTAGGAAATAAGGAGAATATGACCATGGACGGACAGTTGAAGAGCGGAACNGTACTNACATCCGAAAGCGGTGAAAGATATACGGTAAANCAATTGCTTGGATCNGGNGGNCAGGGGGAAGTNTATTCNGTAGAAGCCGATCATAAGGCGTATGCTTTAAAATGGTATTATAAGAATACTGCCACNAAAAATCAGAANGAAATANTGGATAACCTCATCCAGAGCGGTCCGCCGAATGCTTCCTTTTTGTGGCCGCAGGATATGATCTTCAGGGCATATGGAGAATCCTTTGGTTATATCATGCCGCTTCGTCCGAAGAATTACAGAAGCATTGTGGATATGATGAAGAGGAAAGCAGAGCCTTCCTTTTACTGCCTGTGCAGGGCGGCTTATCANCTGACACAGGGATACAATGCGCTGCATGGAAAGGGTTANAGCTATCGGGATATTTCCTTTGGCAATGTTTTTTTTGATCCGGACACGGGCGATGTCCTGATCTGCGATAACGATAATGTTTCTTATAANGGTGCCAAAACCGGGATNTATGGGACGCCCCGGTTTATGGCGCCTGAGATCGTGACAGGGAAGGAAAAGCCTTCCAGGAATACCGACCTGTTTTCTCTGGCGGTNCTGCTCTTTTATATGTTTATGCTCAATCATCCCTTAGAGGGGAAGAGAGAGGCCCAGATCAAATGTATGGATATTCATGCGATGAACAGGTTGTATGGAACGGATCCTCTGTTTATTTTTGATCCGGATAACAAAGAGAACAGGCCGCTTGCCGGCTATCAGGACAATGCACTTATTTTCTGGGATCTGTATCCACAGCANCTGNGGGATCTGTTTACCACCTCATTTACTGTGGGGTTAAAGCAGCCGAACCGCAGAATAACGGAGGCTAAGTGGATGGAGACGTTTTCGAATCTTATGTCCGGTATTATGCTCTGTTCGAATTGCGGCTGTGAGGTATTTTATGATGCGCAGAAGGAAGCGAACGGGGCTGCACATACTTGCTGGGGATGTCAGAAGGCGGTAACCGTCCCGACCAGGATAGTGATCGGCAAAAATACGATACTGCTTATGTCCAATACTAGGCTGTATAAACACCATATCGACGGGAATTATGATATGGAGACTGTGGTAGGAGAGGTGGCTCAGAATCCGAGCAATCCGAAACTGTGGGGCATAAAGAATCTGTCCGAAGAGAATTGGACATATATTAAAGCGGATGGAACGCAGGTTCCTGTGCCCAAAGGCCGTTCTGCGGCAATCGTAAAAGATACAAAGATTGATTTCGGACAGCTGACGGGAGAATTTCATTAAGGAGCATAATTACCGGTATGGAAGACGATAAGGTTTTGGCAAATTTGATACAGGACTATCCGGATGCGCTCTCTGACAGAAAGAAGCTGCAGGCTCTGCTATTGGATTTCTTCCCTCAGGACAAACGGAAAAGGAATCTATTGCTGCTTACGTTTGACGACGGGATCGTACATGAAATGAAGAGGCTGGTGCAGATGGACAAAATGACGCTGCATCGGTTTGTCAGATCCATCGAGATGGGGTACGATATCAGAACAAAGACAGCCGAGGCAGCTGTCAGTGCGTGGGCAAAGGCGTTTGGACTGTTGACGGATGAAAAAAAAGATGACAGTCCGCTGCCTGAAAGCGGGCAGAAGATGCCAATCAAAAAAGAATGGGTTCCCTGTGAAAGCGACAGCATGTACGAGTATGAAGAGACGTCAAGGGGAATCAAAATTCTGAAATATGTCGATTTTGACGAGCCTGTTGTTGTGATCCCCAATGTCATTGAAGGGAAAAAGGTAATTGCGGTCGGAAATCATGCGTTTAAGGGCTGTGTCGGCATTGAAAAGATCATTGTTTCAGACGGTATAGAAATATTGGGAAACGGCGTGTTTTTAAATTGCAGGGAGCTAAAAGAGGTGGTTTTGCCTGATACCCTGCGGTGCATCGGCACAACCGATCCCACCGGCTGCCCCAAGATATTGGGCAGCCTGACAAAATATAATGGCGCTTTTGAATATACCGGTCTGGAGGAGATCACCATACCGGAGAGCGTGAAGTTTATCGGCGACAACACATTTGTCGGCTGTGAGCGGCTAAAGCGGGTCGTACTGCCCAAATTGAAGGAGATAAAGGAAAACACGTTCCGCTGGTGCAGAAGCCTTCAGGAGGTAGTGTTTTCCAATGAACTGGAAGTGATCAGAGTATCTGCTTTTGAAGGGTGTGACGCCCTTCAGAAGATTGAACTTCCGGAAGGGACTATAAGCATTGAAGAAGGCGCTTTCGCAGGCTGTAAAAGTCTGGAAAGCATTTATATACCGGACTCTGTCATTGAGATCGGCGGCGGAAAGGGTACAGGGTTTTTAAAGACCTTCGGAGAGCTTGATGAAAGGCATGCAAATTTTACGATAAGATGCAATGCGGGTTCCTACGCAATGCAATATGCCAGAGCTCAACAAATCAGATGCGCAGATGCACAAGATTATTAAGGAGGAACGATTATGGGAGAAATGAAAAGACCGGGAGGAGAACTGGCGAGCAGACCGTTACATTTTTTTTGGATCGTGGACTGTTCCGGTTCCATGTACGGAGAAAAGATCGGCACAGTGAATCATGCCATTCAATCGACAATACCGGAGATGGTATCGGCGGCTGAAAATAATCCGAATGCACAGCTGATGATCCGGACTCTGAAATTTTCTACAGGCGCGTCCTGGGTGACAAGCAATCCGATCAATGTGGAGGATTTTGCATGGGATGATCTGGAGGCCGGCGGCGTGACGGATCTTGGAAAAGCCTTTGAACTTTTGGCGGCACAGCTTACGATCCCTCCTATGTCGGACAGGGCGCTTCCGCCTGTACTGGTGCTGCTTTCCGATGGGCAGCCTACAGATGATTATAAGAAATCGCTGGCGGAATTAAAGAAGCTCCCCTGGGGAAAGAAAGCAGTAAAGATCGCTATTTCCATCGGGCAGGATGCGGACGATGATGTTTTGCTGGAGTTTACGGGCAACAGGGAACTGGTGCTGCAGGCAAACAATGCCGCGGCGCTCACGAAAATGATCAAGTGGGCATCCACAGCTGCATCTTTAGTGTCTGCTCCGGCAAGCGTTGCGGCGGATCTGTCGGAACAGGATGGGGCCAATCCGGTTATTGTGGATATGGGCGGCAGAATTCCGGACCTGGATGATATTCAGGAAGGTGATGTCTGGTAGAAAGGATGTTGTATATGACACGAAGCGTATTCGGTGCATCTGTACAGGGCGCATCCCATATACGAAGCGGCAAGGAGTGTCAGGACAGTCTCAAAAAACTCCAAAAGGATCACGATACGGTTATCCTGGCGGTTGCGGACGGACACGGGAGCGATGCCTGTCCGTACAGTAAGGCAGGATCCCATACGGCTGTAAATGTTTTTTGCAAAATATTGGGAGCTTATCTGGATACCTATGCCGGACAGCCGGAAATGCTCTTTACCTTTTTGAAACGGGAGGGCGATACCAAAATAGCGCGGGAGATAGATGCAGAGTGGAAACGCAGAATACTGCGGCTTCACACCAAACAGAAGCGGGATATTCCCAGAAATGCGGAGAACGATCCGGATAAAGATGCAATTTACAGAATGTACGGGAGTACACTGTTGGGGCTGGTTCTCACGGAGGAATTTCTCTTTGCTTTTCAGCTTGGCGACGGAGATATCATAAAAGTGTCGGAGACGGGGATATATCATATCATTGAGGGGGATAAGATCCTTGGAACCGAAACCCATTCGCTCAGCAAAGCAGAATCCTGGAAAAAGGCCGTTACCTTTATCAAAAAGCAAAAAGATGATGAGCAGCTTCCCGTAATGTACATGCTTTCCTCGGATGGTCTTGCAAACAGCTACAAGAACGATGAGGAATTTCAAAAAACCTGCAGGGATTACTATACTCTGCTTAAAGAGCACGGCGTAAAGGCAGTGTCCGACAATCTGAAAACATGGCTTCAGGAGACCAGCGAGTTGGGCTGTGGGGATGATATCACAGCTCTCTTTGCCTATGATGCGATGTGAGGAAACTGCGGAAAGGAGAATGGCGTTGGCGGAGAAGATGATGGAAGCGCGGATTGCGTTGTGCAAATGTAAAGAGGGAAGACGTACATATGGTGTCCGCCTGGAAAAAATGGGAGACGGATGGAAGTATACTTGGGCGTTTCCCGTGAAGGAAGCCACGGCAAAGAGGGAACACTACGATGAGACCAAGATCATCGGAGAGATATTTCCCGATCATAATTATCCCGGCTGCCCGTTTTGCAGGACAAAGGATTTCGTAGTCTGCAATTGCGGTAAACTGAGCTGTCATAACGGGGAGGATCAACATTTTACATGTAACTGGTGCGGTTTGTCCGGGACGCTTGGCAGATATGACGGTTCGGGGTTCGGCTCCGGCGGTGATATATAAGGGGCACGGGAGCAAACAATTTAGGAGGATGACGATATGGAAACAGTGAGACTTGGAAAAACAGAAATCATGACGAATAAAAATGCATTTGGCGCTCTGCCGATCCAGAGGGTTTCCGATGAGGAGGCGGTGAAACTTCTCAGGAAAGCTTACGAGAACGGGATGACATTCTTTGATACGGCGCGATGGTATTCGGACAGCGAGCATAAGGTTGGACTTGCCTTTGCGGGAATGCGGGATAAGGTCTTTATCGCCACCAAGACGGGAGCGCAAAATGCGGAGGGCTTCTGGAAAGATTTAGAGACCAGTCTGGAAAATCTGCAGACAGACTATATTGATATCTACCAGTTCCACAATCCGTCCTTCTGCCCGAAGCCGGGAGATGAGAGTGGGCTTTACGACGCGGCATTGCAGGCAAAGGAGCAGGGCAAGATCCGACACATCGGTATCACGAACCACCGGCTGGCGGTTGCCCATGAGGCCATCGACAGCGGACTCTATGAGACCCTGCAGTTCCCGTTCTGCTATCTGGCGACAGATAAGGATGTGGAGCTGGTGGAGAAATGTAAGGCGGCGGATATGGGCTTTATTGCGATGAAGGCGCTTTCCGGCGGCCTGATAACCAATTCCGCGGCGGCTTATGCGTATCTGGCACAGTATGACAATGTGCTGCCGATCTGGGGCGTGCAGAGAGAGAAGGAACTCGACGAGTTCCTGTCCTATATTGACAATCCGCCTGCCATGACGGCAGAGCTGCAGGCTCTGATCAATAAAGACCGGGATGAGCTTCTGGGAGAGTTCTGTAGAGGCTGCGGTTACTGTATGCCGTGCCCGGCGGGCATTGAGATCAATATGTGTGCCCGGATGTCGTTACTGCTTCGCCGCGCTCCTTCAGCGGATTATCTAGGGGAGGTATGGCAGGAGAAGATGGGCAAGATCGAGGCATGTCTTCACTGTAACAAATGCAAGGGACATTGCCCTTACGGCCTGGATACACCGACACTCCTTGAGAAGAATCTGGAGGATTACAAGAACGTGTTGGCGGGCAAGGTGCAGGTGTAATCATAAAAGCACATGGAAGGGAAATGTAAACCTATGAGAATCAAGGTATTTATTGATGGAAGCGAAGGAACGACAGGGCTGAGAATCAATGAACGCTTTCAAAAACGTGATGATATAGAGTTATTACACATCAGTCCGGAGCTGCGAAAGGATCCGGAAGAGAGAAAGAGAATGATCAATGCGTCAGATATTACCTTTCTGTGTCTGCCGGATGAGGCGGCAAGGGAATCCGTAGCATTGACAGAGAGTGAAGATGTGGTGATCATTGATGCATCCACTGCGCATCGAACGGAAGCAGGATGGGCATATGGATTTCCGGAATTGTCTGATGCGCATAGAAGCGCTATCAAGACGGGAAAACGGGTAGCGGTTCCGGGATGTTATGCTACCGGTTTCATATCTCTGGTGTATCCCCTGACAGCGGGAGGAATTCTGCCTAAAGACTATCCGGTAAGCTGCTTTGCCATTTCCGGATATAGCGGGGCCGGTAAGAGAACGATAGCGGCTTATGAGGGCGAGGACAGACCAAGGGAATTATCAGCAGGAAGAGAATATGCGTTGACACAGCAGCATAAGCACCTGAAAGAGATGAAGAAGATCACAGGGCTTGACCGTACGCCGTTATTTTCTCCGATCATTGATGACTATTACAGCGGCATGGTGGTTTCCGTACAACTGTATGCGGATATGTTATCAAAAAAAGAAACGCCTGAATCGCTGTTGAATTATTATGCGGAGTACTATAAAAATCAGAAGTTCATTAAGGTAAGTGCGGTGGATGATGAGATTGCCGCCGGCGGATTTCTGGCAGGGAACGGATTGTCCGGCTGGGATGGATTAAAGCTTTATGTGACAGGAAATGAGGAACGCATTGTTCTTTCTTCACAGTTTGACAATTTAGGAAAGGGTGCGTCCGGCGCGGCGATTCAATGTATGAATATTATTCTGGGATGTGACGAGGCAAAAGGCCTTGATTTATAATCCAAATAAAAATAATATGAAAAAAATATTGTCTGTAAGCCTGCTGTCATTGACGATTATTGTGGTGGCAGGCTTATTGCTTTTTCCCATGCTTAAGATGGCACTGCGTCTGGATTTTTCTCAGGAGTACCGGCAGGTGGATGTGGCAGACGAGATCAGGTTTCGAGATAACCTGAGCGGAAAGGTTTATAGCAGGTCTTTTTGGGGGCTGCGTCCAGAGGGTCAAAAGAAGGATGAGCTATCCGGTGGATATCAGGAAAATGTAAAGGATAGTGCCCTGTCAATGGAGCGGTTTTCCCAATATGAGGTGAAACAGGTTGAACTTTCGCCGGACGGCAGATATATTTTGTACTGCGAGATTGCATACGGTGTGAACGGCGGCTATTCCACAGATGAGGAATATTGTTATTATCGTGTGATTGACCGGGAAGATGAGGAGCAGTATACGATTTATTCCGGATATCGGGAGTGGTATCAGGTGTATTGGGAGGATTAAATATTTTTAAAACTATTTATGAGGTTGCATTTACTTTTGACGGCATGTAAGATAAGAGCATATGTTGAAGTAAAATGCAGAGAATAAAAGGAGAAAAACGCATGTTGAAGAAGACCACGGTATCATAGCAATGGCTATGACATTTCAAACTTAAAATTGTGATAGCCATTGCGTTTCCTAAAGAAAATGATATTAGGAGGCAGCTATGAGCTATAAACGGGCGGATGAAATTCTGCCGGAAAATATTCTTGAGATTCTGCAGACGTATGTGAGCGGCGAAGCAATCTATGTGCCTAAGAAGAAAGAGTGCAGAAAAAGATGGGGATCGTCCACAGGTGTGAATGAGAAGCTTCGGATCAGAAATGAACAGATTTTGGAGCGGTATCAGAAGGGTGCTTCCACGAAAGAATTGGCGCAAAGTTATTATCTGACGGAAAAGAGTATCCAGAGGATTCTCAGGGATATGCGAATGAAACCTCCTATGGGACGATGTTGATTCTGAATAGGAGGAGATAAAATTGAATAGAGAAAATAAAAGAAAAGCATTTGAAAAGGGGTATTATAAAAGTCATGCCTGCAATGAGATTTTTGTGTGCAAAATTTGTGGAAGGCAGGTGATACCGGACGGCGCGGGCAGTAAGCACAGGAATCACTGTCCAAACTGTCTGACAAGCTTACATGTGGACATAGAGCCGGGAGACCGTGCCTCAGACTGTGGAGGCTATATGGAACCCGTGGCCGTATGGGTCAGAAAAAACGGGGAGTGGGCGATCATACATCGCTGCCGTCAATGCGGTCAGATGAGTTCCAACCGGATTGCGGCTGACGACAATCCCATGAAGCTTATGTCTATTGCAATGAAGCCCCTTACGACAACACCTTTTCCGCTTGAGCGAATAGAAGAAATGACAAGGCTTATGGGAGGGGAAGGCAGTATAATGTGATGATGACCGGGCCGGAGGCTCTCTTAGAGGGAGTTTCCGGCTCATGTTGTTGTGTCAGCAATGTTTTTATTTCCTGCGGGAGAAAGTAAAAATAAAAAAGATGTGAGCATTTTGAAATATATGGTACAATACTTTTTATAGACATATTTTATCCCTGCCGGCAGCGAGCCGATCGGGCATGCTTGCAGAAGGATGATCAGCTTATGGAAGGAAGTGAGTATATGCAGATTACCATGACAGGGTTCCTGTTTCTTTTGTTGGCAATGAACATTATTATGATTTTGCGGCTCCGTGATATGAAGAGGACGGACGTCATAGGACATCTTAGAAATTTGGCTTTTGGAGTGGCCGGGATTATTATTCCAGAGATGGTTATATTGCTTACAAAGGACAGACAGATTGCTTATTGTGCATTTACATTTTACTACATTGCCTTTGCGTGGTATGCAATGATGATTTTCAGGTTTTCTGTCAACTACTCAGGATATAAATTATTTAAATCTTATAAATCGCCTTTCCTTTGGATTGCAGTGATAGAGTCGGCTGCTTTAATCTGGGGTATGTTTTCGGAGAGATTTTTTACAATCACCCATGCCAGGTGGTATGAGCATATATACTGGATTTCCAGAGGATTTTCCGTGTTCTATGTATTTGCCATAGTGAGTGGTATTGCCTTGATCGGGGCGGTGGTCGTGCTAATTATCGCGGCGTCCCAAAGCGCCAGAATATATCGGCCTAAGTATTCGGGCGTTGCGATCATTATTGCGGTGATGGCGGCTTCCAGCGTGTATTCACAGATCAGGAATCAGCCTCTTCTGGTGCAGGTGGGTTGTTTTGCGCTTTGCGAAATGATTATTGTGTATATGGCGGTGTATTATGCACCCAGAAAGCTGAATCAGAGGGCGATGCAGTTCGTGGCCGATAAACTGAATGATGGTATCGTGTTATATGATGACGAACATCAGCTTCAATTTGTAACCGCGGGATACAGCGAAGCGGTCGGACTTAAGGGAATGCAGGGAATAGATAATGAGGAGATGTATTGGACCAGAGTGATCTCCGGGGCCAATGTGGAGAATGCCTGGAACGGGAAGGTGATGTCGGTTGTTCGAGATGGCGGTACATACTATTACGAGATTCAGCATAGGGCGCTTGATGAGGACGGCAAGTTAATCGGAATCGTTTATTGGATTAGAAATGTCACCGAATCCATAAAGAATTATGGGGAAATGGTTCGCCGCGCTAATTTTGACGAGCTCACTGGGATTTATAATGAGGCGCATTTTCATGAAATGGCGAGGAAACTGCTTGAGGAAAACCCGGACACTGACTTTGTCATGACATGTTCGAGTGTTGAAAAGTTCAGGGTTTTCAAAGAACTGTTTGGTCAGGAAAAATATGATGACTATCTGATTCGGACGGCAGAGGCTTTAAGGACGGGGCTGGTTCATATTCCGAATTGCAAATATGGCAGAATCGGGGAAGCGGATTTTTATATAATGATGCCGAAGGAGGCCTTCGATCCGCAACAGTTTCTGGATGCGATAAACGGGGTGGCGAAAGCGTATAGCACCAATAACTTTAGTTTGATTGTAAAGGCCGGTGTGTGCGAGATAACGGAGCCGTCACAGGATATGCTGGCGATTTGCAATAAGGCTTCCATGGCCTGCGACACAATTAAAGGTGATTATGGAAAGCAAATTATGTGGTTTGATGAGAGCATCCAGAAGGAGTCGAGGCTGAGGGAGCGCTACAACGCCGAGCTGAGTAAGGCGATTGAACATGGGGAATTGCAGATTTACCTGCAGCCGCAAGTAGACAATGAGGGTAAAGTAATCGGTGCGGAGGCTTTGGTAAGGTGGATACACAGGGAGGACGGCTTGATTCCCCCGGCGTATTTCATTCCCTTCTTTGAAATGAACGGCAGGATCACGGAGTTGGATATCTGTATTTGGAGGCAGGCTTGTGAGAAGCTGAGGGAATGGAAGGAGAAGGGCAGGGATGACCTTTATATATCGGTCAATATCTCGGCAAAAGATCTATATGCCCTTGATATTTATGAGCATTATGTATCGCTTGTGAGAGAGTACGGTATTGAGGCCAAAAACTTGAAGCTGGAAATTACGGAATCTGCAATTATCAATGATTTGAAGCAGCATGTGCACCTGGTGGAGAGACTGCAGGAGGCGGGCTTCGAGGTGGAGATGGATGATTTCGGGAGCGCGTATTCTTCCTTTAACATGCTGAAAGATATCTGTGTGGATGTGCTTAAGATTGATATGAAGTTCTTAGGGGATACGGAAAATGAGGAGCGAAGTCATGCCATCCTTAAAAGTATCGTGGATTTGGCGGGAGAGCTTCACATGAAAACCATCGCGGAGGGCGTGGAGACAGAGGAGCAGCTGGAGTTCCTTAAAGGAGTGGGCTGTGATATCTATCAGGGGTACTATTTTTCAAAGCCTATGCCCGTGGCGGATTTTGAGGTGAAGTATTTATGATTCTTCAGGCAGATGGTTGTTATCTGCCTGAAAAATTTACTTCCATGCAGGATCGTTCGCTGCTTGTGCAAGGGAAGCGCGTCTTGCGTCAATCTGGGTTAGAACATCCCTGGGAGACATTGTTCCCTCGCACATTTTGAGAATATCATCGGAGATTTCACCCCATTGTTCATTGAAATAAGTAACCTCATCCTGCAGAACCAGACCGGACTCCTCATCGCCAAACTGGTCAAGGAATTCTATTGTCACTTCATCATGGCTGGTGACTTGTCCCAAATCAAAAGGAAGATTATTCACGCTGTGGGAACTGTCAATCACATATTGTATGTTGTCCTTTGTTGCGATATATTGTAAATATAATTTTGCTGCATCGATATTCTGGGATGCGCTGCATATATATTTTGACGGCCCGGTAGGGTGGACATTGAGTATCTGGTTGTCACAGACGGGCAGCAGCATGATGCCAAAATCTTCTTTATCGAAACCTTTGTTCATATCGTTGGATATGATGGAATTGATCATTCCGGGTCTCAGCATACACATTGCATATTCGCCGTTGGCCAGATATCCAACCGCATTGTCATAGATGTCCGTTGCAAAATTTTCACCCATGTATCCGCTAAGTGCCAGATTTTGTATCTGCTCCAGAGCAAGCTTCATCGATTCAAGCTCCGTAAATGTGATCGTATTGTTGTTTAATTTTTCAATGGTTCCCGGCTCGCTTATTTCAAGAAACTGGCCTGTCTCGGCAAACAGCATTGTCTGGTGCCATCCGTCGGCCATTGGCTCGTAAATAGGTATCACACCAGTGGCTGTAACGTTTTGGCACATGGTGACAAAGGCGTCATATGTGGTCGGGACTTCTGTAATCCCTGCGTTGTTTAGCAGCTCCTTATTGTAGATCATATAGTAATCAGTTGTATTGTCAAAGTAGGACATTCCGTAATTGCGGCCATCAATCGATGTTTCTGCGGCCGAGAAAGTATCATAGACCGCCATCCAAGGCTCGTCTGAGAGGTCAACAGAGTATTTGTCAAGCTGATAAGTGTTTTTGATTGCCAATCCGGACTGGGTCATAAAGATATCCGGCGGATCATCGCCGTCCAATTTGGCAAAAAGTGTGTCCAAATAGACATCATCCTGATACAGATCGTAAACCACCTGAATACCTGTTGCGGCTTCAAAATTTGTCCCCAACTGCATCTCCGCATCTGTTACCCAATCTGACGATGCCATCAGAGTAATCGTGGAACCGGTCAGTTTGGATTCGCGGGCGAGGTTTTTAAATGTAAGATCATTTTCCGAAAATTCGGAGCCGCATCCGGTGAACAGGATGACACATAAAGGGATACATAGTAATTTTAAAAGACTTTTTTTCAGATTATTCAACGATATTTTCTCCATTCCCGTTTCAAGTTCTGCGAGCAATATACCACCGGATATGTTCGCGACAGAGTTGCCGATTAAGCCGATTTTATCATAATAAGCGGAGCGGTGTCAAAAAATAGAATAATTAGTTGACAAAAAGGGAGAGGTTTGTCATCTGCTATGATACAAATTCGTGGAGTTTGACACCCATCGGAAAAATTGATAATGTAGACGCAGAGGAATTGCGAGAGGTGTTGGGAACCGGCGATGCCACGGTGATATTGTCTTTTGAATAGGGAGAAAGTTTAAAATAAGGAGGAGCGAGGATATGATTTACAGAAAATTTCAGGATGTTGAATTATCCGGTTTAGGGCTTGGCATGATGCGTCTGCCTGTGGTGAACGGTGATGACGGAGTGGTGGATGAGAGTGCCGTCGCAGAAATGGTTGACTATGCTTACAAGAATGGGATCAATTACTTTGATACGGCATGGGGTTATCATAACGGCAATTCAGAGCTGGCTGCAGGAAAATGTCTTTCCAAGTACCCGCGGGAAAGCTATTATCTTGCTACGAAATTTCCGGGCTATGATAATTCCAATATGGACAAAGTAGAGGAGATATTCGAGAAGCAGCTTGAAAAATGTCAGACTGCGTATTTTGATTTCTATTTGTTCCACAATGTCTATGAAGGAAACATTGATGATTATCTGAATCCGAAATTTGGGATTCTGGAATATCTGTTGAAGCAGAAGGAGAATGGCCGCATCAAGCATCTTGGCTTCTCGGCTCACGGCAGTGTAGAAGTGATAAAGCGTTTCCTGGATGCCTATGGGAAACATATGGAATTCTGTCAGCTTCAGCTCAACTATATGGACTGGCATTTTCAGAATGCTCAGGAAAAGGCTGCTATGATACACAAAGCCGGTATTCCGATCTGGGTTATGGAACCTATGCGGGGCGGAAAATTGGCAAAGGCATCTGAGGAACTGACCGCTGTATTGCAGTCCATGCGCCCGGAGGAAACGGTTCCCGGATGGGCATTCCGTTTCTTACAGAGCATTCCCGGAGTGACAATGGTGCTTTCCGGTATGTCCAATATGGAGCAGTTGAAAGCCAATATTGCCACCTATGAGACGGATGAACCTTTGAGCCAGGAGGAATTGGACACTTTGGTGAAGAAGGTGGATGAGGAAGTTGTCAAGGGAGGATTGCCCTGTACGGCTTGTCATTATTGTACCAGCCATTGCCCGAAGAAGCTTCCCATTCCGGAGCTGATCGCTCTGTACAATGAGCACAAGCTTACTGGCGGCGGTTTTATCGCGCCTATGGCAGTGGGCAGTATGCCCGAGGAGCAGAGGCCCGCTAACTGCATCGGGTGTAAAGGCTGTGAGCAGGTCTGCCCGCAGCAGATTAAAATTTCCGGGATGATGAAAGATTTTACTGCCATGATCGGGATGTAACAGGATGATTCAACGGAACTGGTCAGAATAGTACACAGTGCCGTCTCTGGTGATCAGAAGATACTCTACATCCGGATAGTTATCTAAAAACTGACGTCCTTTCTCAAGCCCCATGCAAAGGCAGGCTGTGGAGAGGGCGTCTGCTTTTGTGGAGGATTCACACAGAATAGTGACTCCTGCCAGTTCATTTTCTACGGGATAGCCTGTGGATGTGTCAAGAACATGATGATAGAGGGTGTCCCCTTCATAAAAATAGCGCTCATAGATACCGGAGGTCACCACGGAAGCGTCCCTGACCTCAACGGTGTCCAGGGTTGTTCCCTCCGGGGCGAAAGGCTCCTGAATACCGATGCGGAAGGGCGAGCCGTCCGGCTTTTCACCGATGGTGATCACATTGCCGCCCAGACTGATGCAGGCGCTCCGGGCACCCTGCGAGAGCAGATATTCTTTCATTTGATCGGCGATATAGCCTTTGGCGATAAAACCTAAGTCAATGGCGGCTTCCGGATCTTGCAGCGTGACGGTATTATAGCCGAGTTCCCCGTTCTCATTCGAAGAATCGACACTAAAGCGGATGGTATCGCAGGATACATGGGAGAGCGCCTCTTTGATGGCGGCATCCTTCGGCACCTGCGCTTGACCCTCGGAGCCGAAGTTCCAAAGCCCGCTGACAGGGCGTATGGTAGGGTCGATTCGCCGTTCTGTTGTGTTAGCGTAGTCCACTGCTGTCACAAGGAGGGAGACTGTCTCCTCCGAGACCGTGACAGGTTCCCCATTTCCGTGGTTAATGTTCCACACATCGGATCCTTCTTTTGTTGCACTGAAAAGATTCTCATATTTTTCCGCCAGCGCAAAACACCCGTCCAACACAGAAGCATCTTCTGTATCATATAAAGTGATCTGAATTACCGTATCAAAATAAAAGCCGGTGCGGGAGATGGGCTCTGTGTTTCTCGTACAGCCGGTCATCAGTGATGTAATAGAAAATAGTAAGATAAATAACAATATTATATATGATTTTACAATTGCCTGCTTTTTCAAATCGATTTACCTGCTTTTGCCTTTCTAAATTTGCCATTTTGATGATATCATGATATTATGATCGCAAGAGAAAAACAAGCGGCTCCGAAGGAGACATTTGTTTTTCTGCGATCATTAACGAGAAAGTGTTTGACGAAGTCAAACAGGAAGTGCGTAAGCACGGGCTTTCGAGTATGTATGATATTGAGTCTGCGTCTATGATAACATAACATCTAGTAAAAAAACAGAGCAACAGAGGAGTGTTTTGTAAAATGAGATTACCGAGAGAAGAGGAAGCAGGGGGCGGCATGGGCCCCTCCGTGATCTATATGATCGTCGGTGTATCCGCATTTATACTGATCGTTCTGCTGGCCGTATTCCGTAATAATGACAAGAAGAGCGGCGGCAGTGAATATCTGCAGGAGGTTCAAAGACAGCAGCAGGAAGCTGTGCAGGAAGAGCAGCTTGCGATTCAGGAAGAGGAGGCAGCGCCAAAGCTTCGGGCGGAGGACTTAGATTTCTGGGATATGTATCCGGAAGAGGAGGAAGTGCCTGAGGAAGAGAAAAAGCCGGCAGAAAGCGTCAGTAAAAACCCATACACGGAGAAAGCCGAAAAGGAGAAGGAAAAGGATAGGGAGGTGGAGCGCCAGAAGGAAGAAGAGGAGCGCAACGATCCTGCCACGGACGGTAAGCACACTTTGATCACGAACCGCGACGGCTCGGAGGAGTGGGTGTTGATCAGCCCCTATCTGAAAAAGAATACTTTTGATTTCACCAACATGGAAGACAAGGCCGGACTGAAGCGCTATATGGAGAACGGCAGAAAAACCTCCTATGTGGGGGTGGATATTTCCAAACACACGGGGAAAATTTATTTCCCAAGCCTCAAGGCGGCAGGGGTGGATTATGTGATGATCCGGCTGGGAAGCCGGGGCTACAGCACAGGACAGATCACGCTGGATGAGAATTTTAAGGAAAACATCGAGGGAGCGATCGAGGCGCAGCTGGATGTGGGAGTCTATTTTTACTCGCAGGCAATCTCTCAGGATGAGGCAATCCAGGAGGCGAATTTCGTGGTGCAGAATCTGGAGCCTTACAGGGGCAAGGTGAAATATCCCATTGCCTTTAATATGGGGTTTGTGTCCAATGATAAATCCAGAATAGAAGGACTGAGCAGAGAAGATAAGACGGCGGTGACAGTCAGTTTTTTGGAGGGCGTTAAGGCTGCGGGCTATGTGCCTATGGTCTATGGGGATAAAGAGTGGCTGCTCAAGGAAGTGGATCTGACCAAGCTGCAGGATTTTGATGTGTGGCTTTCTCAGGAGGAGGATATTCCCGATTATCCTTATCTGTATTCCATGTGGCAGTATGATACAGACGGTGTGTTAAATGGAATAGATGGCGGGGCAGATTTAAATATCTGTTTTGTCGGCTATTCGGAACGATAATTCATCAGGTGGGGAGCCACCCGGATGGAAGCATAGAGGTCGGCGTAGACGTCGGGAGACATTCCCTCCATATAGTTGGGGGTGTAAGCCTTGTCTATGCCGGCTTTTTTCAGTAGATCGATGGCTTTATTGTAGGCGATGGCAGCCTCAATCTCTGAGGCGTAAGTGCCAACCTTTACGTTGCCTTTCACATGGATCTTTACCTGATAGCAGGTCTTTCCTTTTTCCTGTACTGCGCATACGCCGTGGAAACGGTTGATGATCTCGATATTTTCATAGCGCAGATCATTACGGTCGCCGTTGATAAAGCGATAATCCCGGCCTTCCACCGCATAGTTTTTGATGCCGTAGCGGCTCATAATGTTGATCTGCATGCCGTAGTCCGCCACGAAATAGTGGCCGCCACGCCTTGAGATCCTGCGGGAGGAATAGTAGAACAGATCGTCCTTGTCGAAGATAAAGTGTTCTTCCGGGGAAAAAAAGTAATAGAAAAAATGGGGCCTGATATAAATGGGAGAGGAAAAGTAGAGTCCATTGTCCCGAAAATTGATCAGACAGACCCACTTGGAAAAGGCCAAAGGAGAATCCTCCGAATAGTCTTCCAGATGTATGGAGGTGTCTTTTAAGAGCGCAGAGGCAGTCAGATAGATCTCGTGCGCTTTTTGTTTATCGTCGTGGCTGCCGAGACTGATATGCTTATTGCGATAGGTTAATGAAGCGCGAAAGTAAGTGGATCCGTCCCCTCGCACAGCGGTATAAACGCCGGGTAATGGCTGCTCCATTCTATGACCTCCTTTTTTATATGATTGTACCATTTTTGAGAAAAAAAACAAATTCAGAAATATTTTTCCTTTTCTCTGCATAAAATACTGTTAAGAATCGTTGGGACCGGCTGTCGGTTCCCGGATAAGTGCGCGGGGACTGCGTCTGGCAGTCGAAGCGCAACAGTATAAGTAAGGAGAAAAAATGTATAGGAAATATATAACAGGCTTCCTTCTGGCGGGAATGATGATACTATCGTCATGGATCTGTGTCAGAGAGCTGAAGATCGACCGGATATCGGCCAAGCCTGCTTTTCGCATGGAATACCTGGACACATCGATGGAGGAGGACAATCAGAGCTTTGTGGAAATGCTCGAGAGCGTATCTTCCGGTCAGCGAGTCGTGGACTATGAGGTGTTGGAACAGACGAAGAAGTATCAGCTGTCGGACAAGGACTATGAGGCGCTTCTTCGAATCGTGGAGGCGGAAGCAGGCGGAGAGGATCAGAACGGAAAACTTCTGGTAGCCAATGTGGTGTTAAACCGGGTGAATAACGAATCGTTTCCCGATACGGTGTGGGATGTGGTCATGCAGAGAGAGCAGGGAATCGCCCAGTTTTCACCGACGGTGGATGGTCGTTATCAGAATGTCCATGTCAGCGATGATACGGTGGAAGCGGTGGAGCGCGCCTTGTATGGGGAGGATATCTCTCAGGGGGCGTTGTATTTCTGCGCCCGTGAAAGGGCGGATTCTGATCGCTTGAAATGGTTTGACCGAAAGCTGACGAGACTTTTTTCCTATGGAAATCATGAGTTCTTTCTCTAGGGATTCTTGCACCCATCGAAAAAGTGTGGTAAGGTATTGAGATGTAATGAAATGAATCAAACAGCACTTTGGAGAAAAGATTGAGAAAGGCATGGTTTAAGATAATGGACGTTATATACAGCAGCACCAGAGACAGCAGCAGAACAGCGACCGCATCCCAGGCGATCCTGCAGGGATTATCGGAGGACGGAGGACTTTTCGTACCGGATCATATTCCGGCTCTCGAATGTACCATGAAGGAGTTCGCGGACAAGACCTATCAGGAGACGGCCTACGAGGTTATGAAGCTGTTTTTGACAGACTTCACGAAGGAGGAACTGCAGGGCTGTATCGAGCGGGCTTATGATGCAAAGTTTGACACGGAAGAAATCGCGCCTTTGGTAGAAGCGGAGGGAGCTTATTATCTGGAGCTGTTCCACGGTGCGACCATCGCCTTCAAAGACATGGCGCTGTCTATCTTACCCCATCTGATGATCACTGCCGCCAAAAAGAATCAGGTGAAGGATGAGATCGTGATCCTGACGGCCACCTCAGGCGATACGGGGAAGGCGGCTCTGGCAGGCTTTGCCGGCGTGGAGGGGACGAAGATCATCGTCTTTTATCCGAAGAACGGCGTNAGCCCGATNCAGGAGAAGCAGATGGTGACCCAGAANGGTGACAATACCTTTGTGGTGGGGATACACGGCAACTTTGATGATGCCCAGACGGGGGTAAAGCAGCTGTTTAACGATAAGGANCTGGCGGCGCAGATGGCGGAACAGGGGCTGCNGTTTTCCTCTGCNAATTCCATCAANATNGGNAGNCTGGTGCCTCAGGTGGTCTACTATGTNTANGCCTANGCGAAGCTGTTACACGAGGGCAAGATCGAGGATGGCGAAAAGATCAANGTGGTGGTTCCCACAGGNAATTTCGGCAATATTCTGGCGGCCTTTTATGCGAAAAATATGGGAGTGCCGATCAATAAGNTGATCTGTGCCTCCAATGAAAATAAAGTGCTTTATGATTTCTTNANGACNGGAGATTATGACAGGAAACGTGAATTTAAGCTGACCAGTTCTCCTTCTATGGATATCCTGATCTCCAGCAATCTGGAAAGGCTGATCTATCGTATNNCAGGGAATGACGCGGCAAAGAATAAGGAGTTGATGCAGGCGCTCACAAAGGACGGCAGTTATCAGATCACAGAGGGCATGAGAGAGCAGCTTGCGGACTTTTACGGCAATTTTGCAGACGAAAAAGAGACCGCGGACAGGATCCGTTCTCTCTATGAAGATACGGGTTATGTATTGGATACCCATACGGCAGTGGCAAGTGCGGTTTATAAGAAATATGTATCGGACACCAAGGATGAGACAAAGACCGTGATCGCTTCCACGGCAAGCCCCTTCAAGTTTACCAGAAGCGTTATGAACGCCATCGATCCGAAATATGACGCGATGGGAGATTTTGAGCTGGTGGACGAGCTTTCCAGGATCGGGAATGTGACGGTGCCGAATGCCATCGAGGAGATCCGGACAGCGCCGGTGCTGCATGACAATGTNTGTGATAAGACAGAAATGAAAACAATCGTAAAACAGTTTTTAGGCATAGAATAGGGCAGAAGGATGTATATAGTAATGAGAAAAATNAAAATNTTACTTGCAGCTACGTTGTGTTTGGGTATGTTATTGTTTACAGGTACGGNCNATCATGTCAGCGCGGCGGAGCTGCCGGAGATACAGNNGGNTAGNNCGNCAGTNGATNCAAGACCGGATTATGTTGTCTATGTGAACAGGGCTTTAAATTGTATTACCGTTAAGCAGCAAAANGCGGACGGTTCNCTGANNCCGNTNAANGCGATGGTNTGTTCCTGCGGACGCGAGGGATCNTCCACACCGGAAGGGACGTTTCGCACNTCNGATTATTATGAATGGCGTANGATGGTGGANAANACNTNCGGCAGATATGCNGTNCGGTTTAACANAAAGATCCTNTTTCATTCTGTGCCNTACATAGANGNNTCGCCGGATACATTAGANTGGGAAGAGTANAATAAACTGGGAGANAGTGCATCNCTNGGCTGTGTCAGATTAGCGGCGGAAGATGCAAAATGGATTTACGATAATTGTAAGCCTGGAACGAAGGTAGTCGTATATTCCGATACGGAAGAAGCCGGAGAACTCGGAAAACCGACTGCACTCAAAATAGAAGCGGACTCTCCGTACCGGACATGGGATCCGACGGATGACGGCGCTGATAATCCATGGTTTGGCGGGGCAGGCATTACAGTGACTCCGTTTACAGGAACCGTGGATGAGTTTGACTATGTGGCATATGCGGACCGGTATCCGGATCTGCGGAAAGTTTTCGGCTATGATAAAGAAGCGTTATATGAACATTATGTCACTTGTGGAGTAGATGAAGGAAGAATCGCAACAGGTATCAACTAGCTTACGTCAAAGAAAAGAGAGCGTTTGCCATAACCGGAAGTGGTTATAAGGCAGGGCTCTCTTTTTGTCTCTCAATATATTATCTGTGTTGACTGTCAGGCATTTCTCTGCAGCAGCATTTCATAANCTCTGTCCACACAGATCGTCTTATAAGCGGGACGGATGATTTTGCCGTTGTTGGCAAGCTCCTCCATACGGTGAGCGCTCCAACCCACGATCCTGGCGATGGCAAAGATCGGTGTGTAAAGTTCCATCGGCAGATTGAGCATATCGTAAACGAAACCGGAATAGAAGTCCACATTGATGTTGACGCCCTTGTAGATAGGACGCTCTGCCGCAATGAGCTCCGGAGAAAGACGCTCCACCAGAGAGTAGAGNGCNAACTCCTCCTGCAGGCCTTTTTCCTCGGACAGCTTTTCCACGAAGGATTTAAAGATGACGGCACGGGGATCGGATTTGGAGTAAACCGCATGTCCCACACCGTAGATCAGTCCTGCGTGGTCGAAGGCTTCCTTGTGCAGAAGCTTTTTCAGGTAGTCAGCAACTTGTCCCTCATTGGNCCAGTCNGAGACCTCCCGTTTCATCTCCTCAAACATCTTAACCACCTTGATATTGGCGCCGCCATGGCGGGGGCCTTTCAGGGAGCCGATGGCTGCCGCGATGACGGAGTAGGTGTCCGTCAAGGAGGAGGTGACAACATGAGTTGTAAAGGAGGAATTGTTACCGCCGCCGTGCTCCATATGCAGGATCAGGGCGATGTCTAAAATCTTTGCCTCCAGAGGTGTATATTTGCTGTCAGGGCGCAGAATATGCAGGATATTCTCCGCATTGGAAAGTTCCGGCNGGGGCNGGTGAATGTAGAGACTTTCCCCGTTGTGATAGTGGTTGTAAGCCTGATACCCGTAAATGGAGAGCATCGGGAAAAGNGCGATCAACTGCAGACACTGTCTGAGTACGTTGGGGAGCGATGTGTCGTCCGCCCGGTCGTCGTAAGAGTAGAGCGTCAGCACACATCTTGCCAGCGTNTTCATCATGTCATTGCTGGGCGCCTTCATGATNATNTCCCTCACAAAGCTGGTGGGGAGNGAACGNTANCTGTTTAANANNTTNGTAAAGCTGGCGAGCTCTTCNGCATNCGGCAGCTTGTCAAAGAGGAGAAGATANGTCACCTCCTCAAANCCGAAACGGTTATCGGCAAAAAAGCCGTTCACCAGATCTTTTACATTATANCCCCGGTANAAAAGCTGACCGTGGGTGGGAANCTGTACGCCGTCNACGATCTTATTGGCGCGCACNTCNGAAATATTNGTNAGACCCGCCAGTACGCCCTTNCCGTTTAGATCGCGCAGGCCNCTNTTGACATCANATTTTGTAAAAAGCTCTGTATCAATAACGCCGGCTTGTTCGCTCATGTTTGCAAGTCGNACGATCTCAGGTGTGATCTCAGAAAAACTNTTNTGTTCCATACTATGTACCTCCTTTCTATACNCTAACGANTNTATCATACCATGAAAAAAATGGCGGAAACAAGCGAAAACGGGAATTTAACAGAATTTTAATATTATAGACATATTTTAATAGGAAGATAGTACCAGAATTTGGAAACAGTCTTTGCGCTTCTCTTATTTTTGGGTGGAAATTTCAGTTTACAGCGATTACAATAGAGAAAGAAAAGGATCATAACTTATACAGAAATGGAGATTGCTATGGATAAGAGAGAGATTTTAAAGCGGGTAGACCACACACAGTTAAAGGCTTTTGCCACCTGGGAGGATATTGTTACACTCTGTGACGAGGCTATCGAAAACGGGACGGCTTCGGTATGTGTGCCGCCCACTTATATCGGAAGGATTCATGAACAGTACGGGGAGAAGATCAATATCTGTACGGTGGTAGGTTTTCCTCTGGGATATTCCGTGACGGAGGCGAAGGTGGCGGAGACGAAGAAGGCCATTGAGGACGGCGCGGAAGAGATCGACATGGTGGTCAATATCAGCGATGTGAAAAACGGTCTCTATCAGAAGGTGGAGGAGGAGATCCGTACCCTGAAGCAGGCCTGCGGCGATAAGATCCTGAAGGTCATTATCGAGACCTGTTACCTGACCGAGGCGGAAAAGATCGCCATGTGCGATGCGGTGACAAAGGCGGGAGCAGACTACATCAAGACATCCACAGGCTTTGGCACAGGCGGTGCCACCATAGAGGATGTGAGACTCTTTAAAGAACATATCGGCCCGAATGTAAAGATCAAGGCGGCGGGCGGTATTTCCACGTTAGAGGATCTTGAGGCTTTTGTGGCGGAAGGGTGCGATCGGATCGGTACGTCACGGGCAGTCGGCCTGTTGCGGTAAGCGGGAAGCAGGCAGTTTAGGAATTATTTATATTTGTTTGGGCAATTTTTCCTATTTTCTGTTTGAGTTTTTGCGCTGAAAGCGGTATAATGATATTAACTAGACAGTGCATGTGATCGTGTCCCGAGAACAATCCGGAGACAGAAAGGAGCATGATTATGAACTTGGGCGTAAGATCATCTCAAAAGATTCAGGAGAACGAAAAGAATCTTGCTTGGTCCTATTCTCATCTTTCCAGCGGAAAGAGGATCAATACGGCGAAGGATGACGCGGCGGGTTTAGCTATTGCGCAGCGGATGAAAACGCAGGAGATAGGGCTTAAAGTCGGTGCAGACAATGCAGGTATGGCTATTGGGGCCAATAATGTGGCAGAGGGTGCTCTGAACGGGATGTCCGATTATCTGCAGCGGATCCGTGAGCTTGCGGTCAAGTCCATGAACGGTATCAATTCCGATGCTGATAAACAGATTTATCAGAAGGAGATCGATCAGCTCAAGCAAGGGATCGAGTCTTTGGCGAGGGATACCAGCTTTAATGAGCAGACACTTTTGGACGGCAGCATGGCGGATATGGCGGTTGTCACATCTCCCAATGGCGGCAGTATGCATATCCAGATGAAAAATTCCACGCTGGAGGCTTTGGGCATCGCCGATCTGGATGTCACATCCAAGAATTTCAGTCTGGATGCCATAGACAAGGCAATGGATATGGTTTCGGAGAGAAGAAGCAGTCTGGGCGCTTCCACGAACGCTCTGCAGTATACCCGGAATTATAATAATTCTGCGGCAATCAATCAGCTTTCTTCCAGGAGCCGTCTGGAGGATCTGGATTTCCCTAAAGCGATCGCCAAGAAGAAGCAGGAGGAAGTGATGGGTAAGTATCAGATGGCTATGCTTCGGAAACAGATGGAGGAGAAGAAGTCTCATATGGCGTTGTTTTAGCGTCGTGTAAGGCGTGCCTATTGATTTTTATGGTTTTATCATGTATAA
>JAAUZN010000083.1 GCA_014804565.1 Lachnospiraceae bacterium
CCTCCTGCAGATTGTTTAAGATCGCCGCCATCTCTCCCGGCTTCTCAATAGCCGGTCCGCTGGTGACCTTCATGTGTACTCCCATCTCATTGGCGATGATACCTGCCAGGGTCGTCTTGCCAAGTCCGGGCGGACCGTAAAAAAGGACATGATCCAACGCGTCACCGCGCTGTTTCGCCGCTTCAATGTATATCTTGAGGTTGTCCTTCACCTTCTCCTGACCAATATAGTCAACAAGCCTCTGCGGCCGCAGAGACCCCTCAATCTTGATATCTTCCTCTATGAAATTCGTCTCGATCATTCTGTTTGCCATACTGTTTCCTCTGAAAAAAGAATACCATCTTCCCGTCCGCTTCGCAAGCAGCGCCGCAAATAATCTCTTTTCTCCCTTGTCAATCCTTACGATTCATTATAAGATAATACTCACACAGTTCTTTTCTTATATGATCCAACATAATAATATGAAATCATAAAAACAGAGAGCGAAAAGAAAAAAGGAGGATGGCCGTTTGCAGACAAGGTATGTTTTACGCGGTAAACTGATGGAAAAATTGCGGGAAGCGCTGGTTGCCGTGCTTCCGATCATCATCATCGTGCTGATCCTCTGTTTTTCCATTGCACCGATCTCCACCAGCATCCTGCTGTGCTTTCTGATCGGCGCTGTTCTGCTGATTCTGGGGATGATGTTTTTCACTCTGGGTGCAGAGCTTGCCATGACGCCCATGGGAGAAAAGGTTGGCACCTGCATGACAAAGAGCAAAAAGCTTCTCGTTGTCATCTCCCTGTCCTTTCTGCTGGGCTTTATCATCACCGTCTCCGAACCGGATCTTCAGGTGCTTGCAGGACAGGTTCCCTCTGTGCCAAACGCTGTCCTGATCGCGGCTGTCGCCTGTGGGGTCGGTCTGTTTTTGGTGCTTGCTCTGCTGCGTATGCTGTTTCGCATTCCCCTTACTCCATTGCTTTTATTGTTTTATCTTGTCGCCTTTTTGTTGACACCCTTTGTACCGGATACCTTTTTGAGCGTCGCCTTTGATTCCGGCGGTGTGACTACCGGTCCTATGACGGTGCCCTTTATTATGGCTCTGGGTGTGGGTGTGGCTGCCATCCGTAATGACCGGCAAGCCGCAAACGACAGCTTCGGCCTGGTGGCTTTGTGTTCCATCGGCCCCATCCTGTCCGTGCTGATCCTGGGGATGATCTACCATCCCACTGAGAGCAGCTATGTACCGCCTGTGATTCCTGCCGTAGAGGATTCCGTGGAACTGTGGGCTCTGTTCCACAGCGGCTTCCCCACCTATATCGCGGAAATCGCCACCTCGCTCTTCCCCATTGTCCTCTTTTTTGGTATCTTTCAGATCGCAGTGTTAAAACTCCAAAAAAGAACGCTCACAAAAATGATCATCGGACTGGCCTACACTTACATCGGTCTGGTTCTGTTCATGACCGGCGTAAATGTCGGTTTTATGCCCGCCGGGAACTATCTGGGGCAAATGTTGGGCAGCTCCGGACACCCCTGGATCCTCATTCCCATCGCCATGATCATGGGGTTCTTCATCGTAAAAGCGGAGCCTGCCGTCTATGTGTTAAACAAACAGGTGGAGGAGATCACAGACGGTGCCATCTCTGCCGGCGCAATGGGAACCTGTCTCTCCCTCGGCGTGGCCATCTCCCTTGGCATTGCCATGCTCCGGGTGCTCACCGGCATATCCGTCATGTGGTTTTTGATCCCCGGCTATGCCTTTGCTCTGGGTATTTCCTTTTTCGTACCCAAGCTCTATACCGCCATCGCTTTTGACTCCGGCGGCGTAGCTTCCGGTCCCATGACCGCGGCTTTTCTGCTCCCGCTGGCTCAGGGTGCCTGCGGCGCAGTCGGCGGCAGCATTGTAAAAGACGCTTTCGGCATCGTCGCGATGGTAGCGATGACGCCGCTTATCACCATACAGCTTCTCGGCCTCCTCTCCCAGCGCCATAAGGCAGACAGCAGAGATCGCCACGCGCCGCAGACTGCCGGATTTACCTCGGATGCCCTGTCTGCTGCAGAGGACAATATGATCATAGAGCTGTAGACAAGCAGAAACGGAGGATTCTCTATGAGTGAACTATATTTAATGACGGCGATCATCACAAGGGACCGCACGAAAAATTTTGCGGCATTTTATGACAGATACGGCGTTTCCGTCAATTTCATCACGCTGGGATACGGAACCGCCGGCAATGAGATTCTGGACTACTTCGGGCTGGACGGCACGGAAAAGGCCGTCATCTTCTCTGTCGTCAAGAAAGAAACCTGGAAACAGATCAAGACCGGCCTGCAAAAGGAAATGCAGATCGATATTCCCGGCACGGGAATCGCGTTTATTATTCCCTTAAGCAGCATCGGCGGTCTCAAGCAGCTCCATTTCCTGACAGGGAGTCAATCGTATGAAAAAAGGGAGGAATCGGTTTTGAAAGACACCAAATACGAGCTTTTAATCATCATCGCCAACCAGGGCTATACAGAAAAGATCATGGATGCCGCACGCAAAATGAATGCGGGCGGCGGTACCGTCATCCACGCCAAAGGCACCGGTATGGAGAGCGCCGACAAATTCCTGGGTGTCACCCTCGCCTCCGAAAAGGAGATCATCTTCATTGTGGTTAAAAAGAACCAAAAGAATGCCATCATGCAGGCCGTCATGGAGGAAGCCGGGCTCTCCTCTCCTGCGAAATCCGTGGTCTTTTCTCTGCCCGTGACCGAGACAGCCGGTATGCGGCTTCTGGAAGCGTACGATGCGGAGGAAGAAGAGACGCCCTGACCCTTTATTCTTTTATACGGGCCATCTCCTCCCTCTGGTACTGCAGATGATGAAGTTTGTAATACTGCCCTTTATTCTCCAACAGTTCCTGGTGGTTCCCCTGCTCGATGATCCTGCCGTGAGATAGCACGATAATATTATCTGCGTGCTGGATCGTGGAAAGCCGGTGGGCCACCATCAACATCGTGCCGATATTCTGCATTTTTTCCAATGAATCCTGTATCAAAATCTCCGTTTCCGTATCAATGTTCGCCGTGGCCTCGTCCAGGATCATGACCGCCGGCTTATGGACAATGGTTCTGGCAAAGGATAAAAGCTGTCTCTGTCCTGCGGAAAAATTATTGCCTCTCTCCCGCACTTCCTCATCCAGTCCACGCTCCAATTTATCAATAAAATGATCTGCATTCACATAACGGCAGGCTTCCCGGATCTCCTGATCGGAGATATTCTCCGCCCGCAATACGATATTGCTTCGGATCGTCCCGGAAAAGAGAAAGACATCCTGCAGCATCTGACCAAAATGCCGGCGCAGGGAATCTGTCTTGATCTTCCGTATATCAATTCCGTCTATAAGTATCTCTCCCCGCTGAAACTCGTAATTTCTGCAGAGCAGAGAGAGTATGGTAGTCTTGCCGGAACCGGTGGAACCCACAAAGGCCACTGTCTCCTTCGGATTGACATGAAAAGAGACTCCCCTTAATACCCATTCTCCTTCCACATAGGCAAACCACACATCCTTAAACTCGATTTCTCCTCTTACAGATTCCATTTCCACCGCATCAGGCGCATCCTGTATAGCCGGCTCCAGATCCATGATCGTAAAAACCTTTTCCGCCGAAGCAAAGGCTGACTGCAGCCAGTTGAACTGCTCTGCCAGATTCTGAATCGGGTTAAAAAATTTCATAATATACATATAAAAGGATACCAGTGTCCCGCTTGTAATCACCTGCCCCATAAAAGCCTGATCCGTCAGATAACCTCTGCCGCCCAGATATAGAAGACAAAGCACAGAACTGACGTAAAGCATATATACCAGCGGCCTGAAAATACCGAATACAAATATCTGCTCCTGCTTCGCTCTCCCCAGAGCATTACTTTTCTCCCGGAAATCCTGCATCTTCGCCTCCTCACGATTAAAAATCTGAGTAATCTTGATACCGGAAAGATTCTCGGAGAGATAAGTGTTGATATCTGTAGTCCTGTCCTTCACCTTCCTGTAAGCCCGCCTGGAAAATTTACGGAAAATAACGGTAAACAAAACAATAAACGGCACAAAACACAGGATCATAAGCGTCAGCTCGTAATTGAGCAAAAGCATCGCTGCAAACACACCGACAATCACAAAAACATTCTTGACAAGATTCACCAGAAGATTGGTGAACATCATGGAAATCGCGTTTGTATCGTTGGTGATGCGCGTGACAAGCTTTCCGACCGGAATCGCATTCAACTGTTCATGGGAAAGCTTTTCAATCTTCACAAACAAGTCCTCACGCATAACTGAGATAATTCTCTGCCCTGTCTTTTGCAAAACTACCGCCTGTACATAACTGCAGAGCATGGACACGAGCAGAATAGCCACATAGACCGCTACCGCCCTGTAAATCTGCCGCATAGCGAAATCTCCGGCAGCCAGCTCCTCGATCCACCCGATAATGAGCGGCGAAATCATATCATAAGCGATAGAAAAAAGCATCACGGCGCCCACCAGCAAAAACTGCCTCCAGTAAGGTTTTGCATACTGCATCAGACGGCCCATAATCTCTTTGTCACCCATCTGCCGTTCAAAACCCATAGACTGTTTCTTATCTTTTACGCAAAGATACGCAGTAAGAAGAACGACGGCGAACACACCGACAATCGCTCCCACTACGATAAGCGGATAGTACTCATACATCTGTCTCACCTCCCGCTTCTTCCTCCATGCGCTGCAACTCAACCATTCTCCTGTAATCTTCACAATTCTCGCACAGGCTCTCATGGCTGCCAACCGCACAGATTTTTCCCTCATCAATGTAGATGATCTTATCCATATGCTCCACCGTGGAAATGCGATGAGCAATCAGAATCGTCGTCTTACCCTTCCTTTCCTCCAACAGATTTTTTAGAATGATCTTTTCGGTTTTCATGTCTACCGCAGAGACGGAGTCGTCCAATATCAGTATTGCCGAGTCCTTGAGAAGCGCTCTGGCAATGGAGATCCTCTGCTTCTGTCCGCCCGAAACCGTCACACCGCGCTCTCCCAGAATCGTCCGGTAACCTGCTGTAAAATCCATGATATCTTCATGCACATCGGAAAGCCTCGCCGCCCGCTCTACCAGAGCACCATCCACCTCATCCACAGCAAAAGAAATATTGTTTTCAATCGTGTCGGAGAACAGGAAATTATCCTGCGGCACGTAGGCACATCCCTCCCGCACAGAATGGATCGATACCGTATTCACATCATGCCCGTCGATAAAGAGCGTGCCGTCCGGCACATTGTAGGCGCGCAGAATCAGATCCACCAGAATCGTTTTTCCGGAGCCGGTTCTTCCCACCACGCCCACGCTCTCCCCGGCATAAATGGTGAAGGAAACGTCCCGAAGAGCGTCTGCCTCCCCGTCCGGATAACGGAAAGAAAGATGCCGGAACTCTATCTTGCCCTTCATACTGGTCAGATCTCTCACATCCGCCCGGTCTTTCACCGTAATTTCCGCTTCCAGCAGTTCCCCTATCCGGTTCAGGGAAGCCTTCCCTCTGGAAGTCTTCTCAATCAGCATAGACACTGCCATAACGGGCCATATGATAGAATCAAAATAGACAATATACTCCACAAGCCGCCCGGCGTCAAACCTGCCGCAATAAACCAGATACCCTCCATAACCCAATATGACACAGATCACAGACTCCACAAGCAAAGTTGTGAGAATATTAAGAAGTGTGGAAATCCGGGTATAAGCCACATTGACCTCCTCATTTTCCACATTTAGTTTACAAAATTCTTTCAGTTCCAGATATTCTTTTACAAAAGCCTTGACGACCGCAATTCCCGAAAAATTCTCCTGAGAAAAATCAGACAATTTGGAAAACGCCTCCTGACGAATTTCCCATTTAGCTTTCATAGCCCTGAACAACACCGTTCCTATCAGAAACAAAAGCGCCATGGGNATCATGGATAATCCTGTCAGAACCCTGTCCATCTTCCACATCTTATAAAATGCCAAAAGTCCAAGAAACAGCGCGTCACAAAAGAACAATATGCCGTCCCCGAAGCATTCCTGTATGGTGTCCAGATCATTGGTGAACAGACTCATCAGATTACCCACTTTGTTGATCTGAAAGTAATCCTGTGAAAGATTCTTGCAGTGATCAAACATNCGATTCCGCAGATCGGTCTCCACNCTGATNGCCGCCCCNTAGAAGCTGACACGCCACAAAAAACGCCCCACNACCATGACTAATACTACCACGATCAACCGCAGACAGACCTCATCCAAAAGCACCTCCATNGTAAAAGGCACGANNTTTCCGTCNATCTCAACAAGCCCGCCGTTCATGCCGTTCACCACAATNCGGTACAACTCCGGCAAAATCAATTGAAAATAGTCCACGAAAANAAGAGCTGCAATGCCGATAAGCAGCAGCGGCCCATATTTCCTGTAGTANCGGTTAATATGCTTCCCAAAAATCACAATATTCTCCCCNNCCNTCCGCNCCGGCGGANGCCGTTCCTTTCTCNNNTAAAACATATGCTTNAGNGCNAGNTTCAAAATNCTCTCNGAGGTGGCATCCTCGCCCACNTCCACCTTTTTNACNGCCGCAGTGGCATCGGATGCCGAATANCCCAGCGCCACCAGCGCCTCGATTGCCTCCCGTTTCATCAGATTGTCGCCGGCTCCGGCACCTGCCGCCTGCCCCGCCGCNTCCGCCGGTGAACCGATACCGCGCAGGGTATCCTCCAGAGAAATCTTATCGCGCAGATCAAGGATCACCCGCTCCGCCGTTTTTGCCCCGATCCCCGGTGCTTTGGCAATCGCTTTCGCATCCGCTGCCATCACGGCAAACCGCAGGGCATCCGCACTCATCACTGACAGGATCGCCAATCCGCCCTTGGGCCCGATCCCGCTCACCGTGATCAGCTTCTTNAAAATCTCCAGATCGTCGCGGGTNAANAATCCATAGAGNGAAAAGGCNTCCTCCCGCACCAGCGTATAGGTATAGATCTTTACCTCNCTGCCGATGCCCGGCAGAAGATCCACCGTGGTGCCCGATACCTTTATGTTGTAGCCGATTCCGCCGGTCTCCACGATCACGGCATCCTCCGTGATCTCNTCAAGCGTTCCTTTAATGTATGCGTACATTGCCATTTCCTCTCTCTTCTATCAGTTATCAGGCGGCAGAGTTCTGCCCGCCGGCCTGCTATCCTCTGTTTTCCCGTCTAAGATACGGCAAAATCTGTATCCCCACAAATCCGAGAAGCGCCCCCGTCACCGTGCCTGCCACGATCAGAAACGGGGCATAATAGACTACTGCAAAGGTTTCCACCACCAGNATCGCCACCANAATCTGGCCTATATTGTGAAATACGCCTCCAAGTATGCTAACCCCCATCATGGAGAAGCTGCCGATCCTTTTNCCNATGAGCATTGCTATAAAACTGAAANCCGCCCCCGCAAGAGCATATAGNATNGCATAAAGGTTACTAAAGAGAAACCCGGACAAGATGATCCGCAGACCATTCACCAAAAGCGCCTCCCGCGCACCTTTTGNCAAATACAGATTCTTCCCCTTCTCCTGCCNATCGACCGGCATTTCATATAATAAAAGCAGCACGATCAGATTGGGCAGTCCCAGTTTAATTCCCGGTATGCCAAAAGAAAACGGTATCAGAGATTCCACATAGGACAGGATCAGCGCAAGCGCCAGGAACAACCCGAGTTCAGCCGTTCGTCTCATGGCCATNCCTCCTCTCATTCCAGAGATTTTTGCTTACGCTCTCTGCNTTTGCTATTCCATCCAGTGTCTCCTCTTCCGTCTCGCCNAANATTTCCACCACAAGCTTGTGCGGCAGACAGATAATGCTCTCNCCNCCGTTCCTGATAGAGATGTGATGTACGCAAATCTGGTCGGGACAGTCTGCAGCCTCCATGGAAACACCTGCCTCGGAAACGGTCAGTAGATTATAGCTGTTTNCCTCAGGAACTGCTGAAGCGAGATCCGGCCTTGCTTCATACCAGGTGCAGGAAACGCCTTCCTCAGTATAAAGAAGCAGGCAATAGCGGGCTTTTTTGCCACTCTCCAGTTTCTGTAGACTNCTCTGAACAATCACTTCCCCGTCACAGGTAAGCCGGAGTGTCCTGCCCTCTCTCCTTCCGGCAGCAAACCATACCGCAAACACTGCCGCCGCCAGAAGACAAAGCAGGAGTAAAATGACATCCGCCCTCGTCATATGCTGTTTTTNTTCCGTTTTTTCGCGCATATTGATATTTTACCACAATCGAACATACGTTTCAAGACCTGCATTCATATTCCACTCAGGCCGACATTTGACTCAATTCTGCTGCAACACGTCAGAAATGGCTTTCAGCTGCCTGCAGCCACTTGGAAGACTGCCTGCGAGTTCAGGGGATTGTGCCGTATGGATGTACATACAAGCAAGACCACTGTTATGAGCGCCCCAGGCATCAGCCAGCCAGTCATTCCCGATCATCACGGAAGCTTTCGGATCAAGGCCGTGCTTTTCCAATAGCGCACTGTAAAACAGAGGGGAAGGCTTTTTAAACCCGATGTCCGAGGAGATCATCACATCATGAAACAGGTCGTAAATTCCCAGAGCGCGCAGCTCCGGCTCCGTGAACAGACACTGTGCGTTTGAGAGAAGATAGACTCCTTTCCTCTGGCGGCGCAATTCAATCAACAACTGTTTTGCTCCCTCATAAAGACGAAAGTAATTCAGGGAGACAGCACGGAACATCAATGCACAATCCGTAAGCATCTGCGATGTCATCGCTAGCCCCTTTTCCTGATGCAGACGAAAGAAGACCTGTACCAGATCCACCTCGATCTGATCCTGTGTCAGCTCCGGAATCGAAGACCTGTATTTTTCATATTGTTTCCTGCTTAAATCACTGATCAGGCCCCTGTACCGTTTTCGCAGTTCCGCCGCCGAATAAGGAGCTCCCTGCAGTGTCATATAACTGGCCATATATTTCCATAATGAGGACTTGTTTTCATTGGTTCGGATGTCCACCAGTGTACCATATAAGTCGAAGATATAATTATCGTACATAATTCATGCTCCTTATGTCCAATATTTTTTTCATACACCTATCTGCCATCCCCGCATAAGATAAAGCATAAACAACATTTGGAGGACACAAACATGAGCGATCTTACAGCAACTCACTGCGGATGCAACAATACCAGCAATAACAGCAACAACGGTTGTGGTTGCAGTTCCTGGATTTGGATCCTGATTCTTCTGTCCGTTTTGGGCAACAACGGTGACGGTTGCGGCTGTGGCGGCAACAATGGTTTATTCGGCAACAGCCTCTTCGGCGGCGACAACAACAATAGCTGCTGCTCCCTGATCTGGATTCTGCTTCTTTTATCCAGCTGCTGCAACAACTAACCACTGAAGTATTATCTATTCATCACATCTTTCACACACATCCGGAAAATAGGCTCCGGCTCCGATCGGAGCCTATTTTCCACTCAAGTGTCATATACTGTTAGAAAAACAGGGCATCAGAAAGGCATATCTTATGGCAGAAAAAAAGGAAGACGCGTCCAATGTTATGACATTTGATGCCTTATACACCACCAATCAGATCCAGAAGCTAAAGGTTCTTCTCCCCTACATAGAACCCTCTATGCAAAAGCATCTGGCAATCTACATCAAATATATGGAGTTTCAATATACGCTGAACTATGTGAAAAAGCACCCCTTCACCCTGAGCGGATGCAGCCTGTCACAGCCTCCGAAACCGGATCTTCGCAAACTCTGCAAGGAGCTGTGCCTCTACTCCACCCCGGAGGAGATAAGACAGCTGGAACAGATGCAGAACATCCTGCAGACCATGGAAACTGTGCAGGAAATGTCACAGACCATGAACGCTATGCAGGAGATCTTTCCCGATCTTTCCATGGATGGCATGACCGGTTTCCCTGACTCTTCCGCTTCGCCTGTCCTTTCCATGATGATGAACATGCTCACCCCCGAGCAGAGAGAGATGTATGAAATGTTTGAGCAATCGTCGCAAGACGGCGACAATCAAGAAAACGGAGGTTCCCATGAATAATGAATGGATGAACGATCCTTCCCTTGTGGATATCGACAAAGCCAAACTGGAATTTTTACAGGCTCTCGTGTTTGAAAGCCGCAGCGTAAAAAAAGAACAGATGCTCCCCTTTCTGATGGCTGTCGCTAAAAAGGGACAGGAAAATCATATCACGTTTTCCGATGCAGAGATCGACACAATCGTCTCTGTGATCAGAGAAAGCTCTACCCCGGAGGAGGCCGCCACCATCGACAAACTCATGCGGCTTCGCAAAAGCAAAGGGTGATGCGCCGCACGCACCACCCTCCGTTCTATATCGTATATAAAAACTCACACTTGAAGCAATTATTTCTGCACGATATTCACAAGCCTGCCGGGTACATAGATTTCTTTCACGATGGTTCCCGTCAATTTATCCGCGATCGTCTCCTTGGCCTTTGCGATCACCTCATCCTTGGGATCATCCTTACCAATATTTAACACGCCTCTGTTTTTCCCGTTGATCTGTACAACAATCTCCACGGTAGACTCTACCGTCTTGGCCTCCTCATACTCCGGCCATGTGGTCTGGTATACTCTGCCCTCAAAGCCCACCGCCTGCCAGAGTTCCTCGGTGATATGAGGCGCAACAGGATTGAGCAGAGTGATCAGCGTCTTAAACTCTCCCTTCGTCACCCCGTTTTTCTTATAAAATTCGTTGACCAGGGTCATCATCGCCGCGATCGCTGTATTGTATTTCAGATTCTCGAAATCCAGGCTCACCTTCTTGATGGTCTGGTGCATCTTGATCTCCATATCTGCGGAATACCCTGTCTCATCCGTCAGGATATCCTGCAGCTTCCACACTCTCTCCAGGAACCTGCGGCAGCCCTTCACGCCGTCCTCACTCCATCCTGCGCTCAGTTCAAAGGCTCCGATGAACATTTCATAAGTCCGCAGCGTGTCTGCGCCATACTCTGTCACAATATCATCAGGATTCACCACATTACCCAAAGATTTGGACATCTTCACCACGGGATGATCCGCCATCTCGCCATATTTTTCTTTCAGGGCCTCTTTTGCCGCCTTCTCGCTGCCATGCTCCTTTAAGAGCGCCTCCTGCTCCTTTGCAGGCAGATTGGAGAAACAATGCGGATTCAGACCCAGGATCATACCATGTGAGGTTCTCTTCGCATAGGGCTCCGGACAGGGCACTACCTTTTCGTCATAGAGGAACTTGTGCCAAAACCGGGAATACAGCAGATGCAGCGTGGTGTGCTCCATGCCGCCGTTGTACCAGTCTACCGGCATCCAGTAATCTAACGCTTCCTTACTCGCCAGCGCATTCTCATTTTTCGGATCGGTGTAGCGCAGGAAGTACCAGGAAGATCCTGCCCACTGCGGCATGGTGTCAGTCTCCCGCTTGGCAGGGCCGCCACAGCAGGGACAGGTTGTATTGACCCAATCAGTCATTGCCGCCAGAGGGGACTCTCCGTTATCGGTGGGCATATAGCTCTCCACATCGGGAAGCTCCAGAGGCAGTTCACTCTCATCAATCGGCACATAGCCACACTTTTCACAGATCACGATCGGAATCGGCTCTCCCCAGTAACGCTGTCTGGAGAAGACCCAGTCACGCAGCTTAAAGTTAGTCTTGGCGCACCCCACGCCTTTCTCCTCCAGAAAGGCGATCATCTTTTCCTTTGCCTCAGCAACATTGAGTCCGTTCAGGAATTCAGAATTGACAAGTTTGCCATCAGCAACATCTGTGTAAACCTCTTCCTGCACATCTCTGCCGCCTGCCACAACCTCAATAATAGGCAGATTGAACTTCTTGGCAAAATCCCAGTCTCTCTCATCATGGGCAGGAACAGCCATGATCGCACCCGTGCCGTAGCTCATCAGCACATAATCGGAAATATAGATTGGAATTTCTTTATCATTCACCGGATTGACAGCCGTCATGCCGTCAATACGCACGCCTGTCTTCTCCTTCGCCAGCTCTGCACGCTCAAAATCGGATTTTCTGGCCGCCTGTTCGCGATATGCACAAATCTCATCCCAATTCTTTAACTCGTCCTTATATTTGTCAATGATCGGATGCTCCGGAGACACTACCATATAGGTTGCCCCGAACAAGGTATCGCAGCGTGTCGTATAGATGCGGAGTTTATCCTCCTTACCCTTGATGGAGAAATCCACCTCTGCACCTGTGGATTTGCCGATCCAGTTCTTCTGGGACACCTTGACGCGCTCCACATAATCCACCGTATCAAGGCCCTCGATCAGCTTATCTGCATACTCTGTGATCTTTAACATCCACTGGCTTTTCACCTTGCGGACAACCTCGGCACCGCAGCGTTCGCACACACCGTTGACCACTTCCTCGTTGGCAAGCCCTACCTTACAGGAAGTACACCAGTTGATGGGCATCTCCGATTTGTAGGCGAGCCCCGCTTTAAACAGCTTCAGAAAGATCCACTGCGTCCATTTATAGTATCCCACATCCGTGGTGTTGACCTCCCGCTCCCAGTCAAAGGAATAGCCCAGCGAGTGAAGCTGACCTTTAAAGCGGTCCACATTGTTCTTGGTCACGATCCTTGGATGAATGTGGTTTTTGATCGCGTAATTCTCTGTAGGAAGGCCAAAAGCGTCCCAGCCCATGGGATAAAGCACGTTGTAACCCTGCATTCTCCGCTTTCTCGCCACAATGTCAAGCGCCGTATAGGGTCTGGGGTGTCCTACATGCAGTCCCTGTCCAGAGGGATAGGGGAACTCCACCAGTGCGTAGTATTTCGGCTTGGAATAATCCTCAGTAGTCTGAAACGCTCTCTCATCGTCCCAGACCTTCTGCCATTTTGTCTCCACTTCTCTGTGATTGTACAATTCTGCCATCTTGTTGACCATACCTTTCCCGCCGCAATATGTACGGCTATATCTCACTGCGATTCCGGTTGGTAACGCCTGATTCAACCGCAATTTCAACGCTTTTTCTCATACTCTTCTAATTTTATTATACTTAGAAGATTTGTCAACTGTTTTCTTGCCGTCCACAGCCGGTTTAGCCCGCGACAGCGATTTTTTTCTTTTTTTTTTGCAGATTAGGACCATTGATTTCTCATTTTTTGAAGCGTATAATAAAAAACAGATAATAAATAGGCCAAAATTTTATTAAGGTTAGGAGGCATATTTCATGAAAATAAAGGTACGGCGATTCAGCATCCGATGGAAAATCCTGATTCCATCAACATTTCTAATTATTGTCATGTGCGCTGTCATAGGGTTGAATTCCTATAACCGCATCAAGACCGGCATGATCCAGTTGGGCGTAGAAGAAGCGCAGATGGCAGCCTCCATTGCCGGATTTGTAGTAAACGGCGACACGCTTTCCCAGGTCGGAACGGGCTATGAAAATACGGAAGAATATCAAAATAACCTGACCGCTCTCAGGGATATCCAGAGCCTCTGCGGCATCGCCTATCTGTATACCCTGCATACGAACGATAATAACCGGCTCTACTACGGTATCGACACCGACGACAGCAACAGCCAGAACAAGCCCGGCGATGCGTTTGACGGAGAATATTCAGAATTTTCAAGTGTATTTGCAGGACAGAGCTATGTGCAGGACTACATAGACGAAACTGCGGACGGAAGCCTGATCTCCGCCTATCTTCCTATAAAGGACAGTTCCGGCACGGTGGTTGCCATACTCGGCTGTGACTATGATGCATCCTATGTGGTCGGCCGAATTGAAGGCGCACGCAACAGCATCTTCCAAATCTCCGGCATATGTCTTATCCTGGCTCTGGTGATCATAAATCTCATCGTAAACCGTATTATGAGGAGCCTGAATAAGGTTGACCGCAAAATTTACGATCTGGTGCACAGTGAGGGCGACCTTACACAAAAACTGGATATCACTTCCGGTGACGAGCTGGAGCTGATTGCCGAGAATGTCAATATGCTGCTCGAACATATCCGGGAGATCATGCTGAACATCTCCTCCAACTCCACACAACTGAGCACATCCACCGGAACCATCGCGGAAAGCCTGATCAGCGCAAAGGACAACATCTCGGATATCTCCGCCACCATGGAGGAAATGAGCGCAGCTATGGAGGAAACCAGCGCATCTCTGTATCAGGTCGATGAATCTGTCATGCATATCACAGAGACCATCGGAAGCATTTCCACAAAAGCATCCTCCGAGCGGGATTCCGCCGCGGAGATCATGGAAAAAGTGCAGGCGATTTATGAGTCCGCGGAAACTGACAGATCTATAGCATCAAAGCAGGCCGCAGAAATGTCAAAAAATATGAGCGAGCGCATCGAACGCTCCAAAGCAGTGGAGCAGATCGACACGCTGACAGCGGAAATTATCAATATTACCGACCAGACAAGCCTCCTCGCCCTGAATGCCAGCATCGAGGCTGCAAGAGCCGGTGAAGCCGGAAAAGGCTTTGCAGTCGTAGCCAGTGAGATCGGATCTCTTGCGGATAACTCTGCCCGGGCTGCCGAGGGTATCCAGAAAGTCAGTCAGGAAGTGATCCACGCCGTAAATGAACTGGCCAATGAGTCGGAACAGATGATCCGCTTTATGAACGAAACTGCCATGGCCGGATACGAGAGGCTGCTTGACAACAGCCAGAATTATAAAAACGATGTAGGTCATTTGAGCGAAACCATGAATGATTTCGCGGACGAAAGCATGCGTCTTAATGACAACATCGACAGTATCAAGGAATCCGTAGATGCTGTCAACATCGCAGTTGAGGAAAGCGCCAAAGGTGTTGTCGATGTCACGACAATGGCCTCAGAAATGGCTGTGAGCATGGAGAACATTAAGAACGAAGCCGAAGGCAACAGGGAAATTGCCGGACAGCTTGCAACAGAGGTCGGAAAATTTAAATTATAAAAAGGAAAGCTTATCTCAAAAAAAGCTGTTTTCTTCATCACCCCGATGAAAACAGCTTTTTTTGCTGCAACTTTTTCCAATTTTAAAATATTATCTTGGAAGTACTCTTTTTATGCTATAATGATACAGATTGATGCATTTATACCCAAATACTTCATGCTAAAATTGCAATTAAGGAGGAATACATAATGCGAATCATGAAAAGATGGCTTACCACCATGCTTACCATATCAATAGCGCTTAGTGACTGCGGCAGTATCTCTGTATTAGCAGCCGAGAATAACGCTGAAGCCGAATCATCGATTTCGGAAAACAATACTGCTTTCGATGAGACTCCGGATGACAGCGATTCCCACTCAGATGACGATGTAGATATTAGTGATACGGATATTCGTATTGATGATGAAGCACTTGAATTACCCGCCTTACATATCGGACAGATCAAGAAGGACGAAGGACTTCCCGATCCCGATGACACCGACTTTGCATATGACCTGCCGGTTTCTTTTGAAATGTCAGATCATATCGTATTGTTTGTCAATTACAACCTGAATGCGATATTGGAAGAAGAAAACGGTGCACTTGTCTGGAGCATTCTCCGCGGGGAAAAAGAGATGACTCCGGGCAGTACCAGTCTTGTCGATGAAGAGGACGATTGGACAGATTTTGATGCGGTCTCCTCTTCTCCTTATTTTACACTGACAGAAAACAAAGATAAGGAAAGCGATTACTATCAAACTGTTGAGCTTGCGCTCAAAGATACCGCAGAACCGGACGCCTACGACTACTACATCCGGGCGGCTTATTATCCGGAAAATGAAAGCATCAAAAACGGAACGTTTTATGCGGCGGCAACCATTCCGTTTCTGCCAGTAAACAATACCGATATAGAACAGGTCCCGGAAGATGCTGCAGACGCAGAGGAACTTCCGGCGGATCCCATACAGGATGAGACATCCGTCTCCGAAAATACCACTGCTGATGAAGAAGTTCTGCACGATGAGACCAATGCGGAGGAAAACGATCCGAAGGAAGCCTCGGGATCTGCAGATACAGAGACCCTGGAAGACAATTCCCTGTTGACGGAAATTGTTTCTCTCTCCGAAAATCATACGATGGACGACTCTTCTGCTCCCTCCGAAGACGATACCACGCCGGAAGAAACAGAACCTGTCATTACATCGCTGACATTAGACAGAACAACACGTATCACCTTGGAGCCGGAAGAAATCATAGAAATAAAAGCAACAGCTGCTACTGCTGATTCGGAAGAAGCACAGGTGACCATTTTGTGGGAAAGCGATGACGATACCGTCGCCACCGTGGATCAAAACGGGTTCATTACTGCAGTTGCCGAAGGCTACGCAAAGATCACTGCGTCCTGCTATGGTGTGTCAGCTTCTGTCATAGTAGATGTTGTACTCGACAAAGATAATCCTGAAAATCCCGATAACGGTAAACTCCTCGACCTTTCCCGCGGCATCCGGGTAGCCGGTTTCCAGCAGGTAAGCGATGATCTGGTTTATAACGGGCAGAAAATCACACAGAATCTCCGCATTTATCATGGGGAAACCCTGTTAAAAGAAAAAACGGATTATACGCTGAGTTATAAAAACAACGTCAACGCCGCTGAGTGGAATACCACCAAAGCACCCAGCGTGACCATTAACCTAAAGGGCCAGTACAGCGGCAGTGTAACCCTGTATTATACGATCAAGCCCTTAGATATCAACAAAATCGATATTTACAGTACCACCGGCAGTAAATCACCGGGCTATGAACAGGCTGTCAATTACAGTAAAAAACTGAACATTCCTAATCCTGTTCTGACCTTCGGCAAGAAAAAACTGACTGCCAAAAAAGACTTTGTATGTAATTACACTGAGTCGGGTACAGATGATTTACCGGCATTACCGGCTGACTATAAAAACGGAGATGCCTATGAGACAGGTAAGGTATACTACTACACCGTTGAAGGGATCGGTAACTTCAAAGGTTCCTTCCCCATGCAGCTAGTTGTCCTGTCTAAAGAGGATAAAAACAAAAATTTCAGTTCCGCATCGATCAAGCTTGACCAGAGCAAGTATCTGTACCAGGGAAAAGATTTGGAGAAAACCGACGTCAAGATTACGGAGCTTAAAATTGGCAAAGAAATTTTGCCGGATACTCTTTATGATTACGAAGTCTGTGCATACGGGCTCGAAGGTGCCTATGTGAAAGTGTATCCTTCTGCAGCAGGTGTTAGCGCCGGTTATCACGGCTGTAAGCAGGTAAATCTGAAACTGGAGGGTGACCGCCAGATTAAAGAGGCTCTTCTGAATGAAGAATACTGGCAGGAAACCATACTCTTTTCTCAAAAAACCGTGGATAAAAACGGCGGTATGTTCCAACAGGGGAATCGTCTGCTTGTCTTTAAAACAGAAGAAGAAAAAGAGGAAACACTTACAGAAGGAACTGACTATACCATAAAGTACAGCAATGCCAAAAAGGCCGGAAAAGTAACCGTCACCTTTACCGGAAAAGGCAGATACAAGGGCTCCCTGCGTCAAACATATACCATCACCCCCAACTGTGACAAGAAGGCTCTAAAGATCATCTGGGGCGAAAATGTCACCCAAGATACGGATGGAAAATATACCGTCTCTTATCAAAAAGGCGGCGCATCTCCTGCCCTCACTATCAGAGATCAAGATTATACGATTTTAAACAGTAAAACAGATTATTCGGTAAAATTGAGCGGCAATAAAGTACCGGGTGAAGACCCTCTGATCTGTACTATTATCGGTAAGGGCAATTATAAAGGATATGAGGAAACGGTAGAGTTCGTGGTGACGAAGGCCGACATCAGCAAGGCTGCTCTGTCTGTTTCAGATAAACCATACGATGAAAAGCCAGACAAATGGAAGTCCACCGTTACGGTCACAGATGTGAACGGAAAGAAACTGGCTGCCAAAACAGATTATGATAAGGATATCACTTATACCTATGAAAATATGGAAAGCAAACCGATACCCGATAAAGGTACCGTCGTCACTGTGAAAGTAACGGGAACCGGTTTTTATGAAGGCGAGCTTACCCTTCAGGATGGCTATAAGATCTATGACAAAGCGAAAGATATCAGCAAATTACAGATTGTTATTGACAGTCAGGAGTATACCGGAGAGGAAATCACCTTATCTCCTGAAAAAGATATTCATGTTTATGCTAATGCGGCTGATAAGAAAGCCGGAAAGGAAATAGAAAACGCCGCATCCTGCTATAAAATTGTAGAATATAAAAATAATATCAAAACAGGCACAGCAAAGGTAACCTTACGCGGAGACGGAGACTACGGCGGAACTAAGACTTATTCCTTTAAAATCCTGAAAAAAGCATATTTGAAAAACAGCGTAAAAGGAATCACACTGAACCCTAATACCCTTACTCTTTCTATGATGGAGTTACAGGACGCAAATTCAAAAAAAGGATTGCTTACCGCTACCATAACATCAGAAAATGCCGAGAAAATAACAAATTCTACAATCATTTGGACTTCCTCAAACAATAACATTGCTACCGTGGAAGAATTGAAAGAGGAGGATGAGGATACTACCGGCGACGACCGCACCACGAATGCCATTACTGCCGACAGCACCACGGATGCCACTACTGCAACCAACACTGTCCGCATCAAGGCAAAAAAAGAAGGCAGCGTAACGATCACCGCCATTTCACAGGATGGCAATAAAAAGGCGACCTGTAAAGTAACGATCACCAATCAACCGGTGTTCACAGAGGATGGTCAGACAATTAAAAAAGACGAGGGCGCTACGTATCAGTTGCACCTGCAATATGCGCAGACAGATGATAACGCTGGAACTACTGCCCCTGTCAAATGGGAAAGCAGCAATCCGGACGCGGTGTCCGTGGATGATACTGGCCTGCTCACTATGAATAAAGCTGGCGTGGCAATCATCACGGTAACAGTGAGCAAATACAATTTTACCGGGCAGTGTTATGCGATTGCCGTAGACCCGAATGAAGAAAAGCCGGAAGGAAAGGTACTCACCTATGAACAGGAGCCAGGCACTACGGATGACACACCATATATCAACCAAAAATTAAGAAATTGGGAATGGAATCCTAGTGAATATGATTGTATGTATATCCCTGCCGGTGTTTATCATATTGACGCTGTTAGCGGTCATACAGATGCACTCGGTAACTACAACTTTGGCGGTATCGTTTTGACAAGTAATCAGAAATTGATCATGTCCCCCAGCGCGCTGCTCATAGCAATTCCAAACAGCAGCAAAAATTATCAGGTAATATATGTTTTTGAACAACGTGATAATGTTACTATTTCAGGCGGGCAGATCATCGGAGACCGCAGGGAGCATAAAGGCAGCGGCGGTGAACAGGGGCACGGAATCAAAATAGAGGGCAGTACAAACGTCACTATTGAAAATATTGAAATTTCCTATTGCTGGGGTGACGGCATTAGTCTTGGACATTATGATAAAGGGAACGATAAAATACCCAGCAACGGTATAACAATTGAAAATTGTAATCTTCATCATAACAGAAGAAACAATCTTTCCATTACGGATGTAAGTAACGTTAGGGTAGATCACTGCCAGTTTAACTATGCGAGTGGTACGGCCCCTCAGTATGGCATTGACATTGAGCCTAACATAAACGGATACACCTGTGAGGATATTACAATATCTAATTCCACATTTAAAGGAAACGCCAAGGGAACCATTCAGATTCTCGGACAGAAGGGCGCCAATGTGAAAGACGTCAAGATAACAGGCTGCAAAGGCAACCAAAAGCCCCTCATAGCTTGGGGATATGGTGGCGGTGGCACTGTGAGTGACGTGAAAGACGATGCAAGCAACAATTGGAATTGGAATGGGAATGAGTGACCAATCCATATGATAAGAGGAGCAGACTAATCGGTCTGCTCCTCTTTCACATTATAGATATACGCTATTGTTCAGCTCTACGCGTCCGCATTTGCCTCAGCAACTGCCTTCGCTCTCGCCGCTACTTCCTTCTCCTGCACATCGCTGGGTGCCTGCTCATATCTTGCAAACTCATACTTGTAAGTGCCGCGTCCGCCCGTCATGGACCGGAGATCCGTGCAGTAACCGCTCAGAGATGCCACCGGAATATCCGCCTCGACCACTGTCTTACCGTCACCTGCCGGATTCATGCCGA
>JAAUZN010000084.1 GCA_014804565.1 Lachnospiraceae bacterium
AGACGGTGTATGAAGTTCAAGATATTGGTGAATTGGAAGTTATTAAGACATATCTTTATTCAGAACAGGAATTTATAGAGCTTGATAAGCGTGGGCATCAAATGTATAGTGCAGGATTCAATCATTATTATAAATTTGCCAGTGGAAAGGGCTTTACTAATATTCAGCAACAGATTGAGATGATGGATATAGAAGTGCCGATGCCAGAGAAAAATATTGGTAACGCGCATAACTGGAAACGCTCTTCAATTATTAAAATGCAGTCTATTGAATCTGCGGGATACCAATGTGAGATTAGTCCAAAACACACGACTTTTATATCTAAAAGCACAGGACATCAGTATATGGAAGGGCATCATGCGTTGCCAATGAAATATCAAGATAAATTTGAAAAAAGTCTTGATGTATATGCCAATATTATTTGCTTATGTCCGATTTGCCATAGACTTCTTCATTACGGAGTCGCTTCTGAGAAAGAAAATGTATTGGACAAAATTTATTACGATAGATCAAAACGATTGGCTGTCAGTGGGATTAAAGTCAGTAGATCCGAATTTGAGAGTTTGGTGATTTAGTAGGGAGATTTTTTTATTAAGCCTATTGAGATATAACATGTTAAAATTTGTCATAGATTTTATTTATGTTCAAATTTTAAAGTTTGTGATAAGCAATCACAACTATAGCCATTTTGTAAAGAAAGGAAATGCCGTGTCCGAAACTCTTAATTACTATAATCAAAACGCCGATCAATTTTGCAAAACTACCATATCCGTAGAATTTTCAGCTACCCAGGACCGCTTCTTATCTCATCTCCCTGCCGCTGCCCACATCCTCGACTTCGGCTGCGGTTCCGGTCGTGACACAAAAGCTTTTCTCGACCAGGGCTACCATGTAGAGGCCATAGATGGATCGGAGGAGTTATGTAAACTATCATCTCGATATATAGGTATTCAGGTGCGTCATATGCTTTTTCAAGAATTATCTGCGGTATCCGAATACGATGGTATCTGGGCCTGTTCATCTATTCTGCATCTTCCGGAGGAAGAACTGTCTGAGGTCTTGTACAAAATGTCTACGGCTCTAAAATCCAATGGCATTATTTATACATCTTTCAAGTACGGAACTTTTTCAGGAGAGAGAAACGGACGCTATTTTACAGATATGACGGAGGAGACATTTGCAGATTTTATAAGTAAAATAGAGGGGTTACAAGTAGAAGAGGAATGGATAACTTCCGATGTACGTCCTGGGAGAAGTGAAGAAAAATGGCTCAATTTGATCTTACGAAAAAAATAGATATTGATGAGACACAGGAAACGCAATTACATATAGAGTCCATTGAACCGACAGATGTAATGACAGGAGATCGAAACAGGAGACGTTTTCTGTATTACCAGTTAAAAATGAGTATGCAGGAAGCCGTTCGTATTGATATTATTGTCTCTTTTTTGATGGAATCAGGCGTGAAGATGATTTTGAAAGATTTACGGGCGGCATTGGACAGAGGTGTGCAGATTCGCATTCTTACAGGCAATTATTTGGGAATTACACAGCCTTCAGCTTTGTTTCTGATTAAGAAAGAACTGGGGGATCGAGTTGATTTAAGATTTTATAATGATAAGGAACGATCATTTCATCCGAAAGCATATATTTTTCATTATGAAAACAATGGAGAGATATTTATAGGTTCTTCCAATATTTCCAAAAGCGCACTGACCTCTGGTATAGAGTGGAATTATCGGTTCAGCAGTTTGGCAGACGGCAGGAATTTTACATTATTCTATGAGACTTTTCTGGATTTATTTGAGCGGCATTCGATTGTGATTGATGATGCGGAGTTAACGACCTACTCTCGTAACTGGCACAAACCTGCGGTTTCCAAGGATCTAACAAAATATGACGATCTGGAGGATGGGATCGAGAATATCGACATTGTCAGCAACACAAAAACAGAAGCGTTCTTTCAACCTAGAGGAGCGCAGATAGAGGCTCTATATGCATTGGAGAACAGCCGGGCAGAAGGTGCAGTGAAAGGCTTGGTGCAGGCGGCTACGGGGATAGGGAAAACCTACTTAGCGGCTTTTGATTCTGCACCATATAAACGTGTGTTGTTTGTGGCGCATCGGGAAGAGATATTGCAACAGGCAGCGGTATCTTTTCAAAATGTAAGGCAATCGCAGGATTACGGATTTTTTAACGGGAAGCAGAAAGATACGGACAAAGCCGTTATTTTTGCATCGGTGGCGACACTTGGCAGAGAGGAATATCTGAGGAAAGAGTATTTTTCCTCGGATTATTTTGATTATCTGGTGATTGATGAATTTCATCATGCCGTAAACGATCAATATCAAAGAATCGTGAATTATTTCAAGCCTCAATTTTTGTTGGGGCTTACTGCTACGCCTGAGAGAATGGATGGCAGAAATATTTACGAGATATGCGATTACAACGTACCTTATGAAATTTCTTTAAAAGAAGCGATCAATAAGGGCATATTAGTTCCGTTTCACTACTACGGAATTTATGATGAGACTGATTATTCTTCCTTGCATCTCGTGAAGGGACGTTATGATGAAAAAGAATTGAATGAGACATATATCGGCAATGTCAGAAGATATGATTTGATTTATAAATATTACATGAAATACCATTCCAAACGCGCGTTGGGTTTTTGCTGTTCGAGGCAGCATGCGGAGGAGATGGCAAAAGAATTTTGTGCAAGAGGTATCGAAGCCGTAGCCGTATACAGCAATGCGGACGGCGCGTTCTCAGAGGAAAGGAATAAGGCGATAGAGAAACTGAAAAGACAGGAGATCAAAGTGATCTTCTCGGTGGATATGTTTAATGAGGGCGTGGATATTGCGTCACTTGACATGGTTATGTTTTTACGCCCAACAGAATCTCCCATTGTATTTTTGCAGCAGTTGGGGCGTGGACTGCGTACTTGCCGGGGCAAAGAGTATCTGAATGTGCTGGATTTTATCGGTAATTATGAAAAGGCAGGGCGTGCTCCATTTCTTCTGAGCGGCGAGAGCAGTCACATAGAGCGTGCGGCAGGTGATTATTGCAGGTTCGAATATCCCGATGATTGTATTGTGGATTTTGACATGAGACTCGTTGATCTTTTTAAGGAACTGGATAAAAAGTCTTTATCGGTCAAAGAACGGATCAGTTTGGAATATTATAGAGTAAAAGAATTGCTGGATCATAAGACGCCGACAAGGATGGAACTCTTTACTTATATGGAGGATGAGATTTATCAATATTGTATGAAACATGCCAAAGAGAATCCATTTCGGCATTATATGGATTTTTTAAATGAGCTGCATGAATTGTCTGATGAGGAACAAACTCTGTATCACAGCATTGGGCGGGAGTTCCTGTCTCTGATTGAGACAACAGATATGCAGAAGGTTTATAAGATGCCGATTCTGTATAGCTTTTATAACCACGGAAATATTCGAATGTCAGTCACGGATGATGAAGTGTTAGAGAGTTGGAAAGCTTTTTTCAATACAGGGACAAACTGGAAAGATTTAGCGACGGATATTTCTTATTCTGATTATCAGAAGATGACGGACAAACAGCATCTCAGTAAGGCAAAGAGTATGCCGATTAAATTTTTGAAAGCTTCCGGCAAGGGCATTTTCATAGAAAGAGAAGGGTATGCGCTGGCAATCAGGGAGGAAGTGTCCGAAATCATAGAGCAGGATGCTTTCCGACGACAGATGAAAGATATTTTGGAGTATCGGACGATGGAATACTATCGGAGGCGGTATGCAGAAGAATCTTAAATCCTACCGCTTTTTTGTATAGTAGTATTGACCAAATTATGGATTATGTGTAAAATGTAGGTTAGGAAAGTGGATATTTATAATATCGTACCGGAATATATGTGTAGTAGAACTGTTTTTTGTTTCAAGTGTGAGAACTGGAGGCGGTAATTATGTACAGGAAATGGAAGAGCGTGACTGCATTGGGCATGGCAGTGCTGATCGGGTGTNTGNTGCCGATGGATACGATGCTGGCAGCNGAGGACGAGNNAGAAGTCGTTCAGGAGGTTGAGGCGGATTCTGATACCGATGTGGTTTCCGATGACGAGGCANTCTCAGAGGATAATGAGAACATCGGCGATGAGGCGGATGTAGAAGATGAGGATGCCGGTAGTGAAGCGGACGCAGATGACGAGAACATCGGTGATGAACTGGATGCAGAAGATGTGAGCGCCGATGAAGGAGCTGATGCAGATAATGATGGAGATGAAGGCATTGAAATCATGTCTGAAACAGAGGAGCCGGAAGCGGGAGATGTAGAAGTCCAGGCGAGCGCTGCCGCACCTGTGATTACTATCACGTGGGCCGGAGAGAGTTATAAATATGATATGGGCGGCAAAATAGAGTATAAGTATGTTAAAAATACGGATCAGATGTTTGAGTGTTCTGCCAGCCAGGATGGGGCGGCGGTTTCGTTCTCTTATTACTTAGACAAAGTTGCAGATATTAATGCAGAGGCTAAGAGTGCGGGAGACATTACATGGCCTGATGGACAGACTTCGCCGTTGGTACGTGTACTTTCTGAGGATGCAAACTATGTTTTATATGTGAAAGCAGTAGGTACGGATGGACAGACCGTTTATGCCAGATCCGGCGGTATTGTGATAGATACCATAGCTCCTAAGATCGTTGGCGTAGAGGATGGCAAGACTTATCCGGAAGGAACCACATTTAAAGTGGATGATGCCAATTTAGATGCTGTCATGGTAAATGAGTCCCCTGTAACTCCTGAAGCGGACGGAAGTTATCGGGTGAAAGCAAACGGCACAAATTGCATGATCAGGGCAAAAGATAAGGCGGGAAATGAGAAGACCTGCAGTGTTACCGTATTTGGAAAGCTGCCGGAGGAAGAGCCGGAGGAGCCGACAGAAGATACTGTCATTTCTGCAAGCGGGACCTACTCGTTGAAAACGGGTACTGCCTATCGACTGACAGCGGGAACATGGCAGGTAGGCGGTGACGACACGGTCTATCAGGGCGGCAGAACTTTTTATGTAAAAGCAGCCGGTGATTACAGTTTTACGAAACGTTGAGGAAAATGAGAGTAGTAAGCCGAAAGAGAGGCGTGGTTGATTATGCAGAAATTGATGTCGAATAAGAAGGGCATAATTGGTATTTGTGCTGTGGCTGTCGTGATCGTTGCAGCAGTGGTAGCGCTTTTATCAAGTAATAAGGAAGAATCATACCGCTCCATACTGGTCTATGAGATCGAGGGGAGCGCAGTGATCGAGCGGACGGATGTGGGCGCCATGAACGCGGCGGAAAACCTGTATCTGGAGTCCGGCGATCGTGTCAGTGTGGCACAGGATTCCAGCATGCGCTTAAAGCTGGATGATGACAAGTATGTGATGGCGGAGGCGGATACGATCTTTTCCGTTGAGGCGGAAGGGGCTGCCGAGAATTCCAAAACGAAGATATGTCTGGAGCAGGGAGCTGTCACCAATGAGATTCAGCATCCGCTGAGCGATGGATCTTCGTATGAGACATCCACACCGAATTCGGTCATGGCGGTTCGCGGGACCATATATCGGGTGGAATTATATACGGATGATAACGGTGATCAGAATACAAAGATGTCTTGTTTCCAAGGGAAAGTGGAAACAATACCGATTCTTCCCGACGGAACTTACGGGGAGGCGGTAATGGTTCCCGCAGGCAGCGAGATGACCGTACATAGTGACGGAACAGCGGACGAGGTCAGAGACATTGTATATGAAGAGCTTCCCGAACAGGCGCTTCAGAATCTGAGAAGTATGCTGGAAAACGGTCAGACTATGGAAGGCATCACTTTGGAAGAACTGGATAAATTGATCGACCAGGTGTCGGATACAAGTGAAGCATCCGAGATCGGAGAATCGGAGCAGGCGGTATTGTCTGATGCGGAAGAGAACTCTGAGCAGGATGATGCGGGCACTGATACAGATGTGGCGGAGAACGTTCCTGCACAGACAGGCAAAGATGTGAAAGCTCCGGCATCACCGAAGCCCCAGGACAATACCCAGCCTAAGGTATCGGAACCGGCAGACGGCAGCAGTTCTGATAATAAGAATACGGGAGTGGACAATTCTCAGGGCGGAAACAACAGCAGTGATGCAGCCAATGATAATGATCAAAACAATGACGGATCGAATGATGACGGATCAGATGAGGAAGAGCCTGACAAAGAATCTCCCAAAAAGCCGTCTAAAACGGCGACTTATACGGTAACCTTTGAGTATCAGGGTACGACATTTGCCACCCAGAAAGTAAAGAGCGGAGAAAAGGCATCGGCGCCTTTGCTTGTTCCGGCAGAGAGCGGAGCGTGGGATTTTGATTTTGGAACCGAGATCAAGGCAAATACGACAGTAAAGTGGAAATAACAATACTTGACCGGGGAAGGACACATTAGATAGAAAATTATGAAACATCTGAACAGAATGAAGGCGGCGGCGATTACAGCCGCCGTTATTCTAGTATCTTTCACATTTCTGTATTTTGGGACGGCGGGCTTTTGGGATATGGGAGTATCCGACAGGCTGAACCAAAAAGAGACAGTCACCAATAAAAAAATCTATATCATAGGAATTGATGATAAAACGCTGGATCAGTATGGCCCCGTGAATACCTGGAGCAGGGAGATTCCGGCGAAGCTGGTATCCATATTAAACGGTGCGGATGATGCGCGNCCGGCAGTCATCGGATTCGATGTGATCTACAGTGAGAAAGCGGACGAAGAGGCGGACGATCATTTTGCCGAAGTCTGCGGGGAGGCGGGAAACGTTGTCGCTGCCATGAGCTTTTCTTTTAAAGAACAGCCCGAACAGGATGAGAACGGCAGAATCGTCTACAATCCCTATTATGTGGATCATGTGATCGAGCCCTATGACAGCTTAAAGGATGCGGTCATGTGTGCGTTTGCCAATACCTTCGTGGATACGGACGGATATGTGCGTCAGGCAATGGCGTATTTAGATCATGAGGGAGAAAGAAAATACAGTCTTTCCTCCCAGGTGTATAAAGTCTATCAGGAAAGCAGGGGAGAGGAAGCGGTATTCCCTGCTACATACGGAAGAAATAACCGATACTATTTCACCTATTCCGGCAAGGCAGGAGGCTACAGCGTGGTCTCCATGGCGGATGTGCTGGATGGGACTGTGGATGCCGCGATCTTTCGGGACGCGGTGGTGTTGGTGGGGGCTTATGCCGTAGGAATGCAGGATTCTTACATGCCTGCCATCGCCCATAACAGCCAGATGTATGGAGTGGAGATACACGCGAATATCATAGAAGCTCTGCTGGAAGGCAGGACGCAGCTTCCGGTATCGCCTTTGCTATATGCGTTTGTGGCGGCGGTTCTGTGCGGCGTATTCTATGTATGCAGCGGAAAGATGAGGCTTCTGTTCTCCACGCTGCTTTTTGCGGGGCTGACGATTCTGGATCTGGTCTTTGCACGGGTAATGTATGGGAGAGGGCGGATCGTTCCGACGATCCTTTTGCCGGTCTGTCTGCTTATTATTTATCTGATACAGATGGTGCGCAGATATGTGGCGGAGATCATGCGCAGACGGCAGGTTATCAATGTATTTAAGCAGTATGTAGCGCCGCAGGTGGTAGATAAGATCAGTAAAAACAAGGATTTCGAGCTGGTGATCGGCGGAGAGAACCGTCATATTGCGGTGCTGTTTGTGGATATCCGTGGATTCACGACAATGTCGGAGAGTTTGAAGCCGGAGGAAGTGGTGGAGATCCTGAATGAGTATCTGGGGCTTACCACGCAGTCAATTTTTGACAATGGCGGAACCTTGGACAAGTTCGTGGGAGATGCTACGATGGCGGTATTCAATGCGCCTTTTGATCTGGAGGACTATATCTTCCGTGCTGTTGCTACCGCATGGGACATGCAGGCGGGAGCGGAAGCCATCGCTGAGAAATTCCGTAAGAGATATGGCAAGAGTGTATCGTTCGGAATCGGAGTGAACTGCGGAAATGCCGTTGTGGGAAATATCGGTTGTGATTTCCGTATGGATTATACGGCGATCGGCGATACTGTCAATACGGCAGCCAGATTGGAGAGCAATGCGCGCCCGGGACAGATCCTGATCAGTAAAGATGTCTATGAGGCGGTCAAAGACAGAGTGACGGTGACACCGATCGGAGAGATCCCTTTGAAGGGAAAGAGCAATGGTGTCTTTGTATATCAAGTGGATCATGTAAAGAAAGATGTGTGAAGAAATGAGTAAGTTGTATTTGGTTCCCGACAGGACGGATTTGGAGCGGGTGTGCAGTCTTGCAGAAGAATACGGCTGTGCATTTGAATATAATGAGTTTTATATACCGAAGATTATGGATGATCCCAAGATGCAGGAGGAGATCATCACAGGATATGGGACATATAAGAAAGATTTTTCCATGGATACGATGCACGGGGCATTTCTGGATGTGACCATACACAGTGACGATCCTCTGATCCGGGATGCTTCCATGCAGCGGGTCCGCCAGTCCATGGAGACAGCGAAGCGGATGGGATTAAGAGGTGCAGTGTTTCATACGGGGCGGCTTGCCGGATTCCGCGCAGAGGGTTATCTGAAAAACTGGTGCGACAGAAACGTTGCGTTTTTTACGGAAATTGCCCGGCAGTATCCCGACCAGCAGATCTATATGGAAAATATGTTTGATGAAGCGCCGGATATTATGGCGGGGATGGCGGAGAGGATGCAGGGCATCGGGAATTTCGGGATTTGTCTGGATTATGCCCACGCTATGCTCTCGGGACGTTCGGGAGAGGAGTGGATCAGGACGCTGGCACCCTATATCCGTCATATACACATCAATGACAATGATCTGGTGAACGATCTGCATCTTGCGGTGGGGACCGGAAAGCTGGACTGGCAGGAATTTGACCGGCTGATCAGGCAGTATCAGATCAATGCGTCTGTGTTGGTGGAAGTAAGCGGTTATCAGGCACAGAAGGAATCGTTGGAATATATGAAGCAGTACGGGATATATCCGATGGAACAGGAAAAGGAGAAGTAAGATGCATTTACAATACGAAGATTTTGAAAAAATAATGGATATTGGAATACGTCTTTGTACTGAAAGGGACAGAAACCGTCTGCTCATGACCATTTTGGATAAAGGGATGGAGATCACAAATTGTGATGCCAGCACTTTATATTTGTATGAGAATAATGAACTGTATTTTAAATATATGAGGACGATCTCAAAAGGTGTCAGCCGGGGGATGGACGGAGAGAAGATCGATCTGCCGCCGGTGCCTTTGAAAGAAGAAAATGTGTGTTCTTATGCGGCGATTCATCAGGAGATTGTAAACATACCGGATGTCTACGCAAGCAGCCGCTTCGATTTTTCAGGGCCGAGACAGTATGACAGTCTGACCGGATATCGTACGAAGTCNCAGCTGGTNGTGCCCCTNGCAAATAATGAAAANGAANTGATCGGGGTACTGCAGNTGATCAATGCCATGGANGAAGAGGGAAAGGTCATCGCCTTTCATGAGCAGTATGAGATCATCATCCGTGCGCTNGGTTCCATGGCTGCGATCGAGCTCACGAATCTCTCCTATGTGGAGGCGCTCAAAGCGCAGATTTATTCCTTTGTGGAAGCGCTCACCACNGCGCTGGAGGAGCGGACGCCCTACAATGCTCTGCACACCAGGAATGTGGAAAAATATGCGAGCCTTTTGGCGGATTATATGACGCAGCTACATAAAGAGGGTAAGTGTGAATGGACATTTGAGCCTGCGCGAAAGGAGCAGTTGATGCTTGCGGCGCTCATTCACGATATCGGGAAGATGGTGGTGCCTCTGAGCATTATGAATAAGGCCACCAGACTGGGCGATGCGCGAGAGAAGATAGATGACCGNTTTGTGCTGCTTAAGGCACTGTATGAGGTTGATATGCTGCGTGGCAGGATNACCCGGGAAGAATATGANGCGGTCATGGANGATCTGGAATCAGAACTTGCATTCATCCATAAANTAGATGTGATCGATTATTTGGATGATGCGGCATATGAGCATGTAGGAAAGCTTTCTAAGAAACAGCATGTAAAGGAAGACGGATCCGTCCTTCCGTATCTGACTGCGAAAGAGGCGGAGTGCCTGAGCATCCGCAGCGGCACGCTGACCTTGCAGGAGCGCAGAGAGATGGAGAATCATGTGGTCATGACATCCAGGATTCTGGAGAAGGTGCAGTTTTATAAAGGCTTTTCCATGGTACCGAAGTGGGTAGGCGCTCACCATGAATATCTGGACGGCAGCGGTTATCCGAATCATTTGAAGGGTGACGAACTCGACCTGGAGACAAGGCTTCTCACGGTGGTAGATATCTATGACGCACTTGCGGCCACGGACAGGCCTTATAAGGAGCCGATTCCGAGGAAAAAGGCAATCGAGATACTGAAGAGCATGGCAGAGAAAGGGAAAGTGGATTTACAGCTTGTGGAGTGGCTGGATGAAGCGCTCGATAAAGACGCAGAAGTTCACGGGAATGGAGGCAGCTATGGCATTGAATAAAAAACCGGTCACCGGCATGAAGGATATCCTGCCGGAGGAGATGGAGATCCGCGATTATGTGATCGGTATTATCAAAGAGACTTATGGAAATTTCGGCTTTACGTCGATCGAGACGCCCTGTGTGGAGAATATTGCCAATCTGAACTGCAAGGCAGGCGGTGAAAACGAGAAGCTGATCTTTAAAATCTTAAAGAGAGGTGAGAAGCTTCGCTTGGAGGAGGCAAAGAATGAGGAGGATCTGGTGGATGGTGGCTTACGCTACGATCTGACGGTTCCGNTGGTGCGCTATTATGCGGCTCATGCCAATGAGCTTCCTTCGCCCTTCAAGGCGCTGCAGATGGGAAATGTATGGCGGGCGGACAGGCCTCAGAGAGGGCGTTACCGCCAGTTTATGCAGTGTGATATTGATATTCTGGGGGAGGCCTCCAATCTGGCGGAGATCGAACTGATTCTGGCTACCACCACGACGCTGGGGAAGCTTGGCTTTAAAAACTTTCAGATCCGCATCAATGACAGACAGATCTTAAAGGCGATGGCGGCTTACAGCGGATTTGGAGAAGAGGACTACGACGCCATCTTTATCACGCTGGACAAGATGGATAAGATCGGGATAGACGGCGTGCGGGAGGAGCTGTTGAACGCCGGATATCCGCAGGAATCTGTAGAAAAATATATGGCGTTGTTTCAGGGCGTGGAAGCGTCCGACACGCCGGTNGCGTATCTGACAGAGCAGATCGCGGAGTTTCTGCCGGAGGGCGTGCAGGAGAGCTTTCAGGAGATCATAGACAGCGTGGAGGCGGTCAAGGGAGACTTTTTTGAGCTGGTATTTGATCCCACGCTGGTGCGGGGCATGTCCTATTATACGGGCACCATCTTTGAGGTGGCGATGCCGGAGTTCGGCGGCAGCTGTGGCGGCGGCGGAAGATATGATAAGATGGTAGGTAAGTTCACGGGTAATGATGTGCCGGCCTGCGGTTTTTCCATCGGCTTTGAGCGGATCATTTTACTGCTCATGGAAAACGGCTTTCAGGTGCCCAAGGCGGGGAAGAAGATCGCTTATCTTATGGAAAAAGGGCTGTCTTCCGAGAAGCTGTGTGAGGTGATGGCGCAGGCACAGGCGGAGCGTGAAAAGGGAAATCAGATCCTGGTGGCACGCATGAATAAGAACAAGAAATTCCAGAAGGAACAGCTCACGGCTCAGGGCTATGAGGCNTTNGANGAATTTTACAGAGAAGAGTTAAAGAGATAAAGGAGAAAGACAATGGCAGANTCAATGAAAGGCTGGAANAGATCTCACCGCTGTGCGGAGCTTTCCGTGCAGAATGTGGGAGAAGAAGTAACCGTCATGGGATGGGTACAGAAGCAGAGGAATAAGGGCGGTATCATTTTTGTGGATCTGAGAGACCGCTCCGGTATTTTACAGATTATTTTTGAGGAGAAGGACTGCGGGCAGGAAGCTTTCGCCAAGGCGGAGAAGATGCGCAGCGAATTCGTGATCGCGGTGGTCGGCAAGGTGGAGAAGCGCTCCGGCGCGGTCAATGAGAATCTGGCTACGGGGCAGATCGAGATTCGGGCTGCACAGGTGCGTATCCTGTCGGAATCCGAGACGCCGCCCTTCCCGGTGGAGGCGGGCTCTAAGACCAAGGAGGAGATCCGCTTAAAATATCGGTATCTGGACTTGAGAAGACCGGATCTGCAGGAAAAATTAATCCTGCGCAGTAAGATCGTTTCCGAGATGCGCTCCTTTATGGCTGAGGAGGGCTTTCTGGAGATCGAGACGCCGATCCTTTGTAAATCAACCCCGGAGGGGGCCAGGGACTATCTGGTGCCCAGCCGTGTGCATCCGGGCAATTTCTATGCACTGCCCCAGTCGCCGCAGCTTTATAAACAGCTTTTGATGTGTTCCGGGTACGATCGGTATTTCCAGATCGCCAAGTGCTTCCGTGACGAGGATCTGCGGGCGGACAGACAGCCGGAATTTACTCAGGCGGATATGGAGCTTTCCTTCGTGGATGTGGACGATGTGATCGATGTCAATGAGCGGCTGATCCGGCATATCTGCAAGGCGGCCATCGGGCTTGATGTGCAGCTTCCCCTGCCCCGCATGACATGGCAGGAGGCTATGGACCGCTTTGGTTCCGACAAGCCGGATACCCGCTTTGGCATGGAGCTTACGGATGTATCTGAGGTGGTGGCGGGCTGCGGCTTCGGCGTATTCACCTCTGCACTGGAAAACGGCGGCTCTGTCAGAGGCTTAAATGTGAAGGGACAGGCGGCTATGCCCCGTAAGAAGATCGATGCGCTGGTGGATTTCGCCAAGGGTTACGGTGCCAAGGGACTGGCTTACTTAAGCGTGCAGGAGGACGGCACTTACAAGTCTTCTTTCTCCAAGTTTATGACGGAGGAAGAGCTTGAAAAGTTAGTACAGGCGATGCAGGGAGAGAAGGGCGATCTGCTTCTCTTTGCGGCAGATAAAAAGAATATTGTCTACAGTGTTCTGGGAGCGCTCAGAGTGGAACTGGGCAAACAGCTTGGCTTGATCGACGAGTCACAGTTTAACTTCCTCTGGATCGTGGAGTTCCCGCTGCTTGAGTGGAGCGAGGAGGAAAACCGGTTTATGGCGATGCACCATCCTTTCACCATGCCTATGGAGGAGGACTGGCAGTACATTGATTCGGATCCGGGAAGAGTTCGTGCGAAGGCATATGACATCGTGTTAAACGGTGTGGAGCTGGGCGGCGGCTCTGTCAGAATCCATCAGGATGATATACAGGAGAAAATGTTTGAGGTGCTGGGCTTTACCAAAGAGAAGGCATGGGAGCAGTTCGGTTTCCTCTTAAGCGCTTTTAAGTATGGCGTGCCGCCTCATGCGGGGCTGGCTTACGGTCTGGACCGTATCGTCATGCTGCTGACTCATGCGGAGAGTATCCGCGAGGTCATTGCCTTCCCGAAGATCAAGGATGCTTCCTGTCTGATGACGGAAGCGCCGGGAACGGTGGATGAGGAGCAGCTTGCGGAGCTGCAGATCGCGATCGTGCCCGCTCAGGAGGAGCAGGAGACAGAATAAAAGCCGAAAAAGGAGCAGCTATGGCGGAGCAGAAAATAGATAACGCAAAACTGGAAGAGGCGATAGACGCCTTTCTGGCAGACAAAGAGAGAGAAAGTTTTGTGAAGGTGATGGAGCTTTTGGAGCGGTCGATCGTGCTTGTGCCGGCTATGCCGCCGAAGGATCTGGCGCCGGAGCTCAAGGAGCAGATGCTGGCGGGGAAACCGGTGCGTCTGCCTAAGGAGACGAAGCTTGCTCCCTGCCTCCTGCGCAAGGAGTCGGGCGAGCAGGGACTTCCTATCTTTACCTCGCTGGAAAAGATTCCGGAGGATAAAAAACCGCCCATGGTGATGGCGATGCCCTTTATGGGCTGTGTTTCCATGGCAATGTCCAATCCGGATAAAGTGATGGAAATTGTGGTCAATCCTTTCACCGGGATCATGGTGATAAACAAAGCGATCCTGGAGGTGGCGGAAAAGCGCAGACAAGCTGTCGAACAGGGCAGGACCGTGAGGATGACCAGAGAGCAGTTTCGAAATTTCGCGCACAATCGGGTTTCCCTGTCACTTTTGCCGAAGTATCTCTTTGAACATAAGGAAGAGGGGCTTAAGAGGCTGCAGCAGGAGGAGGGCGCTTTTCTGGTTGGCCTTTACGGCGAGGTATACCCAAAGGGGGAAAAGAGCGGTCATCAGGCCGGAGACTTCTCTCTTATGACGCTCAACCTGACTGACAACATACAGCTCACCCGTCTGGATATGCCTGACGAGACCATGAAAGACGGCCTTTGCTACCGTGTCTACGCGGTGTGGAAGCGGGATACGGAAGAGGTGCTCTACTATACGCTGGAGAAGACGAAGGAAGGAAACTTTATCGCAAAGGTTACGCCGGAGGGCGGTCATGAGACGGTAGAGCCTGCGCCGGATAACGGGGCGGAGATCGAGGCGATCCTGAACCTTGTAGAAAGGAATTGATCCATGATAGACACGATCATATTTGATCTGGACGGGACCCTTCTTGATACTCTGGAGGATCTGACAGACAGTGTAAACTATGCCATGGAGCGGTTTGGCCTGCCTGCACATACGCTGGATGCGGTGCGCGGTTTTGTGGGAAACGGTGTGGCGAAGCTGATCGAGCGCGCGATCCCGCAGGGAGTGGAGAACCCTTCCTATGAGGCGATTTTTGAAGCGTTTAAGGAGCATTACGCGAAACACTGCGAGGACAAGACATGTCCTTATGAGGGGATTATGGAAGTGCTTGCTCCGCTTAAGGAGCAGGGGTATCATCTGGCTATCGTCTCCAATAAGTTTGACGGCGCAGTGAAGCAGCTTTGTAAAAAATATTTCAGGGAATACATCTCGGTGGCAATCGGAGAGAGTGACCAGGTAAAAAGAAAACCGGCGCCCGATACGGTGTATCAGGCGCTTCGTGAACTGGGGAGCGAAGGCTCCCGTGCGATCTATGTAGGGGATTCGGAGGTGGATCTGCAGACGGCACAAAATGCGCAGCTGCGCTGTATCAGCGTGACCTGGGGCTTTCGCACGAAAGTGCAGCTTTTAAATGCCGGCGCCGCATGGATCATCAGGACTCCGCAGGAGCTTCCGGAGCTTCTTGCTCGTCTTCAGGCGGAAGGGTGATCAGTACCTTTACGATACGGTTATCCTGAACGCCGCAGGCCTGCAATGTAATGCCGTTTTCCAGAACGATGGTTTCCTGGTCCTGAGGCAGGCGGTCCAACTGCTCCAGCATGAGGCCGCCAACGGAGTCATAGTCTTCGGAATCTAGGTCAATATTCAGGGCGTCGTTGATGTCATTCAGCTTCATGCCGCCCTCCACCAGATATTTCCCTTCTTCGGTCTCCTGGATCAGTTCTTCTTCATCCGCATCGTACTCATCCCGGATCTCACCCACCAGCTCCTCGATCATATCCTCCATGGTGATCATACCTACGGTAGCGCCGTATTCGCTTAATACAAAGGCGATATTGCAGGACTTTTCACGGATCTCCATCAAAAGATCCGACACCTTCTTATATTCATAGGTATAGTAAGCCTCCCGCAGAATCTTCTTGAGGCTGAATTTTTCTTTATCCTTTACCAGAATAAAATCTTTTATATTGACCATGCCGATGATGTGGTCGGGATCGTCGTCGTAGACGGGGATTCGTGTAAACATACAGGACTGAAAAGTGGAGAGCAGCTCCTGATAAGTGGTGTTTAAGGGAATCGTCGTCATCTGGATCCTGGGGATCATAATATCCTTTGCCACGGTATCGCCGAAGTCGAAGACGTTGTAGATCAGCTCACGCTCTTCTTCCTCGATCACGCCGCCCTCGTGACTTACGTCCACGTAGGTTTTCAGCTCTTTTTCTGTGATGCGGAAGTTGTTGCCCTCGGAACTGATATGTAACAGCTTCAGGATACAGTTGGAGAGTTTGTCCACCAGAAAGATGATCGGCGTTAAAACCGTCATCAGCATACGGATGACAGGACCGAACAGGAGGGTGATAAACTCGGCGCGCTGCATAGCCCAGGTCTTGGGGATGATCTCGCCGAACATTAAGACCACGAAAGTCAGGATCCCGGTGGCGATACCTACTGCTGCATTGCCCCAGAGACTGATGGCAAAGGTGGTAGCCACGGAGGAAGCGGACAGATTGACGATGTTGTTGCCGATNAGGATGGCACTCAGCATTTTACCGTACTGGTCTAAAATGGCGAGCACCCGGATGGCTCCCTTGTGGTTCTCTTCTGCAAGAGCCCGGAGCTTTACCCGATTGACTGTGGAAAAGGCAGTCTCCGCCGAGGAAAAAAAGGCTGACAAAAGAACNAGAANAGCCAGCGAAANGAGTTGTATGACACCTGTGGTATCCAATGNNAATGNTCACTCCTTATAATTTGAAAGATTTTATGAAACAGTTCAACTCACGCCCATTCGCAAATTCGGTCTGGCTGAACTGTAAAGAAATATTACTGTATGAACAAGATTGTGTCAAGTTTTTCTGCTGGGAAGAATATATATGTAGCAGAAAAGACAAGGGGGTTGTCATGGGNAAAAAAGAGATNTATATGGAAAAGGTGATCTTTATCATCAAGTGNATGCTGGGAGCCTATATCCTGACGGCGGGCCTGCTTTTGCTGCTTGCCTTTATGCTGTACCGTTTCGGGCTGTCGGAAAAGGTGGTGTCCATCTGTATTATTGTGGTTTACATAATTGTCACTTTCCTGGCGGGTCTGCTTGCCGGAAAACGGGAAGGACGAAAGAAGTTTCTGTGGGGACTTATGATGGGAGTGTTGTACTTTGGTATTCTGGTGGCCGTATCTCTGGTGGTGAACAGAGGACTGGAGGATGTGGCGGGAAATATGATGACAGTCTTTTTCCTGTGTGCGGGCAGCGGCATGCTGGGCGGGATGGTCAGCTGAACTGTTATATAAAAAAATACTTCCCGTATCGCGGAATCTGTGATATACTATCTAAAGTTATGAGCAAGGCGATACATAAGGAGGACAGTTTCATGAAGCATATTAAGACTTTATCTACCAGAGATTTGAAGGAATCCATGAAGAAGGGCGGCTGCGGTGAGTGCCAGACATCCTGCCAGTCGGCTTGCAAGACCTCTTGTACAGTGGGAAATCAGAGCTGCGAGAAGGCTAGATAAAGCCTCCTTGATTGCAGACAGCAGCAGAAAAAGACAGAAAAAATAAGCAGACTCGGAATGCGGTGCATGACGGGTCTGCTTGTCTGCTTATCAGATAGGAGAAAATTCTGTGATACATCAGTATATCAGTAACGGTTATCATATTGTCATGGATGTCAACAGCGGCAGTGTTCATGTGATGGACAAGGCTGCCTACGACGCGGTGCCGGTGGTGGAGAGACTGCTTTCGCAGGGCGTGGAGGACAGTGAGCAGCTTGCCCTTGCGGTGGCCCAAGAAGCGTCTCTGGAGTCTTCGGAGGCGGAGGAGACCGTGGAGGAGATTCTGGCCTTAAAGGAGGCGGGACAGCTCTTTACGGAGGATATCTACGAAAACTATATCGACGCTTTTCAAAATCGGGAGACGGTGGTAAAGGCGCTTTGCCTGCACATTGCCCACGATTGCAACCTTGCCTGCAAATATTGTTTTGCAGGAGAGGGAGAGTACCACGGCAGGCGTGGTCTTATGAGTCTGGAAGTGGGGAAAAAGGCGCTGGATTTTCTGGTGGCGAACTCCGGAAACCGGGTAAATCTGGAGGTGGATTTTTTCGGCGGAGAACCGCTTATGAACTGGCAGGTGGTGAAGGATCTGGTGGCTTACGGCAGATCCCTGGAGGAGCCTCATCACAAGAAGTTCCGCTTTACCCTGACTACCAACGGCGTGCTTTTGGACGATGAGATCCTGGAATTTGCTAACAGAGAGATGGGGAATCTGGTCCTGAGCATAGACGGCAGGAAAGAGATCCATGATCTGATGCGGCCTCACAGGGGCGGACAGGGCAGCTATGAGGAGATTTTACCTAAGTATAAAAAGGCCGCCGAGAGCAGAAATCAGATGAACTACTATGTGCGGGGCACTTACACCAGAAACAATACGGATTTTTCCGAGGATGTGCTGCACCTGGCGGACGAGGGCTTTGAGCAGATCTCGGTGGAACCGGTGGTGGCGGATAAAAAAGAAGATTATGCGCTCCGCATGGAGGATGTTCCTGAGCTTCTGGCGCAGTATGACAGACTTGCATTGGAATATATTCGCAGAAAAAGAGAAGGAAAGGGTTTTCAATTCTTCCATTTTATGATAGATTTAGAGGGTGGTCCATGCGTGGCAAAGAGATTGTCGGGCTGTGGATCAGGTACGGAGTATCTGGCGGTAACTCCATGGGGAGACCTGTATCCCTGTCATCAGTTTGTGGGACAGGAGGCGTTTCTCATGGGAAATGTGGATGAGGGAATCATTCGCAGCGATATTCGGGAGAAGTTTAAAGCTTGCAATGTCTACGCAAAAAAAGAGTGTAGAGATTGCTTCGCAAAATTTTATTGCAGCGGTGGCTGCGCGGCCAACGCCTATCATGAGTGCGGTGATGTGAACGGGACCTATGAGCTTGGATGTGAGCTGCAAAGGAAACGTGTGGAGTGCGCGATCATGATCAAAGCGGCGCTGGCAGATGAGGAAAAGGAGTGTTAACTATGAAAAAGAGCANAGCGGTTGTCAGTCTGATCGTCTATGTGNTGATACTTGGACTGCTGGGATATACGGCNGTTTTCGGTGTCGGNTCGGACAAGTCGGGNGCGGCGGAGAGCATTAAGCTNGGTCTGGATCTGGCAGGCGGNGTCAGCATCACCTATCAGGTGGTGGGAGACAAGAACCCCAGCGCGGAGGATATGAGCGATACCATCTACAAGCTGCAGCAGCGTGTGGACGGCTANAGNACAGAGGCGCAGGTGTATCAGGAGGGNACNGANCGGATCAANATCGAGATCCCCGGTGTCACCGATGCCAATGCGATCCTGGAGGANCTGGGNAAGCCNGGNAGCCTTTANTTTATNGCNCAGACGGACAGNGANGGCAATAACAACTANGAATTGGGCTATGGTATTGATGCCGAGGGNAATCTGANNCCNCAGTATCAGTTNANNAAGACNNTNGAAGANTTGNAGGCNGANGGCTCCATCGTNCTNTCNGGTACNGAGGTGGAAAGCGCNCAGGCNAGAGCGCAGCAGGATTCNATGGGCAATCTGGAAAANGTGGTTTCCCTGACCTTTAANGANGNNGGNAANCAGGCNTTTGCNGANGCNACCACGAAGGCTTATGCGAATGGGGAAACCATCGCAATTTATTATGACGGAGAATTTGTGAGTGTACCGAATGTCATNGCGGCGATCACAGACGGCAGTGCNGTGATCACGGGACAGAGCACGGCGGCAGAGGCGGAACAGCTTGCTTCCACGATCCGTATCGGCGGCTTGAAGCTGGAGCTTGAGGAGCTGCGTTCCAATGTGGTAGGCGCCCAGCTTGGTTCCACAGCGATCCAGACCAGTCTGGTGGCGGCGGCAGTGGGCTTTGCCCTGGTGGTCATCTTTATGATCGCTGTGTATTATGCAGCAGGTTTTGCGGCTTCCCTGGCTTTGTGCCTGTATGTGGAACTGCTTGTTATCTTAATGTATGCTTTTGAAGTGACCCTGACCTTACCCGGTATCGCGGGTATCATCCTGACAGTAGGTATGGCGGTGGACGCGAACGTGATCATCTTTGCGCGTATCCGGGAAGAACTTGCGGCAGGCAAGACAGTGCAGAATGCGATCAAGATCGGCTTCCAGAAGGCATTGTCCGCTATTCTGGATGGTAATATCACGACTCTTATCGCGGGTCTGGTGCTTTACTTTATGGGAAGCGGTACGATCAAGGGCTTCTCCATTACCTTGATGCTGGGTATTATTTTATCCATGTTCACGGCGCTGTTTGTGACGAAGTTTTTGGTCAATGTTTTCTACGCACTGGGGATTCAGAGCGAGAAAGCATACGGCGTGGCAAAGGAAGTAAAGAACATCGATTTCCTTGGAAAGAGGAAGCTGTTCTTCGGTATTTCCATCGCGGCGATTCTGCTTGGTTTTGTTATGATGGGTGTCAATAAGGCGAACATCGATATGCCTTTGAATTACAGTCTGGATTTCGTGGGAGGTACTTCCACGACCATGACGCTCAATGAGGATATGAGCATTGAGGAGATTGATGCACAGATCGTTCCCTATGTGGAGGATATTACCGGCGACGGCAATGTGCAGACCACCAAGGTGGCGGGTTCCAATCAGATCATCATCAAGACCCGGACCCTGAGTGTAGAGGAGAGAGAACGCTTTAACGATGTGATGACCAGTAATTTTGGGGTTGACGAGAGCAGTATCACAGCGGAGACTATCAGTGCGACGATCAGTTCCGAGATGCAGTCCAGCGCTATCAAGGCGATCATTGTCTCCACGATACTTATGCTTCTCTATATCTGGTTCCGGTTTAAGGATATCCGCTTCGGCGCAAGCTCGGTGATCGCGCTGTTGCACGATGTGCTGGTAGTGCTTGCCTTCTATGCGGTTGTGCGGGTTTCCGTGGGTAATACCTTTATTGCATGTATGCTGACCATTGTGGGTTATTCCATCAATGCCACCATCGTAATCTTTGACCGTGTACGTGAGAACCTGCGGACGATGGGCGGCAGAGAGTCTCTGGATGAGATGGTCAACAGAAGTATTTCCCAGACGCTCTCGAGAAGTATCTTCACTTCCCTGACCACCTTCTTTATGGTGGCATCCCTGGAGGTGTTCGGCGTTTCCTCGATCAGAGAATTTGCGCTGCCCCTGATGGCTGGTATCATCTGTGGCACCTATTCTTCCATCTGCCTGACAGGCGCGCTCTGGTATGTGCTGCGCACTAAGATCGTGAAGAAAGCGAAATAAGAACGGTAACTATATAAAGTCCTGTAAATAACCCTCCGAAAATGTTACAATAAATGTGATATTTCGGAGGGTACTTTTTTATGGGTAAATGGATGGTATCCGCTAAAAAGGCGGATTTTAATCAGATAGCGGAAAGGTTTCACATTGACCCGGTGATCGCCAGGATCATACGCAACCGGGATGTGGTGGGGGAGGAAGCCATAGAGAGGTTCCTCCATGGTACACCGGCGGATCTGCACGATCCGACCCTGTTAAAGGATGCGGAGAAGGCGGCAGATATCCTCTGTGAAAAGACGAGAGAACAGAAGCGGATCCGTGTGATCGGCGATTATGATATTGACGGGGTCTGCGCCTCCTATATCCTGACGACCTGTCTGGAACATTGCGGTGCGGCAGTGGATGTGGTGATCCCTCACAGGATACAGGATGGCTACGGCTTGAATGAGAGGCTGATCGAGGAGGCCCATGAGGCGGGTATTGACACGATCCTGACCTGTGATAACGGAATCGCGGCACTCTCCCAGACGGCCTGTGCGAAGGCTCTTGGCATGACGGTGATCGTGACAGACCACCATGAGGTGCCCTACGAGGTGCAGGAGGATGGCAGCCGGGTGGAGACCCTGCCGGAGGCGGATGCGGTGGTGGACCCGAAACAGGAGGGTTGTCCCTATCCCTATAAAGGCATCTGCGGCGCGGTGGTTGCATATAAACTTATGGAGATCTATCTGCGAAAGTGGAACGCGGAGACAGGAAGCGGGGAGAGCGATACAGATACCATTGCGCTTTTGCAGGAGCTTCTGGCTTTTGCCGGATTTGCCACGGTGGGAGATGTGATGGAGCTCACCGATGAGAACCGCATTATCGTCAAGTATGGACTGGAACAGATCGCTAAGACGCAAAATCCGGGATTGCAGGCGCTGGTGGCGGTGAACGAGCTGACGGATAAAAAGCTGACAGGATATCATATCGGTTTTATTCTGGGCCCTTGTCTGAATGCCACAGGGAGGCTTGATACGGCGGCGCGGGCGCTTTCTATGTTTCGGACGAAGGATAANGGNGAAGCGCTCACCATTGCGGGAGAGCTTAAGGCGTTAAACGACAGCCGGAAGGANATGACGCTCCGGGGCGTGGCGCAGGCGGTAGAAATGGTGGAGGGCACGGCACTTCGGGAAGATAGGGTGTTGGTGATTTATCTGCCGGACTGCCACGAGAGTCTGGCNGGTATCATTGCCGGGCGGATCAGAGAGCGCTATGATAAGCCGGTCTTTGTGTTGACCAGGGCTGAGGAGGGCGTGAAAGGATCGGGGCGGTCCATCGAAGCTTATCATATGTATGACAAGATGAGCGAGTGCAAAGAGCTGTACACAAAGTATGGTGGACATAAGATGGCGGCCGGCGTATCCATGCCGGAGGAGAATGTGGAGGCTTTTCGCAGATATCTGAACGAGCACAGCGGGCTGCGCGAGGAGGATCTGGTGGCGACGATCCACATCGATGTGCCCATGCCCATGTCCTATGTGACCACGGAACTGGTCAGACAGCTGACGCTTTTGGAGCCCTTTGGCAACGGCAATCCCAAGCCCGTTTTTGCACAGAAATCGGTCAGAGTATGCCGGGGCAGGGTTCTGGGGAAAAATAAAAATGTGGGGAAATACCGTGTGGCAGATGAGACCGGCGCGGGATATGATATGATGTATTTTGGCGATCTGGAGAGGTGGCATACCTTTTTGGAGACTCATTTCGGTCCGGAAGAGGTGAGCAGGCTCTACGGTGAGGGCAGCGATTCTATCGTGGTCAGTGTGATCTATTATCCCGATATCAATGTGTTCAGGGGAAGGGCGGAGCTGCAGATGGTCATGCAAGACTTTAGCGTTTAAAACGAAAAAACCCGGTCGGCCCGGGCTTTTTCGTAGTTTTCTTATGAGGGGGAGATAGTGAATTCATCAACTATCTTGGTTTATATCATAATGAGTAATTGTGTCCAAACTGTGTTTAGATTATGAAGTAAAAATAAAAAAAGATTAAGAAAAAGAAAAGAGTGAAAATTGCAAAAATCACCTTTTCGTGCTATCGTACTTATTGTAGGAAAAGAATGTCATAAGGAGAAAAAAATGGCAGTTTTAGGGAAATTATTGGAAAAGATTTCTTATGAATGTGTCCGCGGCACGCTGGAGCGCGAGGTGACGGATATCGTCTATGATTCCAGGAAGGTAACGGCGGGCTGTATGTTTGTCTGTATTCCGGGCGCGAAGGCAGACGGTCATATCTATGCGAAAGACGCGGTGGCGGCCGGTGCGTCTGCCCTTTTGTTGGAGCGGGAAGTGGAGCTTCCGGCAGAGGCCGACGTGACGGTGATCCGTGTGGAGGATACCCATTACGCCATGGCTTTTGTCTCTGCAGCCTATTTCGATCATCCGGCAGAGCAGATGAAGATCATCGGCATCACGGGTACGAAGGGGAAGACCACGACCACCTATCTGGTCAAGTCGATTTTAGAGCAGGCGGGAAGAAAGGTGGGCCTGATCGGGACCATAGAGACGATCATCGGAGAGGAACATATTCCGGCACAGAATACTACGCCCCAATCCTATCTGGTTCAGAAATATTTCAGAAGGATGGCGGATGCGGGCTGCGATACGGTGGTGATGGAAGTTTCCTCTCAGGGGCTGATGCTCCACAGAACCCAGGGATTTGTCTTTGATTTCGGTATTTTTACCAATCTGGAGCCGGATCACATCGGGGAGAACGAGCATAAGGATTTTGACGACTATCTGCACTGTAAGAGTCTGCTGTTCAAGCAGTGTCGTGTGGGGATCGTGAATCGGGACGATGCGCACTGGGAGGAAGTCACGAGGGACTGCACCTGTCAGCTGGAGACTTACGGGATCGATACGCCGGCGGATCTTCGGGCGGAGGATATCACTTTTTTGAATGAGGGAGGGACGCTTGGCATGGCCTTTACGGCGAGAGGCCTTGTGGAACTTCCTGTCAAAACCGCATCCCCCGGAAAGTTCAGTGTCTACAATGCTCTGACTGCCATTGCCATCTGCAGGCACTTCGGCGTGCAGGAGGAGAATATAAAAAGAGCTCTTGCATCGGCGAAGGTGAAGGGCAGGACTGAGATGGTGAAGGTGTCAGATGACTTTACCTTAATGATCGATTATGCCCATAACGCCATGGCGTTAAAGAGTCTGTTGGAGACGCTGCGGGCTTACAAGCCTCACAGGCTGGTCTGTCTCTTTGGTTGCGGCGGCAACCGGGCGAAATCCAGACGCTATGAGATGGGAGAAGTCAGCGGCAGGATGGCGGATCTGACCATTATCACTTCCGATAATCCGCGTACGGAGGAGCCCCAGGCGATCATCGAGGATATTAAGATCGGCATCGGTAAAACAGAGGGGAAATATGTGGAGATCTGTGACCGGAAGGAGGCCATAGCCTATGCCATCGCCCACGGGGAGCCGGGAGATATCATCGTGCTGGCGGGCAAGGGGCATGAGGACTANCAGGAGATCAACGGTGTGAAGTACCCTATGGACGAGAGGGTGCTGATCCGAGAGATTTTAGAGGANCANGCATGACGGAGCGATATGCGGATGTCATCATAGATATTGCCCACGAGAAGGTGGATCGGATCTTTCAGTATCGGATCCCGGAAGAGCTGGCGGCGGCAGTGTATCCGGGGGTGCGGGTGCATGTCCCCTTTGGNAGGGGAAATCAGGAGAAAGTGGGATATGTGGTAGATATCTCGGAGCAGACGGATTATCCCCTNGAGAAGATCAANTCGGTGACGTCTGTGGACGAAAAGGGGATTTCCGTGGAGAGCCGGCAGATTCAGATCGCGTACTGGCTGAAAAGTCAGTATGGTTCCACTATGATCGCGGCGCTGAAAACCGTGCTTCCGGTGAAGCAGAAGCAGAAAATGCTGGAGAAAAAGAAGGTGCTGCGCTGTCTGTCCGCATCGGAGACTGCCCAGGCGGCACAGGAGTGTGAGAGAAAGCATCAGAGAGCAAAGGCACGTGTTCTTTCGGCATTACAGACGGAGGAGGAGCTTCCTTATGAGCTGATNCGGCAGAANCTGAATGTGGCGGCAGCCACTTTGCAGACGCTGGAGAAACAGGGATATCTTAAGATAGAGCGGGAGGCTTACTACCGCAATCCGGTTAAGATGGCAGATCGGGACGAGATACGTCCNAGACTTACTTCGGCCCAGCAGCACATTATAGAGGAGGTCCTATCGGCCTACCGGGCAGGGAGGCCGGGTGTACATCTGGTGCATGGAGTAACAGGCAGNGGGAAGACAGAGGTGTATCTGGGGATCATAGAGCAGATGATCGCCATGGGAAAGCAGGCTATCGTGCTCATCCCGGAGATCGCCCTTACTTACCAGACACTTCTGCGGTTTTACAAGCGGTTTGGGGACCGGGTGTCGGTGATGAATTCCACCCTGTCAGCNGGGGAGAAGTATGACCAGATCGAGCGTGCGAAGGCGGGAGAGATCGATGTGATCATCGGCCCGCGCTCGGCGTTGTTTACGCCCTTTGCCAATCTGGGNGTCATCGTGATGGATGAGGAGCATGAAAACAGCTATAAGAGCGAGGCGAGCCCGAAATACCATGCCAGAGAGACGGCCCTGCAGATCGCGTCCATGTGCGGCGCAAGTGTGGTGTTAGGGTCTGCGACCCCGTCGTTGGAGGCATATTACCGGGCGTCACGGGGAGAATATCAACTGTACGAGATGAAGGAGCGGCCGGGGGAGAGTGTTCTGCCGGTCGTCCATACCATAGATCTGAGGGAGGAGTTAAAGCAGGGAAACCGCTCCGTGTTCAGCATAAAACTGAAGGGTTTGCTGGAGGACCGGTTGTCCAGAGGCGAGCAGTCGATTCTTTTTTTAAACAGGCGGGGGTATGCGGGATTTGTCTCCTGCAGGTCCTGTGGGCATGTAATGAAATGTCCCCACTGCGATGTCTCTCTCTCGGAGCATAAGAATGGGATGCTTGTGTGTCATTACTGCGGTTATCAGGAGGCAAAGCGGGGNAAATGTCCCTCATGCGGTTCTCCTTATCTGCTTGGCTTCAAAGCGGGAACNGAGCAGATNGANGANGCNATNCACAGNGAATTTCCGACNGCCCGGGTGCTGCGCATGGATGCGGANACGACCCGCACCAAGGAGAGCTACGAGAAGATTCTCTCCGCTTTTGCGGATGAGAAGGCGGATATTCTGGTGGGCACNCAGATGATCGTGAAGGGGCATGATTTTCCCCGCGTCACACTGGTGGGTGTGCTGGCNGCGGATCTGTCCTTAAATCAGAATGACTATCGGGCTGCGGANCGAACCTTTCAACTGCTGACCCAGGCGGCAGGGCGTGCGGGCAGAGGTGAACGGCCCGGCGAGGTGGTGATCCAGACCTATCAGCCGGAGCATTACAGTGTGGTGCATGCGGCGAGACAGGATTATGAGGGGTTTTACGAGGAGGAGATCGCCTATCGGGAACTTATGGGCTATCCGCCTGCGGCACATATGCTGGCGGTTCTNCTGATCTCGACTCTGCAGGAGGAGGGAGAGATGCTGAGCTGCGAAATGACTGAATTGGTCAAAAGAGAGATGGGAAGTGTGAAGGGTTTACAGCTGATCGGCCCTACGGAAGCGGCGATCGGGAAGATATCCGATCTCTATCGACATATTTTTTATCTCCGGCACGGAGAGTATCAGGTGCTGGTGGAGGCGAAAGACCTGCTGGAAAAATATTGCAGAGAGCGGGGACTGAAAAATCAGACGGTGCAGTTTGATTTTGATCCAATGACAGTATACTGAGATCATAATACGGGATAANGACAGGAGGAAGAGGTATCATGGCAACCAGAAAGATCAGGGAGATCGGCGATCCGGTCTTGACGAAGCAATGTAAAGAGGTGACAGAGGTCACGCCCAGACTGCGGGAGCTGATCGACGATATGTTTGAGACGCTGTATGAGGAAAACGGNGTGGGNCTGGCGGCCCCCCAGGTGGGNATCCTGAAGCGGGTCGTGGTGATCGATGTGACGGGGGAGGATCCCATGCTTTTGATCAATCCCAAAATACTGGAGACCAGCGGAGAGCAGGAGGGCTACGAGGGGTGCTTGAGNGTTCCCGGCAAGACCGGGCATGTGAAGCGGCCCAATTATGTGAAGGCACTTGCNTACGATGAAAATATGCAGCCNTTTGAAATTGAGGGGACGGANCTTTTAGCCAGAGCCATCTGTCATGAGCTGGATCATCTGGANGGCCATCTCTATGTGGAGAAGGTGGANGGGCCGCTTTTGAACACGGAAGATCTGGTGGATGAGGACGAGGAAGAGGAGTAANGGGCTATATGAAGATNGTATTTATGGGAACCCCCGATTTCGCGGTGGGNGCATTGCAGGCGCTCATAGAGGCGGGGCATCAGGTGGCCGCCGTGGTGACGCAGCCGGATAAGCCTAAGGGCAGAGGAAAGGAATTGCAGATGACGCCGGTAAAGACCTGTGCCATCNCCCATGATATTCCNGTCTTTCAGCCGGTGAAGATCAAGGATCCGGAGGCGGTTGAGGTGCTGCGCGGCTATCAGGCGGATATTTTTGTGGTGGCGGCTTTCGGACAGATCTTGTCGGAAGAGATCCTTGCCATGCCGAAATACGGCTGTGTCAACATTCATGCCTCGCTTCTTCCTAAATACCGGGGAGCCGGGCCGATCCAGTGGGCCATTATTGACGGGGAAAAGAAAACTGGCATTACTATCATGCAGATGGAGAAGGGGCTGGATACCGGAGACATGCTCTTTCAGACAGAGGTGGAGATCGAAGCGAAGGAGACTGCGGACACGCTGCATGATAAGCTGGCAGCGGCAGGGGCACGTCTTATTGTGGAGGCGCTTCCAAAGATAGAGGCAGGGCAGGTGACGCCTAGGAAACAAAATGACGAAGAATCCTGTTATGCAAAGATGCTGACCAAATCCATGGGAAGGATCGACTGGAGCATGGAGGCAGACAAATTGGACTGCCTGATCCGAGGACTGATCTCCTGGCCGGGCGCTGCCACGATCCTGCGGGGAAAGACCTTGAAGATCTGGGAGGAGGAGCCTGCGGATGCGGCTTCTTTTGCGGCGCAGACAGAGAGCAAAGAACCGGGTGTTGTGCTTGCGGTGGAGAAGGATGCCTTTTATGTGCAGACCGGATCCGGGGCGCTTAAGGTGACGGCGGTGCAGCCGGAGGGGAAAAGACGCATGGCAGTGAAGGATTTCCTGCTGGGCTATCCCATAAAGGCCGGCGAGATGTTTGCAGGGAGGGATTGATATGGGACATTACGGATATTACGGCTATTATTTTGACCCGACTTATTTTCTTGTTTTGATCGGGGCGGTTCTGTGTCTCTGGGCACAGTTCAGGGTCAGCTCCACCTACAATAAATATGCCAAGGTAAGAAGCCGGACAGGCATGACGGGAGCGCAGGCAGCGCAGAAGATCTTACAGATGTCGGGAATTTATGATGTGCGGATCGAGCACATAGGAGGCAGCCTTACGGATCATTATGACCCGTCGAATAAGGTGCTTCGCCTTTCTGACACCGTGTATGGTTCGACTTCTGTGGCAGCTATCGGCGTGGCAGCCCATGAGTGTGGGCATGCCGTACAGCATGATAAGGGATATGCGCCTTTGCAGATACGTTCGGCGCTAGTGCCGGCAGCCAACATAGGCTCTAAGGCGGGGATCCCCCTGATCATTCTGGGCGCCTTTTTGGGGATGAACCAGCTGCTCATTCAGATCGGTATCTGGGTCTTTGCTCTGGCGGTGCTCTTTCAGGTGGTGACCCTTCCCGTGGAGTTTAACGCNTCCGGCAGGGCNCTNGCCATGCTGGGCAATTACGGTATGATGGAGCGGGANGAGGTGAGNGGCTGTAAAAAGGTACTGCGGGCGGCGGCGCTGACCTATGTAGCGGCAGCGGCGTCGGCAATCTTGCAGCTTTTGCGGCTGGTGCTTTTATTCGGCAGGAGAAACAGCAGGGATTAGGGCTAAAGGATCGCGTGTTATGAATGAAAGAGAGATCATACTGGATATGCTATTGGAGCTCTCTAAAGAGGGGGAGTACAGCAACGTCCTGATCGCGGCAGTGCTTGACAAGTACGACTATCTGGATGCGAAGAAGAAGGCGTTTATCAAGCGGGTGAGTGAGGGAACCATCGAGCGAAGGATCCAGATCGACTATGTGCTCGATCAATATTCCAAAACGCCGGTGCGAAAGATGAAGCCCCTCATCAGGGAGCTTCTTCGCATGAGCGCTTACCAGATCTTGTTTATGGATAATATTCCCGATGCGGCAGTCTGCAATGAGGCGGTGAAGCTGGCTAAGAAACGCAGATTCCAGACGCTGCAGGGATATGTCAACGGCGTTCTGCGAAACATTGCCAGAGGACGGGAGACGATCAGTTACCCGGATCGGGAGAAGGACAAGACGGCTTATCTGTCTGTGCGCTATTCCATGCCGGTCTGGCTGGTGGAACATTTTCAGAGGGCTTACGGGGAGGAAGCCTGTGAAAGGATCCTGCAGGCTTATCTGGAGCGGCGCACGGTGAGCGTTCGCCTGCGGGAGAGGCTTACGGAAGAGGAGCAGGAGAGGCTGCTTGCCGCCTGGCGGAAGGCCGGTGTGGAGCTGCAAAGGCATCCCTATCTGCCCTATGCCGTAGAGATACAGAAAGCGGCGGGAATCCACCGGCTGGCAGGATACGGCGAGGGCCTTTTTGCGGTGCAGGATGTGAGTTCTATGCTGGTGGTGGAGGCGGCGGGAATCCGCCCCCGAGATACGGTGATCGATGTATGCGCTGCGCCCGGCGGGAAGACCCTCCATGCGGCGGACAAGCTTGGGGGTACGGGCGAAGTGATCGCCTGTGATGTGAGTCAATATAAGACAGAACGGATCGAGGAAAACAGAAAACGTCTGGGTGTGGAAAATGTATCTGTCAGAGTGCAGGATGCACGTGTGCGGGATGAATCGCTTTTGGGACGTGCGGATGTGCTTTTGGCGGATGTTCCCTGTTCGGGGCTGGGAGTGATCGGCCGCAAGCAGGATATCAAGTACCGGGTAACGGCAGAGTCACTGAAAGAGATACAGACCCTGCAGAGGGAGATCCTGTCGAATGTCACGGCTTACCTCAAGCCCGGCGGGATCATGATGTACAGCACCTGTACCATGAATCCCGGAGAGAACGAGGAGATGGTGGACTGGCTCTGCGATACCTTCGGCCTGGAACGGGTCAGTATGGCAGGACAGATGCCGGAGGCTCTTGCCGGGGAAGCCGATCAGGGCATGCTCCAGCTCTTGCCGGGGGTGCATGAGACGGACGGATTTTTCCTGGCGAAGCTGAGAAAGAAAGCGGAGTAATAATGGAAAAGAAGGATATCAAGTCCCTCACACTGGCGGAAGTAAAGGAAGAGATGGCGCTGCTCGGGGAGAAACCTTTCCGGGCGGTGCAGCTGTATGAGTGGATGCATAAGAAGCTTGCCAGGGGATATGAGGAAATGAGTAACATTCCTCTGGCTATGAAAGAAAAATGTGGGGCAGACTATAGCTATACGGTGCTTCAGACAGTGGCAGTGCAGGAATCGTCGCTGGACGGCACGAAGAAGTATCTCTTTGCGCTTTCTGACGGCAATGTGGTGGAGAGCGTGTGGATGCGGTATAAGCACGGAAATTCGGTTTGTATCTCCTCTCAGGTGGGGTGCCGCATGGGCTGCCGGTTCTGTGCGTCCACTCTGGACGGGCTGGTGCGGAATCTGACGCCTGCGGAGATGTTGGATCAGATCTACGCCATCACGCTGGAGACGGGGGAGCGGGTATCCAACGTGGTGGTCATGGGGAGCGGAGAGCCCCTTGACAATTATGAAAACCTTCTGCGTTTCATCACGCTGCTTACGGATGAAAACGGGTTAAATATCAGTCAGAGAAATGTGACTGTCTCCACCTGCGGCATTGTGCCGGAGATTCGGAGGCTGGCGGAGGAGAAGCTGCAGATCACGCTGGCTNTTTCTCTCCATGCGGCCACGGATGAAAAACGGCGGGAGCTTATGCCGATCGCCAATCAGTATTCTCTGGAGGAGATCATGGCGTGCTGTGCCGATTATTTTGAACAGACCGGCAGAAGGATCACCTTCGAGTACAGTCTGGTGCGGGACGTAAANGATACGAAAGANGATGCCGCATTGCTTGCGGCATTGNTGAAGGGATTAAACTGCCATGTGAATCTGATCCCGGTAAATCCGGTCAAAGAGCGGGAATATGTGCAGTCCGAGAGACATTCGGTGGAGGCGTTTGCGGCACTTCTGGAGAAAAAGGGCATCAACGCTACGGTGCGCAGGGAGATGGGACGAGACATCGACGGGGCCTGTGGACAGCTTAGGAGGCGATTCCTTACAACCGGAGCTGCTGCCCCTAAAAAGTGAATTTACTTGCTCTTTTGTGGTTTATATGCTAACATTGGTAATTGGAAAAAAATGCTAAACGGAGGAATGGGCTGTGCTCAGGTCTTATGCGCTGACGGATATCGGGCAAAAAAGACAACTGAATCAGGATTTTATCTATGTATCTGAGACGCCGGTCGGGAATCTGCCGAATCTCTTTATCGTGGCGGATGGCATGGGCGGTCATAAGGCGGGAGACTATGCCTCTGTTTTGGCTGTAGAGACTGTGGTGGAGGATATTTCAGCTTCTTTTGAGAAAAATCCCGTGAGGATCATGGAACACGCGATCACCCGGGCGAATACACATCTCAGAGAGCGGGCCAGCGAAGACTTTTCTCTGAACGGGATGGGAACCACAATGGTGGCGGCTACCTGTATGGGGCGGTTTTTGCAGGTGGCAAACGTGGGAGACAGCAGACTCTATGTGGTGGGTGATGAGATCGTGCAGATCACGGAGGATCACTCACTGGTGGAGGAAATGGTCAGAATGGGCGGTATCGGCCGCGAGGAGGCCAGAAATCATCCGGATAAAAACATCATCACCCGGGCGGTAGGCGCCAAGGACGATGTGGAAGTAGATTTTTTTGATTGGGAATTACAGACAGGAGATATGGTTTTACTTTGTTCTGATGGCTTGACTAACATGGTGGACGACGAGACGATATGCCAAATCTTAAAAGGCGGCGGCAGTCTCAGGGACAGGGTAGAAGAACTGGTGCAGACAGCCAACTTAAACGGCGGCAGGGACAATATATCGGTGATCGTGATCGAGCCGTTATCGGACGAGGTATAACATGATTAAAATAGGAATGATGATAGGGGATCGGTATGAGATCTTGGAAAAGATCGGTACCGGCGGCATGTCAGATGTATATAAAGCGAAGGATCATAAGCTGAACCGTTTTGTGGCGGTGAAGGTTTTAAANCAGGAATTCAGCGAGAACGCGAATTTTGTATCCAAATTCCGCATAGAAGCCCAGGCGGCAGCAGGGCTTATGCATCCTAATATTGTGAATGTTTACGATGTGGGTGAGGAGGGCGAAAATCACTACATCGTTATGGAGNTAGTGGAAGGAATCACCCTCAAAAAATATATTGAGAAGAAGGCGAGACTTTCCGTCAAAGAGGCCGTCAGCATTGCGATTCAGGTCTCCATGGGAATAGAGGCGGCNCATAACAATCANATCATTCANCGGGATATCAAGCCCCAGAATATCATNATCTCCAAGGANGGNAAGGTGAAGGTGACGGACTTTGGNATCGCCAAGGCTGCCACCAGCAATACCATCACNTCCAATGTGATGGGCTCTGTGCATTACACTTCGCCGGAGCAGGCCAGAGGCGGTTACAGTGACGAAAAGAGTGACATCTATTCTCTGGGTGTCACCATGTTTGAGATGCTTACGGGCAGAGTGCCCTTTAACGGGGAGACTACGGTGGCGATCGCCATCAAGCATATTCAGGAGGAGTTCCCNTCNCCCAGAGAGTATGTNGCGGANATACCGGTCTGCGTGGAGCAGATCGTGGCAAAGTGTTGTCAGAAGAGTCCGGACAGGAGATATCAGTCCATGTCTGAGCTGATCGTGGATCTGAAGCAGTCTCTGATCAGTCCTGACGAGGATTTTGTCAAGGTGGTGGATCCTGATGAGGAGGCTTCCACCCGCATGATCACAGACAGAGATATGGCGCAGATCAAGCGTCAGTCTGAGAGCCGGGATTCNATGGATGAGGCGATGCGTCTGAANAAGGANGTCAGGGANNCNGTGCATNTCTATGACGATGATGAGGACGAAGAAGATGAGGATTGGGAGGACGACGAGGAGGATTACGATCCCAAGATGGAAAAGATCACTACCATATTGGCGGTAGTGGCGGCGCTCCTGATCGGCTGTGTCCTGATCTTTTTAGTGGGCAAGACAATGGGTGTGTTTTCTTTCGGAACCAGGGCGGACGAGACTCAGGAGACGGAAGAGACCGAGCAGGTAGAGATGATCCGCGTGGTCGGTATGCATGTAGATGAAGCCAAACGTCAGCTGTTAGAGTTGGAGCTTGTGCCGGAGATCAAATATGAGGAGAACAGCTCCTATGACGCGGGCACTGTGCTGCGTGCCAGCGTACAGGACGGCTTGATGATAGATAAGGGAACTACCATTGTTCTCACGGTAGCTGAGGCAGAGGAGGGTGTAGAGGTTCCCGACGTGACAGGAAAGTCACGGGAGGAGGCGACTTCCCTGTTAGAGAAGGAAGGGTTTGTGGTCAACGTGGTGGAGAGCCCGGATTCGGTGGTGGAGAAGGGACTCGTGATCTCTCAGTCGCCGGAGGCACAGACCACAGCAACCATGGGTTCCAGTATCACCATCCGCGTAAGTCAGGGGGCTGAGGATAACAAGGTAAGAGTNCCGGATGTGGTGGGCATGACGGAGGAGGACGCTATCGTGAACCTGACGGAGAGCGGTCTTTCCGTGGGAAATGTGACGGAGACCACCCACGAGGATGCGGCTTTGACGGATAAGGTGTGCTATCAGAGTTATTCTGTAGGTTCTTATGTGGATAAGGGCACTGCCGTGGATCTGCGGATCAGCACGGGGCCTGCCCAGAAGACTTACCGGTATTCCGAAGGGATCACGGCGCCCACGGAGGACAGCGATTATCAGAGCGGAATGCAGGTGGCGGTGACCCTTACCACCCAGGATGGCACGCAGCTTTTGAGTACGCAGACAACTTCTTTTCCGGTGGCAGTGAATTACACAGGGATCAAATCTGCTTCCGGTACGATCCGGTTCACCTTTACCGTAGTGACGGAAGAGACCACTATTACGGATCCGGAGACAGGAGAGACCACTACGCAGGGCGGTGAATCCCAGATGAAGACGGTGGAGCGGCAGGTCAATTTCGTGGAAGAATAAACAAATATGCAAGGAAAGATCATGAAAGGCATCGCCGGCTTCTATTATGTACATGTGGAAGGCTGTGGCATATATGAATGCAAGGCGAAGGGAATATTCAGAAAAGAACGCATAAAGCCCCTGGTGGGGGATGACGTAGAGATGGATGTGCTGGATGAGCAGGAAAAGCTAGGCAACATCCGCAGGATTCTACCCAGAAAAAGCGCACTGATACGGCCGGCAGTGGCCAACGTGGATCAGGCGCTTATTCTGTTTGCCATCGTAAAGCCGAATCCCAATTTTAATCTGCTGGATCGGTTTCTGATTCGGATGGAACGGCAGAAGCTTCCCACGGTCATCTGTTTTAACAAGGAGGATATNGCNNCNNCNTCGGAGAANGAGGCGCTTCGCAGCGCCTATGAAACCTGCGGATATCAGGTGTTGTTTTTAAGCGTTCTGGAGAATCGAGGATTGGAGCAGGTAAGAGCCCTGCTTGCAGGTAAGACGACTACTCTGGCAGGGCCAAGCGGTGTCGGTAAGTCCTCTCTGATCAACCGGTTATCGCCGGACACTCATATGGAGACGGGGGAGATCAGTGAGAAGATCGAGAGGGGAAAACATACCACCCGTCATTCGGAAATCATCCCTCTGGGAGAGGGAACCTACATTATGGATACCCCCGGATTTACCTCCCTGGATATCTCGGAGATCACCAAGGAGGAGCTGGGAGGTTACTATCCGGAGTTCCGGGAGTATGAGCCATACTGTAAATTCCGGGGATGCGCCCATATCAGCGAGCCGTCCTGTGGTGTCAAGGAGGCCGTGGAGGAGGGAAAGATCAGCCTTGTGCGGTATGAGAATTATCAGGTGCTCTATCGGGAATTGAAGGAGGTCAGACGATACTCGTGAGAACATGCAAAAGGGAGATAGAATATGTTTTATCACGCCAAAAACGGAAGTGTCCGAATCGGAAATTCCGAGATGGATTACATATCTTTTGGAAATGGAAATAAAGCTCTGATCATGCTTCCGGGATTGGGAGACGGCCTGACTACAGTGAAAGGAATGGCTCTTGTTTTTTCGGTGCTGTACAGAATCTATGCGAAAGAATTTAGAGTCTATGTTTTCAGCCGGAAAAATAATCTGCAGGAAGGATATACAACAAGGGAGATGGCAAAAGACCAGGCGGAAGCCATGACAGCGCTTGGTATTTCTAAAGCAGAAGTGATAGGCATATCACAAGGCGGTATGATAGCGCAATATCTGGCGATTGACTATCCTGATCTGGTGGATAAACTCATATTGGCTGTGACAAGTTCAAAGCCCAATGAGATAACAGAAGAAGTTGTCGACGCTTGGATGGAAATGGCATCGCAGGGAAATTATAGGGATTTAATGATAGATACGGCGGAAAAATCATATTCTGAGAGTTACTTAAAAAAATACCGCCTGCTTTATCCGCTGCTTGGAAGAATAGGAAAGCCGAAAAGTTTCAGCCGTTTTCTGATACAGGCGGCGTCCTGTATTATGCATGATGCGTATGACGAATTAGATAAAATAATATGCCCCACTTTAGTGATAGGCGGGGAGTGCGATAAAGTTGTAGGAACAGAATCTGCTTCTGTGACAGCTGATAAAATCAAGGGGAGTGAATTGTTTATTTATAAAGGGCTTGGGCATGCGGCGTATGAAGAAGCAAAAGATTTTCATGAACGAATTTTGAATTTTTTACTTTTTTGAGACAGGTGGTTTTGCAGAGGGGGATTCCGTTTGAAATGAAGAGAGATTTTGGTGTATGAGTTGGAATATCGTATATCCTGCTATTGTGAATCGGCACTGGCAGACAAATTCCGCCAGTGCCGGCTGCATTTAATATTACTTTTTGAGTTTAAACCCGTCTTTGAACGCTTCGCCTACTCTTTCTGCCACCTTATAGTAGCCATGCGTATAAGGGTCAAATGCGATCGCATTTACTAAGGACATATCAATTTTCCCGTCAACCATAACGCTCTCGTCTGCGGTAACGTTTACTACTTTACCAATAACACCGCAGCCGTATTTTTCGTTTTGATATTCGATGAATTCACACTCTAAGCAGAGCGGAAACTCGTTGATAACCGGTGCATTCACCATTTCGGCTTTGCTTGCGGTAAGTCCGCTGTTTTCAAACTTATCTGAAACATTGTTCCCTGATACGACACCAAAATAGTCTGCTTCCGTCACGTGGGCAGCATCGGCAATGCTTACCGTAAACGCACCGGTTGCCTTGATATTTTTTACTGTTTTGTGTGTTTCTGTCAGATTGAGAGCGACATTGCCTCTCTCCTGCATAGTACCCCACGCTGCATTCATAACATTAACGCTGCCATCTTCATTGTAAGTCGCTACCATTAAAACCGGCATCGGGAAGATACCTTCTGTTATGTCGAGTTTCTTTCTCATAGTGATTCCCTCCATTTCTTGTATTAAATAAGATAGATGATAACAGAGACGATGGTGCTTGTCAAACCTACGCATGCCTCATAGGGGATGATGGCAAGTCTCTCTTTAATGGTCATATTGACGGAACCGCCCGTCGCGTGGAAGAATGAGCCGTGCGGCAGCGAATCAATTACAGTGGCGCCGGCATGGATCATGGCTGCTGCGGAAACCGCAGATACCCCTTTCTCAAGCAGTACGCCGGAAAATGTCTGTGAGGCTACGGTAGCGCCGGCTGTTGTGGAGGCCGTAGCGCCTGCCATCAGGATGCCGGATAAGGGTGCAAGGATAAATGCAGGCATATTGAGCACTTCAAGGATGTTAATTACATCTACCTGCAGGGCGGAAGCCTTAATAATTCCTGCCAAAGTGCCGGTCCCGATCAGGAGTATGGAGACACCGATCACTTTGCTCAAACCAAATTCCGCATAAGAAATTGTATTTTTTATATTTCGGGTTGCAAACGAGCAGACAATACCACCGAGAGGCAGCGCGATCAAAGGATCGACACTGATTCCAAACAAAGGCCGCAGCGCAAGCAGGCACACGACGACAACCGGTCCTGCGATAGCGGCGAGGAACGAAGGCAGATTGCTGTTTTCGCGCTTTTCCAGATCCGCATCCGAAATCATGGTTTTTCCCGTCTTTTTCGTGAGGATCGTCGCAAGTACAATGGTTGCCACCAACGCGAACAGTGCAGGAACCACGTTTTTGATCATAAGTGCAGTAAGGTCAACCCCGAATGCCTCCGATGCGGCGATCGTGTTTGGGTTGGGCGAGATGATGTTGCCGGCCTTGCCGCCACCGATCATGGCAAGGAGGACACTTGCCTTGTTAAAACCGGCTTTCTTGCCGATGGCAAGCGCGATGGGCGCCACAGTGATGACTGAAATATCAACGAATACACCTACCGCGCAGATGATCATTGTCGCGATTGCGATTGCGGCAACCGCTCGTTTCTCTCCGAGCTTCTGCACGATGATGTCAGCTATCTTTTCTGCAGAACCGGTTTTGATCAGCATACCGGCGAGTATCCCGGAAGTGAGGATTCTGAGGACAGAGGACATCATTCCCTGTGCCCCTGTGACCATTGTGTTGACGGTTGTAGTAAGTCCGCCGCCGCCGATGATACCGCCGATCAGAGCGCCGGCAATCAGGCTGTAAGCGGGATGAATCTTTTTAATAATCATAAAAATGGCAATTGCCAAACCGATTATGGCGCCAAGTGTAGTAAAATCATAAGTCATTTCTCTGTTTCCCCCTGTTTGTATGTTTTATAAATTACGAAATAGCATTGGCTGTTTCAGGATTGATTCAGTTGGAGAAGGTATGGACCAACCGGAAAGCCTGCTCTACCGTGTCGCTCATGTTGGCAGCGGCATTTTCAGCTTTCATTGCCTCATCTAATGTTACGACTCCGCGCAGAATAGGGAAAAATGCATCGATTCCGGATTCGTTGCACGCAGTGGCATCCTTGGTCACGCACCCGGCGAAAGCGATGACAGGTTTTCCGTATTCCTTTGCGATCCTTGCGACTCCGATCGGCGCTTTGCCCATTACAGTCTGCCCGTCAAGCCGCCCTTCCCCGGTGATAACGATATCAGAATCCTTTATGTATGTTGACAGACGGGTTTCGTCGAGGACAATCTTGATGCCGGATTCGAGAACCGCATTGGTAAAGGTGAGAAATGCGAAGCCTAAACCTCCGGCAGCGCCTGTGCCAGCCTGCTTCATGTTGGCCTTCGGATATTTTTCTTTAGCCAATGCCGCGTAATATGCCAGCCATTTGTCCATCTGCATGATCATGGTCGGATCTGCACCTTTTTGCGGGCCGTACACCGCACTGCAGCCCTGTTCCCCGCATAAGGTGTTTGTCACGTCACAGGCAATTTTGAAGGAGCATTCTGCCAATTCCGGAATCACGTGTTCGTCTGTGATCTGTTCAAGTACAGATAAGCCCCTGGCCCCGAAGGGGACTTGGTTTCCTTCTTTGGTGAGCATTCCGTATCCAAGCGCCTGAAGCATACCGATTCCGCCGTCATTGGTTGCACTGCCGCCGATTCCCACAATGAATCTTCTGCATCCGCGGTTGATCGCATCCACAATCATTTCTCCCACGCCATAGGTGGTCGTGTTCATCGGGTTACGCTCGGCCTCCGATACAAGCGTGATTCCGGCCGCCGCTGACATTTCGATAATCGCCGTCTTGGTGTCCTGAATGATTCCGTAACTGCATGAGACCGGTTTCCCCAGAGGGCCCGTTGCCTCCATGGTGATCCATTCCCCACCCATGCCTGTAGTCAGTGCATATGCGGTTCCCTCGCCACCATCAGCCAAAGGGCGGACATTGACCTCGGCCTGCGGATATACACGGCATATACCGGATTTGATTGCCTCACCGGCTTCCATGGAAGATAGGCTTCCTTTTAAAGAATCAATCGCAACTGTCACTTTCATATGATGGTACCTCCTTTGTTTGGCTGTTTCTGTATTTTATGTAATTATAGTAGCATGAATAGAAAGCATATGATATATTATGTATAATAAATAACTAAATATAAAAATGAAAAAAATTAGTATATATAACATGTTAATGGAAAATAATGTAATATTAGAATTTAACACGACAAATTTGTGATAAAAATCGAATTGGTTATGCAGGGATATGGGGGTGTTACTATGATTCTGAATATCAGCCAAAAAACAGCACAGCAGATTGTTGAGTCAGTCAGGGATGTGTGTGGACAGCATATCAATTACATTGACATGAATGGTAACATTTATGCCAGCACGGACAAGAATCGGATTGGAAAGTTTCATGAAATTGGTAAACAGGTTGCATTGACAGGAGAGACAATCGAAGTGGAGGATGACGACACTTTTTTTGGGACACATGCCGGAGTGAATATACCGATCATCTATAACGGTGAACTGATTGCGGTGATCGGCATCAGCGGAATACCGGATGAAGTCAGGAAATATGCTTATCTCGCGCACAAAATTACAATATTGCTGCTCAGAGAGCAGGAATTTGATTATCAGAATAACAGTCAGAAAAATCAGATGAACTATATCATCAGGACCTTGATAGATGAGGATAGAGCGAAAAACAGGCATGTGATAGAATATATGAAAGAGAAGGACATCGATGAAGCAGCGCTGTATCAGCTTGTGCTGGTGAAATTGGATCATCGATACCATCCTAACAATTTGAATATGATAGAAAATATGATACTCCGCGCATTTCAGTTCATGCGTTCAAAACTGTATACATTCAGCTATCCAAATGAGTATATCCTGATCATAGAACAACAGGAACTTATGAAATGTTCTTATATATTGGAAAAGATTGCGGAGGAAAATGAGAAAATACTGCGGGTTGCCGTCGGGGCGGTTCATGGGCTGTACGAACAGTATCAGTCCTATGATGAGGCCAGAGTGGCAATAGAGTCACGGCAAAGAGGCTGCGTAGCGTATTATTCTGCACTTGGACTGGAAATGGTTTGCGCCAATGTGGATGATGAGATCAAAGAACTTTATATCAATAAGTTTTTGGGAAATTTGTCTGAGAAAGATATTCATTTATTGAGAATTTACTATAAAGAAGAGATGTCCCTGGCCCGGACGTGTGAGAGGCTATACATGCATAAAAATACGATACAGTATCAACTCGACAGGATCTATAAGAAGTGCGGTTTTAATCCGCGCAGCTTTAAGGATGCCTGCGGGTTGTATATTGCTTTGGTTATGTCGGAGGAAAGAAACTGATGGAATATTATTCGCTGAATAAATATTTAAAGGATACTTTTGGAGAAAAGGTATATAAGATCGCGTTAAACGGCGGTTTTACCTGTCCGAACAGGGACGGCACACTGGATACGAGAGGGTGCATCTTCTGTTCCGGGGCAGGTTCCGGGGAGTTTGCCGGAGAGATGGAAGATTCTATTACCGTTCAGATTGAAAAAGGAAAAGAACGGTTAAGAGAAAAAATAAAAAACGGGAAATATATTGCCTATTTTCAGGCGTTTACCAATACCTATGCCCCGGTGCAGAGACTTAAAAAGCTCTATGAAGAAGCGATATCCCATCCGGATATCGTAGTCCTGTCCATAGCCACAAGACCGGACTGCCTTTCCGAGGAGGTCATGCAGCTTTTACGGGAGATGAATGATCGAAAGCCGGTGTGGGTGGAACTGGGGCTGCAGACGATTCATGAGAAAACGGCTGCGTATATTCGGAGAGGGTACTCGCTGCCTGTTTATGACGAGGCGGTAAAGAAATTGAAAAAAGCAGGGATACAGGTGATTGTCCATGTGATCCTCGGGCTTCCAGGAGAGACGATGGAAGATATGAAAGCAACCGTGTCTTATGTCGGAAAAAGCGGCGCGGACGGGATAAAACTGCAGCTTCTGCATATTTTAAAGGGAACGGATTTAGAGAAGGAATACAGAGAAGGAAAGTGCAGGGTGATGGAACTGGAGGAATATGCCGCCCTGACAGCAGACTGTATAGCGCTCCTGCCGGAGGAAATGGTCATTCACCGCTTGACCGGGGACGGAGATAAAAAGACGCTGATCGCGCCCGAGTGGAGTAAGGACAAAAAAAGGGTACTGAACGCACTGCATAAAGCGATCAGGGAAAAGGAGAGGGAATGATGCAGTTTTATCTGGCCCCAATGGAAGAAGTGACAGGGTATGTATATCGGAATGTGTATCATGCGCTGTTTGACGATGTGGATAAATATTTTACGCCGTTTATTACACCGACTCAGAAAAAGAAATTAAAAACCAGAGATCAAAAGGAAGTATCACCGGAGAATAACCGGGGAATCCATGTGGTGCCTCAGATTTTGACCAATCATGCGGAGCAGTTTGTTGATACCTGTAATATGCTGATGGAGTTTGGGTATGATGAAGTGAATCTGAATCTGGGATGCCCATCTGCGACGGTTGTAAAAAAGGCAAAGGGAAGCGGATTCCTGAATGACACGGAAAGGTTGGATCAATTTTTTGAAGAGGTATTTCAGAAACTGGATCAGGAACAGAGTCCGCTGAAAATATCTGTCAAAACAAGGATAGGACTGGAATTTGCGGAGGAGTTTGAGGATATTTTGAAAATATATAACCGGTATCCTCTGAGTGAGGTCATCATACATCCAAGACTGCAGAAGGATTTCTATAATCGTACTCCGGATCTTGACACATTTTCGGACGCGCTTGACAGAAGCATTCATCCGGTCTGCTATAATGGAGATATTTTTACAAAGAAACAGTATGAGGCTTTTGTAAAAAGATTTCCGACGGTGGAAAGAGTAATGCTGGGACGCGGCATTGTGGCGAATCCGGGACTGGTTGGGGAGATTAGGATCGGGGAGAAGATTTCCGGAGAAGAACTAGAGCGATATCACGATATGTTGTATGCGGCTTACGGGGAGGCTCTTGGCAGTGACAAGGATACGCTTTTTAAAATGAAAGAGGTCTGGTTTTATCTTGGAAACAGTTTTTCGGATGCGGACAGATATTTAAAAAAGATACGGAAAGCGGGCGGGTCGGAAGAATATCTTTCGGCGGTCAAAGGGGTGTTTGAGTGTGATGTACAGCCTTATAAATGAGCGAGTTAACAGATGGCAGGGACTGCTTTAGTCTCTGTCTTTTTTATAATATGTTGAAATAATTTGACTAACTATTTATATCAAAGGAAATTCATTTTTATCTTTATTGGAAAAATGATAAAAATGAATTGACATTAAATGAGGAAAGTAATATATTTTAATTACATCATAAATGTATAAATGAACAAATTAAATTGTAAATGAGGCAATTGAATGAGATCGTATGACTATCGAGAAAAATGGAAGAAATTGCTTACCCCAGAGATTGTAAGTTATTTATCGCAAATACATGAATTTAAAGGAGAACAGACTCTTTTTCTTGAAGCAAAAGCGGATACGTTGACGCAATTAGTAGAGATTGCAAAGATTCAAAGTACTGAAAGCTCCAATAAAATTGAGGGAATCTATACGACTGATGATAGATTACGCGCATTGGTAAAAGATACCACAAGACCAAGGTCGCGTAATGAACGTGAGATAGCAGGTTATAGAGACGTTCTCAATACCATTCACGAGAACTATAATTACATTCCTGTTAAGCCGCCTATCATTTTACAGTTACATCGAGACTTGTATAAATTTGAAGGTGCTGATGTTGGCGGTAAATATAAGGCGGCAGATAATGTTATCGAGGAAGAAGATTCCAAAGGAAATAAATTCATCAGGTTTAAACCGATGCCGGCATGGCAAACTGCCGAAGCGATGGAAGAACTGTGCAAAGCCTTTGAAGAGGCGATCTCAACAGAACAAATTGATCCGCTCATTTTAATTCCGATGTATATATTGGACTTTCTGTGCATTCATCCGTTCAATGATGGCAATGGCAGGATGAGCAGATTACTTACGCTTCTTTTGTTGTATAGGGCAGGTTATATCGTAGGTAAATACATCAGTATAGAAAAGCTGATTGAAAACACCAAGGAATCATATTATGGTTGTTTGCAGGACAGTTCGATAAAATGGCATGAGAATGAAAATAATTATGAGCCGTTTGTCAGATATATGTTGGGTGTTATAGTTGCTGCATATAGGGATTTTTCGTCAAGAGTAAAGTTAATCACCACAAATAACATGTCCAAGCCAGAGCGTGTGCGGGAAATCATTAAAAATACGCTTGGAACAATTACCAAGACAGAAATTCTCGAAAGATGTCCCGACATCAGTCAGGTTACAGTGCAAAGAGCTTTGGCAGATTTAGTTGAATCCGGTGAGATAGTCAAAATTGGCGGAGGAAGATATACCAAGTACACATGGAATAATAACGGAATGGAGATTTGATAGATGATTACAGGTGAATTAAAAAATAAAATTGATAGTTTGTGGGATATATTTGCAGCGGGAGGACTGGTAAATCCGCTTGAGGGGTAAGTTGGACGTCGGGGTTGTCCCGACTGATTTTATGGGAGAAAGTGTAAATGAAGTCGATTACAAACAAAGAATATGAAGAGTGGCAGAAGTACAAAGTGGAGAAAGCAAAAGGTCATGTGTTGATGCCGGATACCGTCCGGTTCATCTGCGAGGCCAACGACTATGATGCAGAGAAGATCGGCCAGCACTTCCTTGAAATTCTGCGGAAGATCTGTCCAAAAGAAGAATGAGGGCATATATGATAATTGATACTACAACCCGTAAGGCTTGTTCACATTACGTTCAAGGACAAGTCATGAAAGAATGTCTTGTCCTTTCTAAAATCTTGGAGGTTGATTAAATGACAGAATTGAAAGCAAAAGAATATAAGAAATTCGAGGATATTAAGCATATCGGAGAAGATGGCTCGGAGTTTTGGAGCGCGCGTGAGCTGGCGGATGCTTTGGAATATTCCAAATGGGAAAATTTTTTCAAAGTAATTGGGCGTGCCATGATTGCTTGTGAGAACACAGTGGACATAATGTATCTGACGATTTTCCTGAGGTCAGGAAAATCGTAGATGCTGGTGCAACGAACAAGCCGATAAAAGATTATGAATTATCAAGGTATGGCTGCTATTTGATTGTTCAAAACGGAGATCCAAGAAAAGAAGTAATTGCTTTAGGACAGACTTATTTTGCCATACAGACATATCGGCAGGAAGTTGCGGATCATTTTAATCAGTTGGATGAGGATAGAAGGCGTCTCGTCGTTCGTGGAGACATTAAGCAGTGGAATCAGCTTTTGGCAGAAACGGCGCATGATGCAGGAGTTATTACCAATGAGGAGTTTGCTATATTCCAAAATGCAGGATATATGGGACTTTATGGCGGGCTGGACGTAGAAGATATTCATGCAAGGAAAGAACTTCAAGTTGGACAGAAGATTCTTGATTATATGGGAAGTACAGAGCTTATTGCCAATCTTTTCCGGATTTCACAGACGGAGGAAAAACTGCGAAAGGACAGCATACAGGGGGCTGATGCAGCGACAAGCGTTCATTATAATGTTGGAAAAGAAGTACGCACGGCAATTGAGAAAATTGGCGGAACGATGCCGGAGGATTTTCCAAGACCGGAGAAAAGTATTCAAGAGATTGAGAGAGCAGATTGTGAGACTGAAGGCGAAGAAAGGGACTATAATGCGTGGTGAATGATATATGTAGGAAATGGATTGAAGTTTTTTGAAAGCTATTAACTGTTGCGAAATTTGTGACGTTAAATTCCAAAGATGGAGAATAATAAGACATGAAGAAAAGAATTGAAAATCCTAAAGTGTTTATTTCATATGCTTGGGGTAGTGATGAGTACCAAAGTAAAGTATTATCTTTTGTGAGTCAGTTGCGTAGTGACGGGATTGATACTGTTTTTGATAAATGGGATTTAACTGAAGGCAATGATACATATGCTTTTATGGAACAGTGTGTTAATGATTCATGCGTAACGAATGTTTTAATGCTATTGGACCCGATATATGCTAAAAAAGCCGATGATCATTCTGGTGGAGTAGGTACAGAGACGCAGATTATTTCTGCAAAAGTATATCAAGAGGTAACGCAAGATAAGTTTATTCCCGTCGTCATGGAACGAGATGAGGATGAAAATATATGTAAGCCAACTTATCTTCAAAGTAGACTTCATTTTGATCTATCGGTAGCAAATAATTACGACAAAGAATATCGTCGATTAGTACAAAAATTGTATGGCGTAGAAGTATATGCCAAGCCAGAATTAGGACAAAAGCCATCATGGGTCGATAATCCAATTATAGTATCTACAAAAAGTATAGTAGTATATGATTCTTTGAAAGGTCCACAAACTGCCAAAGCAAAAAAGGATTTATTTTTAAAATACTTAAACATTATTTCTGATAAAATTCTTGATTTTGTGAAACAACATTCGAATCTGAACAATTGGGAATATCTTGAATTGTATGCTTCTACTGAATCTATAAAGACAGACTTCCTTTTGCTGCTTGAATACACATCTTATGTAGATGATAGTCATAAGGCGGTGGCGAGTTTCCTTGAAGATACATACAATGCTATTCCTAGCAATTATAGTGTGGGAGATGAAATAATCAGAGTCTTTATCCATGAACTGTTTTTATATATCATTGCACATTATTTAAAGATCAAGGATTATTTTTCGGTAGATTATATTCTTGGAAAGACATACTTTAACCAGAGACAGTATGGTTATGATTCTAATGCAGATGCATTTCATATGTTTTATAGTGGCTCGGAGCATACTAATCTTGATAATGCGGTTTGTACTTGTGACGGTCAAAAATACCTTTCGGGTACTGCACAGTATTGGACATCAAATGTTAATACAGACTTTTGCTCAAAGGAACAATTTGTATTGGCTGACTTAATCTGCTTTAATTATTCAGTTTATGGGAAAAATTATATTTATGATAATGCATGGTTCCCTGTAACATATATTTACGAGAACAGATATAACAATTCTGTTGAAAAAATTGCGAAAAGGATGATATCAAGAGAATATTTACAAGAAATAATTCCTCTCTTTGATTATGATAGTGCTGATGATTTCATAGAAAAAATCAAATCAAAGGAAGAATCGCTAAATATCGATTATAAAAATTATAGATATTCAGGAGCTTTTGAATCAGCCCCCTTGTTAGGTTATTATATAAAAGCAGAGCAAATAGTAAAGTTGCGATAAATGGGTCAGTATGAAGCTTGTGGATAAATATGAATATAGATATATTTTTTTGTTGGATATATCAAAATCCCTTGATTTACTTTTGAGTCTTGATATGCTATACTAGCATAGCTGTTGAGGTCTTTTTCGAACTGATTTTGAAATAGGAACTGTTATTTTATAGAAAAGATTTATTTGAGTAAATATGGAGGATATAGATATGAAACTAGGAATCGTGGGTCTTCCCAACGTGGGTAAGAGCACCCTTTTTAATTCACTGACAAAGGCGGGAGCAGAGTCTGCAAACTATCCCTTCTGTACCATTGATCCGAATATCGGTATCGTGACGGTGCCTGACGAGCGGCTTAAGCTTTTGGGAGATATGTATCACTCTAAGAAGGTGACTCCTGCAACGATTGAGTTTGTAGACATTGCGGGACTGGTGAAAGGCGCCTCCAAGGGAGAGGGGCTTGGCAACCAGTTTTTGAGCAATATCAGAGAGGTGGACGCCATCGTGCATGTCGTCCGTTGCTTTGAGGATACTAATATCGTTCATGTGGACGGTTCCATAGATCCCCTGCGTGATATTGAGACCATCAACCTGGAGCTGATCTTTTCCGATATCGAGATTCTGGATCGAAGGATCGCCAAGACGGCTAAGATCGCCAAGATGGATAAGACGGCGGCGAAAGAGTATGCTCTTTTAGAGCGGATCAAGGCGCATTTGGAAGAGGGAAAGCTTGCTAAGGTGTTTGAGACAGAGGATGAGGACGAGTTGGCTCTTCTTACATCGTATAATCTGCTGACTTATAAACCGGTGATATTTGCAGCCAATGTGGCGGAGGAGGAGCTTGCGGACGATGGCGCGGGCAATGCGGGCGTTGCCAAGGTCAAGGAGTTTGCCGCTGCCAACGACAGTGAAGTGTTTGTGATCTGTGCCCAGATCGAGCAGGAGATCGCGGAGCTGGATGAGGAGGAGACTGCCATGTTTTTGGAGGATCTGGGACTGTCAGAGTCCGGCCTGCAGAAGCTCATCCGGGCAAGCTATCGTCTGCTGGGGCTTATGAGCTTTTTGACGGCGGGAGAGGACGAGACCAGAGCCTGGACCATCAAGATAGGGACCAAGGCGCCGCAGGCTGCCGGAAAGATACATACCGATTTTGAACGGGGCTTCATCAAGGCGGAGGTAGTTAATTACAAGGATCTTCTGGAGCAGGGCTCCCTTGCCGCTGCCAGAGAGAAGGGGCTGGTCGGTATGGAAGGAAAAGAGTATGTGGTGCAGGACGGCGATGTGATCCTGTTCCGGTTTAATGTCTAATTGAGAGGACATAGTATATGCAGGATATCATGGACAATATGGACATAGCCTTTCCCAATCTGGGGATCTATCTGCGGAATGTGCCGAAGAGTTTTTCCATCTTTGGTTTTCGGATCGCGCTGTATGGAGTGATCATTGCCGTGGGGGTGCTTGCGGGAGTGCTTATGGCGGCCGAGGTGGCAAGGCGGGAGAAGGTGGATCCGGATGTGATCTGGGATTTTGCGATTTATGCGATCATTTTTTCCATCGTCGGGGCAAGAGTCTATTATGTGGTGTTTTCCTGGGATCGATACCGGGATGATCTGCTTAGCATATTTAATCTAAGAAATGGCGGTCTTGCGATCTACGGGGCGGTGATTGCGGCCTTTCTCACTCTGTGGATCTACTGCCGTTTGAAAAAACAGAGTTTTTTGCAGCTTGCGGATATCTGTGTTCCCGGCCTGGTGCTGGGACAGGTGATCGGGCGGTGGGGCAATTTTACCAACCGGGAAGTATTCGGAGAGTACACGGACAGTCTTCTGGCGATGCGGCTGCCGATGCAGATGGTCAGAGCGGGAGATATTTCGGATACTATCTCGGCGCATATCGTGGAGGGAACGAACTACATCCAGGTGCATCCCACCTTCCTCTATGAGAGCCTTTGGAATCTGGCGCTTCTGTGTCTGCTTCTTCTGTATCGAAAGCATAAAAAGTTCGAGGGAGAGCAGTGGCTTTTGTATCTGGGCGGTTACGGGATCGGGAGAGCCTGGATAGAGGGGATCCGCACGGATACGCTTTTTATTCCCCACACCGGATTTGCCGTCTCTCAGGTGCTGGCAGTATTGCTGGTGGTGGTTTCGGCAGCGGCGGATGGGTTCGTCAGATATCGTTTGAAAAAAAGGGTTACGACCACAGAAAATAACGAAGAAAAAGACACATGATCGTGTGTCTTTTTTTTATGCAAAAGAAATGGGAATCTTTCTATATTTTCCTTGCATTCTGCTCTCAAATGGGGTAAAATGGGTTTAAAAGTGGTGAAAAGTGGAGTGAAGTGGAACAAAGTGGTGTCCAAACTCCTTTTTCGTGGCAGACCGCTTTCTTACTTTACAGAGAATCGGAGATCATTAAAAGAGAAAGCGAGATGTACAAGGTTACATTGGGCAGGGTGATTGCACATGTTCATGGGAGAATACAATCACACAATCGATGCAAAGGGCAGACTGATCGTCCCTTCTAAATTCCGGGAGATCCTGGGAGATGCCTTTGTGGTGACAAAGGGACTGGACGGCTGCTTGTTTGTGTATGATAACGAGGAGTGGAAGCTCTTTGAAGAAAAACTCAGAGCCCTGCCCATTACGAATAAAGAAGCCAGACAGTTTGTAAGATTTTTTCTGGCGGGAGCCACAGAGGCGGAAGTCGATAAGCAGGGAAGAATACTGATTCCCAATGTGCTGCGGGAGTTCGCAGAGCTGATAAAGGATGTGGTGTTGGTCGGCGTAGGCAGCAGGATAGAGATCTGGGGCAAAGAGCGGTTTGAGAACGAGGCGGCCTTTGAAGATATGGATGAGATCGCAGAACATATGGCGCAGCTAGGGCTTGGGATCTGAAAATGGGTGATGGAAAGATGGAATTTAAACACACCTCGGTGCTCCTAAATGAAACCATAGAGAATCTGGACATCAAGCCGGAGGGAATCTATCTGGACGGTACGCTGGGCGGTGCAGGACACGCCAGCGAGGTGGCGGCAAGGCTTACAGGAGCAGGACGGCTGATCGGTATCGATCAGGACGAGGACGCGATAGCGGCGGCGGGGAAACGCCTGCTCCCCTATCAGGAGCGGGTCACACTGATTCGGGACAATTATGTACATGCAGTTGAGGCGCTTGCACAGATCGGCGTTTCACAGGTGGATGGCATCGTGTTGGATCTGGGCGTTTCCTCCTATCAGCTGGACAACGCACAGAGAGGTTTCTCTTACAAATATGACGCGCCGCTAGATATGCGGATGGATCGGAGACAGTCCCTGAGTGCCAGAGAGATTCTGAATGAATATTCGGAGAGCGCCCTGTATCGTGTCATACGGGATTACGGGGAAGAACAGTTCGCCAAGAATATCGCGAAGCATATCGTGGCGGCCAGAAAGGACAAGCCTCTGGAGACCACGGGAGAGCTGAACGAGATCATAAAGGCGGCGATTCCGGCGAAGATGAGGACCGGCGGAGGACATCCCTCCAAGCGGACGTTTCAGGCCATAAGGATCGAGTGTAATCAGGAGTTGGAAGTTTTGAAAAGCTCTCTGGATGCACTGATCGGGCTTCTGGCTCCCGGCGGACGGCTCTGTGTCATCACCTTCCATTCGCTGGAGGATCGGATCGTGAAGTCATCTTTCCGGCAAAATGAGAATCCCTGCACCTGTCCGCCGGATTTTCCGGTATGTGTGTGCGGACAGGTATCCAGAGGAAAGGTAATTACAAGAAAACCTATTTTGCCATCGGAACAGGAGATGGCGGAGAATAAGAGAGCAAAAAGCGCAAAGCTGCGCGTGTTTATGAAAAAGGAAGCCTGATAGAAGGCGTGAGGGGTATTGAGGGAAATGGCGGCAACAAGGCAGAACAGATATTATGTGCAGGGTAATACGGTGAGAAATCTGCAGCAGGAACAGGAGATCACCGAAAGACCGAAGAAAAAAGTCAATAACAGTATCAGAAAGAACAGAGAGCGCGCAAAGCACATGAGCGCCGGTTATGTATTGTTTTTGGGGGCTGCCCTTGCGGCCTGCGGTATGATTCTGGTATACTATATAGGATTACAGTCAGATATCACAAACAGTGTGAAGAATATTTCCAGGCTGGAGAGTCAGTTGAATGACTTAAAGGTTGCAAACGAGGAAAATTACAGCAGAATCTCAAGCAGTGTGGATCTGGAAGAGATCAGACGGATCGCGATCCAGGAGCTTGGTATGCAGTACGCACAGGAGGGACAGATCATTTCCTTTGCCAGCGAGAACAGCGACTATGTGAAGCAGATGGCTGAGATCCCGAAGGCGGAATAAGTAGGTGGTTTTTTGAACGATCAGAGAAGAGGCAAATCCGTACTGAAATTTACAATAAAAATGCAGAAAAAGCTGGTGGTGCTGTTTTTCTTTATCCTGCTGGCTTTTGTGGGACTCAGCGTCAGATTATTTCTGATCAACAGGGACAACGGCGAGGAGTATAAAAAACAGGTATTGTCGCATCAGGAGTACGACTCCGCGATAATACCTTTTAAACGTGGTGAGATTCTGGATGCCAATGGCACGGTTCTGGCGGTAAGCAATAAGGTCTACAACGTGATTCTGGATACGAAGATCCTGCTTCGCAAGGAGGATTATCTGGAGCCGACCTTAAGCGCCCTGAACCGTTTTTTTGATATTGATTCCGGCACTGTAAGGGCATATATCGCTTCCCATCCGGAATCCTCCTATTATGTGATGGCAAGGCGGGTGGAGTATGAGCAGAAAACTGCCTTTGAAGAGTTATGCAACGACCCCGAGCAGGGTGCCAACATAAAAGGCGTCTGGTTTGAGGATGAGTACAAGCGGGAGTATCCTAACGGGCGGCTTGCCTGCGACCTGATCGGTTTTACCACCAACGACAACACGGGCACCTATGGCTTGGAGGAGTATTATAACGAAACCTTAAGCGGAACAAACGGGCGGGTGTACGGTTATCTGAACGATGATTCGACACTGGAGAGAACGACCATAGCCGCCATAGACGGCAATAACATTCAAACCACCATAGACGCGAACATTCAGACGATCGTGGAGAAATATCTGCGGGAGTTTAACGAGGAGTACAAGGATGGCGCAAGACCCGGCAATGGGGCACAGAATATCGGCTGTATCATCATGGAGGTGGACACAGGCAATGTTCTGGCTATGGCAAGCTATCCGGATTTTGACCTGAATGATGTCAGAAATACGGAGAATCTGCTGGGCATGCCGCTGCTTGACAAGGACGGCAAAAAAGTGAGCCCGGCGGAGAGCGTGACCGAGGAAGCCATAGCGGGGATGAATGACGAGGTCATGTATCAGCATCTGAATGCGCTCTGGAAAAATTTCTGTATCGTGGATTCCTATGAGCCGGGATCCGTGGCGAAGCCCTTCACGGTGGCGGCGGCCATTGAGAGCGGATCCATCACCGGCAGGGAGACGTATAATTGTGAGGGTATGCTCCATGTGGGAGATCACGACATCAAGTGCCATCAGACATATGGAGACGGGCCTCTTACAGTACAGCAGGGCATCGAGCGCTCCTGCAATGTGGTGTTGATGAATGTGGCCTTTGCTTTGGGTAAGAACGCCTTTGTGGATTATCAGCATACCTTCGGATTTGGACTCAAGACAAACATCGATCTGGCAGGAGAGGCGCGTACAGCCAGCATGGTCTACAATAAAAATACCATCGGCATGACAGACCTTGCCACCAATTCCTTCGGGCAGAGCTTTAACGCCACCATGATCCAGGTGATCACGGGATTCTGCTCTCTGATCAACGGCGGCAATTATTATGCGCCCCATGTGGTGAGCCGGATCACGACAGCGGATGGCGCTACCATAGAAAATATCGAGCCCAGAGTCTTAAAGCAGACCATATCCCGATCCACCAGCGAGACGATCATCGAGTTCTGTAATACGGTGGTGACCGGCGAGAACGGTACCGGTAAGACGGCACGCCCGGCGGGATATATGATCGGCGGTAAGACGGGAACAGCGGAGACGCTGCCCCGAGGCAACAAGGAATATGTGGTTTCCTTTATGGGCTACGCACCGGCGGATGATCCCCAGATCGCCATCTATGTAGTGGTGGACAGGCCCAACGTGGCAATCCAGGATGACGCCAAGTATGCGACCAGGATCGTCAAGAAGGTGTTGACAGAGGTGCTTCCCTATCTGAATATCTTTATGACGGAGGAGCTTAGCGATAAGGAGCGGGAGGAACTGGAAGAACTGCAGATCCAGATCAGAACGCCTCAGACTACAGGAGATGAGACGGAAGGAGAACTTGACGAGGAAGGCAATCCGATAGAACCGGAAGAGGCCGGGGAAACCGGAGAACACGCAGAGGGTGAGGAAGGCGGGGAAGAATCCCCGGAGGAGAATCAGGGGCCTGACGAGACCTGGAAGAGCTTTCCGATGGATCCGGAGACGGGCTATCTGGTGAATCCCGACACGGGCGAGTATCTGGATCCTCAGCTTGGCACCGTGGTGGGCGGTGACAGTCTGGTGGGAGAAGAATCCACGCCGCCGCAGGGGGCGGACGATGAGTCCGCACCGAAGGGTGCACCGTAAGAAATAGAATAGTGTAAAGAGAGAATAACCTTATAAAAAGGATAATAGATTATATTAATACCTTTTTATGAGGTTTTCTTTATGGATCATAAAACTTACCACAGAAGCAAGACAGTGACGGTTTTTTTTCTGTGCGCTCTGGTGCTTTTCGGCCTTGCGGGCAGGCTGGTCTATCTGATGGTATTTCAGTCTGAATATTACACGATGAAGGCCAGACAGCTTCACGAGAGGGAGAGGAGCATCAAGGCGGCCAGAGGGCGTATCATAGACAGAAACGGCAAGATCCTTGCGGATAATAAAACAGTCTGCACCGTGTCGGTGATCCACAGTCAGATCACGGATGCGGACGAGGTGACCGCTGTTTTGGCAAAGGAGCTGGGACTTTCGGAAGAGTATGTCAGAAAGCGGGTAGAAAAATATTCTTCCATAGAGAAGATCAANAGCAATGTGGACAAAGCGACAGGGGANGCCATCAGGGCACGNGGACTTGACGGGGTCAAGGTGGATGAGGATTATAAACGTTATTATCCTTATGATACGCTGGCGTCCAAGGCTCTGGGGTTTACCGGAGGGGACAATCAGGGAATCATTGGNCTGGAGGTAGTCTATGAGGAATATCTGAAGGGAGAAGCGGGAACGANCTTAACGGTGACNGANGCCACGGGAGTGGAGCAGGATGAGGAGGGNGAGGAGAGAGTGGAGCCGGTAAGCGGCCGCGATCTCTACATCAGTCTGGATATCAATATCCAAAGTTATGCCACCCAGCTTGCCATGCAGACCATGGAGACCAAGGAGGCGGACCGGGTATCCATTCTGGTNATGAATCCGCAAAACGGGGAGATTCTGGCNATGGCGGATGTGCCGGAGTTTGATTTAAATAATCCCTATACCCTCCTGGACGGCATGGATGCCATGGCTTTTTCCGAGAANAAACGGCAGGANCTTTTAAACAGCATGTGGAGAAACGGCTGTATCAATGATACCTATGAGCCCGGCTCCACNTTCAAGATCATNACGGCNGCNGCGGGACTGGAGTCCGGTGCGGTGAAGCCTGCAGATACCTTTAACTGCCCGGGGTTTATCATGGTGGAGGANCGNAAGATCCGCTGTCACAAGGTGGGAGGCCATGGCGCGGAGGATTTTGTGCAGGGCACCATGAATTCCTGCAATCCGGTCTTTATCACGGTGGGACTTCGGATCGGCGTGGAGCGGTACTACTCTTATTTCAGACAGTTTGGGCTGTTGGATAAGACGGGGATCGATCTGCCGGGGGAGGCCGGTACGATCATGCACAAGATGGAGAATATCGGTCCTGTGGAGCTGGCAACGATCTCCTTCGGACAGTCTTTCCAGATCACCCCGATCCAGCTGGCCACAACGGCGGCCTCCATCGTCAACGGCGGCAGGCGTNTNACACCCCACTTTGCTGTGAAAGCAGTGGAGGCAGACGGCGGGAANACCGAGGTGTTCAGCTATCCCGTGAGAACGGATGTGGTGTCGGAGGAGACCTCAGAGACCATGCGCTATATTCTGGAGCAGGTGGTAGCGGATGGCAGCGGCAGGAACGGCGCGGTGGAGGGATACCGCGTGGGCGGCAANACNGCCACCAGTCAGACTCTGCCNCGAGGGAGCGGCAAGTATATTGCTTCTTTTCTGGGTTTTGCGCCGGCGGATGATCCGCAGGTTCTGGCGCTGGCGGTCATTCATAATCCCCAGGGAACCTATTATGGGGGTCAGATCGCGGCACCGGTGGTGAAGCAGCTCTTTGAGAATATCCTTCCCTATTTGGANAAAAAGTAATATAATAGCCACATAGGAAAAATAAGCGGCTGCGAAGTATAAGTCAGATATATTTGGAGGAATGATGAATAGCACGATCTTAATTTCGGTGATGGTATCCTTTGCGATCAGTGTCCTGCTGGGGCCGGTGGTGATCCCTTTTCTGAGGCGCCTCAAGGTGGGCCAGACGGAGCGGACGGAGGGACCGGAGAGCCATCTGAAAAAAAACGGCACTCCTACGATGGGAGGTATCCTGATCCTGATCAGCGTAGTGGTCACTTCCCTTCTTTTTGTGCGGGAGTATCCGGGAATCATTCCGGTGCTGTTTCTCACGCTTGGCTTCGGGCTGGTGGGATTTCTGGATGATTATATCAAGGTGGTCTTAAAGCGCTCCATGGGGCTTCGGGCATGGCAGAAGTTTGCCCTGCAGATACTGGTGACCGGGATCTTTGTCTTTTATCTGCAGCGATATACAGATGTGTCCCTGGAAATGCAGGTGCCCTTTATGAGCGGCGTCTATCTGGATTTTGGATGGCTGAATATCCCTATTTTATTTTTTATCGTGATCGGCACGGTAAACGGTACGAACTTTACGGACGGCCTGGACGGCCTGGCAAGCTCTGTGACGGTGCTGGTGGCGACCTTCTTCACTGTGGTGGCGATCGGGACGGACAGCGGGATCGAGCCGATCACCTGCGCTGTGGTGGGAGCGCTTTTGGGCTTTCTTTTGTTTAATGTGCATCCGGCAAGCGTCTTTATGGGGGACACGGGGTCCCTGGCGCTGGGTGGTTTCGTGGCGGCTGCNGCCTACATGATGCAGATGCCGATCTATATCGCCATCGTAGGTTTTATCTATCTGGCGGAGGTGATGTCGGTGATCCTGCAGGTGTCGTATTTTAAATTGACCGGCGGCAAGCGGATCTTTAAGATGGCGCCGATCCATCATCATTTTGAGTTGTGCGGGTGGTCGGAGACGCGGGTAGTAGCCGTGTTTTCCATCGTGACAGCGCTGTTGTGTCTGGTGGCATTGATGGGAATTTGATCGAAAGAGCATGATTTTTATCGGGGAAAGGCTTGGTTATTGCTATGGACTTAAAGGATAAGAGAGTGTTAGTGGTAGGTTCGGGCATCAGCGGGATCGGCGCTGTGGAGGCGCTGCACCATGCGGGAGCGAGAGCGCTGCTGTTTGATGAGAACGAAAAGCTGAACATAGAGGATGTGCGGGCTAAGATCAAGCCTGGCATCGAAGCGGACATTGTGATCGGCGCATTGCCGGAGGAAGAGAAGGCTCGTATAGAGCTGGTGGTGTTGAGTCCGGGTGTGCCGACGGACACGGCCTTTGTGGGGGAATTCAGAAAAAAGGGCGTGAAGATCTGGGGAGAGATCGAGCTTGCCTATGAGATGGGGCAGGGGACGGTGATCGCTATCACGGGAACGAANGGAAAGACCACCACCACTACCCTGGTAGGGGAGATCATGGCGGCTCACTGCAAGGATGTGGACGTGGTGGGAAACATCGGGAATCCCTATACGCTGACGGCGCTCGACGCTACGGAGGAGACGGTGACGGTGGCGGAGATCAGCAGCTTTCAGTTAGAGACCATAGAGCGGTTTAAGCCGCAGGTATCCGCGATCCTGAATATCACGCCGGATCATTTAAACCGCCATCATACCATGGAAAATTATGCGGCGGCCAAGGAGGCCGTCTGTAAAAATCAGACACAGGCGGAGGTNTGTGTGCTCAATTATGAGAATTCCTACACGAGAGCCTTCGGAGAGCGCTGCCCGGCGCGGGTGGTGTGGTTTTCCTCCGAACGAAAGCTGGANGAAGGCTTTTATCTGGAGGGAGAAGAGATCTTTCAGGCGAAGAATGGTGTGAGCGAAAGGCTTATGAACATTCACGATATGAAGCTTGTGGGGGTCTGCAATGTAGAAAATGTGATGGCGGCGATGGCGATCACGCTCTCCTGCGGTGTACCCATGGAAGAGATCCTGTCGGTGGTTCGTGCCTTTCATCCGGTGGAGCACCGGATCGAGTTTGTTGCGACGAAGCGGGGCGTGGACTATTATAACGATTCCAAAGGGACGAATCCGGACGCGGCGATCCAGGGGATCCGTGCTATGGACCGGCCCACGGTGCTGATCGGCGGCGGTTATGATAAGCAGAGTGAGTANGATGAGTGGATAGAAGCCTTCGACGGTAAGGTCAAATGTCTGGTACTGATCGGACAGACGAGAGAAANAATCGCGGAATGTGCAAGAAAACACGGTTTGCAGGATATCGTGCTGGCGGATACCTTCGAGGAGGCTTTTGCGGTCTGTGTGGAGAAGGCGCAGCCGGGTGATGCGGTGTTATTGTCACCGGCCTGTGCAAGCTGGGGTATGTTCCCCAATTATGAGGTCAGGGGCCAGCGGTTTAAGGAGATGGTAGGCGAGATGGAGGAGAAGGAGTAAGTGGCACAGAGAAATGCTTCCCGCAGAAGACAACAAAAAGGTGAGAGCTTCATGGACTACAGCCTGTTGTTTATCGTGCTGTTTCTTGTGGGCTTCGGTATGGTCATGGTGTTTTCGTCAAGCTCCTACGAGGCGAATCTGAAGCTGGGAGATTCCACGAGATACTTAAGGCAGCAGCTGTTTGCGTCTATCCTGGGTCTGGTAATGATGATGGTGGTAGCCAACATCCCCTATCATTTCTGGGAAAGATTTGCGGTGCTGGCTTACCTGGGCTCCGTGGTGCTCATCCTGCTGATCATTCCCTTCGGTTACAGCTCCGGCGGCGCTACGCGCTGGCTTTACATAGGGCCGATCTCCCTGCAGGTGGCGGAGGTGGCAAAGCTGGGTATGATCTTGTTTTTGTCGAGTCTGATCTGCACGCTGGGAAAGGGGATCAGGTCCAACAAGGGCTTTTTGATCGTGCTGCTGTCTCCTGTACCGGTGGCAGTCATGCTGTGGCAGATCACCAACAANCTGAGTTCGGCCATCATNGTCATGGCGATCGCCGTTNTGATGCTGTTCGTGTCCTGTCCGGACTACAAGNGNTTTATTTTTCTGGGAGCCGCGACGATAGCNGTGGCAGCGGCGGCAGTNTTTTATGTGGTACAGACGGCGGANGCTCATGTGGATGATCTGGATTTCCGNGGGGCCCGCGTTTTGGCGTGGCTGGATCCGGAGGCATATGCCAGNGACACCGGCTTTCAGACCTTACAGGCGCTCTATGCCATCGGCAGCGGCGGNGTGCTGGGCAAGGGANTNGGGGAGAGCATGCAAAAACGTGGTTTCCTGCCGGAGGCGCAGAATGATATGATCTTCTCCATTATCTGTGAGGAGCTGGGGTTGTTTGGCGGCATCGCGGTCATCGTCCTGTTCCTGATGTTGATCTGGAGGCTGATGATCATTGCCAACAATGCGGCGGATCTCTATGGAGCGCTTCTGGTGGTGGGCGTGATGGGTCATATCGCCGTCCAGGTCATCCTGAACATTGCGGTGGTCACNAACACGATCCCGAATACGGGNATTTCCCTGCCGTTCATCAGTTATGGAGGCTCGTCTGTCATGTTCCTGCTGATAGAAGTGGGCCTGACCTTAAGTGTGGCGAAGGGGATACGGTTAAAAGATTTATGAGGACAAGATAATTTTTNGTCGAAAATCCATATAGATAGAATAGGTCATAAATAGAGANAGAGGTAAATTTATGGACGCTGTTCGTATCTATGGTGGAAAAAGTCTTTCGGGACAGACGAAGATACAAGGGTCAAAGAATGCTTCGCTGCCGATCCTGGCGGCGACACTTTTGATAGACGGTACCTGCGAGATAGAGAATTGTCCGGATATTTCGGATGTATATCATATGCTGCGGCTGCTGGAGAGNCTGGGCTGTCTGGTGGTCAGAGAAAAAGATCTGCTCCGCATCGACACGGGGCGGTTGGCGGAGGGGGATATGCCTGCTGATTCCGTGGGCGTCATGCGTTCCTCCATCATGCTTCTGGGCGCGCTCCTGGCACGCACGGGCGCTGTNGATATGGAGTATCCGGGCGGCTGCGTGATCGGGAAACGCCCTATAGATCTGCATTTACATGCGCTGCGGCGTATGGGAGTGGAGATCACGGAGGATCAGGAGGGATTTTGNGCNAGNACCGGGCGGCTTCGCGGCGCCATGCAGGAGCTTCCCTTTGTCAGTGTGGGCGTGACGGAGAACCTGATCCTGGCAGCAGTACTGGCGGAGGGGGAGACAGTCATTCATCCCGCGGCCAGAGAGCCGGAGATACAGGCATTGTGTGAGTTTTTGATCAGCGCCGGGGGAAAGATCAGCGGTGTGGGTACAGACCGTCTGGTGATCAGAGGCGTGGAGAAGCTGCATCCGGTGCGGTTTCGAGTGCCGGCGGACCGGATCGTGGCAGGAACTTATCTGACAGCCTGTCTGTGTGCGGGAGGGCGGGTCTTTTTGAGCGAGGCTCCCTGTGGACATATGGAGAGCGTGATCNATGCCGGCAGGGCGCTGGGGGCGAAGATCGATACAGCGCCGGACGGCCTTTTTGTGGAGGGTCGGGCCTGTGAAAAGCCGGAGAAAGATCTGGTGACAGCGGTCTATCCGGGATTTCCCACAGACCTGCAGTCTCTTTTTATGGCGGTGATGGCTTCCACGGGGCAGGAAGGCTGGATCGAGGAGACGGTGTTTGAGAACCGGTTCCGCATCGTGCCGGAGCTTGAAAAGATGGGAGCCGATATCAGGATATCTGAAAATCGGGCTTATGTTCGAGACAACGGCCCGCTTCGAAATACAATCGTGGAGGCGAAGGAGCTGCGGGGCGGAGCGGCGCTGGTGGTGGCTGCCCTGGCGGCAGAGGGTACCGGTATCGTGAGAAACCGCCATTATATAGACCGGGGATACGAGGATATCACACTGAGCCTGCGGGAGCTGGGCGCGGCCATAGAACTGGCGTAAACAAGGATGAGGTTTGTAGATGGGCAGTAAAAAACCGATCAAAAAAGTGAAAAAAAGAAATCCGAATCTGCGCCTTGTAAAGAATGANGAGACGGTACGGGAACCGANGAAAAAGAAAAAAGGGCAGAGGANAGAAAANCCGGAGAAGCTGCGNTTCGGAAGATCCAAGCGGCTGGTNATCCTTGCTTCGATCCTTCTGGTCCTGNTTTTTCTTGNGACCGGCAGCTATCTCTATATTGTAAATAACTATAAAGTGACAACGGTCCATGTGGANGGCAATATCCACTATACCAGTGAAGANATCAAGGANATGGTCATGGGAGGGAGATTTGGAGACAATTCTATCTTCCTGACCATGAAGTATCGAGATAAGGGCGTCGATGATGTGCCCTTCGTGGAGACTATGGATGTCTCCATTGAGGCGAGGGACACGATACGCATTACCGTGTATGAAAAGGCGCTGGCAGGATATGTGATGTATCTGGGGCGCTGTGTGTACTTTGATAAGGACGGCATCGTAGTGGAAACCTCCGAGGAGCAGACGGCAGGTGTCCCGCAGGTAACCGGACTTGCCTTCGACCATGTGATCCTGCATGAGCCGCTGCCGGTGGACAAGCCGGAACTGTTTGATGAGATCCTGAACATTACCCAGCAGCTTGCCAAGTATTCGCTTGTGGCGGACAGGATCTACTTTGACAGCTCCTATCAGGTAACGCTGTATTTCGGGGAAGCGAAGGTGGCACTGGGAGAGAATGAGGATATAGACGAAAAGATTCAGAAACTGCAGTACATATTGCCCAGCCTGTTGGGAAAAAGTGGCACTTTGGATATGCGGGTATACAGTGAGGACGTCAAATCCTACAGTTTTGAGCAGGATTAGGACAGCTTATCAGAGCGTGCGATGATATAAATCGTGATAAAAAAGAAAAAAATAGGTTGCGAAGTTTGGAAAATAATTATATGATAAACTATATGAGTTTATTCGGAGTATTTGGGAGTAGGAGGAGGAAACACCTTGCTGGAGATTAAGTCGAATGAAGCGGAAGCCGCGGCGAAGATTATTGTAGTCGGTGTTGGCGGTGCGGGAAATAACGCTGTAAATAGAATGATAGACGAAGAGATAGACGGCGTGGAGTTTATCGGGATCAATACGGATAAGCAGGCGTTGCAGCTCTGCCGGGCGACCAGATTGTTACAGATCGGTGAGAAGTTGACGAAGGGACTCGGCGCGGGAGCGAAGCCGGAGATCGGTGAAAAAGCGGCGGAGGAGAGCGCGGAGGAAGTGACGCAGGCTCTGAAGGGTGCGGACATGGTGTTTGTCACCTGCGGTATGGGCGGCGGTACCGGTACAGGCGCGGCTCCGGTGGTGGCCAAGCTGGCGAAGGATATGGGTATCCTGACAGTCGGCGTGGTGACGAAGCCTTTCCGGTTCGAGGCGAAGACGCGTATGGCTAACGCCCTTTCCGGTATCGATAAGATCAAAGACAATGTGGATACGTTGATCGTGATCCCTAATGATAAATTGCTGGAGATCGTGGACAGGCGTACGACGATGCCGGAAGCCTTAAAGAAAGCGGATGAAGTATTGCAGCAGGCGGTGCAGGGCATTACGGACCTGATCAATATGCCGGCGATCATCAATCTGGACTTTGCGGATGTGCAGACAGTCATGAAGGACAAGGGTATCGCCCATATCGGTATAGGTACCGGTAAGGGGGATGACAAGGCGACTGAGGCGGCGAAGATGGCAGTGGAGAGTCCGCTGCTCGAGACGACGATCACGGGAGCTACGCATGTGATCATCAACGTTTCCGGAGATATCTCGTTAGCCGATGCTTCCGATGCTTCCGATTATGTGAGAGCGCTCACGGGAGATGAGGTGAACATCATCTTCGGTGCGATGTATGACTCCAGTATGACTGATACCTGTAATGTGACGATCATCGCTACGGGAATCGAGGAGAAAGCGGCAAGGCAGGGTGGCCTTGGCTTCAAGAGCGGATACATAACCCCCACCTCTCTGCAGGGTAAACCGGTGGGAACAGGCGTTGGTCTTGGCGGGTTCACAACGCCGGGCGTAGGTCTGAAACAGCCCATGGTCGGACAGCAGGGTGGACAGCCTAAGGGTCAGCCCGGTTTAAAGTCGATCGGCATCCAGAAGACAAACGATATCAAGAGCTCGGTGGAGGAGAAGTCCCTGGATATCCCCAGCTTCCTCAGAAAATAAAAAGAGATTTCCCGAAGGGAATAAGAAAACCACAGGAGAATATCCTGTGGTTTTTTGTTGGTATCTGTCTGGAAAAATAAAGGAAATGCTCCCTGATTGTGACAGAATATGCATCTTGTTTTTCTTATAATGGAGGTGAAATACGGAGGTGTAATGTGTATTACAAATTATATATTGACAGTGTTTTTATCCTGCAGATGATAACGGATCTGTATCTGTTATCTCTGGCCGGACAGCTTTTACGGCGTACTGCCACGCGCCGGAAAAAATGGCTGGGGGCTGTAGTGGGAGCCGGGATGAGCTGTCTGTTTCTTATGTTGCCGATATTTACGGTGGGAGGCAGACTTTTACTCGGCGCGTTGCCTGTCAGTATGTGTATGATGTGTCTCACCTATCGGATATACGGTGTGCGCAGTCTTTTCCGGGCATCCCTGGCGATGGCGGCTGCAGGCTTTTTTTTCGGCAGCGCCATGATATGGATTCTGAACCGCTTAAGATTCATTCTGAAGGGTAAAGGAAGTCTCTTTTTAAGCTTGGCAGCGGCCACTCTGGCCTATGGGATCCTCAGGCTCCTCATAGGCAGATTTATGAGAAGGAGGGCGGATACCCTGCGGACGGTGTGTCTCTACGCGCCGCCGGGACAGGAGATCCGGGTGCAGGCGCTGGTGGATACCGGGAATCATCTGACCGATCCCATAAGCGGGGCACCGGTGAGTCTGATCAGCAGACGGATCGCCAGGTGTTTAGCGCCTTGTCTGGTGGAAGAAAAATACCATGCGATCCCCTATCACAGCGTGGGGCGGCGAAACGGTATCCTTTCCGCCTATGAGCTTCCCGGGATGCGGATCGAGGAGGCGGGAGAAGTGCTTGTGAGAGAACATATCATAGTTGCGATTTGTGATGCAGGCATATCGGAGGATAGCGCCTATCAAATGATATTACACCCTGGGTTATTAGAAAACTAGGAGGAAGAAGAATGGTTTTAAAAGTGGCAATTCCCGGTAAGATTCAATTTAAGATGGTGCACAGAGAACCGAAATTCCTGATGGCCAGACAGGGAGATATTCATTACATAGGAGGGGCAGAGGTGCTGCCGCCGCCCCTCGAGAGCGACAGGGAAACAGAGATCATTGGTGATCTGGGAACAGAGTATGAGGATGAGGCAAAATCGATTCTGATAGAGCATAACTTAAGACTGGTGGTGTACATAGCGAAAAAGTTTGACAATACGGGAGTGGGCGTGGAAGACCTGATCTCCATAGGGACCATCGGACTGATCAAGTCCATCAACACCTTTAACCCGGAAAAGAACATTAAGCTGGCAACTTATGCTTCCCGCTGCATTGAGAATGAGATCTTAATGTACCTCAGAAGAAATAACAAGCATCGTATGGAGGTCTCCATCGACGAGCCGCTGAATGTGGATTGGGACGGAAATGAGCTGTTGCTCTCGGATATCCTGGGGACGGAGGAGGATGTGATCTACAAGGATCTGGAAAATGAGGTGGAGAAAAAACTTCTGATCCGGGCGATCGCAAAGCTGTCTGAGCGGGAACAGACGATCATACGGCTGCGGTTCGGTATCGGCAATGCGGAGGGTAAGGAACTGACCCAGAAGGAAGTGGCGGAATTGTTAGGAATTTCACAATCTTACATTTCCCGGCTTGAGAAAAAGATCATGCGGAGACTTAAGAAAGAAATGAGCAAGGATACTTGAACCGATTCAAGTGCCTTGCATCGATTCAAGTACCTTGAATCTATATTTGTTTGCTTTTTATATCGGTTAAGCGTATAATGGAAAAAAGTACGGCATTCAGGGACTGATTTGGGGGACAAATGAAAAAAATTATTTTGATCGTCGATGACGACAGATTGACACTGGCCACGGCACAGAAGCTTTTGGAGAGCGAATACAAGGTGGTGGCTGTAAATTCAGGAAGTCAGGCATACAAATATCTGGAGCGGCACACGCCGGACCTGATCCTTTTAGACATCAATATGCCGGAAATCGGCGGTTTTGAGGTGATGGAAACCCTGCGGAAGGATCAGCGCTGGAAAAAAATACCTGTGATCTTTCTGACGGCGGACCGCAGTGCGGAGACGGAAATCGAGTGCTTCCGCGTAGGAGCGAACGACTATATCTCCAAGCCCTTTGAGCCCAATATCCTGTTAAGCCGTACAAAAAGCACGATAGAGCTGGATGGCTATCGGAAAGACTTGCAGCGCAGGCTGGACGAAAAGACGAAGGAGATGGAGCGCGTCACGATCCAGGCGATCATGACCGTTGCCAACACGGTGGATGCCAAGGACGACTATACCAAGGGGCACTCCATGAGGGTAGCGGCATACGCCGAGCTTCTGGCTCAGCGGTTGGGCTGGTCGGAGGAGGATATTCAGAATATTTATTATGTGGCGATGATGCATGATGTGGGAAAGATCGGGGTCCCGGACGCTGTGCTCAATAAGCCCTTCAGGCTGACAGATGTGGAGTTTCGGCTGATCAAGGGGCATACCATGGTGGGTGCGGAGATCTTAAATGATTTTAAGACTTTTCCCAATATCAGTGTGGGCGCCAAATATCATCACGAAAGATACGACGGAAAGGGATATCCGGAGGGGCTTAAGGGAGAATCCATTCCTCTGGTGGCACGGGTGATCGGATTGGTGGACTCCTACGATGCCATGACCAGCAACCGGGTTTACCGCAGAAGACTGAATGACGAAGTCGTCATGGAAGAGCTGGAAAGGGGCAAGGGAACCCAGTGGGATCCCGACCTTGTAGATATCTTTATAGAGCTGATCAAGGAAGGAGCTCTGGAGAAGGTGTGGATGCCGGAGGAAGATATGGCGACACCGATCTTTGACAGCGGCAAGATCGTAGGCATGACGATGGGAGACGAGGAGATTCGGGAATCGCCCATCGATTATCTGACAGGTCTTTTGAGTAAGCGAAAGGGAGAGTATGATATTTCCGTAGGCCTGCGGGCAGAGGGGGGAACCTTGATGCTCATAGATCTGAACCAGTTCAGTCAGATCAATGATCTGCATGGGCATTTGATGGGAGATTATGCTTTGAAAATGGTTGCCGATGTACTGCGGGATGTAGGCCGAAATGATCTGGTCTGCAGAACCGGCGGAGATGAGTTTTTATTTTATCTGTCGGGCATAACTGATGAGGATATCGTCAAGGAAAAGGTGGAGCAGCTTCTTGCCGCTTATGAAGAGAAGCGGAACGAGGTGGAGCTGCTTAAGGAAGCCGATCTCTCCGTGGGTATCTGTATATCGGGTCCGGGCTGCAGGGAGTTTGAGGAGCTTTACAGGCGGGCAGATAAGGCGCTTTATCTGGTAAAGCAGAATCCCGGACAGCGATATGGATTCTACCAGAAAACCGGTATTTTACGGACGCCTGAGCAGTCTCAGGGGGATCTGGATAAGATCATGGATGCCATCAAGAATCAGGAGACGTATCAGGGTGCCTTTCAGGTGGACTATAGCGACTTTAACCATGTTTATGATTTTGTGACACATATGTCGGAACGAAACAAAAAGGAGACGCAGCTTTTGCTCTTCACTCTGTTTTCGTCAAACGGCGGGGATGTACAGCTGGAGCGTATGGAGATGGCCATGCAGTGCATGGAACAGGCGATCTGTAAGTCTCTGCGCGGCGTGGATGTGGGTGCAAGATACAGCAGTTCTCAGTTCCTTGTGGTGCTTTTGGGAACAGAGAGAGAAAATGTGCGCGTGGTGACAGACCGTATCATACAGAATTATTTTAAGCTCTATGGCGAAAAAGATATTACGATCACTTTTGATATTGCGAAATTTAACTGATGTGACAAGGAGCCGGGAAATCTCTCCCGGCTCCTTTTGATGCAACAGGGATCATGCGGTCAGATAGAGCCGCATGGTCTTTAAGGCATTTTTTTCCAGACGGGAGACCTGGGCCTGGGAAATACCGATTTTTTCGGCAACCTCCATCTGGGTCTTCCCCTCGAAGAAACGCAGCGAGATGATCTCGTGTTCCCGCTTGGTCAGCTTTTTCATGGCTTCGCTCAAGGAGATATGCTCTACCCAGACCTCCTCGCCGCTTTTCTTGTCACTGATCTGGTCCATTACATAGAGAGTGTCGCCGCCGTCCGTGTAGACCGGTTCATAGAGACTTAAAGGGCTTTGGATGGCATCCAGCGCGTAGACGATATCCTCCTTGGGGACGCCGATCTCGCTGGCGATCTCTGTGACGGTGGGTTCTCTGGAATTGGTGCGGGTCAGATGCTCCTTGGCGTAGATGGCTTTGTAGGCGGTGTCCTTTAAGGAGCGGGAGACCCGAATGGAATTGGCATCCCTGAGATAGCGGCGGATCTCTCCGACGATCATGGGAACAGCATAAGTGCTGAATTTTACGTTCAGCGTGCTGTCAAAATTGTCGATTGCTTTGATCAGTCCCACGCAGCCGATCTGAAAGAGATCATCCACATTTTCACTGCTGGAATGAAAGCGTTTGATCACGCTTAAGACCAGGCGAAGGTTGCCCTTGATATAGGTCATGCGGGCGTCCTGGTCTCCCTCCTCGATCTTTTTAAACAGTTCCTCTTTTTCCGTGCTTTTTAAGAGCGGCAGTTTGGCAGTGTTCACGCCGCAGATTTCTACTTTGCCCTGTATCATAACTGTACCAGCCTTTCGTATGGATTTTGCCCGTGGGCAGGCGCTTTGTGATTCGTTTGGTAACAAGGATGCGCGATTGACAGGAATTTATTCACAAAATCTTAAGGAAAAAAATGAGGATAGGATTTTACAAAAGAGAAGTTTTTTGGTACATTATTGTAAGAACAGAACGAATGAAAAGATAATTGAGGAGTGATAGGTATGGTATGTCCGGAATGTGGCGCGCATTTGGAGAGCTCGGATCAGTTTTGTCCGGGATGCGGCGTCAGGATCATAAGAAAAAAACGCTGTCCTGAATGCGGAGAAATGCTGCGGGAGGGTACAAGGTTCTGTCCAAGCTGCGGTGAGGAGATCCCGGAGGACTATTTTACAAGAAAGAAATCTTCTGCCGGGGCCGCGCCCAAAAAGAAAGCGAATGCGGCGCCTCCGCCGAAAAAACGTCCGGTCAGAGACCGGGAGGAGGAAGATTGGGACGATGAGGAGGATGAGGAGAGCGTAGATGTGCTCACCATCATGACGGTTGCCGTCGGCTGTATCCTTTTGGTGATCATAGCTGTTCTGGGCTTCAATCTGTTTCAGAGGTATATGCCGAAAAACTATGATAAGGCGGCCCAAAGACAGGAGGAAGAGGGCGAGGAAGCGGACGAACAAGAGGACGGGGAAGACGGTCAGCAGTTGGAGGAGAATAACTATGAAGAGGTGAGTGCGGAAGTCAGTGAAGGCGGCGGCACGCTTGTTACGACTGCTGATGTAAATATCAGAGATAACCCGAGTACACAGGGGACGAATGTCATTAAAAAGGCAAAGAAAGGGGAGAGCTATACCTACACGGAGGTTGTGGAGGGCGGCACCTGGTATAAGATCCTTCTTTCTGACGGGGATGAATACGGCTATGTCTACGCAGAGTATGTAGAGCTGCAGTGAATTATGCAGTATAAAACAGGAACCTTTTCCGGGCGGGAACATAAGATAATAAAAAGCCCGGGGAGGTTCCTATGTTATTTTCGGAATTAAAGAAAAAGGAAGTCATCAACCTGAAAAACTGTGAGCGGCTCGGCAAGGTGGCTGATCTTGAATTCGATGAGTGTACGGGACAGATTTTTAAACTGATCATTCCGGGAGAGAATAAGTGGTGCGGATTCTTTGGGAATGAACCGGACTATGTGATCCGCTATCAGGATATCAAAAAAATCGGACCGGATATTATCGTGGTGGATATCTGTCGCTAGAATGGTTACCATAAAGTAGTTGACATAATGAATAATATTCACTATAATAAATCTATTGATAGGTACCAAACGGTGGATAAGGAGGATATTCGGGATGAAATGCCCATTTTGNGGNCATGAAAATACCAGAGTGATCGACAGCAGACCGGCGGAGGANAACAGNTCTATCAGAAGNCGNCGNGTCTGTGACGANTGTGATAAGCGTTTTACCACATATGAGAAGGTAGAGACGATTCCGCTGATCGTCATTAAGAANGACAATAACAGGGAGACCTATGACAGGTCGAAGATCGAGGCCGGCGTTNTGCGTGCCTGCCATAAAAGACCGATCAGCGCAAACCAGATCAATCAGNTGGTGGACGAGGTGGAGACGGAGGTCTTTAACCGGGAGGAGAAGGAGATTCCCAGCCAGGTGATCGGTGANCTTGTNATGAACAAGTTAAAGGATCTGGAAGCGGTAGCTTATGTCAGGTTCGCCTCTGTCTACAGAGAGTTTAAGGATATNAACACCTTTATGGAGGAGTTAAAGAAAGTGCTGGAATAAGACGGTTCTTNTGGCACAGCACCGTAAACGGACNATACAAAAACACCTTGCACAACTGCAGGGTGTTTTGTTATGATGAGGGGGCGGAGGAAAAACCAATGCTAGAATGTTTTTATCCGGATGTATATTTGGATTCTGCATATGAGATCGATTATGAGGCGCTGTACCAAAAGGGTCTGCGNGGNGTGATCTTTGATATAGACAATACCCTGGTGCCCCACGGCGCGCCGGCGGATGAGAGAAGTATCGCTCTTTTTGAGAGACTGCGGNGNATCGGATTTGAGAGCGTTCTTTTGTCAAATAACAAAGAGCCCCGGGTGAAGAGCTTTAATGANCNGGTGCATTCCCGCTATCTCTATAANGCNGGGAANCCGGCAAAAAGNGGGTATCTGAGAGCCATGGAGCTCATGGNTACNGNNCCGGNCACCACGCTCTTTGTGGGGGATCAGCTTTTTACGGATGTCTGGGGCGCGAAGCGGGCAGGAATATTGACTTATTTGGTCAAGCCGATTCACCCCAAGGAGGAGATACAGATCGTAATAAAAAGGCGGCTGGAATGGATCGTGCTGTTTTTTTATGCAAGGTCGCTTAGACGGCAGGGAGGAAAGCATGCAGATAGACGGTAAGACGAGAACCTGTGGATTGATCGGCAATCCGGTGGAGCACACCTTATCCCCGATCATACATAATACGCTGGCGGAAAGATTCGGGCATAATCTGGTATATGTGCCTTTTCCGGTGGATACGGGACGGCTCGGGGCGGCTGTGGAAGGCGCTGCGGCGCTGCAGCTGCTGGGTTTGAATGTGACGGTACCTTATAAAAGCGAGGTGATTCCCTTTTTGCAGGAGATCGATCCTCTGGCAGAGGCCATCGGTGCAGTCAACACGCTTGTGTCGGTAAACGGCGGTTATAAGGGCTATAATACAGATATGGAGGGCCTCTACCGCGCTATGGAGACGGAGGGCATCCGGATCGACGGAGAGGAGATCCTGTTGCTTGGCGCCGGCGGTGCATCCAGAGCGGTGGCTTATCTGTGTGCCGTAAAGGGAGCCGAAAGGGTATATCTTTTGAATAGGACGTTAGACAAGGCGGAGCGGGTCGCAAAGGAAGTAAATGATGCGGCAGGGCGGCAGGTGATCGTTCCCATGGCGCTCTCGGCTTATAATACACTGCCCGACCGGCAGTTCCTGGCGATTCAGGGAACTTCTGTGGGACTGTATCCGAATGTGTCGGATGTGGTGATCGGGGAGGACGCTTTTTACAGTCGGATCCACACCGGGTTTGACCTGATCTATACACCCTGGGAGACTACTTTTATGAAACGGGTGAAAGAACATGGCGGACATGCCTGCAACGGCCTTAAGATGCTCTTGTATCAGGGGATCATTGCTTATGAATTGTGGAATGGAGTAGAGGTGTCCGAGAAGGACGCGGCAGCGGTTTATGAGAAGCTGAAAGAGCGTTTTGTTTAGGCTTTCGATGCACGGCAGACAAAGGAGCAGTGAGGGAACATGGGAAATGTCATATTGATCGGATTTATGGGAAGCGGAAAGACAACGGTAGGGCTCCGGCTGTCTTACCGTCTGCGGCGGCCGGTTATAGATACGGATAAGGAAATCGAGAGGGAAGAGCAAAGAACCATATCGGATATTTTTGCCACGGACGGCGAGGCGTATTTTCGTGACAGGGAGACGGCCTGCCTGAGAAAGCTGATAGAGAGTGTCAATAATCAGATCATATCGGTGGGCGGCGGCCTGCCTGTGCGGGAGGAAAACAGAGCGCTTTTGCATGAGCTGGGNCAGGTATTTTATNTGCGGGCGAANAGNGAGACGATTTACGAAAGAGTGAAGGATGACACGACAAGACCGCTTCTGCAGGGAGGTGATCCGCTCTCGAAAATAGGTGCTCTTTTAANTGAGAGAGATCCCTATTACCGNGCGGCGGCAGATGTGGTGATCGCTGTGGACGGCAAGAGCTTTGAACAGATTTTAAGTGAGATAGAAGAGCATGTAAATGAGAGGGAAGGAAACGCGTCGAAGGAGGGATGAGTGATGAAAATACTGGTGATCAACGGGCCGAACCTTAATTTTCTGGGGATTCGGGAAAAGAGTGTGTACGGTGCGCAGGATTATGACTATCTGCTGCAGATGATCGCAAAAAAGGGACAGGAGACGGGCAGCACGATCGAGGTGTTCCAGAGCAANCATGAGGGGGCGATCATAGATCGGATCCAGGATGCCTATTTTGACGGTACAGAGGGGATTGTGATCAATCCGGGCGCTTTTACGCATTACAGNTANGCGATNCGNGANGCGCTGGCGAGTATNACNGTGCCCAAGGTGGAGATTCATATTTCTGACATCACAAANCGGGAAGANTTCCGGAAGGTTTCNGTGACGGCGCCGGTCTGCGACAAGCAGATTTACGGNCANGGGCTTGACGGNTATCTGCAGGCNATCGACTTTGTCTTAGATTTTTTTGCCAAAGAGGTTGAAAAATAGAACTTTTTAGTATAAACTAGAAAAGAATTATATTTGTGAAAACGTAGGAGGAGATAGCGGTATGGTATCAGCGGGTGATTTCAGAAATGGCATTACCGTCGAGATGGAAGGTAATGTTTATCAGATAATTGAGTTTCAGCATGTGAAACCGGGCAAGGGTGCAGCTTTTGTCAGGACGAAGCTGAAAAACATCATTAACGGCGGCGTGGTGGAGAAGAGCTTCCGGCCGACAGAGAAATTCCCTCAGGCACGTATTGACAGAAAGGATATGCAGTATTTATATTCNGACGGNGACCTGTTCAACTTCATGGATACGGANACCTACGATCAGATCGCTTTAAATGCNGAGGCTGTAGGCGATGCNCTGAANTTTGTNAAAGAGAACGAGATGGTTAAGATCTGTTCCTATAACGGNAATGTGTTCGCAATCGAGCCGCCNTTGTTTGTGGAACTGGAGATCACNGANACAGAGCCNGGCTTTAANGGTGATACGGCGACAGGNGCAACGAAGCCTGCCATCGTGGAGACCGGTGCCAAGGTTATGGTACCTCTGTTTGTGGAGAATGGTGAAGTGATCAAGATCGATACCAGAACAGGAGAGTATCTGTCCAGAGTATAAAACAGAGNATATATGTNAAAAGCCCATNAGACAATATAGANNAAAGTCTATATTGTCTTTCTTTTTGNCCGGAGAGANTGGGAAAGAGGAGAATATGGATTTTCAGACATTTGTAGATCATATCGTGGACTTATTGCAGGACAGNATGGGAGANGCCTATGAGATCAGNGTGGTCAGGGTGACGAAGAACAATGATGTGGANCTGACCGGNGTNGCCCTGACNAGACAGNGCGACAGTATTTTNCCNACCATTTACCTGGANGGACTNTACGAGGAATACCGGGANGGNGANACCTTTGANATTCTGGTNGACAGGATCATGAATTGNCATGAGGANCAGGCTATNGCNNTGGATCTGGACATGACATTTTTTCAGGATTATGACAGGGTAAAGAATCGGATCTATTATAAGCTGGTCAGTTACAGAAAGAACAGAAAATTTCTGGCGAATGCCCCCTGTATCCGATGGCATGATCTTGCNCTTGTTTTTTACTATGCATTGGAGGAAGAGGTGGCAAAAAGAGCCTACATTACGATCAACAGACAGCATATGCTGATGTGGAAGCAGAGTGCGGAATCTCTTTATCGGATCGCCGGACGGAATACCAGGCGGGATATGCCGGAGCTTTTGGTTTCCATGAGGGAGCTGGTGCAGGAGATGACGGGAATGCATATGAGGGACGATGAAGAACTGCCGATGTATGTGCTTACGAATCAGGAAAAGCGTTACGGCGCCTCGGCGCTGCTGTATTCCAGCCAGATCAGAGCGCTTGCCGATCAGTTTGAAAGTGACCTTCTGATCCTGCCGAGTTCTGTGCACGAGGTGCTGCTGCTTCCGGACGATCATCGGCAGAAATACGCTTTTTACAGGCAGATGGTAAGAGAGGTCAACACAACCCAGGTAGAGCCGGAAGAAGTACTTTCCTACAGTTTATACCGATATAATCGCAAGAATTCGGAAATTGAGGAAATTATTTCTTAAGCNGAAACACTAGACAAGTGTGCCCGTATGTGGTATGATACCTAAGATGTAACAAATTTGTAACAATTTTGTTCATCCAAACGGGCACCCGTAGTCTAATGGATAAAACGTAGGCCTCCGACGCCTTTGATGCAGGTTCGAGTCCTGTCGGGTGCATAGAGCAGNGANNATTTNCCGGANNGNAGANNATANNGTCCGGNANATNNGNNTGCTTTGGGGGAGTGGCTNTTAANATGCCAGTACCGTTCCAGGTCGATGAGGGGGGACTGTGGTTCCGGGTCGGCGGATGGAGGAAGTTTCATGGAAACATCAAATAATATGAAAGCGAAATTAGAGTCGCTGAAAAATTGGTTCATACGATATTCCAAGATTTTTCTGCCGATTATTCTGGTACTCTGCGTGGCGCTTACGATCGTGATCGCGATTCAGGCAAATAAGCGCAAGGTGGAGCAGGAGGAGTCGGCGGTTGCCTCAGAAGAGGATAATACAGAAGACGGAGTGTTACAGGAAGTGCCGCAGGTACCGATGGAAGAGGCATCACCGGAGATCACAGAGCTGTTTAACACTTACTATACTGCGATGGTGGAGGGTGATACCGAGACCATGACGCAGATGGTGTATTATATGGATACCACGGAAATTTTAAGGGCGGCAGAGACCAGTAAGTATATTGAGTCCTATCCTCCTTTGGAGATTTATACCAAGGCGGGGCCGAGAGAAGATACTTACATTGTCTATGTTTATGCGGACCTAAAGTTTTATGAGTATGATCAACCGGTTCCGGGTATGCGTACCTACTATGTCTGTACGGATGAAGACGGCGAACTGTACATTAACGAGGACGGTGAGGAGAGCGAGAGCGANCTTCACTATATGCGGGAGNTNCAGCTGCAGGAAGATGTGGTTGACCTCAATAATAAGGCGGCTGCGGCTTACAATGACATGATCGCTGAGGATAAGACGCTGGCAGACTTTTTGGTGAATCTGGCAGATGAGATCGAGAAAAATGTGGGTGAGACGTTGGCCCGCGCGGAGGGAAGCGAAGAGACAGAGGNAGAGAGCGAGGAGTCTGANGCAACGGAGTCTGAGGACACCAATGCACCGGAAGTGGTAGTGACCAAGGTTAAGACGACGGATGTGGTCAATATCAGAACCTCTGACAGCGAGACGGCAGATAAGCTGGGCAAGGCGGCTGAGGGAGACGAGTTTAAACTGCTTGAGACGAAGGGCAATGGCTGGAGCAAGATAGAATATAACGGCAAAGAGGCCTATATCAAGAGCGATTTTCTGGAGCCTTCCGAGACAGAGACGGCAAGTGCGGATAATGAGGAGGATACCTCTACGCAGCAGAAGGATGATGAACAGGCGACAACTACCACGGGAACTGTGACCGTCAAGGAAAATGTCAGAGTCCGCGCCGGCGCCAGTGAGACGTCCGAGAAGATTGCCACAGCCTATGCGGGCGATAAGCTGGAAGTCATCATGAAACAGGCTGACGGNTGGACCAANATCAAGTATAATGGCAAGACAGCCTATGTAAAGTCTGATTACGTAGAATAACAGTTCAGCCAGACCGAATTTGNCTGACGAATCATGCACACTTGTTTAAAACACAATAAAAGGGAAAGACTAAACAGATGAGAGTAGAACGCTCTCATCTGTTTTTTGCGCGCATAAGCAGAGTCAGAAGGCGACATGACAGAACGCATGCTTGCATGCAGGGCTGTCTATGGAGGCTTATGACGAGCAACGCGAACGAAGGATACGAAGTATCCTGAGTCTGCTTATGCCAAAAGTAGCAGAGTCAGGTAGAAAGGAGCGATCTTTATGAAACATGATGACGAGATGATCTTAAAAGAGATACAGAAAAATACCCAGATGGGCATGACCGCGATNGACACGATCCTGGATAANATCGGAAACGACGAGTTCTCCGTGACACTGTCCAGACAGTCTCTCCATTATGCAGATATTCACAACAGGGCGTTAGATAAGATCCTTCAGCAGGACGGAGAAGGGTATCGCGCCAGTCAGATCGGAGATATGATGTTGAAGGGAAGCATTCATGCGAACACNGCCTTTAACATCAGTACGGAGCANCTGGCNGAAATGATGATCCAGGAGAGCAANCGGGGGATCACCAGCATGTGGAAGAGCCTGAAACATAACGGGATGGCCGCGGATGATACCGTAGAGCTGGCAAAAGAACTAATGGATTTTGAGGAGAAAAGCATCGAGAGGCTGAAGGAATATCTGTGAGCACTTTGCTGTGTATACAAGTATTTTGGTATTATTGTACAATATTTCTAAAAAANCGAAAAAAATTTTTACACTTTAATATGCTAAATCGCNCTTGTNGATTTTTATATGACATACTATAATTAGACGTGGTAATGTATACAAGCAAGAAGGAGGATATAAAGCAATGTCATATGTTGATGAGGTTTACGAGTTAGTAGTAGCGAAGAATCCCGCGCAGCCGGAGTTTCATCAGGCAGTCAAGGAGGTTTTGGAGTCTCTTCGTGTCGTGATCGAGGCAGATGAGGAGGCATACAGAAAGGATGCACTTTTAGAGAGACTGACAGTGCCGGAGAGAATCGTGCAGTTCCGTGTTCCGTGGGTGGATGACAAGGGACAGGTACAGGTAAATAACGGTTTCCGCGTACAGTTTAACAGTGCGATCGGCCCCTACAAGGGAGGTTTGAGATTCCATCCGTCCGTAAACCTGGGCATTATCAAATTTCTGGGCTTCGAGCAGATTTTCAAAAATTCCCTGACGGGTCTTCCCATTGGCGGCGGTAAGGGTGGTTCCGATTTTGATCCCAAGGGTAAATCTGATAGAGAAGTGATGGCATTCTGCCAGAGCTTTATGACAGAGCTTTGCAAACATATTGGTGCGGATACCGACGTGCCTGCCGGTGATATCGGTGTGGGCGGCCGTGAGATCGGTTTCATGTTCGGACAGTATAAGAGAATCCGCAATCTCTACGAGGGCGTGCTGACAGGTAAGGGACTTACCTACGGCGGTTCCCTTGCTAGAACAGAGGCGACAGGCTATGGTCTGTTATATCTGACAGAGGAGATGCTTAAGTGTAACGGTAAGGATATCGCTGGTAAGACCATCGCGGTTTCCGGCGCAGGTAATGTAGCGATCTATGCGATCCAGAAGGCAATCCAGCTGGGCGGCAAGCCTGTGACCTGCTCTGATTCCACAGGCTGGATCTATGATCCCGACGGCATTGATGTTGCAACCCTGCAGGAGGTTAAGGAAGTGAAGCGTGCCCGCCTGACAGAGTATGCAGCGAAGAGACCTAACGCTGAGTATCACGAGAAGAAGAACGGTGAGCATGGCGTATGGACTGTGAAGTGTGATATTGCGCTTCCTTGTGCAACCCAGAACGAGCTGGATTTAGAGGATGCCAAGACACTTGTGGCGAACGGATGCTTCGCAGTAGCCGAGGGCGCAAATATGCCTACTACAATGGAAGCAACCGAGTATCTGCAGAAGGATGGCGTGCTGTTCTGCCCTGGTAAGGCTTCCAATGCGGGTGGTGTGGCAACATCCGCTCTGGAGATGAGCCAGAACTCTGAGAGACTTTCCTGGACCTTCGAGGAGGTTGATTCCAAGTTAAAGGGTATTATGGTAAACATCTTCCACAGCCTGGACGAGGCTTCCAAGAAGTACGGTAAGGAAGGCGACTACGTAGCTGGCGCGAACATTGCAGGCTTCTTAAAGGTGGCTGAAGCTATGAAGGCGCAGGGTATTGTTTAGGATATCATTATACGAATTATACGGAAAATAGAGATCCCGCATATATTCGAAACGGTGTATATGCGGGATTTTTACAGAAAACCATCTATTTTTTACATGTTAGAAAAAAAGCGATGTTTTTTTAGTAGAATCTAAAAAGACATCGCTTTTTGTGTCCGAAAGATAACTGAGGAAAGAGGAAGGTGACGGTATGGCTGCTTATTATGAAAGATGGCTTGAGAGAGAGCAAGAGTGGATTAAAGAGCAGAGAAAACAACAGATGCAAAGGATGGGGGTCTATTGTTTGATTGTGCCTTTCGCATTGGCGCTTATCTCTCTTGTAAGCGGACTGTCAAGCGGGGCACCTAATTTCTGGAAAGGCGTGCCGGCAAGTTTTTTGATAGGAATCGTTATAGGCCTGATAACATGGATTGGAATCGGCCTCAGCAATCCGGCGAAGCGATACGGGAAAAGTATTAAAAAAGTGCTTGAGGACCTTTCAGAGACGGAACGGGAGAACATGGCAAAGCAAATGTTGGGTGAAGAGACGGATATAAAGGTGCGGGAACTTAGCTGGAAGAGTTGGTCTGAGGGGGCTAATTTAGCGCGTATTACCAAAGATTATCTGACCTTTTCCTGTGACAAGGGTGCCTTTCAGATCGTTCCACTATGGAAGACGGAGCGCATTGAATTGGATGTGAGAGAAGATATTTACCGGGCCAGAGGCGGTGGAATGACAGTGCGTGTGTCGGATGAATCCTATTCCATGTCTTTCTATTACAGAGGGAATCAGACGCAGCAGAGTGATAATGCGTATGTTTTTGGAAAGCGTGCGTGGCGTGATGAGGTGCTCCGGGCGATTCGGGAACTTTCGGGAGAGGATTCTATGTCAGATATGACGCAGTTGTAAGTTTTCTTATTTAACGGCGGAAAATTTCACAGATGACATTATGGTAAATGAAAAATATTCTATGGCAGTAGAGGTATGGAGGACAATATGAAAATCACAGACAAGGAAGAGATACGGATAGCCGAGGAACAGACGCCGGAAGGGAAGAAAAAGAAAATGCTTTCGAAGATAGGGACGATTGCGTTTTTTGCAGTACTTTTCATTGTTTTCTATATTTTAGATCAAAACCATGTATTTTCCGGAGAACCTTATCCGATTCACGTGGAGAATATCACGGTAATACCGGGAGAGACAACCGTGGAGGATATTCTGCAGGCGGGTTATGATCTTTCGGATAGTGAGCATGGCGAGTGGATGTATGATGTGGGAGGTTTCTATTATTCTGAGGTCATAGATTCGACGGCGGAGGCCGATCCCCATTCTTATTATAATCTGGTTTTGGTGAAGGAAGGGATTGACTATGCGCGTATCACGATCTATAACAGTGAAGAGTGGAAGTCAAAGCCGCTGCCGGAATGCCGCGTTTCCAAAATTGAAGTAGCAGCTTTCTATGAAGAATCGGATCAGGCAACGGTTTTGGGTATTTCTCTTTCGGAAGTGACACAGGAAGCCATCTCAGAGCAGCTGGGGTCAGAGCCGGAGATTTCGGACAGCGGCAGGTGTGTATGGAAGAAGGGAAAATATTCCCTGACACTTAATCCTGATGACAGCACTTCGGGAAGAACGATTATTTCTGAGTATGTGCTCAACTAGAGGGGCAGGCAGATACGACATAGCAGTATTGTTTCCATACTGGAAGATACACGGGCAAGTGCCAATGCTGTTGTTTATTTCAGATGGTTCTGGCGGAACCGTTTTTGATAAAGAAACATGGCGCAAGATACCAATAGAGCATGTCTCTCAAGTGCATAACGGGAAGTATATTGAATTGGATTGTCCGCACTAAGTCCATGATTATGAGTATGATATGATCAGCGAAAATATCATTGCATTTTTAGCAGATTGAGAAATGTCGCGAAGTACTTCCAGCTCTTTTGAAGGATGGGTATTCTTTCGAGCCAAAATTTCGACCGTTATCCCTTTTTCTTTACTACGGGTATCCATACCTCATATTGTGCGTTCTGTGGATCTGGATTTATGTAAACCTCAATATCGGGAGCGTTGGCATATTCATATCCGGAGGTCGGAAGCCACTCTGTTATGATCCGCTGCTCCAATTCCTGTATGGACTGGTTTGTACCCGTTCCGGAAAATATTGCCCAAGTAGATGCGGGAACGGTATATTCTTCAAACTCACCGCTTGTTTTTGTACTGGAAACGGCAATAAAATATTTCCACTGTTCTTCATCATTACATGCACTCACGCCCAAAAGTCCCATGGGCGGCGTATCCATCATTCCGGCCAATTTCTGTATTGTTCCATTTACAGACGCCTCCTGCCACATTTTAGGCACAACCATAAAGTTATTCTGGATTTCCTTATCGAGCGGTGCAGATACGCCAATAATGCGGAATGCTTCTTTTGTTTCAATTTTATAGTTCATTTCTGTCGCTCCTTTCACAGCAATGCTAAACACAATAGGGGAAAAAGATTTCACAGACACGCCTTCATCTTTTACAGACGAGGGAGCTATTCCATGAAAAGACTGAAACGCCCTGTTAAATGCAGTCGGGGAACGATAGCCGTACTTCTCTGCAATATCGATGATCCGTTCATCCCCACCCAGTAAGTCTACCGCCGCTAAAGACATTTTTCTTCTTCGGATATACTCTGCCAGAGTGATACCCGCCATGTAAGTAAACATCCTCTGATAGTGATAGGTGGAGCAGCAAGCAATCCGCCCAAGCTGCTCATAATCAATTTCGTCTGTCAAATGTTCCTCAATATAAGTCATGCTTTGGTTTAATCTTTCAACCCATTCCATGAGCTCCTCCTATCCGCACATATTGTGCTTTGCAGACAAGAATTTGTCTTTATTATATAGCTTATTCTTAAATTTTTCCTCTCTATCCTTGCACAAAAAAGAGAGGCGGCTATTCAATAATTGATATTTGCTTTCTTCGCTTGACTGCATAAGTCACGAGTGGATAACGTGTAGCTTTTTCCGTCTTTGATAAAATGTGTCCCGCATTGCCGAAACTCAAAATGTACGTTATGGGAAATACATTGCTGCCGTATCTGCAATACCCAGTCATAGTTAAGTGGTCTTGCATTTTTGTCAGATTCTCCGCCGACAACAACCAATTCTATATCGTGTAAATATGCAGAGAGATTGATGTTTTCAATCAACGGCTGGCAAATGATATTTCAATAGGGGCGTAAAATTTTTCCGTTTTCGTAAAATCTATCAGTATGATTATATATGGTTAGCCGAATAAAATCAAAGTTTCAACAGTTCTTCCGGCCTGTTTTATTTTATGTTATAATTTTTGACAAGGAAAACTTGTTCAACAAGTTTTTCTTGTATGTTACAAGGTATTTTCGCTTTTTGCCCCTATGAGGGTTCGTAATATGTGGGAAAAGGATATATAAAGAATTGCGAGGAAAAGAACGAATGAAGATTTTATTAGTAGAAGATGATACCGAGATCAGTGATATGTTGAAAAATTTTCTCCTGACGGAAAATTTTGAAGTAGTGCAGGCTTTTGACGGAGANAGCGCCTGTCGGGNTTTTTTNGCAGAGGAGTACAGNNTGGTNTTGNTNGANCTTATGATACCGAAAAAAAGCGGNATGGAGGTCATGAAGGAGATCCGAGNAAAAAGCACAGTGCCTATCATCATTCTGTCTGCGAAGGATACCGATTCCGATAAGACTCTGGGCCTGGGACTGGGTGCGGACGATTATATTACGAAGCCATTTTCTGTCACAGAAGTACTGGCGAGGATCAAGGCGAATATCAGAAGAAATACGCAGTATNCGNNNCAGNCNGTCAAAGAGGAAGAGGTTCTTACCTGCGGCAGTCTTACTTTGGATGTAAACGACTATTCCGTGACAAAAAACGGGAAGAGGATCGAATTGACGGCGAAGGAATTTGAGATTTTAAAGCTGCTTTTGCAAAATCCCAAAAAGGTTTACACCAAAGAGCAGATTTATTCTCATGTCTGGAATGATGCCTATTTGGGAGATGAAAATGCCGTCAATGTCCATATCAGCAGACTGCGGAACAAAATAGAGGAGGATCCCCGCAATCCGCAGATCATCGTTACGGTTTGGGGAATCGGATATAAGCTGGGGGATATGGCATGAGAGAGGGCTTNGTTATATTTTTTCTGATAGGCGCTGTCATGATATTGCTGTTTATCGTGATATACCAGCAGTTTACCTATACGAAAGGCATACAGGCAAAATTGAAGAAGATCAGCAGGGANCTGTCNGCGCTTTTGGAAAACGATAGTGATGANAAAATCATGGTGTTTACGGATAANGGGACGCTGATGGAGCTGTGCGGGCAGNTCAANCGNCTGCTTTTAGACCGTCAAAAGGTAAAAAGTGACTTTAAAAAGCAGGAGATTGCTTCNAAAAAAATGCTCTCCAACATATCCCACGATATCAAGACGCCGCTGACGGTCATTTTAGGGTATCTGGAAATGATGCGCCTGGATCNTCCGGAGGATGAAACTTTACAGAAGGTGGAAGCCAAGGCTTTGCAGGTGATGGAGCTGATCAATCAGTTTTTTACACTGGCGAAGCTGGAAGCAGGAGATACGGATCTGGAGATCAGTAAAGTAAATGTAAGNGANCTGTGCAGGGAAANTATATTGAATTTTTATGATATTCTGCAGGGGAAAGATTTTGTCGTGGANATATCNGTTCCNGAANAGGATATTTTTGTGCAGGGNGAAGAGNGAGCNATNNACAGGATNTTGTCNAATCTGATATCCAACGCAGTNCGCTATGGAAGTGANGGAAAATACCTGGGCCTTACTNTGCGGGAAAGCGAAGAACGTGNGTATATTGANATCGTGGATAAAGGAAAAGGCATAGAAAANGCGTTTGCCGCAAATGTATTTGAGCGGTTATACACGATGGAGGATTCCCGTAATCGCAGAATACAGGGGAATGGGCTGGGACTTACGATCGCCAAAAATCTTGCCGTTCAGCTTGGCGGAGACATTTATCTGGACAGTGAACCGAATGTGAAAACAACATTTACGGTGGAATTAAAGAAGTTTATTTATTAAACTATCACGAAAGAAATTTGTAAGAATTGGGCAAGAGTTTTGAAAACCTTAACCGTTACAATAGATTTCAAGAGCGGAACAAACTCTTGAAAGGAGGCAGACAAGATGCCATATATTTTGCAGACGAATCATCTTTCAAAAGTGATTGACGGAAAGGAATTGGTAAAGGACGTAAACATCCATGTAAAGAAGGGAGAAATCTACGGCTTCCTAGGTCCGAACGGAGCAGGCAAGACCACGGTCATGAAAATGATCACAAACCTCTGGAAACCGACGGAAGGGACGATNGAGCTTTTTGGGAAAAAACTCACACCGNTGTCCTATGAATTTTTGAGAAGAATGGGNAGTATCATAGAATTTCCTGTCTTTTATGAGCATTTGAGCGGCAAAGAAAATCTGCGGCTCCACCGNGACTACATGGGATATTATAATCCNGGAAGTGTAGAGAATGCGCTTGCCATGCTGGAGTTGACCGAGGCGGCCGATCAANCTGTCAAAAAATATTCNCTGGGCATGAANCAGCGCTTAGGCATTGCCAGAGCGATTCTGTGCAGACCGGAGCTGTTGGTGNTGGATGAACCCACGAACGGTCTGGATCCAGCCGGCATGAAGAAGCTGCGGGACCTGTTCAGAATGCTCTGCACGGAATATGGNATCACCATTATNCTATCCAGCCATATTCTNTCCGAGGTGGAAAGNATTGCTGACACGATCGGTATTATCGATCATGGAAGCATGAAGAAAGAAATATCNATGCAGGAAATANCAGAGATGAATACGGCGTATATCGAAGTTGCGACNCCCGATACAAAGAAGGCGGCATATGTGNTGGCGGATAAGCTGGAACTGAACAATTTTAAGATACTGGATGAGCATAANATCCGCATCTATGACNGNNGNATCACNACAGAGGACNTNNCAANAGNGTTGNCNCTGCATGAGGTGNAGATCAGCGCTATCGGTAANAAANCGGAGAGCCTNGAAGAGTATTTCTTAAAACTGACAGAGGAGGGGAGTAGATCATGTTAAAGCTNATCAGACTGGAATGGAAGAANAATAATATTATGAAATATGTGCGGAATGCCTNTNTCATGGTANGNGTCCTTCTGCTGCTNCTCATAGCGATAGCNGGAGAACTGGANGCGGATGAGACAAGGNTGGCGTACGGNAACAGTATGTTAAGGTCGGGAGTTGAATTATTCACCAACATGTCATTTATTGTTTTCACAAGCGCAATGTTAGCCTCTTTTATTGTTGGCGCTTATAAAAATAAAACGATGAATGTAATGTTTTCCTATCCCATCAGCCGGAAGAAGATTTTGTTATCCCAAATGCTGTCCGTGTGGATCTTTAACTTTACAGGGNTGGTTTTATCCAAGATCCTGATTTACTGCGCTTTGGTGGCGGTTAAAAAATATACGTATATAACGGCGGAGAGCATTGCGCTGGGAAGCCGTATGTTTTATGTGGAGATAATGGTAGATTCTGCAGTGATGGTCAGTATCAGTTTTATNGCTTTNCTGGTCGGGCTGTGGATGANATCCTCCAAGGCAGCCATCATCACCGGNGTNATCATNGTGTGCTTTACNCANGGAAACATCGGTGTGTATTCGCTGGTCGGTAATATTCCCTTTTATATCACATTGCTGGTGATATCTGCCGTATCTGTCTTTTTCTCGCTCTATAAAATAGAGAAAAGAGATGTTTTATAAAAGTGCTCGTCAGTCCTTTTTACCAGATTCCGAAAAGAGTATCGGGGGCAGAAAATGAAGCAGACGGCTCAGTGTGCGGGCCGTGTAGCCCACCAGCAAAGAGGCAATCAAGGTGCCCTCGCGGATGCCGTCCAGCCGGTGTGCAAAAAGAAGGGAAAGCAGGCCGGCAGTGACAGACATGGAGACATCACATGCGATTTTGGTAAGGCCGAAATCCGTCGCCCAGGTGGAGCTTATCGCACGAACCAAAGATTCGCCGGGCAGCATGGCCACATCTGCCAGCATCTCCAGATAAACGCCGGAGCCGAGAATGACACAGCCGATCAGCAGATAGATCACGGCAGAAAAATAGTGTGTCGGCGCAACGAAAGAGAGCAGGAGCATGGTCAGATCGATAAAGTATCCGAATACAATGGAAATGGGTATCTGCAGAATATGCTCCAACTTAAAATTTTTCCGAAGGATCAGCAGCTGCAGCAGAATCAGAAAAAGGCTGAAAAGAATCGTAAACTGCCCTAGTGTCATCGGAAAATTCAGGCTTAACACATAGGGGATGGAGGAAATGGGGGAAGTGCCGAGACTGGCTTTCGTGATAAAACTTACCCCCAGTGAGCTGATAAATAATCCGATCAAAAAAACAACATAGCGCTTTACTTTTTCCATGGTGTAACTGGCTCCTTCCTTGGTACATAGGTCAATAGGCTGTGTCATGTATCTCTATCTGTAAAATATCTTCAAATCGAATCTTGGTATTTACGATCTGTAATAACCGGCTGGTCTCGTCGATGCGAGCAACCAGACCGGTTATCTTGATATATTCCCCTTTTTGAAAATAGATGACTGTCGCCATCTTCCCCTTGGTGAGCAGATGCATTCTGCGGTCTAATTCTTCTTCCATTTCCGGAGAGAGTTCTATTTTGGGAACGAGAACCTTTTCCTTGGCAGCCAGAGCATCCGGCAGACCGCGAAGCGCCGCAAAAGGCATAAACTGTTTTGCCCGTTCCTCGATGGGCATTTTATTTCTGGGTTTACTCGCCACTTCTGTGCCCTCCGATCTGATGATTTCGTTCTCTGGTGGTGGCGCCTTCCTCCAGATTCATACCTTTGAGAATGGCGTCCTTGCCAAATTTATTTTTAATGCTGATAACGGCTTTCTGTACCTTTCTGTTTTTTTCCAGCTCCTCGGCATCCACGAAAAAACTGTACTGATGGTATTCTTCCGGCATCACATGATTGCAGGTGATGTTGATGCGGTGAATCTGCCAGTCCGGGTTGACGATCTTGTCATACAGAGCTGTCACGGCAGGCAGGATAATACGGTCCGAATTGGTGTCCGTGTCCAGATTTGCAGTGCCGTGGGCGGAGGGAGCGTTTATGCGGTTGGAATAGCCGACATGTAGGGTGATGGAGCGGGTGACCAGATTCTTTTCCACCAGATCCAGGCACAGCAGATCCATCATTTCCTTGACGATGAGCCGCCCTTTGTCGAAAGGGTAGTCACAGCCCAGCACCTGTCCGCTGGTGAGACAGTTGGTTCGGGGACGGTAGGTCTTGATATCGGAGATGGTGACAGGTTCCCGTCCCCAGGCGTGGTCGATCAAAAGCTCCGCATCTATCCCAAAGAGGTGATACAGGAGATTTTCATCAGCGGCGGCGATATCGCCCATGGTGCGGATACCGAAGGTGTCCAATCGTCTGGCAGTGCCGGCGCCGACGCGCCAGAAATCTGTCAAGGGTTTATGTGTCCAGAGGGTTTTCCGGTAGCTTTCCTCGGTGAGTTCTCCGATAAAGTCATCGGCATGCTTGGCGGTAATATCCAGAGCCACCTTCGCCAGATACAGATTAGAGCCCACGCCGCAGGAGGAGCGGATACCGGTCTGCTCATAGATATCCTGCATGATGCGAAAACCCAGCTCTCTGGCAGAGAGACGATAGAGGGCGAGATAGTCCGTCACATCCATAAAGACCTCGTCGATGGAATAGACATGAATATCTTCCTTGGATATATATTTCAGGTAGATTGCATAGATATCTGCGGAAATATCCACATATTTCTGCATGCGGGGCGGCGCCACGATGTAATCCACAGATTTGGGGATCTCAAAGATGCGGCAGCGGTTTTTAATGCCCAGCGCTTTCATGGCCGGGGTGATTGCCAGACAGATGGTCTTTTCCGTGCGCGTGGGGTCGGCCACCACCAGATTCGTGGTCATGGGATCAAGGCCTCTGGCCACGCACTCTACTGAGGCGTAAAAAGATTTTAAATCAATGCACAGATAGGTGTGGCTCACAATAATCTCCTTGCTTATCATTACATTTAAGTATGCATTTGCTGTAAGCTTGTCGCTTATATACAGTATATCACAAGAACATATGTTTGCGAAAGGCATATTTTGTATTTTGTATAGACGAGACATGTCATATTGTAGGAGAGTGTGTCTTGACACATGTATAACGTTGNGTTATATTAAATNCATAACAAGCTGTTATACATATGGAGGAAATAGGATGATACAGAAATTATCGGATGCGGAATTAGAAATTATGAAGATCGTGTGGGGGAATCCGGGAAAAGAAACGCTGTTTTCCTATATTACGGATAGTCTGACCGAGCAGGGCANACCCTGCCAGAAAAATACACTGATCGTTCTTTTATCGAGACTTGTCAGTAAGGGTTTTTTGAGTGCCAGAAAAATCGGGCGTAAGAATGAATATACGGCACTCATTTCAGAGACAGAATACCAGACGGCGCAGACACAGAATTTTCTCGATAAGATATACGAGGGCAGCATAAAGGGGCTGGTTTCCAATCTGATTGCGGGCGATCTGCTAACGGATGAGGAATATGAGGAGTTAAGAAAAATGCTGGAGGGAGGAAAGAAGAGATGACGAATATGATTTTTAAAACAGTTCTTTCCATGTCTGTTTCCGGTTCTCTGCTTATTTTGGTTATGCTTGGAGGGAAACATTTTTTNAAAAATACATGCAGCCGACAGTGGCAGTATTATATTTGGCTCATTATAATTTTGCGTCTGTTGCTCCCTTTCGGTCCGGAGATAAGTCTGATGGGAAATTTTTATCAGACTTTCAATCAGGCGATGGGGCAGAACATCCCGGCTGCGTCGCAGGAAAATCAGCCGCAGGAGTGGTTGTCTGGTGGAAAAGGGATACCGGCAGACGGAATTACGGTTTTCCTGAACAGTGTGGGATTGCTTTGGCNGATGATTGCATTGGGAATGCTGATACAAAAAATAACAGCTTATCAGAGCTTTGTGCGGTATGTGATGGCCGGAGCGGAGCCGGTTTCAGATATTGCGCTTTTGGATGAGTTTGCGGCGGTCGAGAAGCAAATGGGTATGAAAAGAAAAATGGAGCTCTGTGTGAATCCGCTGCTCTCATCGCCCACACTGACGGGTATATTACGCCCCTGCATCGTTCTGCCAAGCGGGGACATATCCCTAAAGGAGTTTCGTTATATTGTACTTCATGAACTGGTGCACTGTAAGCGGTGGGATATTCTCTATAAGTGGCTGGTGCAGACTGTCNTCTGCCTGCATTGGTTTAACCCGCTGGTGCATGTGATGAGCCGGGAGATTGCCAATGCCTGTGAATTTTCCTGTGACGAGGCAGTTGTGGTTAAAATGGGATATGAAAATGCGCAGNATTATGGAAAAACATTACTTGACGCTATGGCGGCGGTGGGAAAATACAGGGAAGCTTCCACGGCAGTCACCTTAAGTGCAAACAAACAATTATTGAAGGAAAGGCTGGGTGCCATTATGAGTTGTGGAGAAAAATCTGTGAAAGTCCGTGTTTCAACGGCTGTGCTGACAATCTGTATTATTTTGGGAACTGTTTTCATCGGTATTTTTCCGATATATCCCCGGACAATGTATGTGAACTGNCTTGNNTGCAAAGTGAGGGANGGNGCNGGAGAGGAGTTTAAGNTCGTCGGCNTGATGGCGGAGGAGGAAGANGTNACNGTNTTGGAGANGNTNGAGGGNAGCGGNNNNCGGANCTGGTACANAATTGATAAGGAATCTNTGCCGGAAGATATGGANATATCCGCNGAAGAATGCTATATCCGTTCGGATTTGCTGCGNGAAAAGTAAGATAAAATGAAAGAAAGGGAGGACAAAATGTNNAAATAATGATANAATACCCTTATACAANGGAAAGGGTAAATANAAATGAGCGTTATCAGCAGCAAGGATGTCAACGANATNATTAGAAAGACGCTTGGCATCATCAACAATAAAATCATGAATCACGGGGAGATCACNGGGTATATCTTATATAAGATGATGGAATATGAGAATACCTATACNGAGCAGCATTACACCGAGCAGGANCTGGTGGANTANACNATGCTNGGNATTCTGCATGATATCGGTCTCTACAAGGAGGANAANGTNAAAAACGTNTCTGANTTNGAGACGAAGAANCTGTGGCCCCATTCGATCTATGGCTTTCTTTTCCTGAAATATCTATCGCCCATGGGGGATAAGGCGGAGATTGTGCTTTATCATCATTTGGATTATAACCGGCACAGTATGGTGCAGAGCCGTTATATGCATGTTATTGAGCTGTTAAATCTGGCGGATAAGATGGATACGGTTCTGCATTTGAAGGATGAGAAGCTGGAGCCGGATTACTTNGCCAAGTACCGTGATATCAAATATTCCGGTGCGGCGCTGGATCTGTTTCAGAAGGCGGAGAAATGCTATGGAATTACGGAGAATCTTGTGAATGGAAAATATCGCGAGGAGCTGGATGTACTTTTGGCGAAGCGGGCTTTCTCCGAGCAGTATAAACGCGGATTTCTGGAAATGTTGGTCTACACCATTGATTTTCGAAGTGAGCATACGGTAATCCATACGTTGGCTACCGTGAATTTTGCGGAGCAGCTTGGCAGACTTGCCAGAATTTCCGGTAAAGATATGAGAGATCTGCACTATGGCGCGCTGCTCCATGATCTGGGAAAGATTGCGATCCCCTTACATATTCTGGAATCCACGGGGCGTCTGAGCGATGATGAGATGAAAATTATGAAAGCTCATGTGCGGATCACGGAGATGATCCTGGAGGGTGTAGTGGACGATGATGTGCTCCAGATCGCGGTGCGTCATCACGAGAAGTTGGACGGTACCGGATATCACAAGGGGTTATCAGCGGCGGATTTGACTCTGCCCCAGCAGATCATTGCGGTGGCGGATATCCTGAGCGCCCTTTATGGCAAGCGCAGCTATAAAGAAGCCTTCAGCAAGGAAAAAATCTTGGACATCATGAATTCCGATGCGGATCACGGGAAGATCAACCGTAACGTGGTGACGAGCCTTGAGAAAAACTATGACAGCATCATCGCGGAATTTGAGAAAGAAAAAGAAAACACCATCGGGCTGTATCTGAAGATCAAGGAGCAGTATGCGATCATGATCGAGCGGTTTGAGCGCTTTGACTAGTTTGCAGTATGTATTTATCATAACGAGGAGGTATATGGAACATGGAACAGACAAAGGTTTATTTTACATCATTTAAAGCGACAGAGCACGAGAATCTGCTGCAAAAGCTGCATCGTCTGATGAAGACGGCGGGATTTGAGAATATCGACTTTACGGATAAATATGCGGCCATTAAGATACACTTTGGAGAATACGGCAATCTGGCGTTCCTGCGCCCGAATTATGCCAGAGTAGTGGCAGACTATGTGAAGGAGCTGGGCGGCAAGCCTTATCTGACAGACTGTAATACTCTCTATGTGGGTAGCCGCAAGAATGCTCTCGACCATTTAGAGACCGCCTATGTGAACGGCTTTTCCCCTTATCAGACGGGATGTCATGTGATCATCGGCGATGGTCTGAAGGGGACGGACGAGACCCTTGTGCCCATCGATGGGGAATATGTGAAGGAAGCAAAAATCGGTCATGCCATTATGGATGCGGATGTGTTTATCTCCCTGACCCATTTTAAGGGACATGAGATGGCGGGCTTCGGCGGCGCGCTTAAGAATATCGGCATGGGCTGCGGTTCCAGAGCGGGCAAGATGGAGCAGCACTGCGACGGAAAGCCGGAGGTAAAACAGTCGCTCTGTGTGGGATGTGGCGCCTGCGACAGGATCTGTGCCCACGGTGCACCTGTGATTGAAGGCGGTAAGGCGAGTATTGACCATGACAAGTGCGTAGGCTGCGGACGGTGTCTCGCAGTGTGTCCAAAGGACGCGATCGCGGCGAGCTTCGAGGATTCTATCGCCATGCTGAATTATAAAATAGCGGAGTATGCGTGGGCAGTCTGCAAAGATAAACCCTGCTTTCATGTCTCCCTGATCTGTGATGTGTCGCCCAACTGCGACTGCCATGCGGAGAATGATATTCCGATCATTCCCAATGTAGGTATGTTGGCTTCCTTTGATCCGGTTGCGTTGGATCAGGCCTGTGCGGATCTGTGTAATAAGATGGCGCCGGTGGAGGAGAGTGTGCTGGGAGAGAACCTGCACAAGTTGGGCAATGAAGCGGGACACGACCACTTCTTCATGACTCATCCGGATACGGAGTGGGAGTCCTGTATCGCCCATGCGGTGAAGATCGGGCTGGGAACGAATCAGTATGAATTGGTGACGATTTAAAGAGGTGTATAAAAAATCCCCATCGTGTGATGGGGATTTTTCATCTACAACCCAATCCTCCCCGTCGCCACCTTCTCCCGAAACCGCACGTCATGCTCCACAAACAGAATCGTCGGCTGATAGGAAAGCAGCAGCTTTTCAATCTGCATTCGGGAGAATACGTCGATATAGTTCAGCGGTTCGTCCCAGATATAGAGATGGGCGGGCGTCAGCAGACTTGCTGCAAGCAAGACCTTTTTCTTCTGTCCCTCCGAATACTGCTCCATATTTTTGACAAACTGCACCCGCTCAAAGTCCAGCTGCCTTAAGACAGAGAAGAACCGGCTCGTGTTCAGCTTGTGTGCTTCGCAAAAATCCGTAAGAGACCCCTGCAGGTGGGAGGTGTCCTGGCTGCAATAGGAGATCACAAGACCCGCCGCCGTTTCGCAGATGCCGTTTTCTACTACATTCATAGGAAAATCAGAAACACCCGCTTTTTGCAAAAGCAGTTTGAGCAGGGTGGATTTTCCACAGCCGTTTTCACCCTCCAGCGCAATGCGGTCTCCCTGATGCAGAGTGAAGGAAACATCGGTAAAAACAGGATGTGCCGCATCAGCATACTGTACACTATAATCTTTTAGACGGATCAGGACGTCTTTGTGATGGGAGAGCTGTACCAGTTTTAAGTCCACGGGCGTTTCCAGATCCTGTAAAAGCCCTTCCTTGTCAGCAATTTCTCGGTCGATCCGTTGGCTCATCTGTTTGACCCGGCTTTGCATCTTTTTCGTTTTTGCACCGATATAAGCTCTTGAACTGATACTTCTGTCATGCTCCTTCGTGGGATCAAAGCCAATCTTAGTGCGCTCGTTTTGGTCTGCCCAGGAGGAGGCGCGCCGGGACGCTTCTTTCAATTTTCGGATTTCCCGAAGATGCTTCTCATTCTCTGACTGGGCGAACTGGTCTTTTCGCTGTTTATTCTCCCACCAGCTGGAAAAATTCCCGCTCTGCACCTCAATGGTCTGCCGGTTCAGCACTAAGACATGGTCTGTGCAGGCATCTAACAGATCCCGGTCATGGGACACCAGAATAAATCCTTTCTTGGAGGATAAATAGCTTTTCACCGTCTCTCTGGCGTTATGATCCAGATGGTTGGTGGGTTCGTCGATCAGCAGAAAATCATTTTCACCGGAAAATAAAACCGCCAGTAAAATCTTCGTCTGTTCCCCGAAGCTTAACGTTTCATAGGGGCGGTAGAGAAGCTCCGCGCTTTCCCCTAACTGGGTCAGTTCGCAGATCACACGCCACGCTTCGCACCCGGTTTTCAAATCTTCGATAAAGTCAGCTGCAGGGCCTTTTCTCTGGCTTTCCGTGACAGGGTAGGGGAAGTAGTCAAATACCACCGTCGTGTCTATAGAGCCCTGATAGGAATACTTTCCCATTAGAAGCTGTAGAAAGGTAGTCTTGCCCTTCCCGTTTCGGCCGATAAAGCCCAGTTTCCAATTGGTGTCGATGGAAAAAGAAACATTTTCAAAGACAGGGTCGAAACTCCCCTCATAACAAAATGTAAGATTGTTTACACTGATCTGTGCCATATGCATCGCTCCCTTCTCAGGCTCCAATAAAAATGGAACCGTTTGCCGCCAAACAGTTCCATTACATACTCTAACCTCACGGGGATTGATAAATTGCAGATATTACCGACAAAATATGCACACAAAAAGAGAGGTTATGAGAACATAATCCACTTTTGGCGACATGAAAAACAGGATAGGGATAATTGTCCCTACTGTCAAAACCTTCATGTGATCAAAAGTAGATTATCTCTTCATCCTTTCACCTCTCTCTGTAAAGATGAAGTTATTTTAGCATCGGAGTTCTTTTTTGTCAACCGTCTTTTGCGTATCCTCCCGTGACAAAAATTCGCCCATTGACAACAACACATCTTTAGAAATTCCTGGATTTCTCCGAAATAAAGAATAACTAAAGCAAAAACAGCTTGAAATCGTTGACGGCCAGACAAGAAGAAAGGTGGTTATCGTTTATGAATATATCATGGGATCAGACCAGCGGGATCTTGCGGAGAATGAACTCCGCGGGCATGTTAAAGAGCACGCAGGACAGGCTGGAGCGGCAGGAAGAGACGAAAAAGCAGATCGACTTTTTTGAGAAGCAGAAGGAGAATCTGAAAAATGTCACTGCGGAGAGTGTGGAGGAGATTGCAGACAAATTAAAGATGTTCCAGTCCTATGAGGATCAGATCGCGTCCATCAAGGCGGCCTACAATCATGAGCAGATGTTCCATATTCTGGATGAGTCCACAGAGCGCGGTGAGCAGATTGCTGACGCGGTCGATAAGATGGCGCCCAAGACGCCGGAAGANCGGCTGGAAGAGATGGTCGAGGAAGCGCTGGGCATCGAGGAAGGCGGCGAACTCGAGGAGATCATGGANGAGATCGAGGAGCTTGCAGAANNGCTGACCGAGGAANTGNCAGAAGAGNTCACCGAGGAACTGGANGAGGCGCTGCCTGAGAATGCGGAGCTNTCTGCAGAGGAGGTTGCAGAGGCGGAGGCTGCTGCGGAAGCNGCCCAGAAGGGAACGCTGCCCGAAGGGTATCTGCCTTTCGATGTGAGACTATAAAAAAGCGTCGCTCTGCAGCGACAATTATGAGAATGCGAAAGGAGACCGTTTGAAGCGGTCTCCTTTTTGAGTGCGCTTTATGCCGCACGCTTTATGCTTGATGCCATTGNTTTTGATCCGGCAGTTTTGCGATGGCAAANCCNATAAATNCCATAGTGATGATGATCTTGATATATAATAGAGGGATGAAAAAATTCCAAAAGAAGATCAGGTCAAGAAGCGTTGTCACCACAAACATCGGCACTTTAGCATACACTGCCGTTCGATACANAGCTGCTGTCGGCAATTGCTTTTTCATGATAGAGGCAATGAGCATCCCAAACAACAGATAGACTGCCGCAAACAGAAAATAGCCGAGCACTCTTATGATAAAGAAGATGATAAATCCTCCTATGANAAAGACCGTCATCATGGGCAGCAATGTGTTAACGATCATGTCTCTGCTGATATTCATAGTGGCATCGCTGAAAGCAAACTGTTGGTACGCTCCGTCTTGTATGCGCAAAAATCCGTCCCGGCCTACCAGAAGAATCTCGGAATAGCCTTTGTCCATGAGTTCAGCGGCATCGTCATAAGAAAAATCGCTGATATCNTCTGTCGCATATATGAAAATTTCGTCTTCATCATACAGGAAATCTTNTTCAAGATACAGTCGGCCGTTCTTTACTTCAAAATCCGGCAGCCTGTTTATCCAGCCGTTGATATCGAGGTATGACAAACCAATNCCAATAAGGATAAGGTAAGGAATGATAGCGGCNAGGATCAGAAGCGTCACGAAACCAATCATACTTCCGGTTTTGACTTTCGTCAGTCTGTGATATTGGGGCGGTATAAAAGAAAGGCCAAACTGCTGAAAGATGTTGGGGGCTTTCNGGGGTTCGGGATTGCCNCCGTAATTTCCATAACCGTTATTCATGTAAGGACCTGACTGTTGATAAGGATTTTGCTGATAAGGATTGCCTTGTTGGTAAGGGTTTCCCTGCTGCTGAGAGAAANTGCCCTGCTGATAAGGATTTCCTTGCTGTTGGTAGGGATTACCCTGNTGATTGTAATTGTTGTCCATGTTTCCTCNCTCATTTATTATATCATCTAAACTCGCAAATTCGCGCTTTCAGCGCTTTNTGTCCGATTTCATCGGACATTTGCTCGTTAATAACCGCAGAAAAACAAATGCCTGCTTTGCAGTCGCTTGTTTTTCTCTTGCGGTTATTATATCGTAAACTGNTTCAATANTGCAGATAATTCCTCCGCNTTNGCATGNAAATTGTCNGCCGCGTCTTCCAGAGTCNTAATAGCNTCCTGCTGTGCCGTTGCGGTGCGGTATACATTGGAGGAACCGGCCGCCGTCTGTGCGGAAACAGAAGAGATACTTTCCACAGCGCTCAGAGTGGCATTTCTTGCTTCTTCCATATTGCCTACATTCTGTGTAATATTTGACAAGGATGTCATTAACGCCTTGATCTGTGTGTCCATTTCGTGGAAGGAATCGACAGTGTGCTGCATTGCTGTTTCCTGGGAGGAGACAGTCGCAGAAGTTTCCCGCGCAATCTGAACAACCTCTTCCGTATTATAGATAATATCGTCGATAATATGCTGGATCTGCCCGGTGGAGTCGCTGGANTGCTCTGCCAGTTTNCGGATCTGTTCCGCAACGACTGCAAAGCCTCGTCCGCCNTCGCCGGCTCTTGCAGCTTCGATAGACGCATTTAAGGAAAGCAGGTTNGTTTCNTCNGCAATANTGTCAATGCTCTCTATGATCTGTCCGATCGAACGCGATTTCTCGGACAGGACTTCGATCGCCGAAATAACATTCATAGTCATTTCAGACGTCTTCTTGGCNCTTTCCGTTAAGGTTTGCATAGAAGTNATGCCTTCTTCTATGGAAGCGCCCGTAGAGTCAGTTAAGGCGCTGATCTTTTCGGTGCCTGCGGTGACATCCTGTATTCTGCCGGATAAGGTATCCATCTGCGACATACAGTCTGCGGAATTNGTATCCAGATGNGATGCGCCGGATTCAATATCNGAAATGGCACTCTGAATNTCCTTGGAGGTTTCCACAAAAGTTTCTGCGGAAGAGGATACCTGCTGCGCGGAATGGGTCAGAGCGTTGCTTGCNGCAGTGATATTCGTGATCAGATCCTTCATANTGAGGATCATGNCGTTCACNCCTTCCGCCAGAAGCTTGAACTCATCCTTTGCTTTCACATTGAGCTGATCNGTCAGATCGCCGTCTGAAATTTTTTGCAGCTGATGAAAGATCAGGTAAATATTTTTGTTGATATGCCCGGANATAAAGCTGCCAAGCAGGGAAGCNATCAGTATGGCAATGATCACAATAAGGATNGTAAGNGTNTGGATACCGGATACCTGTGCAATGATCGTGGATCTGGGAATCAATGTGCAGATCATGGCATCGTTGAACGGCAGGAGAGAGTAGAGGAANAAATAAGTTTGTCCCNGCCANTCCACATATTTTTCGCCGGTTTCTTCTTCTGACGCGAGNGCCGCCTGATAAAACTCCGTCTCGGTAAAAATCGTGTCGGAAACGGAAGAAGTGCCNTCCGGATATAATTCCGTGCCATCGGAGGTAATGAAAGCGGTGTAGCCGCCCTCTCCGGTATCAATGGAAGATAACGTGTCGACAACAGCACTCTTGCTGATATCAATGATCATCATTCCCGTACCCTTATTGAATCCGCGGACCAGACGTAGTGCATAGCGGGAAGAGTCCGTGCCCAGCGCTTCATTTACAGAGGACTGGTTTCCCAGAAGATAATAATTGTATTTATCTCCTTTGGCGAGCGCACCCTCCGGTGTGTCCGTAAAAAGCGAATAGAGCATTTCCGTCTGCGTGGAAGTGGTAGTGATGGAGGGCACACTGTCAGAGATCAGATATATATTGGAAACCAGCTCATCTGTATTGACGCTGGAATTCAATTCCTTGGCATATGTTTTGTTCGTATTAGTGCGAAGGGCAGTGTCGGTATCATAAATACCCTGAAAATATTTTGTGACTTCATCTTCGTTTAAATAGGATTTATAGGTGGAGCGAACNGTATTGANCGCAAGNGTCAGATACTGATTCGTCATATNCATTGTCTGNGNNGCAGACGNTTCNTAACTTGCAATGATGGCNTTGGAGGCNTTCTGATAGGAAACNACACCAAGGGCAACAATACANAGNGCCGGAATCAGNAAAAANACAATTAANTTGAAACGTAATCGCTGANAGATNGGAATATNNGANTGAGAACGTTTTGNTTNTTGACTCATATGTAANNCCTCCTTAACGACAANAGAANNGTANNGCNNTGTTATTTTTTATAATANCANAAANNANAACGAAATAGTAGNNATTAAGNNAAAATGGGAAAAATAATTCAGTCTTGCGTTTCAAAGGGCNGGAGAGTATAGTAAAANTTGAATNANNATTTTATGAGANANAATGTTTCNGAACGGAGGACCNNNATGATTTTACANTTTGATACGATCGAGGAACAGATCATCCCTAATTTTAAGGGAGGAGANAAACAGTTTAAGACCCATATGTACACNGATGNGGTATGTAAGATCATGCGGGCGTCCTTAGAGCCGGGNGCGACCATCGGNGTACATACCCATGANACGAACAGCGAGATCATTTTTATGCTGAAGGGAACAGGTGTAGTCCTCTATGATGACGGGCAGGAGNTCCTGCCTGCGGGAAGCTGTCATTANTGCCCTAAGGGGCATACCCACAGCCTGCGCAATGAGAGCGATGAGGTGATCGAGTTTTANGCNGTGGTGCCGGANCAGTAGGACGGAGGNAAATGACAGCATATGGNATCTGNGACNCAGAAGAAAAAATTTGATGTNGATNTGCTGCACGGGCCGATCCTGAGAGCNATGCTCATCTTTGCCGTTCCGCTTTTCTTTTCCGGGGTGTTTCAGCAGCTTTATAATACCATGGATACGGTGATCATCGGNCACACNNTGGGNGATGAGGCGCTGGCGGCTATGGGTGCGGCTGCTGCNATCTATGATCTGCTTNTNGGATTTGCNNTGGGGATCGGCAACGGGCTTGNCATNGTGACGGCCAGAAGCTTTGGNAATGGCNATCTGGANCATCTGAAACGGTCTGTGGCGNCCGCTCTTGTGATCGGGNTNNGNACNACANTGGTCATGACGGTGGCGGCGCNTTTTATTGTATATCCTTTGCTGGAGATCCTGAANACNCCCACGGAGATCATAGACCAGTCTTATGCCTATATTTCTACGATCACCATGTTTATCGGGGTCATGTTTGCTTATAATCTGTGCGCAGGGCTTTTGCGCGCTATAGGCAACAGNGTGATGCCCCTTGTCTTTCTNGTCCTGTCNTCGGTGCTGAATATCGTGCTGGATCTGTTTTTTATCAAACAGGTGGGTATGGGGGTGCAGGGTGCGGCGGTGGCTACCGTGATCGCCCAGGGCGTGTCGGTGATCGCCTGTCTGGTTTATATTGTAAAAAAGGCCGATATCCTGATTCCGAAGAAAAAACACTTTGTATGGGATAAGGCGCTGTATCTGGAGATGCTGGCNCAGGGGCTTTCCATGGCGTTTATGAGCGCCATTGTCTATGCGGGATCGGCTATTTTNCAGTCCGGGATCAACAGTCTGGGGTATCTGGTNATCGCAGGNCATGTGGCGGCCAGAAAGCTTTTCAGTTTTTTGATGATGCCCTATATGGCGATCAGCCAGACGGTCAGTACCTTTGTGGCGCAAAACTTTGGGGCAGGACAGATGGGGCGGATCCGCAGGGCGGTGAAATATGCCTATCTGTGTGGNGCGGTTTTGACGGCGGTGATCACGCTGTTTACCATTCCGCTTGCGCCCTTGATGGTGCGGCTGCTATCCGGCTCTTCAGAGGCGGTGGTGATAGAAAACGGTGCGNTGTATCTGCGGGTGGTAGCGCCCTGTCTGATGATCCTGGCACTGTTAAACCCCTCACGGTTCGGCCTGCAGAGCATTGGCAANAAGATACTGCCCACCATTTCCAGCGTTATCGAGTTGATCGGAAAGTATCTGTTTGTAGTGCTTTTGATACCACGGTTTCAATATATGGCGGTGATCTTCTGTGAGCCGGTGATCTGGTTTTTTATGGATATAGAACTNTTGTGGGCGTTTTGGAGAAANCCGCTNGTGCTTGCGGGTAAAGAGGAGGAGAAAACGATATGAATACGACGGAAAAGCTGACAGCGCTTCGAGCGGAGATGAAAAAGCGCAGACTGGCGGCATATATCGTCCCTACGGATGATTTCCACAGCTCTGAGTATGTGGGAGATCATTTTAAGGCAAGGGAGTATCTGTCCGGGTTTACGGGTTCGGCGGGGACNCTGCTTGTCATGCCGGAGAAGGCGNNGCTCTGGACGGATGGCAGATACTTTTTACAGGCGGAGAGTCAGCTTGNGGGAAGCGGGATNGAGCTGATGAAGAGTGGACAGCCGGNNGTCCCTACNNTGCCNGCGTATCTGGGAGAGGANCTTNNTCANGGGGCAGTGATCGGATTCGACGGACGGACGGTGACGNGCGCCTTCGTGGAAGANCTTCGGGAAAAAACNGATAAAAAGCAGATCACTTTCTATGTGAAAAGAGATCTGGTGGATCTGATCTGGGAAGACAGACCGCCGCTTTCNGCNGANCCGGTGTGGGANCTGGAAATTTCCTATGCGGGACTTNCCAGNGAGGATAAGATTCTAAANGTACGGGANAAGATGGAGGAATACGGAGCGGATGCCTTTCTTGTGACAGCGCTNGATGAGATAGCCTGGCTCTTGAATCTGCGNGGCGGGGATGTGAAGCATACGCCGGTCTTTNTGTCCTATTTNTTTTTGACGAAAAANCGTGCNATATTGTGCGCACAGAGAGAGGCCTTTTCGGAGGAGATCTGTNGGGATCTGCANCNGGCGGGGGTAACTTTGCTTGCCTATGAGAGCATAGAGGAGATGGTATCGTCTCTGCCTGCGGGGCATCGNATCCTGGTGGATGAAAAGAAAGTNAATTACCGGCTGCTGCAGGCAGTCTCCAAGGGAGTGGAAAAGGTGAACAAGCCAAGTCCCATTGCCCTTATGAAAGCGGTCAAGACGCCAAAGGAGATCACTCACATTCGTTCGGCCCATGTGAAGGATGGGATAGCGGTGACACGGTTTTTGTACTGGCTCAAAACTCATGTGGGGAAGGAAACGATCACGGAGATGGGAGCGGCTCAGAAGCTGGAGGAGTTTCGTGCCGAGAGAGAGGGCTATCTGGAACCCAGCTTTTCCCCGATCATAGCCTATGGCGCGCATGCGGCCAGCCCACATTATGCGGCGACTCCGGAGACAGATGCGGTGATCAGACCGGAGGGGCTTTGCCTTGCAGATACGGGTGGTCATTACAGTGAGGGTACTACCGATATCACCCGCACCATTGTGGTGGGAGAGGTGACGGCGGAGGAGAAGCGGGCTTTCACGCTGGTGTTAAAAGGACATCTGCGGTTTGGCGCTGCGAAATTTCTGGAAGGGGTCTGCGGACAGAATCTGGATATTCTTGCCAGACAGCCCCTATGGGAAAATGGCTTAGACTATAATCACGGGACGGGACACGGCGTGGGGTATCTGCTGAGCGTCCATGAGGGNCCTCAGAATGTCCGCTGGCGGATCNGTAAGGAGATGGANTGTGTGCCCCTTGAGGAGGGGATGGTCCTATCCAATGAGCCNGGATTATATATGGCNGGAAAATTTGGCATACGCCATGAGAATCTGGTGCTGGTCAGAAAGGGAGAAAANACCGANTGCGGACAGTTTATGTATCTGGAGCCGCTCACNNTNGTGCCCNTTGANANAGAGGCNATNGATACNNCNCTGATGACGGCGGAAGAACTTGGGCTGNTGAACANTTACCATAANAAGGTGTATGAGACGCTGGCGCCTCATCTTGNGNGTGATGAGCTTGCCTGGCTGAAGAAGGCCACGGCGGCACTGTGGTAGACNGCGGGTTCGATGCGGCAATCACAGGAGAGAAGGAAACCGGATAAGGAGCGGGAAAATGCAGAAGGAAAAAGAGATTCGGCAAGAGATCTGTGAGATCGGCAGAAGGATGTATGACCGGCGCATGGTGGCGGCCAATGACGGCAATATTTCNGTGAGACTTTCGGAAGANGANATTCTCTGCACACCCACAGGNGTNTCCAAGGGATTNATGAANCCGGAGCAGCTGTGTAAAATAGATATTTCCGGAAATGTGNTGGAAATGGCGGANGGATTTGGACCNTCCTCGGAGGTGAAGATGCANCTGAGAGTGTANCAGAAGCGGCCGGATATCANAGCGGTGGTACACGCCCATCCGATCTTTGCCACCAGNTTTGCGGTGATGGGACAGGCGCTGGAACNCCCCATNATGCCGGAGGTGATCGTCAATTTCGGNAGNATNCCNTTAGCNCCCTACGGNACACCCTCCACGGCNGAGATACCGGACGCTGTNGANCCTTATCTGGCGGAGTACGAGGCAATCCTGTTAGAGCATCACGGAGCGCTCACNTGGGCGAAGGATCTGCTNTCNGCCTATATGAAGATGGAATCTGTGGAATTTTATGCGGAGCTTCTCTATCGGACCACACAGCTTGGAGGTCCCAGAGAGCTTAGTGCGGAACAGTTGGAAAGATTGTACGAAATAACAGGGAGAAGGCCATAAACCTTCTCCCCACTTTTTTGACTATTTTACGGTGACAGAAGTGATATGGGGATTTACACCCTCATACCAGTAGAGGTAGCCCTCCATATCCACGGTATCGCCAACATTCAGGTTCTTGACTGTCTGGTAAACCTCGGTGCTGCTGTCACAGAGGTAGGACTCTACAGTGAAGGTGTAGGTCTCACCGTTTAAGGAGACGTTGAAGTAGAGATCGCTGCCGTCCTCGCCGGANCCGTCCCAGTTGTAGAGGAAAGCGGCGCCGCTGTCGTCCGCAGCTTCCACGGTCATACCCTTAAAGGATACGAATTTATTCTGGTGGTTGATCAGNTCATCTTTGCCTAAGAGGTCGGTCACATCGGTTACAGGNGCCACATAATTGCCATCCTCGATCTCGATGGATGCGCCCTCGGCGACNTCNACCTCNCCGGACCACTCGGTCTTATANCCGGTCACCTTGATCTTTGTGCCGGGTGTAAGCTTGTCGTAGTCTGTCTCAGAGCAGACNGCGTTGTAAATAAAGTACGCGCCGTCCTTNTCCTGGGTGTAAAGCGTAGCCTTGTCCTCCCACCAGGATTGTTTTGCCTGGACATAAGTCTCGATCACGACCTCNCTGTCAAGCGCAGCNTCCACATACTCGGCGTAGGTCATAACGCCCTCGGACTTTTCGTCGGAGCCGCCGTCTTGGCTCTTACCGCAGGCGGTGAGAGATAAAACAAGGGCNANTGTCAGGGTTAATGCCAGTTTCTTTTTCATAATAATCCTCCTCATGCTTGTGCACCTGCTGTCAGGTGCAGACTTGGGTTTGTCGATGACCGGAATCACCGAGCCTGCGACGATTATACCATACCTTCCAGATAAATCAATGTTTTTTCTTTTTTTTGACAAAATCCCGCAGTACATAGAGCAGGATCAGGAGCCAGGAGACAGCCAGTGCGGCGAGAAGAAGCACGGCGGCTCCCGGCAGAGAGCCAAGCTCCTGTTTGCCGCCTGAGGCAATATCCTTCTGGTCCAGGCGGTAGAGCGCGGTAACATCCGCATAGAGCCCTTCCATGTAGTCTTCATCCACCGTCTCATGGCGTCTCACGGAGTTTGCCACATTTTCAATGAGCTGACCGGCGGCGTTTCTGAGAGCGGCGGAGCCGTTGAAGACGGGGGTCACGAAGGTGTCTCCGGTATGCTCAAGAAGAAGGGTGGAGGCGTCAATTTTGATCGGGTAATAGGTTTTATTGTCCTCACCGCTTCGCGCCAGATAGTCCTGATAGGCAGNCGACTGCTGTGCCTTGGAGGTGACAGGCAGATAGCCTTCTGTCTGGGCGTAGCCGATCTGCACCTCGTTNGTTAAAAGATACTGTGCAAAGAGCCAGGATGCCAGCACCTCCTGGGGATCGGCTTTGTTGAAGACGCAGACAGAAGGCCCCTGGGAAATCATCTGNGGATTTTCCGGGTCAAACTGAGGCACCATCCGCACCGCCGTCTCAAAGGAGACAAAGGCGTCCTCGCTGATATCNGAGAGAGGCGCCTCGGCGCCCATCCAGGTTGCACCTGCGGTGGAATCGATGGCGAAGACACACTGGCCCGCATTGAGAAAATTNGCGGGATAGCTGGAGATCTTAAAGGTGGAAAAAGCGCCNGACTCCACATGGGCGGCCACATCGTATAAGATTTNTTCGGTGGTGTCGTTAAAAAGCCGGATATCGCCTTCCTGTGTGGAATAACCGGCGTCCTTTTGTCTGAGCATCTGGATCATCATATTGTCCGTGGATTTGTAGATAAAGGGGATCATCACATTCTGTCCGTTTAAGGCAAAGGTGCCGTCCGCGTTTTTCGCCGTGGCGGCCTCCGATACCTCCCAGACGAAATCCCAGGTCAGTACCTCCGGCAGTTCGTAGCCCAGCTTTTCCACATAGGTCTTGTTGATATAACAGCACTCTGTGGAGCGCATGTAGGGAAGGGCATAGTGCTGCTCTTCCAGAACGCACTCGGAGAGAAACTGTGGAATGATCTCCTCCCTTGTCGGCCCGTCGTAGAGAAGCTCGCTTCCGCCGAGACCGTATTTTTCATCCGCAAAAAGTCCGTCCAAAGGAACCACGGTGTTTTTACCGGTCATGTAGGTGGCGATATGATCCGGGTAGGTGATGCACACATTGGGGGTAGTGCCGGTAGAAATATTGGTGATGACGTCGTTAAAGATTCTGTTGTAGTCAGTGTAGAGCTTCATATTGACCTTGATATTGGGATAGAGCGTTTCAAAGTCTGCGATGGCTTTTTGATAGACGTCGGTCTGGCTTTTGTTGGTGTCGTTTTTNGCCCAGAAGGTGATCTCATAATTTNNGGAAGCGTCAAAGTCAGCTGGCACNCTGAATTCCGGCAGGGCCTTGGANCCGTGGCAGCCGGAGAGTNTGAGGAGNCCNGCNCCGAGGGAAAGTACTGCCAATCTTTTTTTCCACTTTATTTTCATCCCTTTGTACCTCCTCTGGCTACGCCGGACATGATCTGTTTGCNAAACAGGAGAAACAAAAGCACGAGAGGCAGGGAGATCACCACCACGGCAGCCATCATGGCGGGGATGTTTGCCCGACCGAAGCCGTTCTCCCGTATTTCCTGAATACCGTTTGACACCAGATAATAATCGGCGTCATCTGTGATCAGGCGCGGCCATACGTAGGAATTCCAGCACTCGATGATCTTCAGGATCGTGATGGTGACCAGAGTGGGCCTGCAGATAGGGAGCAGCACCCGTCGCAGATACCGCAGATCCGAAGTGCCGTCCACTTTGGCGGCATAATACAGCTCGTCGGGTACTTGGGCGAAATTCTCCCGCAGCAGATAAATGTAAAACACCGAGGTCACGGAGGGAAGGATCAGGCCGGTAAAAGTGTTTCGCAGCTCCAGGTTGGTGATGGTGGTAAAGTTGGTGATGACCACCAGCTCATTGGGAATCATCATCAGTGCCAGAAACAAGGTGAAGGCGAGATCCCTGCCCGCGAAGTGAAGTCTGGCAAAGGCGAAGGCCGCCAGAGTGATGACTATCAGCATGAGAGCCGTGGTGATCACTGTAAAGATAAGCGTATTGAGCAGATACCGGCCAAGCGGAACCGTGGTAAAGGCATCCGCATAATTTTGCAGGGTGGGGGAGAGAGTAAAAAACCTGGGAATGTATTCTGCATTGTAAGCGGCGTAATCCTTCACGGAAGTCAGTACCATCCAGTAGAAGGGAAACAGTACGACCAGCGCCCAGAATCCCAGAAACAAATATGTCAATATTGTGAGAAAACGATTTTTTTTCATAATGAAAACCTCTTTTTTGGCTATTCGACAAATGCCACAACATTAGTAGTGTACATGCTTTTTGCTCACCAGCAGATTGATGCAGGTAATGGTCAAAACGATGGCAAACAGAAAAATTGCCGCCGCAGAGGCGTAGGAGGGATAACCGCCGCTGTCCCGGTAAAGCATATCGTACACATAACCCACAATGGTGTTCATGCCCGCCGCGTTCAGATTGGTGCCAAACAGGGCTACCGCATCGCTGTAGGCTTTAAACGCGCCGATAAAGCCTGTGATCACCAGATAGAAGAGCATGGGGGAGATCATGGGCAGAGTGATCTTATAAAACATCCGCAGGCGCCCGGTGCCATCCACCTTGGCAGCATGGTAGTAGATCGGATTGACGCTTGCCAGGGCGCTTGTCAGGATCAGGATCTTAAAGGGCATGACAACCCAGATCGTGTAAAAGCACAGGACGAACATTTTTGCCCAGTAGGGGCCGTCGATAAAGTCTACGGAGCTGCCGCCGAAAAAGCGGATCAGCAGATTGACCAGCCCGTCAGAGTAGGGCGTTTTTTTAAAGAGGATCATAAACACCAGGCCCACTGCCAGCGTATTGGTCACATAGGGCAGAAAATATATCGTCTGAAACAGCTCCCGCAGAGGCTTGACGGCGCTTAGGGCCACGGAGATCAAGAGGGCAAGTCCCGTGGAGACCGGCACGGTGATGATGACCAGAATAAAGGTGTTTTTGAGCGCCTGCAAAAAATAAGCGTCATGCAGGACATAGGAATAATTGTAGCCGCCCACGCCATAGAAGGTCTGGGAGGCGGAGGTGTAGCCCTCCTCAAAGGAGTAGACAAACACATCGATCAGAGGATAGACCATAAAAGCGCCCAAAAAGAGGAGAGCGGGCAGCAGATAGAGCCATCCCTTCCGGTTTTGCTTTTCCATAGTGCGCTACCTTTACCTTTCTTTGATCTCACAGGGAATGCGTGCTCCGGTGGTTTTGTCAAACAGAAAGACCTTTCGTGGATGCAGGGCAAACCGGACGGTCTCTCCGGATAGATTCTGACAACTTTCGGCATCCACAATAGAGCGGATGGAAGGGGCCTGAGAAGCCGGATGTGTGGAGACGATGCTCACATCGCGTCCCATGACCTCGCGGCGGACAAAGGCACAGGAGAGGGAACCGTCTTTTTGCAGAAGGAAGCCCTCCGGGCGGATGCCCACATGCACGGCCTGGTCGGGAACGCCCTTTACCTGCAGAACGGCGTCTTTGTCGAGAAGGAGACGACCGTCCTGTACCCGGCCCTCAAAGAGATTGATGGGCGGCGTCCCGAGAAAAGAAGCCACGAATAAATTGGACGGATCGTCGTATACTTCCTGAGGTTTCCCTGTCTGCTGTATCACGCCGTCCTTCATCACGACGATCAGATCGGAGATGCTCATGGCTTCCTCCTGATCGTGCGTTACAAAGATGGTGGTGATCGCCGTTTTTGTCTGGATGCGGCGGATCTCCTCCCGGGTCTGGAGCCGCAGTCTGGCGTCCAGATTGGAGAGAGGCTCGTCCAGGAGAAGCACCCGGGGCAGCTTAACCAGGGCTCTGGCGATGGCGACGCGTTGCTGTTGACCGCCGGAGAGCTCGGCGGGCTTTCGATCCAGAAGTTCGGTGATCTGAACCAGTCCGGCGGCTTCCAGCACCCGCTCACGCATCTGCTCCTTGGAGAGCTTTTCCGCACCCTTTAAATTCTCCAGGGGGAAACGGATATTCTGCTCCACGTTCAGGTGGGGATAGAGAGCATAATTCTGGAATACCATCCCGACACCGCGTTTTTCAGGAGGAAGCGGCGTGACGTCCTCCTTGCCAAAAAGAATCTGCCCTTCGGTGGGCTTTTGCAGACCGCAGAGCAGATGCAGGGTGGTGCTTTTTCCGCAGCCGGAGGGCCCAAGAAGCCCCACGAGCTTCCCATCGGGAATGACAAAGTCAACGTCGTTTACGGCGGTGACCTCCTTCTGATTTTTTTTGCCGCGGGCGGGGAATTTCTTGGTGAGGTGTGATAAGACGATCTCCATGTGTTTATGATCCTTTCTATATGCCGTATTGTTCCCGCAGATCGGCGGATATGTGATCTAAGTCCGGGTAGACAAAGCTCTCCGTGATACCCAGTACCCGAAGACTGTCGATAAAATATTTCTTCCTCTCACAGGGAATGATGATCTTGTAGAGCATATTCTCGTCGCAGATGTCCTCCAGACGTTCCAGAGAATTGTGGACAGTGAAGTTGGAGTACTGGGAGTACATCCGCAGATCGTTTGCCGTGGAACTGCAGGCAAGGATACGGTTTACCAGCTCCGGGTTGTGATGGGCATGCTTGAAGGCGGGTAAGAGCATTTCCTGTGTGGTGTCGGCATCGATTGGATAGATGCAGTTGCCGAAGCCTTCCTTTTCATTCAAAAGTCCCGGTGTCATCACCCAGACACAGCCGTCCGTCTCAGGCAGCTTCCGATAGGTCTCCGTGGCGAAAAATACAGCGATCAGCGGGGACAGACTCCAGTCCAGCATTCTTGTGGGAAGGCCATAGTGCTGCATCAATGCCACCCAGCCGGCATAGTTGTGCTTGGCGGGCGGATTGTCTATGATCTGTCTGGCGCGGGTGTAAAAATCGTTGGTGATATAGCGTTCCACGTCCAGTCGTTTCTGGCTGCGCTGGATAGAGGGAATCAACGTGAGAGACGCATTCCCTTCCCCGCGGTACCAAAGCCTTATGCCGTGCTCCTGATACAGATCATTGACGAACTGTAACAACTCGTCTATGGTACGTACTTCCTGTATGATCATGGCTGCCTCCGATTAACTGCTTTTTTGATAGCTTCAAAACTCTCCTCGCTCAGATCATGCTCCACTTTGCAGGCATCCTCCAGCGCCGTCTGGCGGCTGACACCGATGCTGACGAGCCAGTCGGAGAGGATGGTGTGGCGCTCTAACACATTTTCGGCGCGCTTTTTGCCGCTCTCGGTGAGAGAGATGTGGCCCTCCTCCGAAACGGTGATGTAGGCTTTCTCACGCAGGTTTTTCATGGCGACGCTGACGCTTGGCTTTGAGAAATTCATTTCTCTGGCGATGTCTATGGAACGAACTTGTCCCANCCGCTTTTGCAATAACAGAATGGTTTCCAGATAGTCTTCAAGAGATTCGTCCGCACGATGTTGTATATAACTCATAGCTCGTTTCTCCATTTTTTCTTATTTTATACTAAGATAGTTTTAATGATACCATTTTCAACAGGGAAAAACAATGAAAAAAGGTATTGACAATTTGAGTTAGTTATATTAAACTCTATATAAAGTTAGGGTAAGCTAACTGTGGCCATTATAAAAAATTAAGCTGTTATAGAAATCAGAGAACCAATATCAGGAGGCTGCATATGAATTTAGTCGATGCAAAGATTGGAGAAGAGTATATTGTCAAAGACATTGATGCGCAGGACGAAGAGTTGAAATCATTTCTTTTTTCNCTGGGCTGCTATAGCGGGGAGCCGATCACTGTGATCTCCCATATCAAGGGAGGCTGCGTCGTTTCCATCAAGGATGCCCGGTATAATATGGACACGGATCTGGCGGGGGCTATCTCCATATAAATATGAGTGAGCGAATGCGGGAGAGGGAAACTCTCCCCGAAGCGAGTGAGAGACAGAAAACACTCGTTTTTTAACAGATGTGGTTAGTTATAACTGACTAGAGGTTAGTTTCGACTAATATAAATAGGAACAAAGAAAAAGCGGAGAACAACCGCATAAAATGAGGAGGAAGTGTTATGAGAATTGCGTTGACGGGAAATCCGAACAGTGGAAAGACCACGATGTACAACGCCCTGACCGGAAGAAATGAAAAGATCGGTAACTGGGCAGGCGTTACCGTGGAGCGGAAAGAAAGTCCGATCAAAAGCGCGTATTACAATGGAACGGAGGAGCTGATCGCGGTGGATCTGCCGGGCGCTTACTCCATGTCTCCTTTCACATCGGAGGAGAGTATCACAAGCGGTTACGTGAAAAACGAGCATCCGGATGCCATCATCAATATCGTGGATGCTACCAATCTGAGCCGAAGCCTGTTTTTTACGACCCAGCTTCTGGAGCTGGGTATCCCGGTGGTAGTAGCTCTGAACAAAAGTGATATCAACGAAAAGAAGGATACGAAGATCGATACTGATTTACTTTCGGAGAAGCTGGGCTGTCCTGTTTTAAAGACGGTATCCACCTCCGCCAATGGACTGAAAGCCGTCGTGGAGAAAGCGGTGTCCCTAAAAGGCTGCGGGCAGAAAGCACCCTATGTACAGGGAGATATCGACCTGCACAACAAGGAGGCGGTAGAGGCGGCAGACAGAAAGCGTTTTGCCTTCGCCAATGAGATCGTGAAAAGCGTGGAGACCCGTAAGGTCCTGACAAGAGAGAGGAACAGTCAGGATAAGATCGATGATCTGCTTACCAGTCCCTGGCTCGGCATTCCGATCTTTGCTGTTGTAATGTTTTTGGTATTTTATATTTCCCAGTCAACGCTGGGTACCTGGATCGCCGACTGGCTGGTGGGCTGGATCGAGACCTTCCAGGAGTGGGTGGCAGGTCTGGTGGAAAATGCGAACCCGTTCTTGCAGTCCCTGCTGGTAGATGGTATCATCGGTGGTGTGGGTGCCGTGGTAGGCTTCCTGCCCCTGGTTATGGTGATGTATTTCCTGATCGCTCTGCTTGAGGACTGCGGCTATATGGCGCGAGCTACGGTGGTGCTTGATCCGATCTTTAAGAGAGTGGGACTTTCCGGTAAATCCGTGATCCCGATGGTTATCGGTACGGGTTGTGCCATCCCCGGTATTATGGCCTGCCGGACCATCCGCAACGAGAGAGAGCGCAGAGCAACGGCTATGCTGACACCCTTTATGCCCTGCGGTGCCAAGCTGCCTGTGATCGCCCTGTTTGTAGGAGCCTTTTTCCCGGAGACACCCTGGGTGGGAACGGTGATGTATTTTGTGGGTATTGTTCTGATCCTGCTGGGAGCATTGCTGGTGAATGCCATCACCGGGTATCGGTTCAGAAAATCTTTCTTTATCATTGAGCTGCCCGAGTATAAGGTCCCCAGCCTGAAAAGAGCGGCGATCTCCATGCTGGGACGCGGCAAGGCTTATATTGTCAAGGCGGGAACTATCATTCTGGTATGCAATACCATCGTGCAGATCATGCAGTCCTTTAACTGGCAGCTGCAGGTGGTGGAGGAAGGAATGGAGAACACCTCTATTCTGGCAACTATCGCATCCCCCATCGCTTATCTCTTAGTGCCGATCGTGGGTATCGTGGCATGGCAGCTGGCGGCGGCAGCAGTGACCGGTTTTATTGCGAAGGAAAATGTGGTAGGTACTCTGGCAGTCTGCTACGGACTGAGCGCCTTTATTGATACGGAAGAGCTTGCTCTGGTGGGCGATGGCAATGTGGTTGCCCAGGCAATGATGCTCACCAAGGTTGCTGCTTTGGCATTCCTGATGTTTAACCTGTATACTCCGCCCTGCTTCGCAGCGTTGGGCGCTATGAATTCTGAGATGCAGAGCAGAAAGTGGCTCTGGGGAGGTATCTGCTTACAGCTGGGAACCGGATTTACGATCGGATTCCTCGTATACCAGATCGGTACGCTGATCACCACAGGAAGTGTTGGCGCCGGATTTGTGCCGGGCCTTGTGGCAGTGATTGTGATGGCGGGTATCGTGGCTGCGCTGATCCATAAGACAAACACAGAGTTCAGTGTGAATTACGAACTGAAAAAGACGGCTTAAAAGAAGCGAATTTGGTGTAGAAGTGTGGAGAGGAGAAGCAGATGGCAAATGTGATCATAATCATAATTTTGCTTGTTATTGTGGGGGCAGCCGTGCATTCCCTTATCAAGGCGAAGAAACGCGGCGTAAGATGTATCGGCTGCTCCGATTCCGGCTCCTGCGGGAGTGCGGGAGAAAGTAGTGGTGTGTGTTGTCAATGCGGATGTCATACTAAGACAGAGTAAAACCGCAGGCGGCGGCAATTTCACTGAACCTCCTGAGAGGAGGTTCGGTGAGAGGTGCCTTCGCTTTTTTTGTGCGCAGATTTGTGATATACTAGAAAAAAAGGAGGGCACCTACAATGGAAGAGGTATATGAATTTTTAAAAAACTGCGGGATATATTATCTGGCTACGGTCGAGGGAGATCAGCCGAGAGTCCGGCCTTTTGGCACAGTGGATCTGTTTGAAGACAAGCTGTATATTCAGACCGGTCTGAAAAAGGAGGTGGCTAAGCAGATGCTGGCCAATCCTAAAATAGAAATCTCCGCAATGTATAAGGGAAGATGGATCCGTCTTGCAGCACAGGCCGTTCTGGATGAGAGGGTGGAAGCGCAGGTGCATCTTCTGGCAAATTATCCCAGCCTGGAGAAAATGTATCAGGCGGGAGATGGAAATACGGCGGTATTCTATTTAAAGGATGCAGTTGCCGATATCTGCTCTTTTACGGAAGAAACCAGAACCATACGTTTTTAGCGGGATGGCGTAACTTGACATATGGACTGCCCGGTGATATAAATAAAGTAATGATTTTGTATGACGGGAAGAAACAAGAAAGCGGGATAAGGCTATGAAATTACAGGATTTTTGTGATATGCAAAAGTTCGAGGAAATCATGAGGAACTGGGCGCAGAGCACGGGTCTTGCCACAGTGGCTGTGGGGAGTGACGGAGAGTATATCAGCGAGTGCTATAATTTTACGGATTTCTGTATTAAATTGACCAGAGGAAGCGAAGAGGGATGCAGAAGATGTGAAAAAAATGACCGGGAAGGCAAGGGTGTATATTCCTGTCATGCCGGACTGGTGGATTTTGGTATTCCGATCA
>JAAUZN010000085.1 GCA_014804565.1 Lachnospiraceae bacterium
GAGTATAAGAATGACAACCATCCTATGACAGAAGAGACATGGGCTACTGTAAAGGAAATTGCTAAGAAAGAGCTTTCCGACAAGAGACTCTTTGTTGTGGACGCTTTCTGCGGCGCAAACAAGGATACCCGTATGGCAGTTCGCTTTATCGTAGAGGTTGCATGGCAGGCACACTTTATCAAGAACATGTTCATCCAGCCCAGCGATGAAGAACTGGAGAGTTTCGAGCCTGATTTCGTTGTTTACAATGCTTCCAAGGCAAAGGTTGAGAATTACAAGGATCTGGGCTTAAATTCCGAGACCTGTGTAGCTTTCAACATCACAAGCCGTGAGCAGGTTATCATCAATACATGGTACGGCGGCGAGATGAAGAAGGGTATGTTCTCCATGATGAATTATTATCTGCCTTTGAAGGGCATTGCTTCCATGCACTGCTCCGCAAATACAGATATGGATGGCAAGAATACAGCAGTATTCTTCGGACTTTCCGGTACAGGTAAGACCACTCTGTCTACAGATCCCAAGCGTCTGTTGATCGGTGATGACGAGCACGGCTGGGACGACAACGGCGTGTTCAACTTTGAGGGCGGCTGCTATGCTAAGGTTATCAATCTGGACAAGGAGTCCGAGCCCGATATCTACAATGCGATCAAGCGTGACGCTCTGTTGGAGAACGTTACCGTAGATGCAAACGGCAAGATTGATTTTGACGATAAGAGCGTGACCGAGAATACTCGTGTTTCTTATCCGATCAACCACATTAACAATATTGTACGTCCTGTATCTTCCGCACCGGCAGCTAAGAATGTGATTTTCCTGTCTGCAGATGCATTCGGCGTACTTCCTCCTGTATCAATCCTTACACCGGAGCAGACACAGTACTATTTCCTGTCTGGCTTTACAGCTAAGCTGGCTGGTACAGAGCGTGGTATCACAGAGCCTACACCTACTTTCTCCGCTTGCTTCGGACAGGCATTCCTGGAGCTGCATCCTACAAAGTACGGTGAGGAGCTGGTTAAGAAGATGGAGCAGAACGGCGCTAAGGCATATCTGGTAAATACCGGATGGAACGGCACCGGCAAGCGTATTACCATTAAGGATACCCGTGGTATCATTGATGCTATTTTGAATGGTGATATCCTGAATGCGCCTACCAAGAAGATTCCTTATTTTGACTTTGAGGTTCCTACAGAGCTTCCCGGCGTAGACACCAATATCCTTGATCCTCGTAATACATACGCGGATGCTTCTGAGTGGGAGACCAAGGCAAAGGATCTGGCAGGCAGATTTGTTAAGAACTTTGCAAAATATGAGGGCAATGATGCCGGTAAGGCACTGGTTGCTGCTGGTCCTCAGTTATAATATTAAAAACAGCATGAATCTGGAGCGACGGACAATATGTCCGTCGCTTTTTTTGTGCGCAGGGATGCGTAATGAACATTGTTGCTTCGCCGCATGAATATTGTCTTTGATTGAAGAGATATATAAAATATGGTATAATAAAATCAAAGTAATTTTATGGAACGAATATCTAGATATGGTTGAAAACACAGGAGGAAATTATGTATCATTGTCAAATTTGTTTTTATATGATCACAGGACAGAATGAGTTGTTCGCCGCATTGCAGCAGATTTCACCGCTTCCTCATTTTACGCATGAGTATCTGCAGAGCACAGAGGCAGATGCGGCGCTGACTGGCAGAGCGGATGTGATTCTGGCGGATATGCGGCAGATGAATATGGAAGAGACGCTTGTATTCCTGCTTTCTCATAAACGGAAGGAAGCGGAACTGATTTTGCTTGCTGATAAAGAGCAGACGGAGCTTTTGGCGGCAAAGGAGGATGCGGATATCACGGATATCTGGGTGATGCCCTTATCGGAGGCAGAATTGCGGTTTCGTTTGATTCGTTGGCAGAAAACCTACAAGATGGGGAAGGATTTCTGGCAGACACAAACTTATCTTGATTCGACGATCAACTGTGTGCCCCATCTGATCTGGTTTAAGGATAAAGAGGGCGCTCACATGAAAGTGAATGAGGCGTTCTGTAAGGCGGTCAACAAGACGATGGAACAGATTGAGGGTCGCGGNCANTATTATATTTGGGATATNGATCCNGANGAGTATGCNAANGGTGAATTTATCTGNATGGAATCGGAATACGAGGTGATGGAGAAGAGAGAAACCTGTATTTTCGATGAGANNGTAAAGATNGGAGACAGTATGCGNCAGNTGAAAACNTACAAGACGCCGNTATTNGATCTGGATGGCAGTGTTATGGGAACNGCNGGNNTTGCNATNGATGTGACACAGGAACGTCTNTATCANCAGATGATGATCAANAATGCGAATACGGATTTCCTTACAGGTCTGTATAACAGANGGTATTTGTATGANTATATAGAGAAGGCACCGAAAGGANATATGACGGTGTTCTGNATTGATCTNGANCATTTTAAGAGTATCAATGACATNTATGGACANCAGGAGGGNGATCGNGCNTTGGTNCTCACNGCAAAGACTCTTCNGGCAAATATAGATNNNNANGATGGNNTGATNGTGCGTACAGGNGGNGATGAGTTNCAGGTNGTNATGTTTGGAACGCATACNCTGGAGGAAGTAGAGGAAATGAGGCAGNCGCTAAAGGCGCGCATCGATGCGGAATATGCGAAAGATGAACATTTTCAGNAAATATCCGCGAGCGTAGGNGCAGCATACTCTNNGACGGGAAANGANCNNTATGATCAGCTGGTNGGAGAGGCGGATGCGATGATGTANCGGGAGAAGGAGAAAAACAGATAAAATGCNNGCNTTTANNGATGAGAATNTNATTGGATGATGGCAAAAAATTCTGTTGTATTCTGCGGTCAATTCGGATATAATAGAGNTAACCTGAAATGCTCGATAAAGTCTTGTTATTTTGAACCTACAGATACTTTAAACGGGATTCCTACATTGTCATATAGATGTCAGGCCTCCAGCCTTTTGGGCATTGCGCAGTGGAAGACAGAAGTATGGTTGCGGTTACCCACCTAGCGTTGCTAGGAGTCAAAATACAAGATACGGCATTTTGGGGCATATACAAAAGATGGAAAAGCAGTCGTCTTGTACGGCTGCTTTTGCAGGTGAAGGGAAGGATCATATTATGAGNATAANACTTGGNATTTTGGGCTATGGAAATCTGGGACGGGGCGTGGAATGCGCTATAAAGCAGAATCCCGATATGGAGCTTGCAGCGGTGTTTACCCGCAGGGATCCGAATAAGGTGTCAATCCTGACTAAGACAGCTGCGGTCTGTCATGTGCAGGATGCNGCGGCNTGGAAGGATAAGATCGANGTGATGATCCTGTGCGGCGGGAGCGCTACGGATCTGCCGGTGCAGTCGCCGGAATATGTGAAGCTGTTTAATATCGTGGACAGTTTTGATACTCATGCAAAGATTCCTGCGCATTTTGAAAATGTGGATAAGGCAGCAAAGGAAGCCGGCAGGGTAGGCATCATCTCAGTGGGCTGGGATCCGGGCATGTTTTCATTAAACAGAATGTATGCCTCTGCGATTCTGCCCAACGGAAAAGATTATACTTTCTGGGGGAAGGGTGTCAGCCAGGGGCATTCCGATGCAATTCGCCGGATCGAGGGTGTAAAAAACGCCAAGCAGTANACGATCCCGGTGGAAGCCGCATTGGAAGCTGTGCGGGAGGGAAAAAATCCCGAACTTTCAACCAGAGAAAAACATACCAGAGANTGTTTCGTAGTGCTGGAGGAGGGAGCGGATGCTGCCAAAGTGGAGCAGGAGATCAAGACCATGCCGAACTATTTCGCAGACTACGATACCACAGTANATTTTATCAGCGAGGAGGAGCTGTTAAGAGACCACAGCGGTATTCCNCACGGCGGATTTGTTCTTNGCAGCGGAAAGACCGGCTGGGAGGNGGAAAACAGCCATCTGATCGAGTATAGCCTCAAACTGGATTCCAACCCGGAGTTTACCTCCAGCGTAATCGTGGCCTACGCGAGAGCGGCTTACCGTCTTTTTCAGGAGGGGCAGACGGGCTGCAAGACAGTGTTTGATATTCCGCCCGCTTATCTGAGCGCAAAGGATGGCGCGGCGCTTCGGGCGTCTATGCTGTGATGGGATAGATAGTGGGGCGGATGAGAAAATGAAAGCCATGAAAAGAATTACACTGATCGCGGTGTGTGTTTCCCTGTTTTATATTGCGCTGTCGGTGGGGATATCTTTTACGGAACTATTTCTTCGTACCTGGGTGAAAGCGCTGGGACAGATGATTGTGGGGCTTATTACGCCGGGCATGATCCTCTTCCTGGCACTTTGCTATTTGTATGGAAATGAACGTGTTCATGATGCTGTCAGGCTGGTCTGTACAATAGCGGCAGTGATCGTGGGCGGCATTTATGCATTTTTTATTTTCCTCTTTATATTATTAGGAATGGAGGAGGAGCAGATGCTCACCAGTCATCTTCTGGTGACAAATGAATCTTTTTTAAGTGAGACTAATCCGGTTTATTATCGTCCGGTTGCCTTCCTTTTTAAGCGACCGGGAGAGCTCACGGCGGCGGATCAGTTGGAGTATNTGGAGAAAAAGTATAAGAGAGCATTTGAGATATCTAAGTCGGGAAATAAAATCTATGATGTGGCACTGCCGGAGATCCGGGTGTCAGTGGTGCCGGATGGCATGTCTCTTGTGGATAACTATATGGAAGAAGTGACGTTTCATTTTCTTCTTGAGGTGTATCGTGCGGAGGAAATGGAACGGGAATATCATATCATAGAGACAGGCAAGAGGAAGTATCTGTGTCTGGAGGCCTTCGGCTATGATGATATCCCGGCGCTTGCAGAAGACGTTTCATGTTTGGTAGACGGCGTTCTGAGCGGAGGGAAATCTGCATCTGAGTACATAAAGGGTCTCTATCAGGAGCATATTCGTGGATNGGTCTATTTTTCCTTCGGTGAGGAGGGCTATGCAGGAAGCGTTTCTTTTGGCGGCAAGGACGGAGAATGGCCAATCGATGTGGAGGCTATCGTTCGCATNTCATATAGCAAGTATGGGAATGAGGGGCAGGAGGAGACGGCTTCGGAGCCNGATACGGAGTCGGAGCTTGCGACAGATTACAGGGAGGTGGCCGCGAGAGCGGTCTATGACTCTGTGCTTTCGGAAGAGGGATTTTCCTATGAGGTGTGCTATAATGCCAAGGGAAATCTTTATATTGATTTAGGGACTAAGACGGCAGAGGAGGATGACAAGGTTTATTCNTANCGCCTTGTATATGACCGTCCCTCGAAGAACGGAGCCTGCGAGCTTTTGGTGCTGTATCGGTCGGTAGAGGGATCGGATAACGAGGCGATCGTTGATATGTATGCGGTAGAGACAGCTACCGGAAAAGTAGTCGCCTCCGGCAGGAAAGCGTGGAGCGATGTTGGGACGAAGGAATATCGGGAGATGACCGGGGAGTGAGGGAGGAAACATAAATGCAAATTGTACCTACACTAAATTTTGGAGGGAATTGTCGGGAAGCGTTTCATATGTATGAAAAGGCATTTCATGGAAAGATAAGTTGTCTTATTACCTATGGAGAAGCGAATGATCCCGCATATAATCCGCTATTGAAAGACAATCAAAAAGAGTACATATATCATTCCGAACTTGTATTGGGCGATCAAAGAATTATTATGAGCGATCAGGTGGATATGGAATTTCAAACGTGCTACCCCAATTTTCTCACGGTTATGTATGACACAAAAGAAGAAGTGCAAAGAGCATATGAAATCATGAAAGAGGGAAGTAAGACAATATATCAAATGGAAGCCACTCCATATAGTTCCTGTCGAGTTGTTTTTGTTGGAGACGATTAAGAAGGAGGAATACAGGTGAAATATCCGTGGATAGACGAATATCTAAAGAGTAAGCGTGGCGTAACGAAGGATCTGCAGGCCGAATGGAACTGGGAGCGGTATCTGATTGATGGGAAAATGTTTGCGGCGGTCTGCCTGGGTTCCGACAATAAGCCTTATTATATAACTATGAAGCTGGATCCCGTGGAGGGCGATTATTTACGGCAAAAGTATCCGGACATTATACCCGGCTACTACATGAATAAGCAGCACTGGAATTCTGTGAAACCTGACGGCGAAGTGCCTGACGATCTGATGAAGCATATGCTTGATGAGGCATATCGGCTTGTACTTTCTTCTTTCAGCGGAAAAAAACAGCGGGAGATATTGGGACTCAGCGTCTGCGGAACGGACTGTACAAAATGTGATATGTATGGGGACATGTGTACGGGATGTAACGAAGCCTGCGGCAAGGTGTTTCATGCGCCCAAGGGACAGGCTTGCCCGATCTATCGCTGTGCAGTGAATAAGAACAAGTTTGCAAACTGTGCAAGGTGTGAACAGCTTCCCTGTGATATCTGGAGAAACACCAAGGATCCGTCCATGACGGATGAAGCCTTTGAAGCGAGTATTGTTGAGCGGGTGGAAAATCTGAAATAAAAAGTTTTATTTGTGGGAAATTAGAATATAAAAGCCAAAAGAAAAGTTATTTTGATGAATCTGAATGAGATGTGAGACAGGGTCAGTGTTGGACATTGACCCTGTTTTTAAGATTGATTGAATATTGACAAAATCCTATCAGATATGTAATATAATGATAGAAAAAACAAAAAATGCAATCATTGGCATCATGGAGGATAAAACGCTGAATATAGAGAAGAAAGATATAGAACAGTATCTTTCAGAAGTGAAAGCAGCTGTTGAAAACGACAGATATCGGCTTGACCGGAATGCAAAAAGACAGGACAATATAAATTTGTTTCTGGATTATGTTATTGATGAGGCAAAGGCGAAAGACACCTTTTGGAAAGGAATAGGACGGAAGCTATTATGGCAGAGCAGGGAAAAAGGGACTTCTGTACTACATGCAGGAAGGAAACAGAGTATCTTTTACAGAAAAGGAACATTGTAAAAACGATAAGAGATAAAGAATATACCTTCGGGATAACGGTAGCGGTATGTGCGGAATGCGGAGAGGAAATGAGCGTTCCAGGACTGCTCGATAAGAATGTGCGGGAAATCGATGAGCAGTATAGATTTGTAGAAGGGCTTGTGAAGATTGAGGATATTGAAAAGCTTATGAAAATCTATAAGATTGGAAAAGCACCATTATCACTTGCACTTGGTTTTGGCGAAATTACAATTCCGAGATATTTGGAGGGGCAGGTTCCTTCAAAAGAGTATTCGGATATCGTGAAAGCGGCTCTGGCATCTCCGACATACATGAAGGAAAGGCTTAGGGAAAATCGAGGGAAAATTACCGATGCGGCATATAAGAAAGCAATGACAGCAGCGGACAGCCTTGAAAACCTCTTCTCTGTATCGGAGAAGATGCTCAGGGTCATTGCCTATGTATTTGAGAAGTTGGAAGAGGTGACACCTCTGATGCTGCAGAAACTGCTTTATTTTATTCAGGGCGTATATTCTGCGTTGTATGGTAGACCAATCTTTGCTGAGGATTGCAGAGCATGGATTCATGGACCTGTTTATCCGGAGGTTTATGACTTGTTTAGAGATTTTAAATACAATCCCATTGATGACGCGCGGTTTGCTTTGCTTGAAGGTACTGCGGATGCGTTGACTGAAGATGAAAAGAAGGTCATTGACCTTGTTGTGAACACTTTTGGAATGTATGGCGGAAAAGTCCTGGAGCGAATCACCCATAATGAGGATCCGTGGAAAAACGCGCGGAAGGGATATGGTGACAGTATCCCTTCGAGCGAGATTTTAACGAAAAAAAGCATTATGATGTATTATGAAACCGTGAATTCAAAATATGGAATTGAGACGGAAAATGGTTTAATGAACTATATTTATGATATGTTGAAAAGGGCATCGTAATTAAGAGGTATTAGCAGGTTTTTATATTTGTACAGAAAAACAATACAAAAAGGACAATAAATTATGAATACATTACATACGCAGACAACCATCAATATACAGGAGAAATCAAATCTTATCTGGGCGATCGCTGATCTGATCAGAGAATATTATAAGCCTCATGAATATGGAAAAGTAATTCTTCCGATGTGTGTGATCAAAAGATTTAATGATGTACTTGCACCGACAAGACAGAATGTCTGGGATACCTATGAAAAGGTGAAACATTTGGAAGTGATTGACGGCTTTTTAGAAGATGCATCAGGATATAAGTTTTATAATATAAGTCCCTTTGATTTTCAGAAACTGTGTAATGATGCAACACATATTGAAAAGAATTTTAGAGAATATCTCAATGGATTTTCTGATAATGTGCAGGATATTATCGAGAATTTTGAGTTTGACAGGGAAATTACGAAACTTGCCAACAATGGAATGCTGTTTCTTATTATTGAGGCATTTAACAAACCGGCGGCATATATGGGAGCAGATAAAATTACTGCGGTTGATATGGGCTATATTTTTGAAGATTTAGTTCGTAGATTTTCAGAGTCCTATGACGAACAGGCAGGAGCGCACTTTACATCAAGAGATATTATTTATCTTATGACAGATCTGCTAATCTCGGAAGATAAAGATACCATGATAGAAGAGGGCGTTGCAAAGACGGTCTATGATATGACCATGGGTACAAGTCAGATGCTTACCTGTATGACAGAAAGGCTTTTGGAATTGGATGCGGAGGCAGATGTGAAAGTATTTGGGCAGGAACTGAATCCTGAAACCTTTGCCATTGCAAAAGCTGATATGCTGATTCGTGGCGGTAATAGCGACAATATGAGACAGGGCAATACGTTATCAGATGATAAATTTAAGGATTATACTTTTGATTATATTATCAGTAATCCTCCCTTTGGTATCGAATGGAAAGTGGAGAAGAACGCTGTAGAGGCAGAGGCGAAACTTGGAAATCAAGGGCGTTTTTCTGTAGGTCTGCCTAAAATCAGTGACGGACAGATGCTTTTTGATTTGAATGGAATTGCAAAGCTGAAAGATGATGGGAGAATGGCGATTATTCATAATGGTTCTTCTTTATTTACCGGCGCTGCCGAATCGGGGGAGTCAGAAATTAGAAGATATATGATTGAAAATGACTGGCTGGATGCCATTGTCCAGTTGTCGACAGATGTATTTTACAATACAGGAATCACCACCTATATTTGGATTATTTCTAAAAATAAGTCGAAAGAAAGGCAAGGAAAGGTGCA
>JAAUZN010000086.1 GCA_014804565.1 Lachnospiraceae bacterium
CCGAAATGCTGCCCCCGGAGCAGCGCTCCCACAAGCGCCATAGCCGCCAGGACGACCAGAAGCGCGCCCCCCGCCAAAATATAGTTCTTCTTATCCTTCATCCCGTAAAGTCCTTTTATCCTATCCCAGAAGCGCACCCAGCAGTCCGTAGGAGAATATAGACATGATGACTGTAGCGATGGCAATGCCAAGAAGCTCCGCCAGGATCGCCTTCTTAAAGTCCACATCCAGAAGCGCCGCGATCAGAGATCCTGTCCACGCACCTGTTCCCGGAAGCGGAATTCCCACAAAGAGTACCAGTCCCCAGAATTCATAGCGTTTGATATTATCGCTCTTGCTCATAGCACGGTTTTCCAACTTCTCGATGATCCCGCGAAAAAGCTTAATCTTCTTAAGCCATTTAAATACTTGTTTAATGAACAGCAATATAAAAGGAATGGGAATAATATTGCCGACAATACAAAACGGAATCGCCCTGGTGATCGGCACCTGCAGCAGACTGGAGACGATCAATCCGCCCCTAAGTTCCAAAATCGGAATCATGGAGATGATAAAAACAACCAGTTCCTTACTCACATACCGCCCTAATGTATTAGCAAATGCCACCGCTAAACTTTCCATGCTGTTTTCGTTCCTTTCTTTCTGTCTCTTTCTCAAACCGTCCTATAAAAGAATGTTTTCAAGCGCCCGATAAAGCGCCTCCATCTGTTCGTCCGTGCCGATGGTGATCCGCAGGAAATTCTCGATCCGCTCCTTATTCCACCACCTGACATATATGTCATTTTCTTTCAGCCGCTCAAAAATCTCCCGGGCAGGCACGCTTTTGTGGGAAGCAAAAATAAAATTGGCACAGGATTTCGGAAACTGAAATCCCAACCGCGCAAGCTCCTGCTCCGCTCGCGTTCTCGTCTGTATGATTTTATGGCAGCACTGCTCAAAATATGCCTCATCCCGCACCGCTTCCACACCCAGCGCAAGCGCCGCCGTGTTCATGGTGTATGAATTGACGGAATACTTCACATCGTTCAGATAGCGGATCAGCTTAGGCTGTCCCATGGCGTAGCCGATACGCATACCGGCCATGGATCTGGATTTGGAAAAAGTCTGTACCACCAGCATATTATCGTATTTCTCGATCAGCGGCAGTGCGCTCGTCCCGCCAAAATCAATGTAGGCTTCGTCCACGATCACCACCACATCCTGATTGTTTTGCACGATCTCCTCTACCATATCAAGAGACAGCAACTCCCCTGTAGGGGCATTGGGATTCGGAAAGACCACTCCGCCGTTAGGCTGTGTGTAATCCTGTGGCCGAATCTGAAAGTTCTCATCCAGAGGCTTCACCTCATAGGGAATCTTATACACCTCCGCCCATACATCGTAGAAGGAATAGGTGATGTCCGGGAAAAAAATTGGCCGACCGGAATTGAAAAAAGTCATAAAGGCCATAGACAGCACATCGTCCGAACCCACCCCGATAAAAATCTGATCTGTCCCGATATGGTAATGTTCTGCCAGTGCTTTCGCCAGCTCCGTTTTCTCCGGAAATGCCGGGTACAAGCGCAGCTTATCTATTTCCATAGCCGCCATGGCCGCCTCTACTCCCGGCGCCGGTGGATAGGGGTTCTCATTGGTATTCAGCTTGATGATCCCCCCTTTCTCGGGCTGCTCTCCCGGCGTATAGGGGACTACCCTGCGCACATTTTCTTCCCACTTCATTCTGTCATTTCTCCTCCTGCTGCCACTCCGCCGCCAGTCTGGCATACTCCGCCGCCTGCTCCTCGTTTCCAAGCTCCTGATAGCACTTGGCGAGTCCCCGCAGAGGCAGATCGCCGCCGCAATGTATATTCAAGACACTCTCCGTCTCATAAGCTGCATTATACAGCCATATGACAGCCTCGTCATAATCCTTCTGTTCCATATAAAAGGCGCCCAGCTCACAGCAGATCTCCGAGCAACCCTCAGACGCCACCGCTTTCATGGCATACTTAAAGAAATCCGCCACGTCCCCGGCAAGTCTTGCCGCTCTCGCCGCCACACAGGCAGCCTCCATGAGTTCATCGTCCCCCCGCTTCTCATCTTGGCAAGAGGCTTTAAAAAAGGCCCTGGCATCCAGAAAATCCTGCGCCTCCCCGGAAATAAAAAGTTCCTTCGCGTAGATATTGTGAAGTCTTTTATCTATAGGCTCCCCCGCCTCCGCCAGTCTGGCGAAAGCCTGCAGATCCCGGTCCTTATGGTTTTCCTCCGGAAGATGCTGAATCTGGATCTCACTATCATAAATAACAGGCGTAATCCCTATCTGTTCATGGATCGCTCCCTGCCATCGAAAGGTTCTGTTCCTCTTAAAAAGCTTGGGGCGAAGCTCTTTGTCATAATTGTAGATGGTGCCGTGGCTGAGCTGGTTGGCATAGTACATCTGTACGATCTCAATCTCGGGAAGCAGAGTCTCCTTTAACTGTAAAAAGGCCGCCCGATTCTCCTCGTCCAGCACTTCATCTGCATCCGCCGAATAGATATACTCCATCTTCGCCTTGGAAAAGGCAAAATTCCGCGCCTCCGAGAAATCTCCCGTCCAGGCAAAGTCATAGATCTGCTCCGTGTACCTGGCAGCAATCTCTTTCGTGGCATCCGTAGAGCCGGTGTCCACGATGATGATCTCATCCATGAGCCCCGCCAGACTGTCCAGGCACCTCGCCAGGATCCTCTCTTCATTTTTCACGATCATACACAAGCTGACTGTGATCATGCTCTTTTATCCTTCTCTAATATATCCCGGAAAATCCGTGCGTGTAGAGCACTTCCTGCCGCATCCGCTCCTCCACGGGCAGCCACACCTCGCTCCTCCCTGCCCGCAGCAGAAGACTTTCGTACCGATGCCGCCGTACGAACTTCGCAGAGGCTAAAAGCAGATAGACGGTCGTGCAGGACGCATCTCCCACCGCCTCACACATATTTACGACATATGTGTCATTTACTCTTCGCAGACGCTCTCTACCGAGAAACCGGTATTTCCTGCCGTCCCAGTTATAGATCCGCACCGTGTGCCAGATCAGATCATGCCGTATCGCCGCCAAAAGAAACGCAAGCAGAAACAGCGCCACAACAACCCATATACGGCTGTCGTTTACAAATAACATCAGTTCTTTTATCATTGTGCCTCCAATCGGGCACATCTCTCCGTATATTCATTAGAGTAACACACTCCCCCGTCGATTGCAATTCAAACCCACATAATATATAATCGTCGCAGGATCAACATCCTGCGACAATTCACTATATTGACATCTGAAAGGAAATCCTCCATGAATACACAGAAAGATAACCACAGTATCACCGGCAGCCCCCTTATGATCCTCGAATTTATTATCATCCAGACTATCATCTGGGGATTTGCACTTTGTATCCTGTTTTACGTTTTCGATCTCCTCCTGGCAGGCTTTTTATATCTGCCGGGCCAGAACATACTGAACCGTTTTCGCTTTCTTCCGCTCTTTTATTATCTGCGGGTGCTCGTTACATGGCCGGGCGTCATGTGCACTGCCCTGATCATCACGGTGATTCGCTGTCTTTTTCGCCGCACTAAAGTTACCTTATCCGGCGATACCGTAATCATCCGCCGCCTCCGCCATACTGAACGCCTTTTTCTGGCGGATTTTATCCGTCCGAAAACCGTGGAATCCTATATCAACATTCATTTCATCGGCTGGGTCTTCCGCAGACGCTACTTGATTTTTCGGGATGATGCCGGAAAAGATGTCAAATACCGGCTCTTTGAATACAGCGAAAAAGACTTGAATCAGGTTATGCAGCTACTCACACGGGTAAGCCGCTCAGAGCATCTCGCAGAAGACGACAAAACAGAAATTATGATGAATGCTTTTCAAAATACAACAGAAATCGCAATAGATCCCCGACACATCTGGTCTGTCATGGCACGCCGTCTGCTCATCCTGTGCGTTATCAGTCTGGTGGTCTTTGGCGTATCCATCTTCCTGTTTTATCAGATGCTGACAATTCCCCCTCAGTACGATACAGCTCCCGCGCTCCTTACAGTCATCGGATATGGCTCCATCCTATTTTCTCTTTGCAGCCTTTTTGTGCTGTGCCGTGTGCTTTGGACTTTGTCCATAAACGCCGTGCTTCGACTCTCCTGCCCGCAAAAAATTTCTTTCGCCGGCAATATGCTGCAGATTGACCACACCACATACAGCGTAAACCGTATTCGTCAGATCGTCATGAATCCGCCCGCAAGAAAGCTGCCCTTATTCGGTCATTACCAGATCACGATCATCACCACGGAGGGTACGCACAAATACTGGCTCGGCAATACCGAAGGACTGAGCCACGGAACCTGGCAGACGCTCTGCCGCAATATGCAAAGCCTGCTGATCTCATGTCCTGCCAAACTGACTTACTATTAAAGAAATCCCTCTTTGCAGCAACAGCGGCAGGACCGCACCCGCCGCCAGATAGACCATCTGAAAGGTCTCTGCGCCCCGCACCAGATAATAGTAATCGATATCTGTGTGAAATCTCACAAAGTCAAAGTCCGCCAGATATCCCGTGTGGGCGGCGATCCCCGCCAGAATCCCTTTCACCAGCACAAAGGCCATCACATGGTGCATCATCACCGCGTAAGTATTACGGCTCAGATAGCCTACCGCACGACTTTTGCCAAGCGAAGGTGTCAGGATACGGGCCACCCGCAGCCAGAAGGCCACACCTGACACAGTTGTCACATATGGAATGACCGGTCCGTTGGCAAAGCCGGTGCACCACACACTGCTGTAGGCAAGGCCGTTACAGCACAGGGACAAAACCACCTGCACCCCGATCACAATGGCAAAGTAGGGAAGATTTCCCAGCGTGTCGTGCACCTCCAGCTTCTTTTTATAAAACTGCCCCATCTGAAAACAGGGATAGAGAAAGAGAATCCGCCCCGGCGCCTTATAAAGCCCCCACACATGACCACCGATGGCAAGCTGCACCACCGCCATCCCCACCGCCAGAGACCCCGCCAGGATCAGCCATTCATACTGTAGATGAAGCTTTCGCAGAACCAGCCGCATACACAGATTCATCATTTCGATCAGAAAAAGCACTGGCACAAACCAGGCCGCAAAATTGTAAATAAACTGATAACCGTTGAGAAAAGGATCCAGAAACAGGCTCTTTAAGGAGACTGCCTCCCCCATGGCAAACCCTCCGAAAGTCCGCAGAGCCCATGCAGCCAGGCCATAGACCAGATTCCAGATAAAATAGGGAAGGAGAAGCCGTTTCGCTTTCTTTTTCACATAGAAAAAAGGCCGGTCCTCCTCCTCTTCGCGATAAAAATAGCCGGAAATAAACAAAAAAAGCGGTACATGAAAAGAATAATAAGGAAACAGACCGCCCACCGTCATGATGTCATATCCTACATGGCCCGCCACGATCATAACAATAGCCAAGGCTGAAAGAATGCCGAAAGTAATATTGTAAGTATGCTCATTCGTACGTGACACTTGTGTCATGTTTTTTCCTATCCCTTCCGTCCGCCCGTCGGCGCAGTAATTGGCTCACACCCGAAAATGTGTTACACTGTAAACAAGCTATAATTTATCTTACCACAAATGAAACATTCCTGCACACAAACAGGAAAGAAAGAGAATTTCCCAATGAAAAGAATAAAAAGCTGTTCCCTTCTACTCATAATCTTGCTATCCGTCACACTTACCGCCTGCGGGCAGGATACTGTGCTCCCTGCGGAGGCTCCGTCTACTGTTACCACAGAGAAGTCCGAACCACTTCCAAGTGAACAATTCCTGCGCGAATTTGACATCGTGCAGGATATCCACGGGGACAGTTTTTCCCCCATCCCGGCAGAAGATGTTCCGCGCAGCGCTTTCCCGGAGCTAAGCGTCCCCACCTACGTCACGAAGGTAGAGGACACCTGGTTTATCGTGGACTGCTACCACAACCAGATCCTCTACCACGATAATCTGACAGATCCTTTGACAGACTGGCAGGTCATGACCGATAAGATCGACAGAGGACACACTCTTGCCAGCGACGGTCTGGTCTATCTGGCGGATGACACGGAGGGAAACCGCATTCTGGTCTTTGAAAAAAAGGAGGGCGTTTTCTATCATACACAGACTCTGGATGATGTCGGAAACCGCCCTCACTATATTCTCTATGATGCCCCCACGGACACCTTCTATGTATGGAGCTCCATGAGCGGCGAAATGTTCCTGTGCCGCCACGACCCGGGAGATCCCCATATGTATCTCACAGAACACAAAAGCGTTCACCCTCTCTCGGAGAAGGATGCTTACGTGCGCTCCTTTACCATCGACGGAGACCATATCTATTTCGTCTCNGGCATCCCCGGNTCNCCCGCCATCCTGCAGGCGGATCTGCGNNCCTTTGNCATCNAGGAGACCTATCCCGTNCCNGACAGCATCGCCGGNATGGTACAGCTCACCATCGCNGAGGGNAGCTTCTATATCACNGTCTCCACAGACATCNCCGGNAATCAGGATTTTGCCACCATGATCCGCACGGANGANCTGNCAAAGCTNGCAGANGGNGNCTANGAGGATGTGTACGCNCACTTTATCGGCGGNGGCACNCCNTATTNCATNACNTNGATTGATAANANCTATTATTTAACTGANCACCGCATTCCCGGCCACGCTGTCTGGAAATTNCNGATCNCNNANGANGGNATNCACGANGTAGAGGCTNTCTACTGACAGCCTCTTTTCTATCGNNACATATAAGCAANGCTCNATTTGTGACACNCGCGTCATTTCTATGATTCTTCCAGACTGCCGNTCATATGCCGNATCGCAAACAACACCACGATCATCAGCACGATNCCCACCGGCAACGCAATCCAGGCATTCTGNACAAATCCCGCCACNATATAGGTGACAAAGGATACCGCCGCCGCCGTGATCGCNTAAGGNAGCTGNGTGGAGACATGGTTCACATGCTCACACTGGGCTCCCGCAGACGCCATGATCGTGGTATCCGAGATNGGAGAACAGTGATCTCCGCAGACCGCNCCCGCCATNCANGCCGANATNGAGATGATCATGAGCTGNGGGTTACTGTTCTGGAANACCGCCACCACNATNGGGATCAGGATACCGAANGTNCCCCAGGAAGTACCGGTGGCAAAAGCCAGGAAACAACCCACTAAGAAGATAATCGCCGGCAGGAAGTTCAACAGAGCGCCNGCGCTGGACTCCACAAGTCCTGCCACATACACGTCNGCGCCCAGACTGTCCGTCATCGCCTTCAGNGTCCANGCAAANGTCAGGATCAAAATAGCCGGCACCATCGCCCGGAANCCNTCCGGAATCGANTCCATNCAATCCTTAAAGGAAAGCACTCTGCGAATCTGGTAAAGCACGATGGTGATGATCAGACCGAAGAAGCTGCCAAGCGTCAGGCCCAGGGAAGCATCGGAATTGGAAAAGGCAGTTACAAAATCCTCTCCCGCAAAGAAACCTCCCGTGTAGATCATACCGATCACACAGCAGATGATCAGCGCGATAATAGGAATCAAAAGATCGATCACGCCGCCCTTGGTGCTGATCTGTTCCTCCTTTGCATTCTCATAAGGTCTTCCCGGCGTGGTGAACAAGTCACCCTTCGCGGCGTTCTGCTCATGGGTCTTCATCTTGCCAAACTCCGTTTTCATCAGCACCATACCCACCATCATAACAACCGTCAGGATCGCATAATAATTGTAGGGAATCGCACGGATAAAGATGGAAAAACCGTCCTCCCCCTCCACAAATCCGGTCACCGCCGCCGCCCAGGAGGAGATCGGTGCAATGATACACACCGGCGCCGCCGTGGCATCGATCAGATAAGCCAGCTTTGACCTGGACACCTTAAACTTGTCCGTCACGGGACGCATCACGCTGCCAACCGTCAGGCAGTTAAAGTAATCATCAATAAAAATCAGCACTCCAAGACAGATNGTGGCAAGCTGTGCGCCCACCCGGTTCTTGATCCTGCGGGCTGCAAACTGTCCGAAGGCCGCCGATCCGCCCGCCTTGTTCATCAGGCTGACCATGGCTCCCAGAATCACCAAGAATACCAGAATACCAACATTGTAGCTGTCGGATAAGACGCCGATGATCCCGTCCTCAAAAATGTGGGTGATCGTCAACTCAAACTGAAAGCCCGAATACAGAAGGGCTCCCATCAGGATTCCCACAAAAAGAGAACTGTAAACCTCCTTCGTGATCAGCGCAAGTCCGATCGCCACAATAGCGGGAACCANCGCCCAGAAGGTTGCATGGAGGGCCGGTACNTACTCGATCTCCTCCTCCGCCGCAAATACCGTGGTAGAAAATGCCAGCACCAACAGAAGCACTGTCGGCAAAAACATGGCCCACCTTTTTTTCATTNGTNTCATAACCNTTTCTCCTTTTTTGCACTTTTTGCATAACTGTAACGCTTTAGCACGCAAAAGCATTTTACCATGTATAGTGAAGAAAGGAAAGGAAAATTTTCCGCTTACCGTTTGCCTCACAGCCGCGCCGTCATCAAACTGCCGGAAGAATATTTTCTAAGCCCCCGATAAAACACACATACCGCCGCTGTCAAAAACAGAACAGCATATCCCAGTACAGTAATGAACATCCCGACATCAAATTTTCCTATAATATGCACCGGATGCCAGAGCGCCATCCCCACCGGAATGATAAAGTACAATAAAAACCGGGATATCCCTTGAAAAATCCCATCCGGATAAGTGCCAAAGCTGACCATACTCATAACAACCTGATTTTCCAGCATATCCATCCGCACAAACCAGAAAGACAGACTTCCGATCAGCAGGGCAAACGCCGTGAAAACGATCATCCCTGTCACTGTAAACAGAAAAAACAGGAAAAATCCACCTATGCTGGGACTGCAGGCGCATGCAAGCGCCACCCCATACAGGAAATCACCAATCGCCGAAACATCGGTGGACGAGGTGATCACACTGACCAGCACATTTTTCGGCTGTACCAGATAGGCGTCCAGCTTCCCCTTTATGATCAGCTCCGACAGGGAAAACGCCCTCGCAAACAGGATATGCGAAAGCCCAAAGGATGCCGCGGTTAACCCCCAGAGCAGCATAATTTCCCGCAGAGTATATCCCCCCACATCCTCCCGCAGCCGAAACAAAATAAACCATTGTACCAGAAGCGCAGCATTGTTCAGCACCATAAAGCAGACATTGGTGAGAAACGTAACCTTATTCACCATCTCACGCATGATATTGTATTTGAGGGAAAGCAGGCACACCCGCAGTTGATTTTTAGCCGCCGTTAACATACAGCTTCTTAACCCCCTTTCTGTAGATCAGAAACATCATCCCACAGCCCGCCGTCAGGTACAAAATCTGCGCCGCCAGTATCTCCAGACATTTTTCCGGGCTGAAATCCACGATCAGTTTGGCCGGCCCATAGCATACCGTATAGATCGGCGTCAATTTCAGTAACGGCTGTAATGTTTGGGGAAAGATCTCAACCGGAAACAGGATCCCCACCACCAGAATCAGCTTATCATACAACCACTGAAAAGGTGTCGCATCCTCGATCCAGAAAGAGAACAGGCTGATACACATCTTAAACACCGCATTGATGGTAAGCCCCAGAATCACGCACAGCGCCATTGCCCAGACTGCCGTCAGTCGAAAATGCGGCAGAGGCCCTACCATAACCATACCGATCACCACCGCCAGCGCCGCGTACATGGGCAGCCTGACACTCCACTCACCGGTGTACTTTGCCAGAATATACAACGTATAGTGGTAAGGCCTGTTCATCAGATAAGCAATATTGCCGCCCCGGATATCTCCCGCCACCTCTCTGGCCACAGACGCTGCATTGGAGCCGAAAAACAACATCTCCGTCATCATCACATACCAGATCATCTGTTCCTTCGTATAACCCGCGATCAGCTCCTCCGGTGTCCGATACATATATCCCCAGAGTTTCACAAAAATAAAGATAAATACAAAATAGCCCAAAAATCCCATTGCCACATTCGCCGCATACTGCAGGTTTTCCAGCAGAACGGATTGATAGATNACCATATANTTTCTCATACTGCCGCCGTCCTTCCCTCTGCCTTGTAAACATCCATAATGATGTCTTCCAATGATACATCGGAAGCGTCTGAATCCTCNACACCNTTCCCCTGCAGATAATGCTCCTTCAGCTTCTCCATGGAATCATCCAGCACGATGCGCCCGGCGTTCACGATNATAATACGCCTGCAAAGTTTCTCAATGTCGCCCACATCATGGCTGGTCAGGAAAATCGTGGTNTGCTCCTCCCGGTTCATCTGCATGATCAGGGACCGGATATTTTCCTTCACTACCGGGTCTAAGCCGATCGTCGGCTCNTCCAGAAACAGCACCTTNGGCTTATGGATCAGNGANGCCACNATCTCNCAGCGNATCCGCTGNCCCANNGATAANTTTCTGACAGGTGTGTCAATAAAANNTCCCANNTCAAANCGNTNCGCCAGNTCCTCGATNCGANCCTCCGTCTCCCTCTCTGAGAGGTCATAGATGGCCCCGAAAAACCGGAAATTATCGTAGGGCGTCAGGTGTGTCCAGAGCTGTTCCTTCTGCCCGAACACCGTGCCGATCTGATAGGCAAGCTGCTTTCTCTTTTTCGTCGGGTCGATTCCCAGCACCTCCACCCTGCCGCCATCGGGATAGAGGATCCCCGTCAGCATCTTGATGGTGGTACTCTTCCCCGCGCCGTTGGGACCGATAAAGGCCAGCATCTCCCCCTCNTCCACCTGGAAGGAAACCCCGTTCACTGCCTGAATCTTCTCCGTCTGCGGATGCAGGATNGCCTTAATGCTGCCNGCCATGCCCTTTTCCTTTTTCTTCACCCGAAATGTCTTCGATAAATTTTCCACTCTGATTGCCTGCATTGNTGTCNCCTCCTNTATAACNCAAAAGAACCGCCTGTTCCATACACNTCCGTGTATTTCCCATGCGGTTCTCATTCTAATTTAATCCTGATTCCCGCATAGCCAAATAAGACTTTCCGTCTTCCGGCCATGCGCTCGCGGGCTTTTCGCCGCCCTCAGGCTGTGACCGTACTCTGAAAAATCTGCTGCATACCCATAATGACCATAAACAGGACTCGATTAACGTTACGCATATTTCTGTCTCCTCTTGAAATTTTCAGATAGCATATCACAGTCTTTTGAATCTGTCAAACAGCTTTTTCGTCATCAGCAAGCAATCTACGAAAAAACATTTATTGTGCTTTCCATAATTCATATGTTAGAATACTCCACAAGGACAACCGTGTTGCAGGGTGGGCTGACCTTCTATTCCTAACAGAATGGGGGTGATGCCTATGAAAAATCGTTTTGATTTTAAGGATGTAATGACCTTTGGTCTCTTCCTTCTGGCATTGCTTACATTCGTTTTTACGTTTTGTAAGTAAAGCTACATAGAAAAACCACCCCTAAACTTTGACCGAGCGAAGGGGTGGAATTTCTATCTCAACATTTGGTCAACCCACCTTGTGGGCGGTTGCTCCTTTTTGTATTCTTAATATAGCATATCTTCAATCACTTTACAATACTAATAATTCACCATTACAAACCCATATCGTGCAAACACATTTCTACTCTTTATCCCGTATCTCACTGTGCAGCTCCTGCAAAGGCTTCACCTCGCTGCTCCTATGCGTCTTCAGGTAATGAATGCCCTCCGCCGTCACCTTCGCCGCCGCAACTGTGGTGATATAGGGTGCTTTTGCCTTGATCGCCGCCTTGCGCAGGTAGCTGTCATCGTGCACGCTGTCCTTCCCCACAGGAGAATTGATGATCAGATCGAAATCGCCGTTGGTGATCATGTCAAGCACATTGGGGCGTCCCTCGTAGAGCTTATTCGCCTTCGTAGCGGGAACACCTGCTGCCGTGATCAGATTGTAGGTGCCTTCCGTCGCAACGATCTTGAAACCGTCCTCTGCCAGGCTCTTCGCCACTTCTACCACTTCGTCCTTATCCTTTTTATTTACAGAGATCAGCACTGTTCCCTCGAAAGGAAGCTTGGACTGCACCGCCTCCTGGGCCTTGAAGAAGGCTTCGCCGTAAGAGCGGGATAATCCCAGCACTTCGCCCGTGGAACGCATCTCCGGTCCCAGGATCGGATCCACCTCCGGGAACATATTGAAGGGGAACGCTGCCTCTTTCACTCCATAATAAGGTATCACACGCTCTTTTAATTCGGAGATCGGAGAGGGCCGTCCCGTGAGCTCTGCGGTGATAATATCCGTGGCAAGCGGCACCATGCGGATATTGCAGACCTTTGACACAAGCGGAACGGTACGGGATGCTCTGGGATTGGCCTCCAGCACAAATACCTTGCCGTTTTCGATGGCGTACTGCATATTCATCAGTCCCTTGACATGCATCTCCTCCGCGATCTTTCTGGTGTACTCCTTGATGGTTTCCACGCTCTCCGCCGGAATATGCACGGAGGGAATGATACAGGCCGAATCTCCGGAATGGATACCGGCAAGTTCGATATGCTCCATCACCGCAGGCACAAAAGCGTGAGTACCGTCGCTGATCGCATCCGCCTCACACTCCAGCGCATGGTTTAAGAAACGATCGATCAGGATCGGCCGGTCAGGCGTCACGCCCACAGCCGCATTCATGTACTCTGTCATGCTCTCATCGTCGTAGACTACCTCCATGCCTCTGCCGCCCAGCACATAGGAGGGACGCACCATCACCGGATAACCGATCTCTGCCGCAATGGCAAGGGCTTCCTCCACCGTGGTGGCCATGCCCGACTCCGGCATGGGAATCTCCAGCTTCTCCATCATGGCGCGGAACTGGTCGCGGTCCTCCGCCAGGTCAATGACAGAAGGAGAAGTGCCCAGAATCCTTACCCCGTTCTGCTCCAGCTCGGAAGCCAGATTGAGCGGCGTCTGTCCGCCAAACTGCGCGATCACCCCTAACGGCTTTTCCTTGTTATAAATACTCAGTACATCCTCCAGAGTAAGAGGCTCAAAATACAGCTTATCGGAGGTGTCATAGTCGGTGGACACTGTCTCCGGGTTACAGTTCACGATGATTGTCTCAAAGCCCAGCTTTTTCAGCGCCATCGCCGCATGGACACAGCAATAGTCAAACTCGATTCCTTGTCCGATACGGTTGGGACCGCCGCCCAAGATCATGATCTTGGGCTTGTCCTCATTCACAGGGTTTTTATCCGGCGCATTGTAAGTGGAGTAGAAATAAGCGCTGTTCTCCGTGCCGCTGACATGCACGCCCTCCCAGGCTTCCTCCACGCCCAGCGCAAGGCGGCGTTCTCTTATGGATGCCTCCGGGATCTCCAGAAGCTGACCCAGATATTTATCGGAAAAACCGTCCTTTTTGGCTGTGATCAGCATCTCATCGGGCAGCATCTTCCCTTTATGCTGTAAAATGGCCTCCTCTTCCTCCACCAGCTCCTTCATCTGCTCGATAAAGTAAGCCTTCACTTTGGTGATCTCAAAGATCTCCTCCACCGTCGCGCCCTTGCGCAGCGCCTCATACATGAGGAAATGCCGCTCGCTGGAAGGCGTATTCAGTCTCCGCAGCAGCTCCTCCTTCGGTAAAGTGTCAAAATCCTTAGCGTGTCCCAGACCGTAACGCCCCGTCTCCAGAGACCGGATCGCCTTCTGGAAAGCTTCCTTATACGTCTTACCGATGCTCATGACCTCGCCCACGGCGCGCATCTGGGTACCCAGCTTGTCCTCCACACCCTTGAACTTCTCAAAAGCCCAGCGGGCAAACTTGATCACCACATAGTCGCCGTCNGGCACATATTTNTCTAANGTTCCGTATTTTCCGCAGGGAATATCCTTTAAGGTAAGACCTGCCGCCAGCATGGAAGATACCAGCGCGATAGGGAATCCCGTAGCCTTACTTGCCAGCGCAGAAGACCGGGAAGTACGGGGATTGATCTCAATGACAATNATCCGGTCNGTCACCGGGTCGTGNGCNAACTGNACNTTGGTGCCGCCGATCACCTGCACCGATTCCACGATCTTNTANGCCTGCTCCTGCAATTTTTTCTGACATTCCTCAGANATNGTCAGCATAGGNGCGGAACAGAANGAATCTCCNGTATGNACNCCCAGCGGNTCNATNTTTTCAATGAAGCATACGGTNATGATGTTATTCTCCGCATCCCGCACTACCTCCAGCTCCAGTTCCTCCCAGCCGAGGATGGATTCCTCCACCAGNACCTGTCCCACCAGACTTGCCTGCAGGCCNCTGGCNCATACTACCTTCAGCTCCTCTTTATTATATACCAGNCCNCCGCCNGCNCCGCCCATNGTGTANGCNGGNCGAAGCACCACGGGNTANCCNAGCTTTTCCGCGATNGAGAGCGCCTCCTCCACGGAGTAGGCCACCTCACTGCGGGCCATCTCAATNCCCAGCTTGTTCATGGTCTTCTTAAATTCGATGCGGTCCTCTCCGCGCTCGATGGCATCCACCTGTACGCCGATCACCTTCACCTGATACTTATCCAGAATACCGGCCTTATTTAACTCCGCACATAGATTCAAACCCGACTGTCCTCCCAGATTGGGAAGCAGCGCATCAGGGCGCTCCTTTGCAATGATCTGCTCCAGCCGCTCCACATTGAGCGGTTCAATATAAGTCACATCCGCCGTCTCCGGATCTGTCATGATCGTCGCCGGGTTGGAATTGACCAGCACGATCTCATATCCCAGCTTCCGCAGCGCCTTACACGCCTGGGTCCCTGAATAGTCAAACTCGCAGGCCTGTCCGATAATGATCGGGCCTGAACCAATAATTAACACCTTATGAATATCTGTTCTGCGTGGCATACCCATCCTCCGTTCTTCTGCCTTTATCACTTTCTGTTCTGTACTAGAAATAAGTATACAAAAAAAACTGCATTTTAACAATGCAGTTTTTTGAATCCGTACCACCTATTCTCCTGACACCTGTGTCCCATCCGCTTTCATGTGGTACTTATCCTTGTAGATCAACTCTGAGATCGGCACAAGCTCATAGCCCTTATCCTGCAGCCCCGTGATCACCGCATCCAGCGCATCCGCCGTATACTTTGCCCCGTTGTGCATCAGGATGATCGCGCCGTTATTCAGCTTGTCGGACTCCACCACCCGCTTGACGATATCGTCCGCGCCGTAATCCTTCCAGTCGAGAGAGTCGATCGACCACTGGATAGGATAGTATCCGCACTTCTGCACATTTTTTATGACATGATTGTCATAATCTCCGTAGGGAGGTCGGAACAGACACATCTCATACCCCGTCAGTTCCTGCACCTTGGTATGTACCTTCTGAATCTCCTCCTGGCAGGCTTCGTCGGAGAGCTCAGACATGTTTTTATGATTCTCACTGTGATTTCCCAGATCGTGTCCGTCCGCCAGGATCGCCCGCACATCCTCAGGGTAGGATTCCACCCAGCCGCCGGTCATAAAGAAGGTCACCTTCACATTGTGTTTCTTTAAAATATCCAGGATCCGGCTTGTGTCTTCATTCCCCCAGGCGGCATCGAAACTCAGAGCCACCTGCTTCTTCTCTGTCTCCACACAGTAGATGGGCAGCTCCCTTCCCCCCACAGAACTGCTCACAGTGATGGAGTCGGGCAAAAAGCGCACCGCCCCCTGGATCAGAGCCACCGCCGCCANAAGAAAGGCCGCCGATTTAGCNACCTGCAGGATCACATTTTTAATGAACNCATCCCTTTTATACTCTTCCTTGGTCTGCTGCCTCTGTACTGCGCTCACAGANCCGCAGTACTGCCCGCAGCCTCTCTGCCGCTCCCGCTCGGCATTCCATGCCTCCACCTGCTCCGGCNCNGGCCAGACGCCCTCCTTTCCGCGCNCTCCGCGGTCTCTTGGTATTTTATTTTCCAATTCTCCCAAGGCAAGCTTGATCTTGTCGTTCCACTTTCCGTTCCGCTTTCTTTTTCCGGACATATGGTTCTCCTGCGTTTTTGTTCTCCTTTCAATATATGCAGAAAANCACAGTCTCTTGTACTTTTCTTATTCGATATGGAAAGAATAGNNTTTCTGTGCTATACTATCCNANNATNNTANNAANATACATAGGATGGAGGGTATTGTTATGGAAGGTGAACACAAGAAGGGNCTNAANGCGGAATTGATCGGAAACGATCTCGAAAACTGCTGNCGGGGCGAATCCCAGTGCGGGCAATGCCGTCATAGTGCCTGCAATATCGGCTTTGCAAAACAATGTATTGNAAACTATAAAAAAGCTCCCCAGAAAGAAGTTCCGGGAGGCACAAGCGGCATCCCCACCACGGATTTCCGTTTGTTTGACGAGGCGGAATTAGAAACCGCGATCGCGCATATCTTAAAAGAGTGCAAGGATTGTAAGGAAGATCACACCGAAAACTGCATTATCAACGTGATCCGAAACTGTTACGAGGTAAGCCTGTTAGGAGATCCGCACCCTTATGAGGGAAGCACGCTGCAATACCTGATGTACCTGAAAGCAAATTTCCCCGACAAGGCAGCCTATATTGCGGATATTTATGCAAGTTTATCCTAAAGACAGAGATTTGCTGATTTTATAGTCTTTTTTTCAAAAAAATACCGCAAAGCCCTTTACAAATCGGCCAAAAAGACGAAATAATAGATAGAGGAATATCAGGCATCACAGGACAATGAAATCTAACATAAAAGTGCTTTTGTGAATTCAAGGAGGAAAACAACATGGGCATCAATTTAAATGGTTTAAATTCAGGAATGGCGGATACCTATTCTACACTGCTGGGCAGTATGAGCAGTTCTGACGATGCCGGCGGGGTAAGCTCTCTATTGGGCGATTACGCGGCTATCAAGAACGGCAGCTACGGCAAGATGATGAAATCCTATTATGGGAAGCTGGAAAAGCAGGCGGCTGAGGAATCCGGCGAGACCAGCAGTCAAAAGGCCGGTAAGATCAAGGACAGCTCTTCCGCATCNGCGGCGGCATCNCTNTANAAGTCNGCATCCGCGCTCGGCTCACTGAACTACGATGATCGCAGCGAGGAAAATATCGGTAAGATCAGCGATGCTGTATCCTCTTTCATCAAGGACTATAACAGTCTGATGAAGAGCGCGAGCAGCAGCGAGAACTCTACGGTACAGAAGCAGGCGGAGTCCCTGTACAACTCTTACTACTCAAACTACAAGCTCTTTTCCAAGATCGGCATCACTATGAATTCTGATAGAACCCTCTCTCTTGACGAGGATACTCTTAAGAATGCGCTTGCCGACACAGAGCACGGAAACGGCGCTACGGTGAAGACATTGTTTGGCGGCATCGGCTCCTTCGCTGACAAGGCTGTCAACAAGGCAAGCTCGATCTACCGTGCTGCCAGCGGTGGCGATAGTGTCACCTCCTCGAAGGCAAAATATTCGGGCGTGGGCAGCTCTTCTAAGAGCAGTTCCACCAGCAGCTCCTCTTCCACAAAGGATACGGACAAATCAAAGACTACGACAGATGCCACCTGTGCATCTGCAGCGAATACGCTCTACAAGTCCATCGAAAAACTGAGCGCCATGACGATCAGCAACGATAATAAGGAATCTCTCTACAAGGCTCTCTCCACTTTTATCGATGACTATAACGATCTGATCAAAACGACTGACAAAAGCTCAAACTCCAGCGTGACCAATCAGGCTGACTATCTGAAGAACATTGTGAGCAATAATAAGAGCGCACTCTCCCGACTCGGTGTCACAGTAAATTCTGATAAGACACTGACCATCGACGAGGAGAAATTCAATGAAGCGGATATGGGCACACTCAAGAATCTGTTTACCGGTACCAACTCTTTCGCCGAGAAGATGACCGACAGAGTAAATCAGATTTACCGCTATGCGACTCAGGGAGATTCCGTTTCTGCCAATTCCAGCTACACAAGCAGCGGCAGTGGTGTCACCGCACCGAGCATGGGATCTATGGTGGATGCTATTCTTTGATCGAGTGCCCGCGCACTTGATTCCTTCAATAAATGTAAGCGTGCGCCGTCGGGCGCACTGACAAAAAGCCGAGGTCCTTCGACCCCGGCTTTTTTATACTCTTATTCTCTTTTCAAATCTCTATGCACTCTCTTACGCGAAGGGATTCTCCGTCGGATAAGGTACGCTCTTAGGCTGATTGTAACCGATCTCGCTCACATCCACGCCGATATACTTGAACACCTCGAAGAGTGCCTTGCCGTAGTGACCGAATGCTACTGCGCCGTGGTGCGGATAGTTCTTCTCGATCAGCACATGACGGTAGAATCTGCCCATCTCAGGGATAGCGAATACGCCNATACCGCCGAAGGACTTGGTAGCCACAGGAAGCACCTCACCCTCTGCCACGTACGCGCGCAGAATATTGTCGGCCGTGCTCTGCAGACGATAGAAAGTGATGTTGCCGGGCACGATATCGCCTTCCAGAGTTCCCTGTGTCACTTCCTCAGGCAGGGATCTTGCCATGATCATCTGATACTCCATGCTGCACTTGGAAAGCTTCTTGGAGCAGGTATTNCCGCAGTGGAAGCCCATGAAGGTGTCAGTAAACTTATAATCAAACTTGCCCTCGATGGACTCTTTGTACATATCCTTGGGCACGGAGTTATTGATATCCAGAAGGGTTACGATATCATCGCTGACAGCCTCGCCGATGAACTCGCTCAGGCAGCCGTAGATATCTACTTCGCAGGAAACCGGAATGCCTCTGCCGGTAAGACGGCTGTTTACATAGCAGGGCACGAAGCCGAACTGCGTCTGGAATGCGGGCCAGCATTTNCCNGCGATNGCCACGTACTCACGATATCCCTTGTGCTCCTCGATCCAGTCGAGCAAGGTCANCTCATACTGTGCCAGCTTAGGCAGGATGGTAGGCTTGTTGTTGCCGTCACCCAGCTCTGCTTCCATATCCTTCACTACATCTGCGATACGAGGATCTCCCTCATGCTTGTTATATGCCTCAAACAGATCCAGCTCGGAGTTCTCCTCGATCTCCACACCCAGATTGTAAAGCTGCTTGATGGGCGCGTTACAAGCCAGGAAGTTAAGCGGNCTGGGACCAAAGGAAATGATCTTTAAGCTGGAGAGCGCTGCAACCGCACGNGCAATCGGAATGAACTCATGGATCATGTCTGCGCAGTCATCCGCATCCCCTACAGGATACTCGGGAATATACGCCTTCACGTTGCGCAGCTTTAAGTTGTAGCTNGCATTGAGCATACCGCAGTATGCNTCGCCACGGCCCTGGATCAGATCATTCTGGGACTCCTCAGCAGCAGCCACGAACATCTTCGGACCCTCAAAGTGCTTTGCAAGCAGGGTCTCAGAAATCTCGGGACCAAAGTTGCCCAGGTATACGCAGAGTGCATTACAACCGTTGTCCTTAATGTCCTTCAGCGCGTTTACCATGTCGATCTCGCTCTCGATGATGCAGACAGGGCACTCGTAGATGTCAGCTGCATCATACTTCTTCGTGTAAGCCTCCACCAGGGCTTTTCTTCTGTTGATCGCGAGCGATGCCGGGAAACAGTCACGGCTTACAGCCACGATACCAATTTTTACTTTNGGTAAATTGTTCATATCTTTATTCCTCCTTTAACCGGTGCTGCCGGTTTATTTACTTATCTGTTTTATGACACGCATGTCAATCACGAATATCTAAATTCTTTCCTACAAGTCCGATGTGCGCGCCTGCATCGAGGCCGCCCTGCGCATGACCGATCAGCCATTTATTCTGTGCCGTGATCAGAGAATCTTCCCAACCGTCATGGGACTCTTTCAAAGGATAGTTCGTCCCCGCAGGAAGCACGATACCTACCTTAAAGCCGCCGTCATTGGCACTGCAGGGCGCATAGTGCAGGGTAGTCGCATAGAGCTCCACCGCTGTGCCCGCCGTCACCAGAAATGCCTCCATCTTAGCGGTATCATAAGTAAAATCATCGGTGATATCCTGCTGCATGCCCACGATCAGCACAGCGTCCGTAGCCGCCACATTGATCTCTGAACTCCTGTGATACTCCACCGCATTCAACTTATAGTTATGGCCATTGCAGTAGCCTACTTCGATGGGCAGCTCGCCATAGGTCCTTCTCTGCAGCGCCTTCGCCGCTGTAGTAGCCTCCAGATCGGCGATAGAAGGCTCATATGCCACTCCCTCCGGCAGAGGCGTCTTCTCTTTGATCGCATTCACCAGATCTGTGAAATCGATTCCCTCTACGACCCGGCCATACTTGCGAAATGACGGATCTGTCACTTTTTTGATCTCCATTTTTCTCCACTCCTCTCTGTAAAAATTACTGTTTCAGCTTTCCGAATAATTCCTTGCAGGTCGGATAGATCTGCTTAAACTGCTGGTATCTCGCCTCGTATTTCTCTACCAGTGCCGCCTCCGGCTCCACGGTATCCACGATCTTGACAATCTTAGCTGCCGCTTCCTCCACATTGGCGTACTCGCCGCACGCCACTGCCGCCAGCATTGCGCCGCCCATNGCAGGCCCTTCCTCACTCTCGATCACATCCACCTTCAGATTCATGATGTTGGCGATCATCCGCTTCCAGAGCGGGCTCTTCGCACCGCCGCCGCAGATCTTCGTGCGCTCAATGTGGATTCCCAGAGATTTCGCTACTTCCAGGGAATCACGAAGTGCAAATGCCACGCCTTCCAACACTGCCTGGGTCATGTCCGCTCTGGAGGTATCCATGGTCATGCCGATGAAAGTACCTCTCGCATCCGGATCGTTGTGAGGGGAACGCTCTCCCATCAGATAAGGCAGNAAATACACATGNTTNTCNCCNAGCTTATCNTCNGTGATCGCTTTCTGCTCTTCCCCGTATGCCTCGGTGCCGATGATATCGTCCATCCACCACTTATTGCAGGAAGCCGCACTGAGCATGCATCCCATCAGATGATAATGACCATCCGCATGGGCAAAGGCGTGCAGTGCATTGAATTTATCCACACCGAACTTGTCGGAGGAGATAAAGATGGTGCCGCTGGTGCCCAGAGAGATATTGCACATGCCGTCTCCCACAGTGCCGGTGCCAACTGCCGCTGCCGCATTATCGCCGCCGCCGGCTGCCACCTTCACATTCTCGGAAATTCCCAGCTCTTTCGCGATCTCCGGGAGCACCGTTCCCACGGTCTCATAGCTTTCGTAGATTTTTGCAAGCTGTTCTTCCTTCACGCCACAGATCTCGCACATCTCCTTAGACCAGCAGCGATTTTTCACATCAAACAAGAGCATGCCGGAAGCGTCGGAAACATCCGTGCAGTGCACGCCTGTCAGCTTGTACGCAATATAATCCTTGGGAAGCATGATCTTTTTGATCCGGGCAAAGTTCTCAGGCTCCTTATTCTTCACCCAGAGCACCTTCGGCGCGGTAAAGCCGGTGAAGGAGATGTTCGCCGTGTAAGCGGACAATTTATCCTTACCGATCACGTTATTTAAGTAATCACACTCCTCCGTGGTTCTTCCGTCATTCCACAGGATCGCAGGCCGAATCACCTCGTCGTTCTCGTCCAAAATGACAAGTCCGTGCATCTGACCGCCGAAGCTGATTCCCGCGATCTGGCTCTTATCCACACCGGCGATCAGTTCCTTGATTCCCGCAATACTCTGCTCATACCAATCCTCCGGCTTCTGCTCAGACCAGCCCGGATGCGGGAAATACAAAGGATATTCCTTCGATACGATGTTGACGATCTTACCGTTTCCCTCCATCAAAAGAAGCTTCACGGCACTGGTTCCCAAATCCACACCAATATACAGCATATTGATCCCCCAATCTGTTAAAATTTTCTTCCGTGCCCGTGCACGTTACTCTTAATTTTATGATAATCTGTCCCAGACAGAAAAGCAAGACCGTATATTTTTTTCGTANNNTTATACAAAATGCCGAGGAACGCATTGTCTATTTCCACCCGATATGCTACGCTATTGCTATCAAAAGTACGAAAGGATAATACGGTTATGGCAACCATCAAGGAGATCGCCACACTCGCAGGCGTGTCGCGTGGTACGGTAGACCGCGTTTTAAACCATCGCGGCGACGTCAACCCCAAAACAGAAGAAAAAATCTGGGAGATCGTCCGCAAGCTCGACTACAAGCCGAACAAAGCAGGCATCGTCCTCGCCGCTCAGAAAAAGAATCTGAAGCTCGGCGTGGTGCTCCTGGGCGTTGGCAATCCTTTCTTCGACGACGTGCTCCTGGGCGTGCACGAAAAAGCTCAGGAACTGGAGGGCTACAACTGCAGCGTCCTCATCCGACAGACGGAATACAGCCTGAAACAACAGCTGTCCGCCATAGATGCACTTCTCGCAGAGGGTATCAGCGGTCTTGCCATCTCCCCTTACAACGATGACGCNATCCGGGAAAAGATCAACAGTCTCTGCGACCGGGGCATCCCCGTGGTAACGCTGAACACTGATATCGAAAACTCCAAACGCCTTGCCTATGTGGGCAGTAATTTTTTCCGTTCGGGAGAAGCTGCCGCCGGTCTTATGCGCCTTATGACCAAGGGTGAAGTCCATGTGGGCATCGTATCCGGCTCCCGGAACATCCTGTGCCACACAGAGCGTATCGCCGGCTTCGCTCAGGTGATCCGCTCCCATCCCCACATCCGCATCGCGGATATCGTAAACAACAACGACGACGACTCAGAGAGCTATACGCTGACAAAACAGCTGCTTGCAGACCACCCTGAGATCAATGCCTTTTATTTTACCGCCGGCGGTGTCTACGGCGGCTGTCGTGCCATCGAAGNATCTGACCGCAAAAACGACACAACTGTCATAACAAACGATTTGGTACCCACTACACACGAATATATGCAAAAAGGACTGATTGCAGCTACCATCTGCCAACAGCCCTTTCAACAGGGATTTCTTCCTCTCTCTATCCTGTTTGCTTATCTGACCACAGGGGAGAGCCCTGCTTCAGAAAACAACTATGTGGATGTGGATATCCGNATCAGAGAGAANCTNTAGNCTGCAGNAANTCNTCCTCAAACNGCTCNGCCGNNGNNGGCTTNCCGAAATAATAACCCTGTATCATATCCGGCTTCGTCGCCATCATCTTGGCGAGTTCCTCTTTCTCCTCGATTCCCTCCATGCACACTACCGAACCCAGGCTGTGCACCATATCTATGATATGACTGATGATATTATAGTCGTAATCGTTCTGAAGCGCCTGTACTACAAAGGATCTGTCGATCTTCACAGTCTTTACATCTATCTCTTTCAGATAACGCATATTGGAATATCCGGTACCGAAATCNTCCAGCGCAAGATCAATCTTTCTCTCCTTCAGATCTCTNAAGAGCTCCTTNATGCGATCATTCGTCTCTATATATCCGCTCTCTGTCAGCTCTAAAACAAGGCTCTCAGGATCGATACCCACTTCCCGGATGCACCTCTCCACATCTTTCATCAGATCGCTCCGATAAAGCTGTACATAGGAAAGATTTACATTCACATGGAACTCCGGAATATACTCCTTCCACTTCTTACAGGTTCTCGCCGCCTCCCAGAGCACAAATCTCCCCACCGGAATGATCAGGCCGCTCTCCTCCAGAATCGGAATAAACACTGCCGGAGACACATTTCCGTACTCTTCACTGCGCCAACGCAAAAGCGCCTCTGCACCGATCAGTTTATAATCAGGTGTGGAAACGATAGGCTGATAATATACCTCAAAGCCGCTGAAATCATTGCTGATATCCCGCCGCATNGCNTTGCGCATATTCANNCGNTCCAGATAAACNTNGTAGGCTTTCTGNTCAAAGNCCATNATCTGNTTTNTGCCGNTGCGCTTCGCNTCATTNANGGCAAACTCCGTGAANCGNATCANCTCCTCCACNCTTCTGCCNGCAAANTCTCCGTCCAACACTCCCGCAGATACAGTATAAAAACGACTGTACTCCTTGTTTTTGACCATAGCCACTATCTTGTTCTGAATCTGATTGTAAATCTCAAGCGGCTGCCGCGTCTCCACATCCGCAGCATTCACGATCATAAATTCGTCAGCCACCAGACGATAGACATCCACGCTCTCATCTACTATCTCTAAAATACATTGCGCCAGCTCCTGCAATACNTCGTCGCCGGCCTCAACNCCCTCTTTTTCATTGATCTCNTTAAAATTATCAATACCGACACGCATGATAAACCGGANCGANGCAGGCTTATCCCGCAAAAGCGCCTCCGCATTCAGCCGGAATCTCACCTCTCTGCGAAGTCCTGTGATATTATCGGCCTTCGCCTTCTTACCCATCTCACTTACCGAGCCGATCAGAAGCCTGTGCCCCTCCGCGCCTGTCACCACAACCCCTTTACAGCTGATCCAAACCACCCTGTTCTTGCGGTCCATCCAACGGTATTCCAGGGCATGCTCGTCTTTCTCGCCCGAACGGCATTTCTCCAGATCCGCCGCAAGCATCGCATGATCTGACGGGTACACTACCTTCTTGAGCGTCTTCATGCAGTCCTCATTCACGGTGGAGTCGATCGGGAAGCGTTTGGTCGCCTTTTCCGCCACCATATAGGTGTCCGTATTCAAATCTAAAATATACATATATGCATCAGATGACTGNTGCATGATCTCGATGACCNCCTGGATCTGTTCCAGCGACATATTCTGCAGTGTTTNTAAGTAGTCCATACCGTTACCTCTGATACCTTTCTCCTTGTGTCTGCCCGTTTTCTGTCATTTTGGGTATCTTCTTCCTCACCTGTCTCCACTTAATACTAATATTATACAAGCGGTTTTTTCTCCTGTCAAACTGTTTTCTGTGTATTTTAACCATATCGTCAATAAATTTCACATGTATTTTTATGCAAATNCCACAACTAATTTACATAACATTACCATNAAAAGAATTTTTATGTCTTCAAATNGTCTTACAGAACCCNATCATTTAGGCACTTTCTNCATCTTNCCAGAGTGCATTTTGTTTACATAATTTTTGTAAAACCATTCTATACAAAAAGAATGGGGTTTGATATACTTGGGATAAGCGGTGCAGCAGAAAGCATCGCCCGAAAAATTACTGATCGGAGGTTATTATGAGTAAGAAAAGAGCAGTCGTCTCTCTCGGACATGAGGCGCTNGGNTATACAACATTNGAACAGTGGGATGCCGTNAAGGTGACCGCNANNGCNCTGGCAGATCTGGTGGAAGCCGATTACCAGCTCACCATCACCCACAGCAACGGTCGTCAGGTCAGTATGATCCACAAGGCNATGACAGAGCTGCGNCGCGTCTACATCGACTATACGCCCGCTCCNATGTGNGTCTGCTCCGCCATGAGCCAGGGCTATGTGGGCTATGATATCCAGAATGCACTCCGCGCCGAGCTCCTTGGCCGCGGGATCGCCAAAACCGTCAGCACCATTCTGACGCAGGTTACCGTAGATCCCTATGATGAGGCCTTCTATGAACCCACCAAGGTGATCGGCCGCTATATGTCNGCCGAGGATGCAGAGATGGAAATCAAAAAGGGAAATTATGTAAAAGAAGAGCCCGGCAAGGGNTTCCGCCGTATTGTAGCNGCTCCCCGCCCCATCGATATCGTGGAGATCGACGCGATCCGCACGCTGGCAGCGGCGGATCAGATCGTTATCGCCTGCGGAGGCGGCGGCATCCCCGTGATCGAACAAAATCATGTCCTGAAAGGAGCATCCGCCGTGATCGAGAAAGATTCCATTGCCGCCAGACTGGCTGTGGAGCTGCAGGCTGATGAACTGATCATTCTCACCGGTGTTCCCTGTGTCTATCAGAATTTCGGGCAGCCCACGCAGGAGGCGCTCCCCGCTCTCACCACGGCCCGCGCAAAGGATCTGTGTGCGGAGGGGCAGTTTGAAGCAGGCACTATGCTCCCAAAGATCGAGGCCGCCATCACCTATCTGGAGGAAAATCCGGAGGGAAAGGTGCTGATCACCTCCTTAGAGAAAGTCAAGGACGCCTTGAAGGGAAAAAGCGGCACCATCATCACAGCATAATTCACAAAACAAAAAAGCCGGGCCAAAAGCCCGGCTTTCTATTTGTCCCATGTTCCGGCAAGAGTCATAAGCAGCGCNCCAATCAAAATGCAAAAGTCTGAAATATTAAATACGATCCGGCGAAGCCTCTGATTTTTCACCGGAAAACTCACATAATCCACCACATATCTGCGTGTCAGACGGTCGTAGGTATTACTGTACGCACCGCCCAGAAGCAGGGCCAACCCNGCCTTTAGGGNAGNGTTCCCNCGAAAACTGAAAGTGGAAAGAAACAGCACCGTCATAAAGAGGGTCAAAAGCAGNGAAACCAGTGCNACAACACTCTGTTTTTTCTCTCCCAGATCCAGAAATGCTCCTCTATTATGATATTTCCTGAGCAAAAGTCTTCCCTTGCAGAAGAGTCTCGTTTCCCCCTCCTCCAGATGNNTTTCCATNTAGTTNTTGATCANCAGGTCGAGNANAAAGATGCCGACCGCCAACNNTGCACATCCGATCACCNCCATATGGAGTTCCTCCCTCACTCTTCCTTACNGNCCGGANTNTCCAAACTGTCCGATCACCCGCAGACTCCTGCGCAGGGTGATCCACAGGGGATGAGCCACNCCGTTTTTCCGAAGNGCCCGGTATCCCTCCTGAAAAGACACCAGATAGTTTTTAATCCCCGCATTGCTGGTGCCGCCGTAAAACATNGCCACAAGGATCTCCGGCACATATGCCAGCCGATTGTCCTCCTCCTTTAAAAACCGCACCATAAATTCATAATCCGCCGCACAGCGGTAGGAANTGTCATAAAGACCGTATTTCTCGTAGATNTCTCTTCGCAGAAAAAGAGTGGGATGNCCCGGCATCCAGCCCTGGGANAGCTTTCCCTNCCCCATGTGCCAGCGTCTTATCACCCGCTCGCCCTCCACATACACCAGATCCGCATGAACTCCCACACAGTGATCCCCGCCGTTCTCCAGCGCCGCCATCAGTCTGCTCACCGCATCGGGCTTACAGAGTCTGTCATTGCAGACCGCCAACACATCCCCTGTGCTCATACGGCAGGCCTTGTTCATGGCGTCATAGAGACCTTCATCCGGCTCCGAGACCCACNGCACCGAAANNCCCTGCCGTTTTTNCATCCGCNCGGCAAAAGCCTCGATCAGTTCCACCGTACCGTCAGTGGAGCCTCCGTCCACNACCACCACCTCGATATCCTGATAATCCTGCTCTTCAATGCTTGCAAGCGTCAGGGCAAGATGCTCCTTTACATTATAGACCGTCACCAGTAAGGAAACCTTCATAGTATTCTCCGTCGCTCATTCCTCTCCGNGCCCGCCGTCTGCCGTGGCCCAGGACAANGCCTGCTCCATGCTGTCAGCACCTAAGATNCTCAGCATAACATCCGTGTACTCCCCGGCCTGATCGGTATCGATATAGCGAAAAACATCCTTGATATATTTNCCCGTATGATCNTACTCGTAAACNCCAAAGGCCAGACCNGCCAGCACTTCNTCCGGNGCATCCGTCTGCCGGTTCATCAAAAAGGCGTCTATGTAGGGATTGGCNTCCACGATACAATAACAATAGGCGAAAGCCGCNGCCTGAAGGCGTTCTCCCGAACCNGAGGANANNCCNANCTCCGTGATGGTGACGCTCCGCACCTTNCCCTCTCTGTCAAGATAGTTCTCCTCGGACAACATATCTGTCAGCACATTCAGATTCATAACGGATAAATGAGGCGCATCTCTGGTCTTATCGTACTCCTGAGACCAGAAATTCACACGGGTCATAGGTTCCGGATAAGGGTGGATCGCGATCCCCCAGTCATAGTTTCCATGCTTTAAGGCTGCCTCATTAAATGCCTCCAGCACATCCCGTCCGTTAAAAAAGCTGCTATTGTCATCTTCATTGCTGTTCCATGCGTGGTCTATGCTGAAATACACCCTGCCTCCCGCATAATGGCTTTTCACCGCTTGATAGAAAATACGAAGGGACTTTTCAAAAGTGTCCGCATAGTGGGTCACATCACGGGTATCCATATAGTTCCAGACCCGATTCTGGTTGATCTCATTGGCGACCACCCAGCTGTGCACCATCCCGTGTTCTCCGCTGGAATAACGCTCCGTCAAAAATTCTGCCACGGCCTCCAGCGTCTTTACGCCCTCCTCCTCAGCCGTATTGAACATGTAATAGTAAGCGCCGCTCTCCTCATTCTTTGCCTCCGGATGGATCAGCTCCGGATATGTCTCATTCCAATCGTTTAATACCACCGCCGTAACACTCATTCCCATATCCGTCAGATAGGTAAAGAGTCCGTCATAACCGTTGACTGCTGCCCCGTTAAAGACATAGTTTCTGCCTCGATAGGTATATGTGATGGTAGGAAAAGTCTGATCCGTCGTCTCCCCCATAATATGGGAAAGCGGAATATTGTAGATGGCATGCTTGGCGCCCAGATCCGTCAACTCCGTCGTCCCAAGCATGGTGGGATCCAACAGGATCCCCTTCTTGGAGCCGGTCTCCGGATAGTCATCCTGATTTACGGCAAGCTCCTCAGGATTAGACAAATACACGCTTTTCCCCACCTGTACAAAGTCTCCGTCAACCCGAAGGGCCGGGATAAACCGTTGAAACAAATACACATCCCGATAAGGAAACTGTGTTTCCCACGTTCTCCCCTTACGTCCTCTCGTGACAGGTTCCCCGGAAAGGACATCCGCATCCTCCTCCCAGCTGTCTGCCGCAAACAGATACAGATACGCATCGTCGCTGGACGGTATCAACGGCATTTGGATCGTATACCGCAGCTGCCTCTGCTCCGCATCATATATCAGGGAAACATCCATGGCGTACTCTGCCAGCTCCTCATCCGACAGGCTTGTCTCCCCGGCAGTAAGCTGCGCAAGCTCTGCCGACTGTACACCATCCTCCTGACTGACGGCCGTGCCACCCGTCTGTTCTGCCCCATCACCGCAGCCGGCCAGCAAAAGCGCTATCATCCACATACCCAAAAGCAGAAGATATCCGGAACGTATTTTATTATTCTTCTCTTTATACACGCCCATTCCTCCTGCGCTCATTCAAAACTCACACTAATGCGGGTCGTCTCAGGCAATTCACCGGTCTCGTCCGACACCTGCCTGTCTCCCCTCTTCATCTGCTTGTATATCTCAAAAAAGTGTGTCGTAGGAATCTCTTTAAACCGCCACTCCGTATCCACCACCGGAATCGCCGCGCAGCCTTCCTCCACGCCATAGCGTTTCACCTGTCCGGCCCGCCCTTCATTCCAACCACCGTTTGCATAGAAACTGTCCAGCGCGTCCGTTACAGCCGTGCCGATATTTTTGACTGCACTGGTCAAAAATCGATCCGAAATCCTGCTCTGATCCACATCCACACCGATCAAAAGCCCGTCCCGATTTTCAGCCGCCTCCAGCACAGATTCGTAAAGTCCGCCGCCGCAGGCAAAGATGATCTGCACGCCGTTCTCATACCAGTCGTCCGCTCTCTCCCGGACTGCGATATCCGGGGAAAAGGTGTCTGCATACCAGTAACGGACCGCCACATCCTCCAAAGACAGATCCTTGGCCGCCGCATCGATCCCCTGCAGATACCCGTAGCCATAGCGGAGCACTGCCGGTTCCTCTCCGCCGCCCACAAATCCCAGATTCCGGTATCCTTCCCAGACTGCCATATATCCCGCCAGATAGCCGGCCTCCTCTTCGTGAAACAGGATGCAGTGCACATTTTCTCCGATGGGGATCTCCTCTCCCTCCTCGTCGCGTGGCACACTGTCTATCAACAAAAAGGACGTCTGGGGATAAATCTCCTGCAAAGCGCCTACCGCCTCACCGAAAAGGTCGCCGGCACAGATGACGATCCTTGCATTTTCCGTCACCGCTTTTACCGCCGCCTCCTGATAGCTCTCCAAGGCATTCGGATCCGCATGATAATAGGAAAAAGAAACGCCTGCTCCCAGCGCATACATCCGCACGCCGTTGTAGACAGCCTCGTTATAGCTGTCATCCTCCACCGAACCGTCTGTCAGAAAAGCGATCTCTCCCCCGGTCTCAAGATAATCTCCATAAGGGTCCTCGAACATCTGCTGTACAGATTCCCGCCAGGAGCTCATCTCTATCCCCTGATCGGTCTCCTCCTCCCCTGTCTCCTCCGGAGATATCTCCACAGACGCGTCGCTCCCCGGCGCCGCCGTCTCCTGTTCCGCGACACCGCAGGCCGTCAGGAGCCCGGCGAAAACCAGCCCGGCGAATCCAATTTTATATTTTATTATTTTCTTATCTAAAACGCTTCTCATACTTTATCTATGATACCACCACTGCCAAAAATCAGCAAGTTTTCTCTACAGCCTTGCCAACACCTCAAAAGTACCATTGATATCGATCCTGCCATACCCCCAACGCCGGTCAGGGTATACGATATCCCCAGGGCGGTCCGCGCCCTGGATCAGATAACTTTTAGTCCCTCTGCTGTCCACCGCCAGCGCATTGCCGTCAACGACGGCCCATTCTAAA
>JAAUZN010000087.1 GCA_014804565.1 Lachnospiraceae bacterium
CATCCAAGGATAACCCTTCGGGTTATGCCATTGGCAGAAGAATGAATACTCAGATCACGGGAATCGGTACGGCAACTCAGAGCTCGAATAACGGGATCTCGATCATTGAGACGGCAGACGGCGCACTGACAGAAGTACATGAGATGCTGCAGAGAATGAACGAGCTGGCAGTCAAGGGAGAGACAGGAACCCTTACCACCACTGATCGTATGACGCTTGAGGCGGAGGTGAAACAGCTTAAGGAGGAGATCACCAGAATCTCTACCGATACGCAGTTTAACGGGCAGACGCTTCTGGACGGCACTTTTGATCTGCGGGGCTATACTAATAATCATAAGGTGAAGGTGGATTATTATTCGGATGAAGTGATCCCTAAGAAATATGCGATCCAAGAGTTGATTGTTGCTTACGATGAGGATGGGAAGATTGATAAGGATGCCACGGTTATCAAATTAGCATCGAGTGGAGACAACGCATTTCCTCCGGGCGTGGAGATTTCCGAGACAACCAAGAACAAGATTACGTTAAAGGGGCCTTTGGATTTTGAGATGACCCTGGAAGTGGAGCCGCCGGAGGAATTTCCCGGAACGGTGGATGTGACCGGGAAAAAGCAGATTCAGATTCCACAATTTGAAGTAAACTATGTCGGATGGGGTGATATAAATGGAAACACGGGGGCTGACTGTAGCTTGACGGCGACTGCATCGAATTTTATTTTCTATTTACAATATAACCGCTATTTTGATGTTGTTCCAAAGGAAGAGCAGATTCCGGCAGATACAAAGGTGACTTCGGTTTTCCCAAACCCTGAAGATAACACGAAAGATATCATTGTTCTTGAAAGTGATAGTGGTTTTCGGTGGGAACTGGAGTGCACTAACCCTGGTCATGCGGACAGTATTCCTATAGGTGGCGATACAGTTGAAGTGCCCGCAGAGAGCTTGATCATTGACGCCACCGGTATCGGCACTATGGATATCCAGACAGGCGCTAATGAAGGCCAGCAGCTTGCAGTCCGTATTCCTACGATCTCTTTAAATCGGATGGGGCTTGAAGATTTGAATATGAAGACACAGGATGATTGTGCAGATGCCAACAGAGCGATCAAGAACGCCATTCTCTATGTATCGGATGCGAGAAGCAGACTGGGTGCATATCAGAACCGTCTGGAGCACACAGTCAACAATCTGGCAGTATCCAACGAGAATATGACAGCATCCTATTCCCGTATCATGGATGTGGATATGGCGGAGGAGATGACCAACTACACGACGGAGCAGGTAATATCTCAGGCGGCAGTTTCCATGNTNGCNCAGGCNAACGAGAGACCTTCTCAGGTNTTGCAGCTNTTACAGTNATGCAGNGNAGATATAGANANGTNGNNTGGGACTGATNCTTNNATGTCCCGGAATGGAGAGTAAAATATGACCAAGGAATTAAAACAGGAATATACCCTGCGTATCACGCAGGCGAATAANACGCAGNTGATNACTATTTTATATGAGATGACNCTGCTCTATATTGACGAGGCGAAGGANGCNNTNGANNCGGGAAANAGGGATGATTTCAAGAANGCGATCCGCAGGATTCAGGGTTGTATGTGNGANCTGATGGATTCTCTGCANNTGGAGTATGAGGTGGCNCANAATCTGTTNCAGATNTATCTCTTTATCAACAGAGAGGTNGCGAAGGCNGCNTTATATAATACCNCCGANANTCTGGNGCATATNCGTCCNNTGGTAGAAAAGCTNNNGGCGGCCTATAANCAGATCGAGGGGCAGGACGAGACAGGGCCTGTCATGGGNAACACNCAGACCGTNTATGCAGGGCTTACTTACGGCAGGGANNATCTCATGGANAATATCACGGATCCTGCCGCAAACAGGGGATTCTGTGTGTGAGTTATAAAAAAGTGAGAGGATAGTATGCTTCGGCATGTTCCTGATCGGGCAGCGGATTGGTTTCCGCTGCCTTTTGTAATAAATATTTATAGCGTTTCATAACAGCGTTCAGCTCGAAAATATAGCAATCGATCAGATCGGGATCTGTTGCATTGTCAAATCCGGAGTAAGCATTTTCCAGAGCATGTCTTGCCAGAATCAGTTCTTCCCGAAGCGTCATTTTGTGCCCGTCCACGATCACATCATCGTCCGCCGGAATACAGGGACTTTGTTTGAAAATGATTTTCATACTGCCATTACCCAGCCTTTCTGCTTTTTTCTTATATCAATTTGTAAACCTACAGTAAAAGCAGGCTCCATATATTACCAGTTTAGGTAAAATTTTCCGAAAATATTCATGTAATATTGGAGAGCATGTTCACATACCTTGTAGAGAGACAAGATATAGAGAGACAAAATATATGGGAAATATGGGCGGAGCTGTAATGATATTAGCGGTGTGTCTGATCGTGCTGGCGATCGGCGCGATGGGTCGGAAGGTAGAGTGGCTGGTTAATTTTGTCCTTCGGGCAGTGATGGGTACGGTGGGAATTTATGCTTTTAATCATCTGCTGGCGGCCAGACAGATGCAGGTGGCCGTCGGGATCAATCCGTTGACGATTTTGACATCCGGAATCCTCGGATTTCCAGGGCTTGCGGTGCTTTATGGCATTCATTTTTTTAAAATTTTGTGAGTAATTCACAAAAAGATTTTTTTTGCAAAAGACCTATAGACAAGCGTTTTATTTGTGTTATAATTCAATTCACAACTCAAGAAATTCTATGTGGATTCTNTTCCACGCCTTACGCCTTACGGCATCGGGAAATTCTCCCAATTATTTCATTGAGTCGGACTTATGATAGGACATGGAGGTGGTTTTATTGGGCTGAGTTATTGGCAATCTATTTTACTTCTCCTGCTGTTGCTTTCCGCGTTAGCAGATCTTAAGACAGACCGGATTCCGAATGATTTTACTTTTCTGGGTGTTGTGATCGGGGTCACGGGCAGTCTCTTATCCGGCCGAAGCCTTCCGGAGCTTCTGGCATCTGTGCTTCCTGCATTTTTTCTTATGTATCCTCTGTTTAAAACAGGCGTGTTGGGTGCAGGTGATGTCAAATTGTTTGTTATGATCGCGAGTTTTCTGCCGGTGAGAGAATTTATGAGCATACTGGCAGGCGCTTTTGTGATCGGCGCAGTGTTTTCGCTCGGAAAGCTTATCACAGAACGAAACGGCAGGGAACGGTTTCAGTATTTCTTTTCCTATCTGTGCGATGTCCGGCGGACAGGGCACTGGAAAATTTACGGGGAAGATTTAAAACAGGATTATCACACCTACTGCAAGAATAAGATCCACTTTACGGTGCCGATTCTGTTCAGTGTGGTGTGCAGAATGGGAGGACTATTTTGAGACAGAAGATCATGGCAATCTGCGATACGGAGGAAGGATATGCTTTCCGTATGGCGGAGTATATTTTGGATAAGGTGAGGCTGCCCTACACACTGCATCTGTTTACGGCGGTGGAGGAGCTTGAGAAATTTGCTGGACGGGAGGAAATAGAGATCCTGCTCATTGCGGAGACCGCTTGGAGACTGCTCCGGGAAGAATATCTTTGTAAACAGGTTGCACAGATGTTTATCCTGCAGGAGAGCGATCAGGCGGCAGGAGAGGATTTGTACTGCATCAGTAAATATCAGAGCCCGGAGAAAGTCGTGGAGGCAATGCTTGATGCCATTGATGGGTCGGGAGACTGGAAAGATTATCTGGAGGAGACAGGCACAGAGGCGAAGCTGATAGGAATCTATTCTCCGATCAAGAGATGTTTGCAGACATCCTTTGCATTGACGCTGGGACAGATGCTGGCGAAGGAGCATAAGACACTGTATCTGAATTTTGAAATGTATTCCGGTCTGGGGGAGATTCTGAGAAGGGAATACCAGACAGATATGCTGGATGTGGTGTATTACTTNCAGAGTGCCAGNGAAAAGCTTGCCNTACGACTTCCNNNCATAATACAGAATGCCGGAGGGNTGGATTACATTCCTCCGATGCAGTATGCGCTGGGTTTGAAGGAGGTGCCGGGAGAGCAGTGGCTTGCACTTTGCAGGGACATTGCAGCGATCGGGGAATACGAGTATCTGATATTGGATCTGGATGAAGGCATAGACGGTCTCTTTGATCTGTTAAAAAATTGTCAAAAAATCTATACCATCACCAGGGAGGATCCCTTCGCGTCGGCAAAGCTCCGTCAGTATGAACAAATGCTGCAATTTAACAATCTGGATGAGATCGCGGAGCGGACTGTGAAATGTCGTTTTCCTATCTTTCAGGAACTGCCGGCAAGCCTGGACATGATGACACATGGGGAATTGGCGGGCTATGTGAAAGCGATCATCAGGGAGGATATTTATGACCAACACGGAGGAGAAGAGGAAACTTTTAAAGGAAAAGCTGATAGAGAGTATTGATTTTTCCCGGGAGAGCAGTGACGAAGAGATACGGGAGTTGATAGATGAGATGCTGATCCGGGAGAGCAGGGAGAACCCGATTTCTCTTGCGGAACGCGCCAAGCTCAGAAAAGAGCTTTTTCACGCAGTCCGTAAACTGGATGTTCTGCAGGAGCTGGTGGATGATCCGCAGATCACGGAGATCATGATCAACGGACCGGATCAGATTTTTATAGAGCAGAGCGGCAGACTTACGGAGAGCGGCCTGCACTTTGACAGTGCGGAGAAGCTGCAGAATGTGATACAGCAGATCGTATCAGACTGTAACCGGACGGTCAATGAGGCGTCTCCTATCGTGGATGCCAGACTGCAAAATGGAGCCCGTGTCAATGTGGTCTTGAATCCGGTAGCACTAAACGGGCCTATCGTGACGATCAGACGGTTTCCCGATCAGCCCATTACCATGGAGGATCTGGTGTCCTTCGGGTCCATTACAGAGGAGGTATGTCAATGGTTAAACAAACTGGTACAGGCAAAATACAATATTTTTATCAGCGGCGGAACAGGCTCCGGGAAAACCACCTTTCTAAATGCACTGTCAAACTATATTCCCATAGAGGAGCGCATTATCACCATCGAGGACAGCGCGGAATTGCAAATTAAAAATATTCCGAATCTGGTGCGGTTGGAGACCAGAAATGCAAATGTAGAGGGGTGCCGGGAAATCACCATAAGAGATTTAATAAAAACGTCTTTACGCATGAGACCCGATCGAATTATCGTAGGAGAGGTGCGCGGAGGAGAAGCCTTTGACATGATGCAATGTCTGAATACGGGGCATGACGGTTCCATGTCCACAGGCCATGCGAACAGTTCACAGGATATGCTGAGCCGTCTGGAAAACATGATCCTTATGGGAATAGAAATACCGCTGGCAGCGATCCGACAGCAGATTNCCTCGGGAATTGATATCATCATTCACCTGGGACGTCTTCGGGACAAAACAAGAAAAGTTTTGGAGATCGTGGAGGTGCTTGGATACGAAGAGAATGAGATCCGATTGGCGCCGCTCTATCGCTTTGAGGAAGAGGGAGAGACGGACGAGGGCAGAATCCTCGGCGTTCTCAGAAAGAAGGGAGAGCTTTCTTATGTCGAAAAACTACAATCTGCCGGATTATATTGAACACCATTTTACCGTGAAGGAAGGGCTGCTTACCTGCCTGGAGGGGGCGCTGCTCGTGGGAATGATCGGTTATTTCTTTTATCGTTCTTTTATCGCCTGTGTCCTGCTGCTTCCTGTCTTTGTCCTTTTTGTGAGGGAAAGGAAAAAGGATTTGGCAAAAAAGTGCAGGCAGGAGCTGAGNNTNCAGTTTAAGGATCTGGTGCTNGCGCTCTCNGCNAACGGAAAGGCGGGATATTCCATTGAGAANGCNTTTCGGGAATCCTANCGNGATATGGAACTNCTCTANGGTTCAGAGAGNCTGATCTGCCNNGAGGTGAGNNNNATCATNCGNGGAATGGAAAACAATGTGGTGCTGGAAAGGCTCTTGTATGATNTGGGACTGAGAAGCCACCAGCCCGACATTATGCAGTTTGCNGATGTNTTTCTNATNGCNAAGAAAAGCGGNGGCAATTTGACGGAGATTCTGGAGAAGACGGCGGCGGTCATNGAACAGAANATTGAAACNGATAAGGAGATACAGCTTATGATCAGCGCAAAAAANCTGGAACAGAAGATCATGAANATGGTGCCGTTTCTNATTATCTTTTATATCGGGACAACCTCCAGGGGATTTTTCGACGTACTCTATCACAATCTGATGGGGGTGGTGATCATGACGGTCTGCTTGGTGTTTTACGGCGTTGCCTATCTGCTTTCCAAAAGAATCGTGGAGATAGAGGTATAGAGAAAAGCGGCAGGAAAGGGAGGAAGTGTTTGATGATATACATTTACATAGGGATTCTGGGACTTTATCTGGCATTGTTTCTTTTGTCCCTGCGGGAGGAAGGAAATCCTTTTCAAAAGATCGCGGCTCGTTTTTTCAGAAGACAGCAAAANAGCCGGAAACGNAGAGGACGAGGAAANAGAGATTGGAAGCAGGAGCTTTACAGGAGACAGCTGGGAGACAAGCTGAGAACATTAGAGCCGGGGATCGCGGTGGAAAAACAAATACAGGACCACTATCTTTCGCTGTACAGTATGTTGCTTATGGTGGTGTTTGTGGGAGATCTGCTCTGTCTGGCGGCTTGGGTCAGCGCCCATGGAAGTCCGAAGCTTACCGGGGGCAGATACCTCTCCAGAAATGCTTATGGAGAGGGGGAGGTGTCTGTGGGACTTGTGGCAGAGATTTCGGGCGTACAGGAGGAAATCTTCGACTATCTGGTGGAGGAACGTAAGTTTACGGATCAAGAGATAGGAGCCTTTTATCAGGAAGCGGCAGAGCTTCTTCCAACCGTTATCTTAGGCAAAAATGAAAAGCTGGAGGATGTGCGGCAGGATCTGGATCTGGTATCCACACTGGAAGAGTATCCTTTTCAGATCAGTTGGGAGAGCAGTGCTTATTCTCTTATCAACACGGACGGTACGGTACATAACGAAGAACTTACNGACAGCGAGATCGTCACATTAACAGCATCTNTGCGCTATGAGGACTGGTCCGGAGAACTTGTTTTTCCGGTACAGGTCAATCCGGTTGTNTATACACCGGAGGAAGCCTTGCGCGGGCGCATGGAGGCGCTGCTTCGGGANAGTGAGGAGAACACAAAGAGCGAACAGGTTATGGTGCTGCCGGAGCAGATGGGCACAGAACCTATTATCTGGAGGGAAATCATAGAGGACAGCAGCGGCTATTTTCTGATCCTNGTGCTGCTTGCCGCAGGGGTGATCTATTGGGGAAGAGGAAGAGATCTGGACCAGAAGCTGGAAGCACGGAAAAGAGAACTGCTCTTAGATTATCCGGAGATCGTGAACAAGCTTGCGCTCTACATGGGAGCAGGAATGACCATTCGCAATGCCTTTTTAAAGATGGGAGAAGATTATAAAAAGCAAAAAGAGATGAGAAAGAAATATGTGTACGAAGAGATTTTGATAACCTGCAATGAATTACAGGGCGGCAGATCGGAGACAGAGGCTTACGATCATTTTGGCAGACGCTGTCAGGTGCAGGCCTATATGAAGCTGTCGGCATTGTTGTCACAGAACATTCGGAAGGGAAGCAATGACTTGTTACGGCTGCTCGGACAGGAGGCAGACACAGCTTTTGCGGAGCGAAAAAGTNTGGCAAAAAAGCTGGGAGAGGAGGCGGGTACGAAGCTNCTTGTACCGATGATGATGATGCTCTGTATTGTCATGGTGATCATTATGATCCCGGCCTATTTTTCATTTACATACTGATTAAGGAGGAAAAAACATGCTGAAAAAAAGAGAGAACGAGANATTGAAAGGATTTGGAACATTTTTGCGGGAGGAGGAAGGTATGGGCACCGTGGAGATCATCCTGATCATCGTGGTGCTGATCGGNCTNGTCATCATTTTTAAGACCCAGCTGAGATCTTTGGTGGAGAGNGTNTTTGAAAAGATCACCANNGACAGCAACACGGTAATGGAATGAGGCGGGGATACATAACGGTATTTTTATCNTTATCCCTCACATTGATNCTGTCCCTTGTATTCACAGTGATAGAAGGGGCACGGATCAGTGCCATCCGTATGAAGTTTGAGTGTGTGGCGGATATCGGTATGAATTCCGTTTTAGCCGAGTACCACAGAGAGCTTTTGAAACAGTACGAGCTTTTGTTTGTGGATATGTCCTATGGGGGTTCTCATCCGGAGATAGCGAATACGGAAGCCCATTTGCGGAATTATATGCAGAAAAATTTGCAGACGGCAGGAAAAACAGGGCTGTTTGGAGAAAAAGATTTTCTGGCTATGGATGTGGGCATGGCACAGATTGGGGAATATTCGATTGCATCCGATGACCATGGCGCGGTGTTAAAGAGGCAGGTCACGGACTATATGAACGACTACCCGCTGGGTGCTGTTTTAGAACTGTTAAACGGCAACATCGGTCTGTTGCAGCAGTTNGGGCTGGATTCCACGGATGTGGGAGCGTGGCGGCAGGAGTANGAATCCCAGATNGAGGCCATCGGTNTGCCGGAGCAGGAAGTGGANGAGGGAAAATTTGAAAAAGTGCCGCTGAATAATCCGGCAGATATTGCCAANGCCACGAGGGGCAGCGGGGTNTTNAANCTTGTATTGGAGGATCCTTCCTCGNTGTCCGCCGTGAAGGTGGATCTGAGTAATTATCTTTCCCATCGATCGGGGAGACTGACAGGAACAGGGGTGTGCACGGAGGCGGCATCGGTGAGNGGNGAGCCGAACGATNTTGTTTTTCAGACNTATCTCTTTGAAAAATGCGGTTNTCATGGGAATGANCTNGAGAAAGCGCTTATGCAGTATCAGGTGGAATACATTCTGATGGGGCAGGATACCGACTGGCAGAATCTGGAGCAGGTGGCAAAAAGGCTTTTGCTCTGGCGGGAGGTCGCCAATGTTCTTTACATCCTCTCTGACAGTGCAAAGGTAGCGGAGGCGCAGGCTATGGCCACAGCGCTTACGGCAGTGACACTCTTACCCGCCTTGGCGGAACCGGTCAAGTACACGATTCTCTTTGCCTGGGCNTATGTGGAGAGTCTGCAGGATGTGAAAACATTGTTAAGCGGCGGAAGAGTACCGATTTACAAAACCGCCGCGGACTGGAAGACAGGGATCAATTGCATTAAAAATGTGAGGGGAAGCCTTGAGAATGATTCCGGTGGCAGTGGATTAAGTTACAAAGAATACTTGCAGATCATGCTTTTTTTGCAGGATTCTCAAAAGACGGCGGAGCGGGCCATGGACATCATGGAGATGGATATCCGCTGTACGCCCGGCAACGCCGGATTTCGGATGGACGGATGCTTTGATACCTATCAGGCAGATTTGTCTGTTGCAAGCCGTTTCGGGTATTCCTATGAAATGACCAGAAGATACGGATTCTATTAAAGCGGGAGGTGATAAAAGATGCCCTTTTTGCGATCAAAATACCGAAAACTCAAAACTACGACAGCACATTCTCTCCGGGCATATCTTGAGGCAGATCAAGGTAGTCAACTACATCTAAATACCACTCGATTGTTAAGGAGGGCATCTTTTATCTTCTCCCGCAAAAGGGGTTCCATGACGCTGGAAGCAGCCTTTGCCCTTCCGTTTTTCCTGTTTGCTGTACTCAACATTCTCTTTGCTGTAAATATCATAGGCATGCAGAGCCGGCTCCAGGCAGCCATGCATCAGGTAGGCAATAAAATGGCTTTTGCAGGCTATACCTATGAAAATACGGTGAGTGGCGTTTTGCCGGAAAGTCTGGTCAGCGTAGCGCTCAGCGAGGGCTACGCCAGAGGGCAGATATTGGAGTATGTGGGGAGATCTTATCTGGAGCAATCCTGTGTAAAGGGCGGCGTCGGAGGCATCTCCTTTGCCGGATCTTCGGTGATGGGGGCGGATGATTTGATCGATCTAAAGGTGAGTTATCGGGTCAGACCGTTTATAGAACTGCTTGGTTTCGATGGTTTTTGGATGTCCCAACGCTATTACGGCAGGGCCTGGACGGGCTATGACGTTACCGGTTCGATTAGCGATATCACGCAGGAAGACCCGATGGTTTATATCACAGAGACGGGGGAGGTCTATCATCTGGACAGAAACTGCACTTATCTGAATCCGACGGTGGAGGCGGTTCCTGCGGAGAGTGTATCCGGCAGGCGCAATTCATCCGGTGCGAAATATGTGGCATGCGGCTTCTGCGGCGGCGCTGGGGTTGGGAAAGAGGTTTATATCACGAATTACGGCAGCAGCTATCATAGACAGATTACCTGTCCGGGCTTGAAGCGGACGATCTATACGGTGCCGTTGTCGGAAGTCGGCACAAGAAGGAGGTGTTCTAAATGTGGGTAGAGATTCTGTTGTTTCTGTTTTTGGCAATATGCGCAGTTTTTGATGGTCTGCGGAAGCAGATTCCTTTGGCGGTGGTATGGCTGGGCATGTTGACGGCGGTCTGCCTTCGCTTGACAGGCATTATGGGAGAAGAAGGAGTGACTGCGACGGCACTCTCCCTCATACCGGGAGCAGGATTTTTTCTGCTCAGCTTTTTAACGAGAGAGAAGGTAGGTTATGGGGACGGCTGGGTACTTTTGATGATAGGACTGTTTTCCGGCTTTTCCCGATGTTTTCTTATTTTATTGATCGGGCTTTTGCTGGAATCGATGGTGGCAGTCGTATTGCTTTTGCTAAAAAAAGTAAAGCGGGATAAGGAAATCCCTTTTTCGCCGTTTCTGCTTCTGGGAATGGGGGTAACGTTATGTTTCTAAGGAGAACAGCAAAGGGCTATATGACGGTGGAGGCGGCCTTTCTGATCACCTGGACAGTGTTTCTTTTTGTCCTTTTGATCTATCTGTCCTTTTATTCCTACGACAAGTGCGTTCTCTTTCAGGACGCTTATACAGTCTGCTTTAGGGGGAGCATTCAGAAGGAGGAGGATCAGGTGATGCCCTATATTACCTCTCATATGCAGGCGCAGTTCGGCAGGAAATATTTTGGGGTGGGTAAGGTGCAGGGGACAGTGGACAGAAACGGCAATACTACCAGCGTGACAGGAGAGTGTCAGGTAAAAGTGCCTATCCGGCAGTTTTTTACCATGCATGACCGGGCAGGCTGGAAGATTAAGACCAAAGCAAAGGCGCAGATCATAAATCCCACGAGAGTAATACGCAAATGCAGATGGGCGGGGAATCTGTTCGGCGATTGAAAGGAGGATTAGGGTGTTAGAGCCAAGATATTTTAGAGACTACAAACATAGTTATATTATTTTACGATGTGAGCTGGCGCAGCCGGATAAAAGTTATCAGTGCAAGCTGCTCACTTCTGATAAGATTGGGGAGATTTTGCGCTGCTCTCTGAGGCATGTCAACGGAGAATCCTATTTTTATTATGAGATCAGCTCCAAAACGACGCTGGAAAATCTGTATCATGACAGACAGATGTCCTTCGAGCAGGTGCGGGATCTGTTGGAACAGCTGTATGGAATCTATTGCAAGCTGGGAGATTATTTTATGGAAGAGACGAAGCTGGTGCTTTTGCCACGGTTCATCTACTATGATCTCACCCGTAAAAAATATATTGGTCTTTATTATCCTGATCATGAGGAGGAGAGATTCGGTGAAGAACTTATGAATTTTCTCTTAGATCATACGGATAATCAGGATGAGCGTCTGATCAACTGTGTATATGAGATGTATGAGAGGATGGAGGAGGGCAGCTTCACTTTGGAGGATGCGCTGTGGCTTCTGGGTGAGGCAGAACGGGGAAAGGGAGGGCAGGAGAAGCCGGTCACAGTATTTCCGACAGATACCGTTTCAAAAGCAGAATCTTTTCAATCCGTTTATCCACAGGAATTCTCTGAAATCTCTGAAATGTCCGTCAGAGAGGATGCTCCGTCTTTTCAGGAAAAGGGAGAAAAAGCTTTCACGCGCAGAAAAAAGAAGAGTCTGTGTTATCCCTGTCTGGCGGTTTTCTCCATTTTGGGAATTGCAGGAATCGCCTGCGTTTACGGATTTTATGAGCTGTCTGAGGAGGAGATTTTGACTCTTTTTGGATGCGGCGGGGTGATGGGCGTCTGTCTTCTGGTCGGTCTGGCCGGTATTGTGAAGGGCGGCGTGAAAGAGGTAAGAAAAAAGGAAGCGCGTGATGACTACGGAGAGATGACGGAAGAGAAGAGCTTTGCCACGGCAGAAATCGTTTCTCTGGAGAATGTATTGAGTAGAGATATGGATATGCCTAAGAACATGCCTTTGGAGAGATCTGAGAGAGGGGGATTTGAGGGAAGGGTAATAGAGACAGAAGAACAGCAGTGCGGCAATACGGTCTTTTTTGACGGTGCGCGGACGGCAGAGTACAAATTGTATGCGCTGGACAAAAGGAATAAAAAGCATATCGAGCTGACACGTTTTCCCTACACCGTGGGGAAAATGGCGGGTTGTGTGGACTGCGTGCTTACAGATGATTCTATCAGCCGGATCCATGCCAGATTTGAAAAGGTAGGAGATACCATACAGCTGACGGACATGAATTCCACCAACGGAACCTATCGGAACGGACTGCGTATGCAGCCTCAGGAGACGGTGGAGATTGAGCCGGGAGATGAGATTCGGTTTGGAAATTTGAATTATTGTTATCGGTGAGTCTGTAAAAATATTTTATAAAGGAAGAATCTTATTGGTTTGACATCACATATCGAAAATGATACTCTTTATTCATGGATATTTTATCGTTGAATCGATTAGAAGAATTGTTCCTATCGCAGGGCTATGGCAAGATCCCCTCAAATCTGCCGGAGTTTATTTTTTACTGCCGCAGAGAAGCGCAGGGGATCAATGTGCTCTATGTAATTGATTACCGACAGGGGCTCTATATTTCAGTAGACCAGTATGATCATATCAAAAAGAAAATTATAGATTTTTTTCGGGCCAGAGGTGAGCAAGAGATTCATGTAATGGCCCTGGTGCTGTGTGCTGATACTGAGAAGGCGCGTCAGCTTTGCGAGAATGACAGCTTTTGCTGGATCATTGATACGCAGGCGTACCGGCTTATGATCCATGAAACACAGGCGGCAGATTTTTACGGCTGGAAAAATCTTTTGGAAGAGTACCTGTTTGCATTGTCGAAAGAGAGCGGTGAAACACCAATAGTTGACGAATCGGTGCGGAAAAGGACGATCAATCTGCAGGAACTGTCATGGACGAATATCGTTTTGGTTTCTGTGAATGTAATTGTGTTTCTGATATGTACATTTACGGGGAATATGTTATATAATAAGGGTGCGTTGAGCGCTATGGAGCTTTGGCGGGGCGGTCAGGTCTATCGGCTGTTCACAAGCATGTTTTTACACTGGAATGTGGAACACCTTTTCAGCAATATGATCGTTCTGTATTATGTAGGAGCGCTCGTGGAGCGTGAGCTGGGGCCGATTCCTTACACGGTACTTTATCTGCTTTCCGGGCTTGCCGGCAATATTTTTTCCATAGGCTATGAGCTTCTGACAGGAATATATGGCAGCTCGGCGGGAGCCAGCGGTGCAGTTTTCGGTGTGGAAGGCGCTCTGCTTTTTCTTGTCATGATACGGCGTGAAAAGCTGGAATCTATGCCGGTGGGCAGGGTGGCATTTGCGGTTGCATTTTCTCTCTACTGCGGCTTTACCAGCGCGGGCGTAGACAACGCGGCGCATGTGGGCGGCGTACTGATGGGATTTATATTGGCGGCGGTAATTGCCGTGTGTAAGAGAATGAGAATACTTTCTGATTACAGATGAGAAAGGACAGATATCTATGCAGATCAATATTTATTATGGTGGGAGAGGACTTATGGATGATCCCACACTTTTCGTTCTGAATAAGATGAAAGAAGTGCTGGAAGAGCTTCGCGTGACGGTAGAAGTCTTTCATCTTTATGAACTGAAGAACAGCATCCCTACATTACCGCAGACTTTGAAAAATGCGGATGGGGTCATTCTTGCGACAACCATAGAATGGTATGGGATCGGTGGCTACATGCAGCAGTTCCTGGATGCATGCTGGTTGTATGGGGATAAAGAAAGAATCAGCCGGATCTATATGTGTCCTATTGTCATGTCTACCACTTATGGCGAGCAGGAGGGGAAGCTGAATCTGGCTACGGCGTGGGAGATCCTGGGAGGACTTCCCTGCAGCGGGCTTTGCGGATACATTGCGGATACGTCCCTGCTGGAGGAGAATGAAGATTATATCCGGATCATTGAAAAGAATGCGGAGAATCTCTATCGCACGATCAATCAAAAAATGCCTTGTCTGCCGGCCAGCAATCAGGCGGTAAAACAGAAGGTGGCCATTACGAAGAGCATCAATTTTACGCCGCAGGAATCTGAGCAGCTTTCGCAATATGTGTCGGACGATACTTATGTACAGCGTCAGAAAGCGGATATTCAGGAGCTTGCCAGTCTGTTCCGTGATATGATGGGCAGCAGTGAGCGGGAAGATACAACAGAGTTTGTAGAGGAGATCAGGCAGCACTTTGTTCCGCAGCCGGGTTTTGCAGGGAGCTTTAAAGTGGTGATCGAGGAGAAGAAAACGCCGCTTATGATCGTCATTGACGGGGCGAGCCTCGAATGCTATTACGGTGAAGGCGGTCGGGCAGATGTGGAGATACAGCTTGACCGGGCATCCTTTGCAGATATCGTCTCCGGGAGAACCAGTTTTCAGACCTCCTTTATGGCGGGGGATATGAAGATGAAAGGTGACTTTAAGGTACTTCGCGCATTGGATCAGGTATTGATGTTTGGAGCGTCATAAAGGGAAGATAGAATCATTTATTAAAAAGGAGGCTCATTTATATGAAAATGGATAATTGTATTTTTTGCAAGATTGCAAACGGGGAGGTTCCGACAAGGACTCTGTACGAGGATGAAAAGTTTCGCGTGATTTTGGATCAGGGGCCGGCCACGAAGGGGCACGCTCTGATTCTGCCCAAGGATCATTATGTAGATCTTTTTGAACTGCCGGAAGAGAGCGCGGGCGATGTGATGAAGCTGGCGAAAAAGATGATCATCAAGATGCGCGATAAGCTGGGCTGTGAGGGCTTTAATCTGGTGCAGAATAATGGAGATCTGGCGGGACAGACGGTGTTTCATTTTCACCTCCATCTGATACCGCGCTACAGCGGGGATGGACAAAAAATCGGCTGGAAACCTCAGGAAGTGGAGCCGGAGGAGCTGGATGAGGTGAAAAAGCAGATGGCAGATTGATAAGATCTGGAAGTGTGGAAGGGAAGAGCGATGCGGACGATAGAAACGGGAGAGATCACCCGGAATATCAGAGAAATGTGTATAGAAGCAAATCATTTTCTCTCTGCGGACATGAAGCAGACGCTTTCGCAGGCTGTGCAGACGGAGGAATCGCCGCTTGGAAAGCAGATCTTAGGACAATTACAGGGTAACCTGAAGATTGCCGGAGAAGACATGATTCCAATCTGTCAGGATACAGGAATGACAGTGGTATTTCTGGAAATCGGACAGGACATTCATTTGTCAGGCGAAAATTTAACCGATGCAGTCAACGAGGGCGTGCGCCAAGGTTATGCAGAAGGGTATCTGCGCAAGTCGGTGGTGAAGGATCCGTTGATTCGCGAAAACACGAAGGATAATACGCCGGCGGTGATTCACAGTGAGATCGTTCCCGGAGAGCAGGTGAAGATCACGGTGGCGCCGAAAGGCTTTGGCAGTGAGAATATGAGCCGGGTGTTTATGTTGAAACCGGCAGATGGCATAGAGGGTGTGAAGGATGCCATTTTAACGGCGGTAAAGGATGCGGGTCCCAACGCCTGCCCGCCGATGGTGGTAGGTGTCGGAATCGGAGGCACCTTCGAGAAATGTGCATTGATGGCGAAGCATGCGCTTACCAGACCGCTGACGGAAAGTTCAGACGTTCCATACGTCAAAGAGCTTGAAGAAGAAATGCTGCATCGGATCAACCAGACGGGCATCGGGCCAGGCGGGCTTGGGGGTACGACGACGGCTTTAGCGGTGAATATCGAGACTTATCCGACACACATCGCGGGTCTGCCTGTAGCAGTCAACATTTGCTGCCATGTGAACAGGCATGCCGTGCGGGTGTTGTAGAGATGTCACTTATGAGTTCCTTCTATAATATAACAAATATTGTATTCTAAAATAAATAAAGCACAAGATATTGGAAGTGTTTTTGAATGGAGAAAACAATGGAACAGCATATCAAAGCGCCGCTTGATCGGGAAACTGCAAGACAATTAGAGGCGGGGGATTATGTATATATCACCGGAACGATCTACACGGCGCGGGATGCGGCGCATAAAAGAATGTATGAAGCGTTGGAACAGGGAGAGGCGCTTCCCATGGAAATGGAAGGAAATGTGATTTATTACATGGGGCCTTCTCCCGCAAGAGAGGGCAGACCGATCGGTTCCGCAGGACCTACCACGGCCAGCCGCATGGATAAGTATGCGCCGTCGCTTTTAGACTTGGGGCTGGTAGGTATGATCGGCAAAGGGAAACGATCGCAGGCAGTGCAGGAAGCGATCGTCAGAAATGGCGCGGTGTATTTTGCGGCCGTGGGCGGTGCAGGTGCTCTTCTGGCAGGTTCCATCAAGGCGTCAGAGGTGATTGCGTATGATGATTTGGGAACGGAAGCAATCCGCAAGCTCGAGGTCGAGAATTTTCCGGTGATCGTGGTGATAGATTCTGAGGGGCGCAATCTTTATGAGACGGCGATCGAAGAATATTGTAAATTGTAAGGAATCCTTGAAAAAGCATTGACAAACAAAATCACCTTATGTATAATAACTTTGCGTTGTGGAGACGCATAACTATATATTTGGTAGAGGAATAGTTCAGACTGTGGAGAAATACTCAAGAGGCTGAAGAGGCGCCCCTGCTAAGGGTGTAGGTCGCTTGCGCGGCGCGAGGGTTCAAATCCCTCTTTCTCCGTTTTATCTACCAGTAGATATAGTAAAGGATTGAGACTGAAACAGCTCAATCCTTTTTAAATTTTATCTCCTTTTTTCTTATGAAAAGAATATTGACAGATATTAAATATAGGTGATAAAATAAATATCTACCGCTTAGGTGGTGGAAGTGCATAGAAAGTTTGTTTTACAAATTTTCTAAAAGAAATAAAAAATGTTAAAAAATGCCTTGACGAAGCATAGCTGTTGTGATACTATGTTAAAGCTGTGTGTTGGTAATAACCAGATACAAGGCAACAGTACCTTGACAAATAAACAGTAATGCAACCCTGAAAAGAATTCCAAGAAGAATGAATTTCAGAAGAAGTACTAAGTAAACGAAGTAAATTCCTAACGGAATTAACTTCAAAGGATAAGA
>JAAUZN010000088.1 GCA_014804565.1 Lachnospiraceae bacterium
TCCCGTACACCGGTATCCTTATAATCATCAAAATAGAGACTATGAATCTCATATTTTCCATCGTCTCCATAAGAATCCGTATCAAGTAGCGCCGTCAATCGACTGTTGATCATGTTTACATCATTATCATTACAGCAAAACTTCCATTCATTTCTATATTTTTTGATGATATACACCCCTTGTCTCAAAATATATAATTTATCATTATAAATCCTTATCAGTATAAATCATTTCTATTTAGGTCGCAAGTGTGTATACACGACGGCGCAGCATCTTGACAGGTCTTTAAACTCTCGCCGCCGCGAAACTGACCACTGCCCCGATCAGAAGAATCGGCAGCGCAATATAAACCAGTCCCGAGATCAAAAGTACAATTAAGAACAGCGGCGCAAATACCAGACAGAATATAACCTTTGAGATTCCCCATGCCGCCCGGACCGCCACCAGCGCCAGCTTTCCAAATACGGTAAACATTAAAATACAGAATAATAAAGTGATCATTTTTTACTCCTTTCGTATCGCCCGATTCTTTTTCGTTGTGAAACTGCTTCTCCCTGAAACATTGATCTGTCCCGCACTCCCATCGACTCACAATAGGCTTCCTGCTCCTCGATCTTTTCCAGCAGACGGCACAGAAAAATCCTTTCATCAACTGTCATTTTCTTCCTCCGCTCCACCAGTTCTCTTATTATCCGTTTCCGATAAATCCATTCTAATGTAACGAATTCTTTTTTTGAATCATTTATATAACGAAAAAGCCGGTTCTAATTCTCCAAAATCTGCGAATTAGATACTATAAAGTTTCCATTTGGATTCTTCTTGCCCCGCACGGGACTATCCTCTATAATATATTTATATTTTGTCAACGTGAAAGGGAACTCATTATGGGAAAAAGATCTACAAAAGAAAACAAAAACATTTACTTTCAAAGCAGAGAAAATGCCGGCCTGACACGAGCCCAGGCAAGCGAACTGATGGAATATATCTCAGAGAGTAAGATTGAAAAAATAGAAAACAACTCCACGCTTCCCCAGCCGGAAGACGTTCTGGCAATGGCTGATGCCTATAAAAATCCCCGGCTCTGCAACTACTACTGCGCCAACGAATGCCGCATCGGCCAGGAGCATGTGCCGGAAGTGCAGATCACGGGACTGCCCGAAATCACCCTGGGCATCCTTTCTTCTCTGAATACATTAGATAAATACAAAGAGCGTTTGATAGAAATAACAGAAGACGCAAAGATCACGGATGACGAGCTGCCCGACTTTGTAAAAATCCAGGATCGTCTCGATAAAATTTCCGTCACTGTGGAAGCACTGAAACTCTGGATCAACAATACGATCATTGCCGGAGAGCTTGATGAAGAAAAGCTTAAAAATCTGCGGGAGTCTCTCCGCTAAGCAGCTCCTCCAGCCTTTTTAAGTCTTTCTTCGCCTGAAAAAAGAATCCCCATCTCGATAAAATCTGGCCCTAGGCAATAAAACCACTTGTCCGCTTAACAATGCCCTTAATTTCTATACATAATTGTACAACTGTTTCATATACTAGCCAAGAGGTACTTCGTATGAAACATTTAAAGAAATATACCATTATCGGCATCATTTTTGTCCTGCTTAAAGGAACACTTGATCACTTTCTGTATGATTGGTCCGGGCAAAATGCTATCGTCGGCCTTTTTACGCCCATCAACGAATCAATCTGGGAACATATGAAGCTGCTATTTTACCCTATGCTTCTCTACTCTCTTTTCCTTATTGTCAAATTCAGAAAAACCTACTCGTGTATCACTTCTTCTCTATGTTTCGGGATTATAATGGGAACCATATTGATCCCTGTATTTTTCTATGCCTACACCTCTATCCTTGGAAATGACATATTTATCCTAGACATTGGCACATTTATCCTGAGTATCCTGATCGCATTCTGGCTATCCTACAAGCTTACATTGTCCTGTAGATTAGAACCTTATACAGCCTTATTGTGCTGCCTGGTAATTGTTCTTTGGCTCTGCTTTATGTATTTTACGTATCACCCTCCGGGAACACGAATTTTTCAAGATCCGACTGCTTTACAAAGCGCCTAAGATATTTCTCTCGCGCTTCTTATCTTTTCACGCCCGATAATCCTTTCGGATAAATGGCTCGGCAATCACGGTATCCGTCAGAGTCGTATATTTTCGCGGATGACGGTAGGCGTTGCCATGCACCTCTCTTTCCCGATAGCTTCTGAGCTGAGAAAGATCAAGTGACGCTACATAAATTCCTTCCTCACCGCCTGCCTGCAAAATGCAGGTATCTCTGGATCCCTCCTCTGTGGGAAGATAAGCCACGCCGTCAAAAACACTGGAGCCGCCATTACAATCCGGAACGTCTGCCGGATAATTACAAGTGGCAACCGCCAGCATATTTTCATATGCCCTGGCACGAAGCTGAGACAGCCGGTTTATTTCCATAGGGCAGGCATTGGGTACCAGAATCAGTTCTGCCCCCGCAAGCATTAAAATCCTCGCACTCTCCGGAAATTCCCTGTCATAACAGATCATCGCGCCAACCTGCACTTCCCCGCAAGCCGTATTCAGCACTGTAGTTGAGAATCCCTCGCCGGGTGTTAAATGCTGCTCTACACTAAAATCACAGGTATGCACCTTTGCATAGGTCAATACCCGGTTCCCGAAGCGGTCAAAAAGGATCAGAGTGTTGCGGGGCGCGCCTGGAAATTGTTCCAGTAATGTAATTCCGATCGCCATATGCAGTTCCTCCGCAAGCCTGCCGAAGGCTTTGACAAAATCGCTGTCTGCTGCTATGGCTTCCGCCTGCCAGTCCTCTATCGGCCGGTCATAGATACGATAACCATTGCTCCACATCTCCGGGAACAGGGCAATGTCTGCACCTGATCTCTGCGCCGCTTGGCATGCCTGTATCCCCTTTTCCAGATTCTCCTCCGTTGTTTCACCAGGCACGATTTGTAACAATGCAATTTTTAGTATGTTTCCATTCTCCCGCTTCTCCATAAATGATTTCCTCCCCTTACGAAAAAGGTGTAAAATCTTAATCCCTCAATAGACTTTACACCTGATTTTGCATGATATATGTATATAGCTGTGATTACGCTGTGTGCGCTGATCTGTCTGCTTTATGATTATCTAAGATAGAATGTACTCTCTCGACCTCGTCAAAAACAAAACTGACTTCCATATGCAGGTTCTTTACGTCTGCTTTAACCTCTGTCATGTCTGCCTTAAGATTGACCACATCCGTCTTAAGCTCGGCTACGTCTGCCTTAACCTCGACCATGTCTTCTTTAAGTTCGGCTACGTCTGTCTTAAGCTCCGCTACGTCTGCCTTAACCTCGACCATGTCTTCCTTAAGTTCGGCTACATCTGTCTTAAGCTCTGCTACGTCTGCTTTGACCTCGACCATGTCTTCCTTAAGTTCGGCTACATCTGTCTTAAGCTCTGCTACGTCTGCTTTAACCTCGACCATGTCTTCCTTAAGTTCGGCGACATCTGTCTTAAGCTCTGCTACGTCTGCTTTAACTTCGACCATGTCTGTCTCAAGGCCCGTCACTTTTTCAAGAATCAAATCCAGTTTTTCACTGTCTCTCATACTCTCACCGCCTTTATAGGGATTATCGAATTGACAACACATTATTGTTTGAATACAGTATATCACAACCAAGGTGCAAAGTCTATTCAATTATCAAGGCGCCTTGTGGAAAATGTTGCAGAAAAAAGAAATACAATCAAGACCTATAAAGAATTATGCTGATTTGCAATGCTGGTGGTGGGACTTGAACCCACACGTGGTTGCCCACAACAGATTTTGAGTCTGCCTCGTCTGCCATTCCGACACACCAGCACTTATTTTAAAGTTATGATAAGATATGATCCATCACAACCAAGTCATATCTTATCATAACCACGGACCATTGGCAAGGTCTTTATCAAAAATCGCTTTCTAATTCGCTAGAATCCCAACTTATCATATACATCGAAACCATCCAGCGTTGCAAAATAATCTTTAGGTGTCTCGGCGCGTCTGATCAGCTGCACGCTGCCGTCCTCCTTTAAAAGAAGTTCCGCTGACTTCAATTTACCATTGTAGTTATATCCCATAGCATACCCATGCGCACCCGTGTCATGGATTACCAGATAATCGCCCTTTTCAATTTCCGGAAGCATTCTGTCAATGGCAAACTTATCATTATTTTCACACAGTGAACCCGTCACATCATACTTATGGTCGCAGACTGCACTTTCCTTTCCAAGCACCGTGATATGATGATAAGCCCCGTACATGGCAGGCCGCATCANATTGACAGCGCAGGCGTCTACACCGATATACTCNTTATGGGTATGCTTCTCATGNATCGCCTTTGTCACCANNNCNCCGTAAGGNCCTGTCATNAANCGNCCCATCTCCGTNTANATNGCNGTCTNNCCCATCNCNGCAGGCACCANCACCTCNTCNAATACCNNATGCACGCCCTCGCCGATGACTTTGATATCATTGGCCGCCTGATCGGGCTGATAGGCGATTCCTACGCCNCCGGAAAGATTGATGAACTCAATCTGCACTCCTGCCTTTTCTTTGACCTGAACAGCCACCTCAAAGAGCTGCTTCGCAAGCTGAGGATAATACTCATTTGTCACCGTGTTGCTTGCCAGGAACGCATGCAGGCCGAAATGCTTTACNCCCTTCTCNTTNAGGATCCGGTAACCCTCAAANAGCTGCTCCGGGGTAAAACCGTACTTGGAATCTCCCGGATTATCCATGATTCCGTTGCTCATCTGAAACACCCCGCCNGGATTGTAACGACANCTCATCGTCTCCGGCAGCTTNCCTAAAATCTTTTCCACATACTCAATATGCGTGATATCGTCTAAATTGATGATGCCGCCCACTTTCGCGCAGTAGGCATACTCCTCCGCCGGCGTATCGTTCGAGGAAAACATGATATCCTCCCCGTTGATCCCCAACGCATTGCTCAGCATCAGCTCTGTGAGTGACGAGCAGTCACATCCTGCACCGTACTCATGCAGGATCTGAATCAAAAAAGGATTGGGACATGCCTTCACTGCAAAATATTCCTTGAAGCCCTTGTTCCAGGAAAAAGCCTCCTGCACTGCTTTGGCGTTCTCCCGCAGCCCCTTCTCATCGTAGATATGGAATGGGGTCGGATAGGTTTTTACGATCTCCTCTATCTGCTCCTTTGTTACAAATGGCAACTTACTCATGACACGCTTTCTCCTCTCGTAATGTTCTCTATTTGCCAGTCAATCGGCTCCACGCCGTTTTTCTCCAAAAAAGCATTACACTGACTGAAATGTCTGCATCCGAAAAACCCGCGGTAAGCGGAGAGCGGGCTCGGATGAGGCGCCTTTAGGATCAAATGCTTTGGATTGGTGAGCATCGGAATCTTACTCTGCGCGGGCCGTCCCCACAGAAGATATACGATCGGGCGATCCTGTTCATTCACCGCCCGAATGACCGCATCTGTAAACTCCTCCCAGCCCTTCCCCTGATGGGAATTGGCCTGATGCGCCCGCACGGTCAACACCGTGTTCAATAAGAGCACACCCTGATCTGCCCATTTTTGAAGATACCCGTTATCCGGAATATAACAGCCCAGATCATCCTGCAGCTCCTTATAGATATTTTGCAAAGACGGCGGTATCTCCTTCTGATCCGGCAGCACCGAAAAACTCATGCCGTGGGCCTGATGCTCATTGTGATAGGGATCCTGTCCCAAAAGCAATACCTTTACCTCAGAAAGCGGTGTAAAATGAAAGGCATTAAAAATATCATCTGACGGCGGGTAGACCACTCGTCTACTGTACTCCTCTTTTACGAACATGTAAAGATTTTTATAATAGGGCTTCCGAAACTCTCCATCCAGAGCCTGCGCCCAATCATTGCTCAACATAGCCATCCCTGCTTCTTCCTTTCCCTAAAAAAGGCATAGAACAATTCCTTGTCCCCATGCCCCTTTGCATTCTTTGAATCGTCGCGATTAAGCGACGCTTTACTATATCCGCACCGAAATACCCTTATCTCTCAGGTATCGCTTTAAATCCTTTATCTCCATCTCCTTAAAATGAAACAGGGATGCCGCCAGAGCCGCCTCTGCTTTTCCCTCTGTAAAAGCCTCGTAAAAATGCTCCATTGTACCTGCGCCGCCGGAAGCGATCACCGGGATAGACACATTCTCTGCAATGGCTCTGGTCAGCTCCAGATCATATCCNGCCTTTGTGCCGTCCCCATCCATGCTGGTCAAAAGNATCTCCCCTGCGCCCAAACGCTCCGCTTTCATGGCCCATTCCACCGCGTCAATCTCCATATCTACACGACCGCCGTTTTTATAAATGGTAAATCCGTCTCCATCAGAGCGTCTCTTGGCATCAATCGCCACCACCACACACTGGCTTCCGAATTTATCCGCCGCTTCGCTGATCAGGCNGGGATTCATNATCGCCGCGGAATTGACTGACACCTTATCTGCNCCTTCCCGCAGAATTGCCNTGAAATCGTCCACTGTGCGNATGCCNCCGCCNACCGTAAAGGGGATGAACACCTTCTCCGCCACCTTCCGCACCATCTCTACCGCGGTAGCTCTGGCATCGGAGGAAGCTGTGATATCTAAGAATACCAGTTCATCNGCGCCCGACTTGTCATAAGCAGCGCCCACTTCCGCGGGATCTCCCGCATCCTTAAAATTGATAAANTTNACTCCCTTGACCACTCTGCCNTTTTTCACNTCCAGGCAGGGAATAATACGCTTCGTGTGCATATACGCCGCTCCGTCCTAAATCTCCAAGAAATTCTGTAATATCTTAAGTCCCACTTCCGANCTCTTCTCCGGATGAAANTGNCAGGCNAAAAGNTTGTCCCGNTCTACCGAAGCGTGTATCANGGTTCCATACTCTGTNGCCGCCTTCACNATCTCNGGNTCNNTNGCCTCCAGATAATAGGAATGCACAAAATAGACATATGCCCCTTCTGNAATCCCTTGAAAAAGACGTCCCTGGTGGGGAAATTGCAGGGAATTCCANCCAATNTGCGGNATCTTNAGATCCNTCTTTTCNGGAANNCGNAAGATTCTGTCCCGGCAAAAGNCCAAGGCCTTNCACNCCCGGCGCTTCCTCACTGCTCTCAAACAGCAGCTGCAGCCCCAGACAGATTCCNAANAAAGGNATCTCCCTCTCTACNGCTTCATGGATCACATTGACAAGACCATATTTTTTAAGCTTGTCCATAGCGTCGCCAAAAGCGCCTACACCAGGCAGAATAATGTGATCTGCNGAAAGGATCGTNTNCCGCTCCCTCGTCACCACNGCCTCNTANNCCANCAGTGCCACCGCTTTTTCCACGCTTCTNATATTACCGGCATCATANTCNATTATNGCTACCATCACTCTTCTGACCCTTCATCCCAATTGCCGTCAATCTCCAGTTCTTCCTCGGGCANAGCATCATCTGTCTCCGGCTCTTCATTTGACATGATATCCTGCTGTTCCTCCTGCAGACCTTCCAGTCGTTCCAGAATCTCCTCTTCCTCCGGCAGAATATCCAGAGTTGCACCCGCTCCCTCTTCATCGGAATATGCACTTCCGTTCAGAATGCTTTCAAGCCACTGTGTATACTCCACATCATCCTTCAATGATATGATCTCCAGCGCCTCCGATTCAGACACACCGAAATCTGTCGATAATAAGCCTAAAATCTGTGCGTAGGTAGTGCTGACTTCATCGACCACATTATATTGCTCCGCTTTCGGCAGAACCTGCTGATAGCGCTCCACACCACTGATCAACGCATTCAATGCTTCAAGCCGCATATTCAAGTTTACATAATTCTCATAAGAGGCAACCTTACGTCTCATCTGTAAGATCAGATTACTCCTCTGGAACAGGATCTCATCCTGCTCGGACCGCTCTATTCCATAGAGCAGATCATACACCTCAGCATACTCGTTATTGTCATAGGCAATATGAGCATCCTGTATTTGCAGATAGTCGGGCAGATAGGAAGTCAGCACGATAATGCCGGCCCCAAGCGTGCCGCAGAACAAAAAGGCAGTGAATACTTTCTTTTTGGAAAGTTTTTTCTCCGGAGGCGCAAATGGATCCTCCTCGGGCACTTTCTTCTTTTTCTCTTTCTTTGGCTTCTTGGGTTTCTTTTCTTTCTCCTCGCCCTTATCCTTCTTCTTTTTCTCTTTCTTTTTCTTCTTTTTCCCCTTCTTATCTTCTTCGCTCAGTTCATCCAGAAGCGCCTGATTCTCATCGGTGACTGTCCCCGTCGTACCGCCTTTATCCCCACGGACTTCTGCTGCTAAGGGATCTTCATCCTCATCGCTCTCTAAAAGGAAATCCATCAACTTTGCAAAAAAGCCCGGTTTCTTTTCTGCTTCCTGTCCGGCAGTATCCTCTGAGCCATCTTCTGCTCCCTCGGCCGCCGCCTCTGTATCATCCTTCTTCTTCCCAAACAGCTTTTTACGTTTCTTCTTCTCTTTCTTCGGTTTCTCTTCTCCGTTATTCTCTCTTGCCGCCACTTCCTCCGGAGAAAGCTCACGAATCCCCTCTGCTTCTCTGGCAGCCTCATCACTCTCAAAGAAATCAAAGGAGCCATCATCTCCATCAGGGGTTCCCTCCAACATCGCCAGCAGATCATCATCTGCAGGAACGCCTTGCTGTGACTCCTCTAACAGATCATTGATCTCCGACAGATCCTCGTCATGATCCATACCAGCCAACAGATCAGAGAGCTCTTCCTCTCCATCTCCTGCCTCTTCCAGAGCAAAGTCTTCGGATGTCGTCTCTTCTTCCTCCATCGGATCACCGCTCAAAAGCCGGTCGATATCCTCCTCAGACATCATGCCATCCATATCCTCATCCCCTGAATCCTCTAAAGCGGAATCTGTCGGCTCCTCTGCCGCCTCTTCATCCAGCGAAAAATCATCCAAAGACATATCGTCTATAGACACATCATCCATGGCCGCATCTTCTTCCGGAACCTCTTCCAGTCCAAGATCCGCCTCGATACTATCCTCCATCCCTGTCTCTTCCAGTGAAAGGTCATCTAAAGACAGATCATCCAAAGACATATCGTCCATAGGCATATCGTCTCCCGGAACCTCCTCCAGTCCAGGATCCGTTCCGATACTATCCTCCATCCCTGTCTCTTCCAGTGAAAGGTCATCTAAAGACAGATCATCCAAAGACATATCGTCCATAGACATATCGCCTCCCGGGACCTCCTCCAGTCCAGGATCCGCCTCGATACTATCCTCCATCCCTGTCTCTTCCAGTGAAAAGTCATCTAAAGACAGATCATCCAAAGACATATCGTCCACAGGCGCTTCCTCTGTTGTAGGCACATCGGCATTCTCACCGTTCTGCTCGTTCATAAAGGCAAGCATCGCTTCCATATCATCCGCCGCCGTATCCGTCTCTGCAGCCTCCTCTTCTCCACTGCCAAGAGTCCCCATAGATACAAGCATTTCCTCGATCTCAGCCGGAGACATTGCCTTTTCCGCCTCCACGCTCCTGTTTTCTTCTGAGACCGCCTCTTCATTCTTTTCCGGCGAAGATTCTTCTGTATCCCCGCCTCCCAATATGGAATCCAATAAACTGTCTAAATATTCTTCACTTGAGCTCATAACTTCTCCCCATTCAGAAAATCGCTTGCGATTCTCGTGGAGTTAATCCCGTAAGAATTTACTCCGTTTTATTTTTTATGTCGCACTACCTCACATTTTATCACATATTACCCCATTTAACAAATCCCTTTATTAAAAATCATTACTTTCCAAGGTCCCAAGAAAATCAACCGGATCCATTGCGATTCCCTCTCCTCTGTCAGCGATCTCCTCTCCCAACTGATAAAGCTGCGGATGTACCCGATATAAAAAAGCCTTTCTATTATAATACACTACCTTTTCAAAAGGAAACCGAATAATACCGGGATACTCCATGCCGGCTCCCAGTTCCAGCACACAAAGTTTCCTGTTCACTGTACCCTGCAGCCATTTGGTATAGATATGCCACTGTTCCAGATAGCCCTCTTCCGCATAGCTGCTCACACCCAGCTGATTAAACCGCAATTTCGCGCCACATTTTTCGCAGACCGGTTCAACCAGCGCACTGAGCGGCAATTCCTTTCTATAATACTGCAAAACAGCCTGATAACTCTCCTCCGGCACCTCCCAAAGAGTTCCTTCACAATTTTTGTCACACTGCATTCTGCGAAAACCACCGCAGGGTGTCACCAGTCTCTTTTCATCCAATCCGGCGCTATAAAGATAATCGTCCATGCAAAGCGAAACAACAAAGTAGTTTTTATCCTTTAAAAGGTCTTCAAGGATACGATAAGCCTTCTTCCATCTCTCTTCCTGCTTCTGAAGCATCATTCTCTGTAAAAATGGAACGATCCAGACATGTTTCTCCTTATTTTCAATTTCCTGCTCGATCTCCCGATATCTGTCATCCTGCAAAAGATCTCTCCAGTCATACTGAAAGCCTTCGCCCAGCCCCACCAGCACCAGTTCCGCATCCTTTATTCTCGTTCTCAATTCCTGCAATCCAGCATCCACTCCCTGTTTCTCCACACATGGTCACGCCTCTCTCCATGTGACGTAATAAAGGCCGGGAAATTCCCGGCCTCTACCTATTGACATACCTATCAGCTTACTTATTCTCCAAGACCAGTTCATCAACCACACGCACCAGATTACCAATCTCCGGCTTGGAAAGCTGTGCATTCGCTCCAAGTGCTTCTCCTTTTCTCTTCATATCATCATTGACCAGAGAGGAGAAGATGACAACCGGGATATCTTTTGTCTCTTCATCTGACTTCACAAGCTTCGTCAGTCTGTGTCCATCCATGATCGGCATCTCTATATCTGTAATGATACATTGCACATGCTGCTTGAGGGTGCCTTCTTTCTTACATTCCTGAATCACATCATAAGCCTGCTGTCCGTTTTCCGTATGAATCAAATTCACATAGCCAGCCTTATGCAAGGAATCTACAATAAGCTTATTCAAAAGCGGTGAATCCTCAGCAATCAGAATCGGCACATCAATCCTCTGTCTCTCGCCCAGTTCCTCTATGTCTGTAATCTTCAATCCTGTTTCCGGATTGATATCTGTCACGATCTTCTCGAAGTCCAGAATAATAATCAGTCTGTCATCAAATTTAATAATACCTGTGGATACACCATCCTCCGAAGTTGATACCGTAGAACCCGGCTTAATGATCTCTCTCCATGATACACGGTGGATTCCGACCACAGAGTCCACATGGAACGCTATATCCAATTTGTTAAAGTTTGTGATGATAAACAAACCACCCGGCTCAGATACGCCCCTTTGCAGACAATTCTTCAAGTCGATAGCCGTAATCATCGTATCACGCGGCATAAATATACCTTCAATACTCGGATGCGCATTCGGCACCGGAGTCACTTCCTGATAATTGATGATTTCCTTGATCTTCGCCACATTGATACCGTAAGCATTGCCGTCCAGCTTAAACTCAAGTACCTCCAACTCATTTGTTCCATTTTCCAGCAGAATCTTCGTATCCATGCTATCCACCTCGCGTTATAGTTATATATTTAGAAAACCCTCTCATCTTTCAGATTGCTCACATTTTTACATTTTTCCAACAAATCCTAGCGCAATCTTAGACTTATCATATTATATCACAAAAAAAAATAAAAAAAAACACTAATTACATTTTTTTTGTAATTAGTGTTTTTTTATCTCTCACATACCCTGAAAACCGAAACTGAATGATCCTTGTGGTTAAGCCCTCGACCGATTAGTACACGTCAGCTGCACACATTACTGCGCTTACACCTCGTGCCTATCTACCTCGTACTCTCCAA
>JAAUZN010000089.1 GCA_014804565.1 Lachnospiraceae bacterium
AGTACCGGAGCTTGTAGAGGCGTATCAGGCGCCCAAGTCTTTGGGAGATGATTTTTATGCATATACCGTGCAGATGGAGGGTGTTGTGTACTCACTGCCTTGCCCGGTATCAGTCTTATTGGATAATGGATTTACGATTGATACAGCCAGCTCTGACAGCGAGGTGGCAGCAGGCGGAAGCGGCTGGGTAGATCTCAGGTATAACAATCAGACATTACATTCGATGGTGGAAAATTATGCAGATTATGCAACGATTGTGGAGAACTGTTTCGTAGTCTCCATGAAGTCAAGTGTAAACGGGCCCAAATTTGACCTTGTGTTCCCCGGGGATATTAAGGTCGGCGATTCAGAGGATGCGGTAAAGAAAGCGACGGCAAAATTTAATTGTGAGACAGAGACTTCTGACAGCGGGTTCACTTATTATGAAGTATCTGATCCTGACGGAAGCTCATTGGACAGATATTCTATTGTTGTCAAAGACGGAAGCGTATGTACTATAGAAGTTCACAATTCAGAAGAGCCGGAATATTAAATAGGATCAGATTGTGACATCCTTATAGACGAAATAGGAACTCCACCCCGCTGCTCACCAAAGCTTAGGGGTGGAGTTTCTATGTAGCCTTTCTAAGACATTTAATATCTGGTCTTTCGGTTCAAATTCTTCTTCAGTTTTTCTTAATTCCTCTAAACTCCACCATTTAAGGTTATGAAATGTGTCTTTTTCACCTGCTTCCATATTTTCCATCGAATGGAATATCCAGAGATAGCACGCTGCTCTCGGTGATTTTTATATTTATACCTAATTCTTCAAATAATTCTCTTTCTAATGCCTGCTCAAATGTTTCTCCCGCTTCTACACCGCCGCCGGGAGTCACCCAGAGAATTTTCCATACTCCTGTAAAAGTAAATTCAAATTTCTGTAACAGAATTTCATTGTTTTCATTCAGAATAAATGCTCTGGCATTATTGCGGATATTCATTTGAAGCATCTCCATTTATTTGATTTTTAGCAAAAGCGACAATTAAAGCAATCATGCTTTCCCTTCCGCATTTTGTTTCACACCCAGACACAAGGCTGTTTGAAATTATAGCATAGATATTTGTTATTCATCAAATACTCTATTCTCAAAAGTCTCTTAAAATTCCATATCACTATTTTGGTTGACAATGTAAACAAATTGGTATATGATATAAATAAAGGAAGGTGGTTTCATGGCTACTGTACAAACGCAAATAAGAATAGAGGAAGATGTAAAAAAGCAAGCAGTAGAGTTATTTAATCAACTTGGAATTGATATGTCCAGTGCGGTAAATATGTTTTTAAGACAGGCTATCATGCGTGGCGGGCTTCCCTTTAGCGTGGAAATTCCCAAATATAAACCGGAAGTGTTGGACGCTATGGAAGAGGCAAGGAAGATTAGCAGAGACCCGGATACAAAAAGATATGGCAGCTTTGCGGAAGCGCTGGAGGATATAGATTTATGAAATACGAATTAGTCCTCACCGGGAAATTTAAAAGAGGATTAAAGCTTGCTAAAAAGCGTGGATTAGATATTTCTTTACTGGAAGATGTTGTGGAAAGGCTGCTGCATAAAATACCATTGGATGTAAAGAATAAGGACCATGCTCTTATTGGGATGTATAAAGGTTATCGGGAATGTCATATTCAGCCTGATTGGTTATTGATTTATCTGATAGAAGAAGATATCTTAACATTGACATTGATCGATACAGGAACACACGCGGATTTATTTGATGAATAGGTAAGAAAAGAATCTTATTACAAGAAAAAACCTTGATATTTTCAAGGTTTTTTAAAACTGCGGAAGATGGGACTTGAACCCACACGTCGTTTCCAACACTAGATCCTTAGTCTAGCCTGTCTGCCAATTCCAGCACTTCCGCATGCGTTTACAACGCAAGTAATATCTTACTATCACCCATTCAAAAAGTCAAGGGATTTTAGGTTGAAATTTGATTTTAATTTCAATTTTTACAGTAGTTTCCTATTTTTTATCGACTAGAGCAAGAAAGATTCAGAAATGGGCTTGACATTATTCAGAAAAAACGATAGAATAACATTTGTTCGCAGGAATGGCGGAATTGGCAGACGCGCACGGTTCAGGTCCGTGTGGTAGCAATACCATGAGAGTTCAAGTCTCTTTTCCTGCACTGAGAAGACATCGCATGAGCGGTGTCTTTTTTGTATTTATATTATAGGTAAATTAGGAATAAAATCTGATAGACAACTATAAATATTTTCGATATGATATAGGGCAGCAGCTTAAGGAACAGAACGGAGGGAGATTATGAGAGTATATTGTGCAGCAGACTATTATCATGCGAGCAGGGTGGCGGCGAATATCATATCGGCACAGGTGATCATGAAGCCGGACTGTGTGCTGGGACTGGCTACCGGATCTACACCTATCGGCACCTATGAGCAGTTGATCCGGTGGTATGAGAAAGGGGATCTGGACTTCTCTGAGGTGCACAGCATCAATCTGGACGAATACAGAGGCGTTTCGCCGAAAAATGAGCAGAGTTATCGTTACTTTATGAATAGTCATCTCTTTGATGCGATCAATATTGATAAAAAGAATACCTTCGTGCCGGATGGCATGGAGCAGGATAAAGAGAAGGCATGCAGAGACTATGATGAGATTATTCGCTCTCACGGCGGCGTAGATCTGCAGATCCTGGGCCTGGGCCATAACGGGCATATTGGCTTTAACGAGCCGGGCAGCGCTTTTGGCAAGGAAACTTACTGTGTACAGCTCTCTGAGAGTACCAGAACAGCCAACGCACGGTTTTTTGCATCCTTGGACGAGGTGCCGAAGGAGGCTTATACCATGGGGATCAAATCTATTATGCAGGCGAAGAAGATCGTGGTCATTGTCAGTGGGGAGAGCAAGCGGGAGATCGTGAAGAGAGCCTTTCTGGGGCCGATCACGCCGGAGGTGCCCGCCTCTGTATTGCAGCTTCACAATGATGTGATCCTGGTGGGAGACGAGGCGGCGCTCTCAGCTTATTATGAGGCCGTGCGCTGAGAACGGTACAGAGCGTTTGGGAAGGAGTAAGGCGGTATGCAGAGGATCAGGGGTATGATCTACACGGATCAAATGCAGTTTCGATCCGGAGAGATAAAAATAACGGATGATATTATTGAAGATATCCTGTTCCTTGACGAGGCGGCTCTGACGGCGGAGGAGGCAGGACACTATCTTTTGCCGGGCTTGGTGGATATCCATTTTCATGGCTGTGCCGGCTATGATTTCTGCGACGGGACGGAGGAAGCTGTGCGCGCTATCGCTTCTTATGAAACGCGGCACGGGATCACCACGATCTGTCCTGCGACCATGACGCTATCGGAAGAGACGCTTAGAGGAATCTGTGCCTGTGCCCTGGCAGCGCAGACGGAGACGCTTTCGGAGGGAATCCGGCTTTCGGAGGTACTGCGGGGAATCTATCTGGAGGGCCCTTTTATTTCCATGGAAAAAAAGGGCGCGCAAAATCCGGCTTATATCCATAAACCCGATATGGAAATGTTAAAGCGCCTGCAGCAGGCAGCGGGCGGTCTGATCCGGATTGTGGCTATCGCGCCGGAGACAGAGGGTGCAATGGAATGCATCCGGGAGGGAAAAGATGATTTTCGATTCTCCATCGCCCACACCTGTGCGGATTACGAGACGGCGAGACAGGCAATAGAAGAGGGAGCGCGCCATGTGACCCATCTCTATAATGCCATGCCGCCTTTTACGCACAGGCAGCCGGGAGTGATCGGCGCGGCGGCGGAGGATGAGAAGACGGAAGTGGAGTTGATCTGCGACGGCATCCATATTCATCCAAGTGTAGTGAAGAGCACTTTTAAGCTCTTTGGTGCGGAGCGAGTGGTTCTGATCAGCGACAGCATGATGGCTGCAGGCATGGAGGATGGTGAATATGCGTTGGGAGGGCAGCCGGTCACTGTCAGGGGCAATCGTGCCGTGTTGCAGGACGGCACCATCGCGGGCAGCGTCACAAATCTCTATGACTGTATGAGAATGGCGGTCCGGATGGGGATTCCGAAAGAGGAGGCAGTCAGAGCCGCGACAGTTAATCCTGCCAGGGCCATCGGTCTGGAGACGGAATGCGGCGTCCTTTTACCGGGGAGACGTGCGGACATTCTTGTGGCAGACCGGGAATTTACGCTGCTTTCGGTGCTCAAGTCAGGCCGTGTGATAAAGGAATAAAAAGGTGATTTACTTTTTAGAAGCGGTATGATAGAATAGTGCCGATTTGGAGGGCTTTATCGGGGAGGAATATTATGAAAAAAGGAGCAAAGGCAGCGCTGCTGATCGTATGTGCAGTGTTTCTGTTAGTGGCCTGTGGCAAAAAGCCGGATACGGTCACGGTTTCGGAGGAGATCGTTGTGCCGGAAATGTCCTCGGAGGATCTGCTTGTCACGTCGTTGGGATACCTGTTAGAGGAGGAAAACGAGGATGGGAGCGTAGAGGAAGAGGCGGCAGAGCAGGAGGAATCGACAGAGCTGAATGTGGACGCTTCAGGTAAGGGGGAGGAAGAGCCGGAGCCGGCGACAGCGACAGTGGTTTATTACGGGGCTTCCGGGCTGAAGGAGGAGCCGCTCTCTGTTGAGGAAATAACGCCGGAGTCGCTGATCAGTGTGCTGGCAAAACATAATATTGTGTCGTTGGATACGAAGGTGCTTTCTCTGCAGGAGCAGGAAGAAGATGGTATGAAAGTATTATATCTGGATCTGTCCAAGGCCTTCCGGGAATATTTGCTGACCATGTCCGAGGAGGCGGAATGTAACATACTTGCTTCTATTGCCAATACTTTTCTGCCTAATTATGATGCCGCAGCTATGTATATTCTGGTGGAGGGAGAGCCTTTAGTCACTTCCCATGCAGAATACACACAGGTGATTTATGACTATACACCGGGGGAGATGAGCAGATTTATGATGTCGGTGGATGAGGAAGCGGATGAAGAGGATGCTGCAGAGCAGTAGAAAGACGGCTGAGAGCATATAAAGGGAAAGAGGGGATATCATGGCGGATATCAGTGCGCGTGAGCAGCTTATTTTTGATATAGCGCAGACAGAGTGGGAGTTGTTCCAACAGGTATATAATACCGGAGGCAGGGCGTCCTGCCAGGACGATCCGCAGACTTTTTTCAGGATGCGCATGAGCCAGTGGATGGTCTACTCGGATGAGGTGCTTTTAAGCTACCTTGAGGATTGCCGGGAAGCGGTAGCGGAGGGGAGAAATCCTATTTTTGAAAAATACGGCAGGATGATGGAGAGCACCTATCCGGAGGAATACGAGGAGATCAAGGGCCATCTTCCTGATGTAAGTGATAAGTGCGAGCTGGTGGAGAAGATCGTGAAGATCAATCTGGAGTGGGACGCGCAGATGCTTCGTGATTACCCGAACTTGCGAAAGAGAGGCAGAGTGGCTACCACGAAGGAGGACGGCGTTATGGCAGGGTCTTCCATGGAAAGCTATCTGCGTGGAGAGCTCTACACCTATTCCGTCAGGACGCTCACGCTGGTATTACAGGAGACAGAGGATGCCAAAAGAAAAGGCGAGAGCCTGTTAAAGCAGACCATCGCCAACGAGACCGCGTTCTATGGTTATCAATCCCTGGAGGATGCGGAGGAGAGGTATCGAAGTTAAAACACAAAAATTGCCACAGTATAAACCCTCGAAGGAGAATGCGTAGCATTCTCTTAGATCGAGTGCGCGGGCACTCGATCGGTTAAAAGTGTAAGCGTCTGCGCACTTCGTTGCGCAGGCGTTTTTTGACTAAAATGGTGATCAGCGCCACATCGATGATCGCGCAGACGGTCANCACCACNGCGGACCAGGTGAGCCGCANCGGATCNAAGAGCATTCTGCGGATCATGAGNTCCAGCGCGGCACAAAACAGAGGAATCTCAATAAACAGGCACAGCGCTCCGGAGAGAACGGAGAANGGAATCTTTTTNANTNNNANGGTAAAGATTTCCNTGCACAGNGTNACGAGCATGACAATGGGAAGCCCAAGCTGCCAGAACCAGTCCGTGGAGGGTGTGAGATAGGCGATCATGTACAGATANACNGCCACAGCNATGCCGTCCGCNAGAAGAGAGACATAGATGGGCATTTTGCTGTANTATACCGCCGGAAANGTAAATACAAAGAGACAGATACAGATGCCGATCACCAAAAGNGACCAGAGNGANTNNCCAAAGACCAGCAGATTGAGCAGCAGGCAGGTGACGCCTGTNGCGGTCAGAACGACAGAGAGNAGGATGCCCAGATCCTTTCTTTTGACGACCTCTACCTGTCCTTTGTCAATGGGATAGGGAGAGGGCGGGATCTCCCGGCCTGTTTCTTTGGGGTTGATGACCGGCGTGTGGCAGAGAGGACATTCCTGCAGGGAGGATTCCAGCTCTACGCCGCAGTTTACACAGTATGACATAGCGATTCCTTTCTTGTGATNGANCGCGTGGGCGCTCGATNTGGTATAGGATTGTTGATAAAAAACGNATGCTATTAAATNGCACCCGTACGGTTGCTCTCAATCTTTACATGGATGCCGTCCTGTACCAGCTTGCGGAAAAAATACCGTTCCACATCGGCTTCCACGATGCTGCTGGCAAAATTGATGGTAAGGATATCCTCGAAGCTGATGATGGCACAGTTGGTGCGGGAGGAGAANGGCTGTCCCATACAGATGTCGAAGCGCTCGATATAGGGCTTCATCTCTTCNGGCACCCGGAGTGCGCCCATGTTGGTGAGACCTGCGGAGGAGTTTTTATCCTGCACCCGGGTATAGAAGGTGCGGACNACAAAATCNTTGATAAAGAGAGGCACCACGCGGATCAGAAAATTGTGTTTGGTGGCGGCGTTGGTGGTGATNTCGCCGCACAGNAATTTCCTGTTTATATAATAACGCATGTAATTNTGNACTTCCGTCACGATCTCCTCGAAGCTGTATTCNCCAAGTCTGGGATCGATGAAGGGATATACCATGGTGATGAAGTTGCGCAGTGTCTTTGAGGGAAAGAAGCGGCGCAGATTCACGGGCATNGCGATCCNTACCGGCTTGTATTTCAGATGGAANTCGTTGCTCTGTTTTTGCAGCAGGGCGTAGAGCAGCACGGCNTTCAGGTATTCGGTGATGGTAGCGCCNTATTTTTTTGCAACAGTCATGACTTCTTTGACGGACAGGATGCCATCCACGATGTTTAAGGTGTAGAATGGNTCCTTGGTGCCGCGGACACGGTATGTCTTTGCCGCAGGGCGCGGCGGCTTCACCTTGGCCGTGGCATAGCGCATGTAAGCATCCTCCAGCTCCTCGGGATCCGGCGTTTCGTTCAGATCCAGCACAAAGCCGGAGGGAGNGATNGAATGACCCTGCAGGCCCAGATATACGGCGGTCAGCGTCTGNAAAAGACACATGCCTCCGGTGCCGTCTCCGAGGCAGTGGTGCGCCTCAAAAGAGATGCGGCGTCCATAGTAGTATACTCTTATTAAATAACGATTGTTACTTTTGAAATGCATGGGCATACAGGGATTTTTGATATCCTTCTGTACGAAAGGACCGGGCCGGTTGTTGGGCTCCAGATACCGCCAGAACAGTCCTTTGCGGATCGATACCGTGTAGGTGGGAAAGCGGGTCAGAGTCATATCCAGTGCCCGCTGAAGCAGTTCCGGATCCACTTGCTCCCGGAGCGTTACGCTGAGCCGGTAGACGGAGGAAAAGTCCCGCCGCTGCAGGGTGGGATAGACGGTGGCTGACAGATCCAGCTTGTACCAAATGTCTTTTTTCGCCCGGACAGCAGATTTATGTGTTTGTTTTTTGTTCTTTGCGTAATGGTTTGACATGAGACAAGTATAGCACATTTTTCCCGATTTTATGGTAAAATATTAAAAAGTATGAAAAACAGGAGGCAGTATGGATAAAGTGGAGAAAAAGAACGCGGGCCTGATGAACCTGATCAAGAGGATGCATGGTGTNGTGGAGAACGTGGATATTGAGAAACATCGGCAGTCTCAGGATCATTTTGGCGCACTGCTCGGAAACAGTAAAGAAGTGATCGTGGAAGATATAGAGATCGGGGGATTGCAGGAGGGGGACAGCCTGCATGGAGAATGGATCACGGTGAATCGTGCACATATGAAAAAATATATCATTCTCTATTGTCATGGCGGTGGTTATTCCACAGGAAGCAGCCTCTACGCCCGGACATTGACGACCAAGCTGGCGGCCTCCACCTCCATGGATGTGCTTTCCTTCGACTATCGGCTTGCGCCGGANCATCCNTATCCGGCGGCCACGCAGGATGCCATGCAGGTCTGGAATTATCTGATGCTTTTGGGATACGGCGCCAGAGATATTATTCTGGCGGGAGATTCTGCGGGCGGCAATCTGGCATTGTCTCTTGTCCTGCAGCTGAAGAGTCAGGGGCGGCTTATGCCCCGGGGACTTGTGCTCATGTCTCCATGGACAGATCTGACGGCTTCCGGCAAATCCCATGTGTCCAAGGCANGTATCGATCCGGTCTTGAACGCGGCTTATCTGGAGCAGATGATCCAAAACTATGCGGGGGGACAGGCCCTGGATGATCCCCTGATCTCGCCCTTATTCGGAAATTACGAAGGTTTTCCGCCCACCTATATCCAGGTGGGGAGCAANGAGATCCTGCAGGATGATGCGGTGATGCTCTATAAAAAGCTTCTGAAGGCGAATGTGAGCGTGAAAATGGATGTTTTTCGCGGGATGTGGCATGTGTTTCAGATGTCGCCCTTTAAGACGGCCTATGAGGCCATGGATAAGAACGCAGAGTTTATTTATGATATTTGCAGATAAAAAAAAGGATTTCGGCGGTTTAGGGCGAATAATAGTACTAGAAGCGAATACTAAAGCTATTAGAGGATACAACCATGAATATACGGGAAAGTTTGGAACAGTGGGAGAAAGAATACCTGAGTCCGTACGCCATGCTCAGCATGAATTCTCAGGGCAGGCTTAAGGAGGAGGAACAGTGTGATATCCGTCCGGTATTCCAGAGGGACAGAGACCGGATCATACATAGCAAGTCGTTTCGGCGGCTGAAGGATAAAACGCAGGTATTTCTGACGCCGGAGGGAGATCATTACCGGACCAGACTCACGCATACGCTGGAGGTGAGCCAGACAGCGAGGACCATCGCCAAGGCGCTGAAGCTGAATGAGGATCTGGTGGAGGCCATCGCTCTGGGCCATGATCTGGGGCATACGCCCTTTGGACATGCAGGGGAGCGGGCGCTTGACAGAGTGTGCCCCTATGGCTTTAAGCACAATGAACAGAGCGTGCGGACAGTGGATCTTCTGGAGAAGGACGGACAGGGAATTAACCTGACGAAAGAGGTGCGGGACGGGATACTGAACCACCAGACCTCCGGTATGCCTATGACATTAGAGGGCCGGATCGTGCGGCTGGCTGATAAGATCGCCTATATTCATCACGATATGGACGATGCGGTGCGCGCCGGGATCTTGAAGGAGGCGGATGTGCCCAAGGAGATCGGGAGTGTGATCGGTTACAGCTGCGGACAGCGTCTGGACTTCTTTATTCATAACATTGTGACCAACAGCCGTGACAAGGACGATATCTGCATGTCGCCGGAAGTGGCGGAGGCGATGCAGAAGATGCGGGAATTTATGTTCCGGCATGTATACAGGAATCCCATAGCCAAGAGCGAAGAAGGGAAGGCGGAAAACCTGATCATCACGCTCTATGAGCANTATCTGGTNCACACGGAGCAGCTGCCCAATTTNCTNTTTAAGCTTCTGGATGCGGGAGANCCNTTAGANAAGATCGTNTGNGATTATATCAGCTCNATGACGGANCGTTTCGCCATTGCCCAGTANGAGAGGATATTCATCCCCAGGACCTGGCATGGATGAGGACGGCGAGGGCANTACTTGTTTAGGAAAGTAAGAAAGAAAGGAAAACATGCGTTATCCTGAAGAACTGATCGAAGAGATCAGAATGAAAAACGATATCGTGGGAGTGATCTCAGGCTATGTGCGTCTNCAGAGGAAAGGGAGCAGCTATTTCGGGCTTTGTCCGTTTCANAATGAAAAATCCCCCTCCTTCTCGGTCTCTCCGGGNAAGCAGATGTATTACTGCTTTGGCTGCGGCGCGGGCGGGAATGCGATCACCTTCCTGATGGAATATGAGAANGCCACCTTTCAGGAGGCGGTGAAGATGNTGGCTGACCGCGCGGGTGTGGCATTACCGGANATAGAGTANTCNGAGGAGATGCGGCGNAAGGAGAGCAGNCGCGTAANACTCCTGGAGGTCAACAAGGAGGCGGCGAAATATTATTACTATCTGCTGCGTTCGCCTAAGGGACAGAGAGGGCATCGGTATCTTGNNGACAGGGAACTGACNGATGAGACGATGAAAAAATTCGGGCTGGGNTATGCGGACGGNGCGGGATCTGATCTGACAGCTTATCTGCGCTCGAAGGGNTACACGGACGATCTGATCACGGAAGCGGGTCTTACNGGATTTGATGAGAAACGGGGCGTCCATGATAAATTCTGGAATCGNGTNATGTTTCCGATTCAGGACAGCAACCACAGGGTGATCGGCTTCGGCGGCCGGGTCATGGGAGATGCCAAGCCCAAGTACCTGAATTCCCCGGAGACAGCTATCTTTGACAAGAGCCGCAACCTCTATGGTCTGAATTTTGCCAGAAGCTCCCGGGCGGGCAATATGATCCTGTGCGAGGGCTATATGGATGTGATCGCCATGCATCAGGCGGGTTTCGGACAGGCGGTAGCTTCTCTTGGCACGGCTTTTACGGTGGGACAGGCAGGGCTTTTAAAGCGATATGGCGAGGAGGTGCTCTTAGCCTACGACAGCGANGGTGCNGGTACCAACGCGGCGCTTCGAGCTATCGGTATCTTAAGGGAGGCGGGGCTTCGAGGACGGGTCATCGACATGAAGCCCTACAAGGATCCTGATGAATTTATCAAAAATCTGGGAGCGGAGGCCTTTCAGGAGCGGATGGATCAGGCGGAGAACGGTTTCTTCTTTGAACTTAAGGTTCTGGAGAGGGATTACCGTCTGGATGACCCGGAATCCAAGACCGCTTTCCACCGGGAGATCGCCAAAAAGCTGTGNGGCTTCGAGGAAGAGGTGGAACGTGAGAACTACATAGAATCNGTAGCCGNNANGTANCATATCGGCTATGANAATCTNCGGAAACTGGTGGGNAGTTATGCGGCGAGAACAGGGCTTGTGAAGCCGGTGGAACGGCCGAANCCNACCACAAACGGAAAGCCGACCGCGGAGGATCACGCCAAGAAATCCCAGAGGCTTTTGTTGACCTGGCTGGCGGAGGAGCCTCAGGTATATCCNAAGATCCGGGCNTATATATCGNCGGCTGANTTTACTGACGAGCTTTACCGTCAGGTGGCGGACAAGCTGTTTGCGGGCCTGGAGCAGGGAGAGTTTCAGGTGGCTTCCATAGTCAGCGGTTTCGAGGAGGAGGAAGAACAGCGGGAAGTGGCCAGAATCTTTAATACCAAGCTGGAGAGCCTGCATACACAGCAGGAGAGGGAGAAGGCCTTCCACGATGTGCTTCTGTCGGTGAAGCGAAACAGTTTCGACTATTATTCGGCACAGATGGGGGCGGATATGGAGGCGCTAAACCGGGTGGTATCGGGCAAAAAAGAGCTGGAAGGGCTGGAAAAAACGCATATTTCCCTTGGATCAGGGTAAGCTATTCGAAAAAAGGCCCGTTTAGGGATGAAATATAAGACATAAGTTGAATTGTAGGAAACGANATTTTTCATGTCGTTAATTACAGGAAGGATGGAGTAATTCATGGATGAAAATGTACAGGCAAAGTTTGAGGAGCGCTTAAAAGAGCTTCTGGCTGTTGCAAAGAAGAAAAAAAATGTGCTGGAATACCAGGAGATCAACGATTTCTTTTCNGANCTGTCTCCGGAGGAGGATCAGTTTGACAAGATCCTGGAGACGCTGGAGCAGAATGGNGTGGATGTGCTGCGCATCACAGAGGAGGACGACGTGGATGATGAGGAGATCATCCTGACGGAGGAGGACGATGTGGATGTGGAGGACATCGATCTTTCCGTGCCGGATGGGATCAGCATCGAGGATCCTGTCAGGATGTATCTGAAGGAGATCGGCAAGGTGCCGCTCTTGAGCGCGGAGGAAGAGATCGAGCTGGCTAAAAAGATGGAGATGGGAGATCTGGAGGCAAAGCAGCGTCTGGCGGAGGCAAATCTCAGACTGGTGGTCAGCATTGCGAAGCGGTATGTGGGCCGTGGTATGCTCTTTTTGGATCTGATCCAGGAGGGCAATCTTGGTCTGATCAAGGCGGTGGAAAAGTTTGATTACCGGAAGGGTTACAAGTTTTCGACCTACGCCACCTGGTGGATCAGACAGGCCATCACCAGAGCCATTGCGGATCAGGCAAGAACCATCCGTATTCCGGTGCATATGGTGGAGACCATCAATAAGCTGATCCGGGTGAGCAGACAGCTTTTGCAGGAGTTGGGGAGAGAACCTACCCCGGAGGAGATCGCGGAGCAGATGAACATGCCCGTGGAGCGTGTGAGAGAGATCTTAAAGATATCCCAGGAGCCGGTGTCTCTGGAAACACCCATCGGTGAGGAGGAGGACAGCCATCTGGGAGATTTCATACAGGATGACAATGTGCCGGTTCCGGCGGACGCCGCTGCCTTTACCCTGTTAAAGGAACAGCTTGTGGAGGTCCTGGGCACCTTGACGGAGAGGGAGCAGAAGGTCTTAAGGCTGCGGTTTGGATTGGATGACGGCAGAGCCAGAACTCTGGAGGAAGTGGGGAAGGAGTTTAACGTGACCCGTGAGCGGATCAGACAGATCGAGGCCAAGGCGCTCAGAAAACTGCGTCATCCCAGCAGAAGCCGGAAGTTAAAGGATTATCTGGATTGATGCGGCCTGTGACGTTATCCGAGAGACTTCGGACGGTAGCCGGTATGGTGACCAGAGGAAATGTGGTCTGCGATGTGGGCTGTGATCATGGCTTTACGGCGATCTATCTGGTGCAGAAGGGAATCAGTCCGAGAGCGCTGGCCATGGATCTTCGGAAGGGACCCTTAAGCGCAGCCGGAGAGCATATAGCGGCCTGTGGGCTGGGAGAGCAGATAGAGACAAGATTGTCTGATGGTTTACATAAGTATAAAATCGGGGAGGCGGATACCCTGATCTGTGCCGGGATGGGCGGTGGTCTGATGATGCGGATTTTGGCTGAGGAGAGGGAAAAAACTGATTCTTTTCGGGAGCTGGTGCTGCAGCCCCAGTCGGA
>JAAUZN010000090.1 GCA_014804565.1 Lachnospiraceae bacterium
AAGTCCTTGACGAGAACGGCGAACCTACCCCGGAGGAGAAGAAGGAAAAAACCATCTACTACGTCACTGACGAGAAACAGCAGAGCCAGTATATCAATATGTTTAAGGCTGCCAAGATGGATGCGGTGGTGTTGACCCACAACATCGATCAGCCCTTTGTATCCCAGCTGGAGGCGAAGAATGAGGGCATTAAATTCCAGCGGATCGATGCGGATCTGACGGATGTCTTTAAGGCAAAGACCTCCAAGAAGGCGGAGAAGGAGATGGAGGAGCAGGCCGAGGCGGTTGCCAAGCTGATGAAGAAGGTCCTCAAGAAAGACGCCATTAAGGTGAAGATCGAGAAGCTGAAAAACAAGAAGATCTCTTCCATGATCACGCTCTCCGAGGAGAGCCGCCGGATGCAGGATATGATGAAGATGTACTCCATGCCTGGTATGGATATGGGGATGTTCGGCAAAGAGGGCGAGACCCTGATCTTAAATGCGAATCATCCGCTGGTACAGTATGTGCTGGAGCATCAGGACAGCGACAATGTGAAGATGATCTGCGAACAGCTCTATGATCTGGCGCTGCTGCAGCAGGCACCTTTAGAGCCGGAGGCGATGACGAAGTTTGTAGCGAGAAGTAATGAGATCATGCTGCTGTTGACAAAATAAGTTATGTAAACCTATAGAAACGGAAAGGACACTCAAGAACTAAGTTGAGTGTCCTTTTTTGCTTGTTTTTGTATGATAATTGGCATATAATAATGTAAAATAATTTAGATAAATCCAAAATATACAACAACTCTTCATTTAAGTTGAGAGAAAGGCATGGGTAATATGAAAAAGGCACTTCAAAAGGCAGTTACATATGGCATTTCTGGTTTATTAGCAGTAAATTTAGCCGGCTGTGCGGGCGGAGCTTCGGGATCGGGTGATGTGCAGATAGAAACGGAAATTGCGGCAGAGCAGGATGGCTCGGAAGTACAGAGTGAGGGTGCCGATGGAAAGTCTGCGGATGGCGGTGTCACCTATAAGGTGGATATCAGTCTGGAAGGACTGGATGAGAGCCGGCAGATTTCCGACACACTTTTCGGACTGTTTCTGGAAGATATCAATTATGCGGTGGACGGCGGTATGTATGCGGAGCTGATCAAGAACCGCTCTTTTGAATACGGGATCGAGGCGAGGGATGAGCAGCTGCACGGCTGGGAGAGTACCAACGAGGCTGTGACATTTGAAGTGCGTGACGGGAGAGAGGATGGCACGGCGCTCAATGAGAATAACCCGCAGTACGTGGTGGTGCATAATACAGGGATTTCCTCTGCAAAGCCCTATGAAGGGATCAGCAACGGCGGCTATCTGGAAGGGATAGCAATAACCCAAGGCGCATCCTACGATGTGTCATTCTACTGCAGGTCGGAAGACGGCTCTGTGGATACCGTCTATGTGACGCTCTATAACGAGGACGGTACGGTCTATGCTGAACAGACTGTGGAAGGGATCACAGAGGAATGGCGTAAATATGAAACCACATTGACGGCGGATGCCACTGCGAATAAAAAGGTACGTCTTGCAGTGGCATTTGCGGCAGGAACGGCGTGCTTTGATATGATCTCTATGATGCCGCAGGATACCTATAAGGGGCTGCCTGTCCGCAAAGATTTCGGAGAATATCTGGAAGCGCTGAACCCGACATTCCTGCGATTTCCGGGAGGATGCGTGATCGAGGGAAGAGATGAGGAGAGTATCTACAGATGGAAGGACTCCATTGGGGACAGCCTTGTATTCGAGATCAACGGGGAGAGTACAGTGGGCGATGTGGCGGTACGCCCGCAGGGTAAGAGTATCTGGCAGGGCTCTAAAGCGAATCCCTATTACACCACTTACGGGCTGGGCTTCTATGAATATTTTGAACTCTGTGAAGCGCTTGACTGTATGCCGGTGCCGGTACTCAATGCGGGTATGACCTGCGAGATACAGAGCCCTTTTTATAAGGTGTACAGCATTGCTGATGAGGAATTTAAGCAGTACGTGCAGGATGCTCTTGATCTGGTAGAATTCTGTAAGGGTGATGCAAGTACGACATGGGGAGCAGTGCGGATCGCCATGGGCCATGAAGAACCCTTTGAACTGAAATATATCGGTATCGGCAATGAACAGTGGCAGAGTGAGTATCATCAGCACTATAAGCAGTTCGTGAAAGCATTCGAGGAAGCGGCAGCGTCTGACCCCGCTTTATATGGAGATGTAAAACTGATCGTGGCAAACGGTACAGTCTCTGCCAGTGAGGATGGGTGGAATTATCTGATCCTGAATCCGGATTCTGTCACCACACTGGTAGATGAACATTACTATGAAACGCCGGAGTGGTTCCTTGCGAACACCGACCGATACGACAGTTATGACAGGAATGCACAGGCGAAAGTATTTCTCGGAGAATATGCGGCCAAGGCCAATACTCTGGATGCCGCACTGGCGGAAGCGGCTTATATGACGGGGCTTGAAAAGAATGGGGATATCGTTGAGATGGCATGCTATGCACCGCTCTTTTCCCATGCGAAACTGAATCAGTGGGTGCCGGATATGATATTCTATTCCAATGACGATATTTTTGGTTCGGCAAATTATTATGTACAGCAGCTATATGGGAACAATGCGGGCAGGTACAGTCTGCCGTCTGAACTTACGGGAGCGTCTGACCTGACGCTGTACGAGTCGGCGGTAGATGCGGACGGCGATGTGATCCTGAAAATCGTCAATGTGTCGGAGGGAGACATTCCTATGGATGTGATACTGGAAGGCAGGGATATCACATGTTTCCTGCAGGAAGCAGAGGTGACGGTGCTGACCGGAGCGGACAAGAAGGCTATGAACGCTCTGGGAAAGATGGAGGTCGTACCGCAGGAGAGCAAGCTGGAGATCGGGCAGACGTTTGAGTATACGGCGCCGGCGAATTCCCTGACGGTGATACATCTGCTGGGGTTAAGGGATTGAAAAACGAAGAAAAGAGTCGTTTTGCAGAGAAAGCAGAACGACTCTTTTTTGTGGGGAAAACTCAGCCCGGCTCTGATATTCTGCTGACCCCAACATAGATCTCTGAGATCTTATACCAGGTAGGATAGTCCACGATCCCGGTCTGGGGAAGATTGAATACCTGCTGGAACACTCTCACGGCTTCGGCGGTGCTGGAACCGTAGATGCCGTCAGCGGTGATCTTAGGGATGGCGGGATAATTCTGGGAAATACGGTTTAGCTGCTGCTGGATCTGCAGGACCTTATCTCCGGAAGCGCCGATGTTTAAGTTGTAGCCGGGCCAGGAGGAGGGAACGCCTGAGACCGCCACAGCGGTGTTGATATACATGTCGCTGCCATAGTAGTAGCGGAGGATCTGGATCGGCGTGTACCCTTCGTCGCCCAGATACTTGGAACCCCACTGGCTTAAGCCGTTGCAGGTCACGTTCCTGCCGTCGCAGTAGGAGGTGAAAATGGGCTGGCGCACACCGGGGCGGGAAAGGAAGTTGGCAAAGATGGAATCCACCAGTCTGTCAATGTTAGTGTAAATATTACGTCCGTAGATCCATTTCTGATCGTAGGCTGTGGAGGAGGTGATCGTAAAGTTATAGCCTTTGTTCCTGTACCATTCCGTGTAGACCCGGTTCAGGGTAAAGGACATGATCGCCAGCGTGTTTGCGTAGATGGTGTTCTCCGGCCAGGTGGCATAGATCTCAGAGGAGACCACATTCTTGATATAGTCGCGGTAGCGGACATAGTAGTTGGCGGCGGTGGAATCAGAGGGAACGCCGTCGTGTACGATGATGTACTCGGGAATCACCACGCGGCTTAAGACGATCTCGCCGGATTCGTCCATAGGCTTGATCTCGTCCTCGGGAATCTTGGGCGGGTAGTCGCCGTAGAGGGTGTGGTCGGGGATGGAGATGATCTCTTCATCCTCCTGCGTCATTTCCGTGGGCGTCATTTCGATATTCTGGATTGCCGTCACGTCCGGCAGCACCTCCACGCCGGAGACGATAACGGGTTCGTAGCCGGGGGCAGTGACGGAGACGGTGTACTCTGAGTAAGGCATGGGGGAATCNGGGGTCAGGCTGTACTGCAGGGGCGGCGTCNTCAGATCNACCGTGTCGGTCTGNCCCGAGGAATCGGTTCGCAGTGTCTCCACAGTAGAGTTCGGCTCTCCGGTGAAGGAGATGGTGATTGATGCATTGTCTATGGGAATCAGCCCCACATTTGCGGTGACATTAACTTGCAGTCTTCCGGTTGTGTCAGAGCCTGCTGCCGCATTGTTCTCAGTCTGTGTATACAGTAAAGCTGCTTCTTTTNTTGTCTCATCCATCTTGTTACCTCATATCTGACAGATATATGCTCTTACGGTTAGCATATGTGTGACGGGCTGTCCNTGTGCCNNGATTNTCGTTGNNGNGANNNCTNTTNCGANNNCGGAATCTTGACAANANGAAANAGATNTNNTAAAATGAAACNNGNTTCATTTTAAAAAGCTGCTCTGANAGGNAGNNAATAATGCCNAANGTTACNGANGANTACATTGTCAATAAAAAGAAAAGGATNACAGACGCGGCATANGAACTGTGTCTGGAAAAAACAGTAAGCACGGTCACCATGCAGGATATCATTGACAGGACNGGNNTCAGTCAGGGCGGTATCTATCGGTTTTATAAGGATATCGATGANATTTTNNCNGANATGATCAGGCAGATGNGNNAGCGGGTNAGCATNAAGGANAAGATCGACGAGATNNTGGGNCNGAAGGANNTNCTGNCNCCNCAGGAGATCACGNNCCGGCTGTTTGCGATGCTGGCGGANTTTATGGAAAAGGAACTGATGGGGATCGAGAAGATCGATTTTGAACTTTCCGTNCTTGCCATGAATAGGCCTGACAGNATCGANAAGATCATGGGNGNCNTTCCGGAAGCGGGAAATATGGANTATCTGACNATGNGNACTATGGAGTATTTTAAGGAGCAGNCGGNGCTTGGCAGAATNCATCNGAANGTGANTGCGGAGGAACTGCTTGCNTTNATNTCCTCNGCATANGGNGGCATTCAGATGACCTGCATNGTAAACAACTGNTATCGGCACGAAAGGAATCCGTTTNCGGCACTGTATCAGCCGAAGATTCTGCTGAAGATGCTGGCGCAGGCGGTAAATGAACTGATCGGGACAGAAGAGGTCATTGAGATGGATGTCAGAAAGGAAGAAGAGGGGCAGTTATGAAGACAGAAAAGCAATACACGGAAGAATACGCGCTCGTCGCGGGAATCGAGCATTATCTGCTTCACTATCAGTCGAAGCCGGAGGATCCCGTTCTGCTTTTTATCCATGGCGGGCCGGGGCAGACGGAGAGCTTCGTTGCCTTTGTTGTGGAGGAATACGCAGAACGCGATTATAACATTGTCTATTACGATCAGCGCGGTGCNGGGAAAACATGGCTGAAAAATAAAAAGTGCAGGCCCGATACGGAAACATTAAAAAAGGATCTGTTGGAGATAGTGCTGTACCTGAAAAAGAAGTACGGCAAAGAGAAGATCGGCATTCTGGGGCATTCGTGGGGAAGCGTTCTGGGCAGCATGTTTNCGCTGGAACACCCCGAACATACGCTGTGCTATATCGGGTGTGGGCAGGTTNTTGAAATTATGGAAAACGAGCGGATCGGTTACGCGATCCTGAGAGATGCGATCGAAAAGGGCGGGAACAGAAGGGACAGGAAGAAACTGGAGAAAATCGGAGAGTACCCGACACAGCATTTTGACTGGAATACTTACCGCAAGATGGGACAGATTAGGAGTCTGCAGGGAAAGTACGGGCTGGCGCAGGATTTTAGCAGGGCGGTCATTGATCTGTGGCGTCGTTCGCCCATCACGGGCATGAGAGACCTTGTGCCCTTTATGACGGGTATGCCGGTCAATATGCAGTTGATGAGAGAGCTGATGAATTTTGACTTAAGGAAAAGCGGAAACTGCTATCAGGTTCCGGTTTANTATGTGCTCGGAGAAAATGACAGCCAGACGCCGATTGAGATCAGTATGAAATATTTTGAGGAGGTGCAGGCGCCGGACAAGCAGCTTTATCTGATCTCCGACGCCGGTCATGCGCCGATGATCGACAATGTGGAGGAATATCGGAAGGCAGTAAGGGAAATCGTTCGCCTTGTTCGGGAATTTTAATGAGGGTTGCGCAGGCGGCCCTCTCAATGATATACTGTATCTATGGTAATAGATGAGATTTTGGACGGCAAATTTCATATAGATGACGGTTCTCTGGATTTCTCCTGTCCGCGAGTTACGCTGTCCCTTCAGGCTGACACGGCNTGTGAGGGGTCTTTTTTCGTGTACGGACCGGAAGGTCTGGTGACGGAAGGCCATGTGACGGCTTCAGATCTGCGCATGGAGTGTGTCACGAGGCAGTTTGCCGGCAGTGAGGACGAGATCAGTTACCGGTTCGANGCGGCGGGNATGGAGGCCGGNGAAGAGTTAANCGGCTTCTTTTATATCATCTCCAACAGGGGAGAATACTATCTGCCTTTTCAGGTGACCGTGCTGCAGGATGAGATCAGCTCAAGTCTGGGAGAGATCAGGAATCTCTTTCACTTTACGAATCTGGCAAGAAGCAGCTGGGAGGAGGCTGTCAGGCTCTTCTACAGCCCGGAGTTTAANCNGGTTTTNACNGGNCATGACNGGCAGCATTATGCGGCCTACAAGGGNCTTTCGACTGTGCCNGGCAANGAACATAATGTAGAAGAATTTCTTCTTGAGATCAATAAAAAGAAACCGGTGGAGTATCTGCCGGAGGAGAGTGAGATCCGGATCGAGGATCCGAGCCCGGAGGCGCGGTATGCTTTCGTGGTCAATCGAAACGGCTGGGGATATACCCATCTGCAGATCAGGGCTGAGGGAGAATTTTTAAATCTGCCGGAGGAGACGCTGGGAGACGAGGCTTTTCAGGGGAATGTCTATCGTCTCTATTATCATATTGAACAGGAGAAGCTCCACAGCGGGTACAATTACGGTGCGATACTGCTTGTGCAGGAGAGCAGAACGACCCGGATCCCGGTCACAGTGGTGCAGCGGGCAGCAGGCGGCAGGCGTCTGGGAATGCAAAGAGAAAAGAAACAGCTTACGGTACAGCTGATGGAATATTATCAGGCGTACCGGTTAAAAAAGATCGGTGCGATGACCTGGCTTACGGAGACCAATAAGCTGCTCTCACGCATGGAACAGCTCGATGACAGGGATGTGGCGGTGAAGCTTTTCAGAGGGCAGATGCTGCTCTCTCAGGAACGTGCCAATGAGGCAAAGTGGCAGATCGAGAAACAGCGGGAACAGGTGGACGCTCTGCGGGACGAGAACCCTGCGCTGTGGTGCTATTATCTCTATCTGACTACGTTGACCAATGAGGATGACGTCTATGCGGATGATGTGGCACAGACGGTTTTGCGGGTGTATGAGCAGAGAAGAGGTGACTGGCGGATCGCCTGGCTGCTTTTGTATCTGTGTGAGGAATATACGGAGAGCCCTTCCCGCAGATGGCTGCTTTTGGAGGAAGTGTTCTCTTATCACTGTACGTCTCCGATCCTCTATATGGAGGCATGGAGTATTCTGTGCATGAATCCGGCGATGCTGCGGAAGCTGGAGCTTTTTGAAGAGCAAGTATTGACTTATGCAGTCAAGCACAACCTGATGCAGGAGGAGATCCTGTTACAGGTGGTGTATCTGGCGGGACAGAGCAGAGGGTATTCCGAGCGGCTGTTCCGGATCCTGAAAGGGTGCTATGCGCAGATCCCGCACAAGGAGGTCCTGCATGAGATCTGTACNCTGCTGATCAAGGGAAACCGCAGCGGAGAGGATTGNTTTTTCTGGTATCAGGCGGGTGTGGAGGAAAATCTTCGGATCACCAGGCTTTANGAATATTATATGATGTCGCTTCCCAANNATTTTGACGGGGAGCTNCCCAANATNGTNNTGATGTATTTNGCCTACCGGAGCGATCTGCNCTANGGNCTTACGGCCTATCTGTATGCCTATGTGCACAGACACCGGGANGANNTGGAGGAGATTTATGTAAACTATATGGCGCCTATGGANCGCTTTGTTCTGGANCAGATCAANNGGGGCAGGATCAANAGGGATCTGGCCTACCTNTACAGCCATATCCTGACACCTGNCATGATNGACGAGGAGAGTGCCAGAACNCTGGTTTCNCTNCTTTTTATGCGGGAGATCANGGNNNNGCAGGNGGGCGTCAAAGANGTGNTTTTGGCCTATCCNTGCAGGGCGGATATCAAGTCTTTNCCNCTGNCGGAGGGCAGGGCTTTCGTGCCGGTTTATGAGAGCAGATGCAAGGTTCTTCTGGGAGACGGCAAGGGAAACCGTTTCACGGTGAGTGTGCCCTGTCAGGTGGAGGCGTTATTGTCGCCTGCCGGGCTGTCCGGCATGATCGCGCCCTATGTGCGCAATCATCTGGGCTATGCGGTCCATGTCTGCTATGAGCAGCAGAATACTTTCGCCGTGCAGGAGGACAGTGTGGATCTCTTCGTATTGCTTTCCCGGTCAGAGCGGATCGAGGAGGAGGAGCGGAGAAAGATCCGCCGCATGGTGGTGAAGTTTTATTATGAGCAGGACAGGATGCGGGAGCTGGACGAGTATCTGCTTTCTCTGCACCCTGAGGATGTGAGCTGCGGCGACAGGGGAGAGATTGTCCGCTGTATGGTGAACCGCGGTATGTATGAGGAGGCTTATGAGTGGGTGCTGCGGTTTGGCCCCTATGCGATAGACGCCAAGACGCTTCTCAAACTCGGCAGCAGGCTTCTGGATCTCACGGAGACGGAGGAGGATCCGTTCCTTGTGGGAATGCTCTCCTATGTGGTGAAAAAGGGAAAATACGACGACAATGTACTGCAGTATCTGGTGCAATGGTTTTCCGGCACGATCAAAGAGATGCGGGATGTGTGGCAGATCGCGGAATCCTTTGGTACGGACACCTACAAGTTGTGCGAGCGGATGCTTACGCAGATGCTCTATACGGGAGCCCATGTGGGAGAAAAACTGGAGATCTTCCGCACCTACAGCAGAAATGGAGGCAGCGAAAAGATACGGGCAGCTTTTGTGTCGGCATGCTGCTATGATTATGTGGTGAACGGAGAGATCACGGATCCTTATATCTTCGAGAGCGTGCTGCAGCTGTATCGGGAGGCGGCGCCTCTGCACCAGGTATGTAAGATTGCTTATCTTTCTTTTATGGCAGACAGAGAGCGCGCTGAGGAGATACAGAGAATCTGCACCGTTTTTCTGGAAGAGCTTCTGGCGGAGGGAATCGTGTTACCCTTCTATAGGAATTATTTCGGCTGCGTACCGCAGCTCAGCATATATCTGGATAAGACTATGGTGGAATACCGTACGAAGCCCGGTGTGCGGGTCAAGATACATTATCTGATCCGGAATGACGGCAGTGAAGAGCAGGAGTATATCCATGAGGAGATGCAGGATATGTTCGGCGGGATCTGTGTCAAGGAATTTATCCTCTTTTTCGGTGAAAAGCTCCAGTATTATATTACGGAGGAAACAGAGGCAGGGGAGCAGGTGACGCAGAGTGATGAGATCAGCAGAGGGGATACCGGACAGGATGGCCTGGAGGGTAGATTCCAGCTGTTAAACGATATTATGACCGGAAAGACGCTGCATGACTATGATACGGTGAGCAATTTACTTTTTGAGTATTTCAGGCAGGATCATATGACGGAACAGATATTCACGATGCGCTGACTGCGTGAGAAGTGTGCGAAAAGGACGAGACAATGTTTTTAGATCGAAAAGAGGATGAAAAAGCGCATAGAGGGAACGTGCTGGTCGGCTATGATCTGGGGGAGCATTATGCCCAGATCAGCTACCTGGTTCAGGGACAGGGAGAAGTGGAGACGCTGGCGCCTGTGGCGGGAACCAAACAGTATAACATTCCATTGATGTTATGTAAACGAAAAGGGACGAGTCAGTGGCTGTTCGGCAAGGAGGCAGTGAAGTGCCGGGAGGAAGAGGATATGTTTCCGGTGGAAGATCTTTTGCACTTGGCAAGAAAGGGTGAGGAGATCGAGCTGGATGGAGGAATTTATGATCCGGTGGCGCTTCTGACCCTGTTTGTGAGACGCAGTCTGGGGCTTATGAGCATCATTGCCACTGTGGAGAACATCGGCGCCTTTATGTTTACAGTATATAAGACGGATGACCGTATGGTGGAGATCCTTTTGCAGGTGGCGGCCAATCTGAACCTAAAGACAGATCAGATTTATTTTCAGAGCCATACGGAGAGCCTGTATTCTTTTATGCTGCATCAGCCGGCTGAGCTGTGGGCTTATCATGTAGCGGTATGTGAGCACGACGGCAGATATTTAAAGATCTACCGCATGGAGTGCAATAAGAGAACGACGCCCATCGTGACGTTGATCGAGGAGCAGATGTACGAGACGCTGGTGATTCCCCGGGAGGAGGAAGAGGAGTCAGTCAAGCAGGATGCTTTCCGGCTGGCGGACGAAAGGTTCTTGGGGATTTTGGAGAAGCTGTGCGAGGGGCGTATCGTCTCCTCGGCCTATCTTTTGGGAGACGGCTTCCGGGAGGAATGGCACAAGAGCTCTTTGCAGTTTTTATGCCGTAACAGACGGGTGTTTCAGGGCAATAATCTATTTAGCTGCGGCGCGGTCTACAGTCTGTTGGAGAAGAGAGAACCCAGCGAGGCGGGTAAGACGCATATCTTTCTGGGAGAAGATAAATTAAAGGCAAATATCGGCATGCGTGTCAAGCGGCAGGGAAAGGAATCCTACTATGCCCTTCTGGACGCGGGAGAAAGCTGGTATGATCTGCGCAAGACCTGCGATATCTTTTTGGGAGCGGAAAAGTCACTGTCCTTTGTCATCACGCCGCTCACGGGAAAGAATGTGGAGACGAAGAAGATCCCGCTTACGGGAGCGGAGAAGAATGACGCGCCTTTTGCCAGGTATGAGCTGGAGGTGTCGATGGCCGGTGCCGATATCGTGCAGATCAAGGTGACGGATCTGGGATTGGGGGAGTTTTTCCCTTCTAACGGACAGATCTGGGAAGAATCGTTTCAGATTTCATGAGCGGTGAGGAACGGAAGAGAATATGAGCAGTCATATGATCCTGGGGACGGGCAGAAGAGCCGAGACCCCTTACTATGTGGAAAGATTTTATGTAAACCTATATTCGGTAGAGGAGCTATGTTTTCTTTTCGTTGACAGAGCGGAGCTCCTGGACGGAGAGATCATGCAGCGGGAAATGGTGCGCTGGCTGGAAGAGCAGTGCGGTTTAAACGATCTGGCGCACACACTCTCTGCGCTTAT
>JAAUZN010000091.1 GCA_014804565.1 Lachnospiraceae bacterium
AGGGCGTAATACATAATCTGTAACCTATAATTTTATGTGGGTTTACTCTATTTTATGCATGGAAATTCCTTTCCGTTCTGAAATTTAAGGATTAACAAGAGTCGAATATTATGTTAAAATAATCCTAACACTGAGGAAAGGGCGTGGTTACGGCGATGAGTCAGGATAAATATGTGGCGTACGTGTCTACCTACACGACGGCAAAAGAGGATAATTACGGCATTAAGATCTATGATGTGGATCTGAAAAACGGAAGGATGACGGAGAAAAATCAGGTGGAGATCACAAACTCTTCCTATATCACGATCTCTCACAATGAGAAGTATCTCTATTCTATCACGGATTTTGGGGTGGAGGCGTATAAGATCCTGCCGAGCGGTGATCTGGAGGTCATAAATCAGGGAACGATCAACGGTATGCGTGGATGTTATCTATCCACGGACTATGAAGATAAGCTGCTCTTCGTTGGCGGTTATCATGACGGTAAGATCACGGTGCTTCGTCTGCGTGAGGACGGCGGCGTCGGGGAGATCACCGATGAAGTATATCATAAGGGCCTGGGCAGTATTGCGGAGCGCAATTTCAGACCCCATGTCAACTGTGTGAAGATGACCAGAGACAATCACTATCTGTGTGCCGCTGATCTGGGGCTGGATCATGTGAACGTGTACCGCGTGGATCACGAAAGCGGGAAATTAAAGCCCATTGATATGATCCGAAGCGAGCAGGAGTCGGCGCCCCGGCATATGAAATTTTCCAAGGACGGCAGCATTTTATATATTGTTCATGAACTGAAAAATTATATTGATGTCTATACTTATAAGGAGGTCAATGGAGTCCCGGAGTTTGAGAAGATACAGACAATCTCCACGCTGAATGATTATCATGCCGGCGGATCTGCGGCCAGCGCCCTGAATATTTCAGAAGATTTTAAATATCTTACCAGCTCCAATGCGGGGGATAACAGCGCGGTTATTTATAAGATAGATCAGAAGACGGGAATGCTTGAGAAGGTACTCTGTCTGCCTATCAGCGGCGATTACCCCAAGGATGCGGCGCTCTTCCCGGACAATAAACATCTGGTGTCCTTAAACCATGAGACGAACACGATGACTTTCTTTAACGTGGATCTCAAGAACGGTCTTTTGGTGATGAATGGTAAGGAGATCAAGGTGGACCAGCCGAACTGTATTATTTTCCATAAGCTTGCACAGTAAGGTGCGCCGAAAACTTTTGCGCCGGACGGCATAGATAGAAATCTTTCTGCATATACATTTACCAGTATAGGCAGGAGGATTTTTTATGGATATCTTACAGAATAATACATATGATCTCTATAAAGATATACAGCACAGAACGGGAGGAGAAATCTACCTGGGCGTGGTGGGGCCTGTCAGGACGGGAAAATCCACCTTTATCAAACGTTTTATGAATCTTCTTGTGCTTCCCTACATGGAGGATGAGCATGAGAAGGAGCGGGCACAGGACGAGATGCCCCAGAGTGCGGGCGGTAAGACCATTACCACTACAGAGCCGAAATTTATTCCAAAGGAGGCGGCTCATGTAAAGCTGGGGGCAGACATTGATGTGAAGGTGCGGCTGATCGACTGCGTGGGATATATGGTGGAGGGTGCCACCGGACACATGGAAAAAGAGGAAGAGCGCATGGTCAAGACCCCCTGGTCTGTGGAGGAGATCCCCTTCACGAAGGCGGCGGAGATTGGCACGAGAAAGGTGATCCGGGACCATTCCACGATCGGTATCGTGGTGACCTGCGACGGTTCCTTCGGAGAGCTTTCCAGAGAGAGCTTTTTAGAGGCGGAGGAGCGCACCATCAAAGAACTGCAGGCCCTTGGCAAGCCTTATGTGGTGCTGTTAAATTCCCAGAAGCCCTATGCGGAGGAGACCAGAGCGCTTGCCGATGAGATCAGCGAGAAGTATCAGGTCACGGTCATGCCCATAAACTGCGAGCAGTTAAAGAAAGAGGATATCAATCATATCATGGAGAATATTCTCTATGAGTTTCCGCTCACCATGATCGAGTTTTATATGCCCAAGTGGGTGGAGATGCTTCCCTGCGATCATAAGATGAAGAAGGATATCATTTCCCAGCTGAAGCTCTTGATGGGAAATCTGAATCATATCCGGGATATCACAACAGACCGTTTTCTGGTGGAAAGCGAGTATGTCAGAAAGTGTAAACTGGACGGCGTTGATATGTCTGATGGCAGTGTGCGGATCGTGCTGGATGTGGACGACGCTTACTATTACGAGATGTTGAGTGAACTGGTGGGAGAATCCATCGGCAGCGAGTATCAGCTTTTGGCGACGCTGCGCGAGATGGCCAAGATGAAGCGGGAGTATGTGAAGGTGCTGCATGCTCTGGAGGCCGTGCGGTACAAAGGCTATGGCGTGGTGATGCCTGACAGACAGGAGATCGTTCTGGAGACGCCGGAGCTCATCAAGCAGGGCAATAAGTTCGGCGTCAAGATTAAAGCCGAGAGTCCCAGCATCCATATGATAAAAGCCAGCATTGAGACGGAGATTTCGCCCATCGTTGGAACGGAGGAGCAGGCGAGAGATCTGATTCAATATATCTCCGATACTGGCACCAGTGAGGAGGGAATCTGGGAGACGAATATCTTCGGCAAGACGGTGGAGCAGCTGGTCAACGACGGCATTACCGGTAAGATCTCCATGATCAATGAGGAAAGCCAGGTGAAGCTCCAGGAGACCATGCAGAAGATCGTAAATGACAGTAATGGTGGAATGGTGTGCATCATCATTTAACAGACGGATGGAAAGATTTTTATCTTTGGTTTATGTAAAATCAAAAGATAAAAATCTTTCTTTTTTATGTTGCTGAGAGTATGATATAGATAAAGTGCAGGTATCAAAGGAGGTAAAACATGCTGGCAACGTTAAATGAGGTAATGAAGATTGCGGAGGAGAAGAAGATTGCAATAGGATCTTTTAATACGCCGGGGCTGGAAGCTCTGCAGGCAGTGATCGAGGCCGCGGAGGAACTGGAGCTTCCTGTGATCATTCAGTTTGCACAATGCCATGAACCATGGATCCCGCTTTCTGTTATCGGGCCGATCATGGTGGCGGCGGCAAAGGAGGCAAAAGTTCCGGTATGTGTGCATTTGGATCATGGAGAGACGCTGGAATATTTACAGCAGGCTCTTACTATGGGATTTACCGGCATTATGTATGACGGTTCTGTTTTATCTTATGAAGAGAATCTGAAAAATACAAAGAAAGCTGTGGAAATGGCGGCGAAGACGGGAGCCTCCGTAGAGGCGGAGCTGGGATCTATGGGACGCCGTGAATCGGGCAGCGGAGATGATTCTGGAGCGGAGGACGAGACCAAGATCTATACGGATCCGGATCAGGCAGCTTCGTTCGTCAGCGATACCGGAATTGATGCGCTGGCATGTTCCTTTGGAACGACCCATGGCATTTATCTCACGGAGCCGAAACTGGATTTTGATGTGGTAAAAAATGTCCGCGCTAAGACAAGTGGTATTCCGGTCGTTATGCACGGCGGCTCAGGTGTGTCCGGAGAAGATTATAAACTGGCCATCGAGGCAGGGGTGCGTAAGGTCAATTACTTTACTTATATGGACAAGTCCGGCGGAAATGCGGTGGCAGAGTATTTAAAGACATTAGAGGATAAGGAACCGGTGTTCTTCTCGAGTATCAGTATGGCAGCGCGGGATGCCATGAAGGAAAATGTAAAATCAGCAATGAAGATGTTTGCGAATAGATAATATGATGGAGGGATTAACTATGGGGAAAAAGATGACGTTTGCTCTGGCATTTTGTAACAGAGGNTTTATGCCGGGAGAATTGATCTATGGTGCCAGAGAGGATATGATCAAGGCGGTAACAGATGCAGGGCATGATTATATCGCAATGGACGCGGAGCTTACACGTTTTGGAGGAATTGAGACAAGAGATGAAGGTATGCTGTATGCCAAATGGCTGAAGGAGCATGACGGAGAATTTGACGGAGTGATCTTCTCCATGCCCATTTTTGCGGATGAGAACGGAGCTATTACAGCACTTCAGGATGCAGGGGTGCCGATTTTGATGCAGGCCTATCCGGATGAGATTGGAAAGATGGATTTTGCCCACAGGCGAGATGCCTTCTGCGGAAAGTTTTCTGTGACAGATGTATTNACCCAGTACAATGTACCGTTTACTGTGCTGAAACCCCACGTCGTACATCCGCTTTCTCAGAAGTTTCAGGAGAATCTGAGAGANTTTGCGGCCATCTGCCGTGTTGTAAACGGAATGAAACGCTGTAACATCGGGTGTATCGGTGCGCGTACTACGGCATTCAAAACAGTCCGTTTTGATGAGATAGCGATGCAGAAATATGGAATCAATGTGGAGTCCTTTGACCTTTCGGAATTGGTGTTTAAGGTGGGAAAGCTTGCGGATGACGATGAAAAGGTAATTGCTAAGAAGGCGGCTCTGGAAGCCTATACGGACTTCTCCGGNGTGGCGGAGGACAAGAAGAATATGCTCTCGAAGATTTCGGTTGTGATCGATGAATATATCGAGGCCTATCATCTGGATGCGATCGCACTTCGCTGTTGGAATGAGATGGAAGAAATTCTCCGCGTATGTCCCTGCGTACTTTTGTCGGAGCTGAATGACAGAGGAATCACGGCCTCCTGCGAGATCGATATGTGCTCGGCTATTACGATGAGAGCGATGGCNCTTGCATCCGAGACGCCCACCACGGTTTTGGACTGGAATAACAATTATGGTGACGATGAGAATAAGGTAATTCTTTTCCACTGTGGACCGGTGCCCAATTCTCTTATGACGACCAGGGGCGTGGTTACCAGCCATAAAATGTTTGACAAGACGGATGCAGGTTCCGGCTGCGGTACATGCGAGGGAAGGATCGCACCGAATGATATTACCATCTCTAATTGTCAGACCAAGGATGGAAAGATCATCGTGTATGCATCAGAAGCCAGATTTACAGATGACCNGATCGAAGAAGAATTTTTCGGGTGCGGTGGTGTATGTGAGATCCAGGATATGCAGGAGAAGATGATCAGACTTGCCCGCGGCGGTTTCAAGCATCATACGTCTGTTGGTGTGGGCCATATGAAGGATATCTTGAAGGAAGCGTTCACAACCTATTTGGGATATGAGTGGGTGGACATTGATTAAGACATGTTTATGTATGGAGGAGATTCATGAAGATCGCAGGGCTTGATATCGGCACCACAGGCTGTAAGCTGACGGTATTTGATGAGAATGGAAAAGAACTGGGAAAAGCATATCGTGACTATCCGGTGAAACGAAGTGTNGGAGGTCATGAGATTGATGTGGCAGCGCTGATGGAAGGGGTGTATGCTGTCATAACGGAGATGGCTGCGCAATTTAAGGACATAGCAGGAATCGGCGTTACCAGCTTTGGGGAAACNTTCGTCATGACCGATGAAAACGGTAACCCGCTGGCGCCGGCCATGCTTTACACGGACCCGAGAGGGGCGGAGGAATGCGCTTACCTGGTGGACAGACTCGGAGAAAAACATATTGCGCAGGTCACAGGTGTGACACCCCATGAAATGTATGGACTTCCCAAGATGATGTGGAGAAANAAACACGANCCGGAGATNTANGCAAAGACCAGACACATCTTACAGATGGAAGANTATGTGGTGTTTTTGCTTACNGGGAATNTNCAGATCGATTATTCACTTGCGACCAGAAGTATGGCTTTCGANATTCATACGCTGGATTGGAGNGATGAGATACTTGANACAGCNGGAATCGATAAGGCGTTACTGTCCAANCCGGTTCCCACAGGAACGGATGCAGGCGTNATNANANATGAGNTGGCACNAAAGCTGGGGCTTTCAAAAGATACCCATATTGTTTCCATCAGNCAGGATCAGGTGNCGGCCTGTGTNGGNGCCGGAGCATNTGATGGCAAAACCGCAGTGGATGGTGCGGGNACCGTCCAGTGTCTGACCCCTGTTTTTGATAAGATGCCGGATGTGGATCTGATGATGCCGGGTAAATATGTCATCGTTCCTTATGTCATTCCNGGTAAATATGTGACCTANGCGTTTTCTTATACNGGCGGTGCGCTGATGCATTGGTGTACAGATACTCTNGCAAANAAAGAAAAAGAACTGGCAAANGANCAGGGAATNTCNGTGAATACCTATCTGGAGCAGGAATATGTCCGCGGCAGAAAGGCAAACGGATTGGACCCGGAGGGNCCGTCCGGCATGCTCACCTTGCCTCATTTTGCCGGAGCGGCNACCCCNTATATGGATACCGGNTCTAAGGGGGCTGTTCTNGGNCTTACGACGGCTTCCACTACNGCAGATATTTATCGTGCCTGTATGGANGGGGTCACTTATGAAATGTATTTGAATTANANAAATGTGAAAGCAGCGGGAATGNAGGCGGAGAANATGCATGCCACCGGAGGCGGCGCCCATTCNGTTGTCTGGATGCAGATGAAGGCGGATGTACTCGGNCTTCCGATCACAGCNCTGAAGACNGTGGATGCAGGAACCGTNGGNTCTGCTATGNTGACNGGNGTTGCNATCGGATTGTTTCAAGATTTATCGGAAGCGGCGGAGCNTATGGTAGAAAAGACTGTGACCTATGAACCGCGGGCGGAGTACCATGCAAAATATATGGAAGTGTTTGCGAANTATGAGAAATTATATGATGCGGTCAGGAGGTTAGTATGAACAGATATATCGGACATGACAGTCAGCTTTATGGGATAGAGGAGCACCGTCTGATAGGCGGCAGGGGAGACGGTATGCGCCTTTTTGAGATTCACAATGGAAAAGGACTCGATATTACCGTGTCTCCGGATAGAAATGGGGATATTACAAGACTCAGATACCGGGGGATCAACATGAGCTATATGAGTCCCTGCGGCTATGTGGCTCCGGCATATTATGACAATGTTGGCAGTAACTGGCTGAATTCTTTCACAGCGGGATTTCTTACCACCTGCGGATTGAATGGGGTGGGTACGCCCTGCAACGATCAGGGGGAGGAGATACCGCTTCATGGTTCTATCTCGAATACACCCTGCGATCAGGCTTATTTTACGGAAGAGAAGGAGTCTGCAGATGGCGGGGAGCAGATTACCTCTCTTGTAGTCAGAACGGTCACCAGAGATGAGACGATCTTCGGACGGAAACTGAGACTGGAACGTGAAATCAGAGTTTCCACAGAAGAGAACAGCTTTATCATTACAGATACCATTGAAAATACAGGCGATAGAGAAGAACCCTTTGAAATTCTTTATCATATGAACATGGGATATCCGCTTCTGGATGAGGACAGTGTGGTTACGATTCCCTCCGTAGAGGTGAAACCCCGTGACGAGCACGCGGCGGAAGATGCCGCTAACTGGATGCATATGGAAAAGCCCACAGATGGATATCAGGAGAGATGCTACTATCATGTTTTTGAGCAGGCATCGAACAAAACAGACGATCCTTTTCCTACGACCGTTTCGATCGAACAGCCTAAGATAGATACAAAACTCTCAATCTCCTTTGATGCCTCCAGCCTGGAGGGTTTTGTGGAGTGGAAGATGATGGGAGTGCGGGATTATGTCCTCGGTCTGGAGTGCGGCAATTGCTATCCGGATGGCAGAGATGTGATGCGCAGGACCGGCATGCTGAAATTTTTAAAGCCCGGTGAAAAACAGCAGTATCGTGTTAAAATAGAATTGCATTAAATAAAACAGATTAAATGATTCATAAAGGCTGTGAAGGGAAAAAAGATGCAGGAACGTACGAGAAGAATATGGATGACAATATGCGGTGTGCTGATCTGTGGATTCAGCGTCGGGATGTTCAATTTTTCGGCGCTGGGTCTGGATCCGTTTCAGGTTTTTGTACACGGGATNTTTTATATNNTGCCGGANNGTGCGCCGGGNTTCGGCACGGTGTATGCNGTGTTGAATCTGATNCTGCTTGTCGCGATCTTTCTGGCGGACAGAAAGAAGATCGGGCTGGGCACTCTGATCAATATTTTTCTGCTGGGNTATGTGGCGGAATATTCCTCCCTGCTCTTTGAGAGGATGATACAGGAACCGTCCCTGCCTGTCAGGTTTCTTTTCCTTCTGCTTGGCATCGTTATCATGTGTTTTTCTTCTGCTCTTTATTTTACGGCGGACATGGGAGTCTCCGCCTATGATGCGGTNTCCCTGATNCTCTCCGAAAAGAGAAAATGGAAGTTTCAGATCTGCAGGATATCCTCNGATCTGTTCTGTACGGTGGTTGGTTTTGTTTTCGGTGCGACGGTGGGAATCGGCACACTGGTGACAGCCTTTTTCATGGGGCCGCTGATTGCCTTTTTCAATCGGACGGTGGCGGAACCGATGCGGTATGGGAAAGCGAAAGGTCAGGGTTGTCCGGCAGCGGGAAGCGTGCCGGAGGGAGAATCCGAATCCTCCAGAAACGCCTGAATGTAGGGCAGTGCCGCCCCGATTGCGATATTGTGCAGGGGCATTTTGCTGATCCGAAGAAAATCGGGTTCCTCCGCAAAAGGTGTCATCTGTTGAATCTGTCCGTGGAGGAATGCCAGGTCTTCTTCGCATAAGTATTGGGCGATATATCCCCCGAGAATAAAATCTGTATCATAGACCAGATGGAGCATGTTGACGGCTTTTGCCAGATTGGAGAGAAAAACATGCCAGCGCTTTTGGCAGGCGGGGTCATTTTGACGCACCCTGTCAAAAAAGGATTCAGCGGTTTCCTGTTCAGTGAGCAGCGCTGTCAGGGATAACAGCGTTTCCATACATCCGATCTTTCCGCAGTAGCACTGAGTGCCGTTGGGTTCCATCTGAATATGCTCAATGGTGGAATTGTGGCCGTGCTTTCCGGTCAGTATGGTGCCCTTTGAGATGATGGCGGCTCCCAGATGTCTGCTGAGTGACAGATAGAAAGCGTCTGTCAGCTCGGGAGATACCCACATTTCTGAAATGGCAGCACTGTCCGCATCATGGATAAAGTTGCAGCGGTAGGGAAGATGCCTNGAAAATTCAGTGATCGAGAGTCCGGTGCATGATAAAATTACACCATATAATATAGTTTGTTTATCCGGAGTCACCAGTCCCTGCATGGCAAAACCTATGCCGAGGATTTTCTCATCTTCGGCAGAAAGCGAATTCTTAAATTCTATGATCTTATCACAGATTTTCTTATAATATGNTTCCTTGCGTTCAAAAACGATTTCATCTATTCGACAGTCGATCATGTCACCGTACAGATTGACGGCGATCATTTTCACTTCTTTTTCTAAAATTTCCACTCCTATGCTGATACGATAATCAGGAACGATAGAATANGCGGCAGCTTTTCTGCCNACAAATTCCGTATCGATCAACCCGTCTTTCCGGATCAGACCGTCCTCCTCCATGGCTGTCAGATTTGCAGCGACTGTGGGGCGGCTCAGATGGAGGCTGTAGGATATGTCCTGTTGGGAAACTTTTTTGTTTTTATAAATGAATTGATAGATGATACTGCGATTATTCTGTTTGATCTGATTAGGCGTGATGCTCTTTTTCATAATTCTAGCCCTCATTTTGCAAATTCATTTTACAAAATATCATTATATCATATTTCTGACGAGATAATCCATTGTAAATTTTGTATAGTTTTGAAAAGAAAAAAATGTATAGGATTACATATTGATTAGTTTCTTATCATAGTATATTATGTAATTACAATTTGATAAATGATTTTACAAAATAAATTTAAAGAAAGGAGAACATCATGGGAATTATTGAAAAAATGAGATTGGACGGNAAGAAAGGATTTGTGACAGGAGCGGCGAGAGGCATTGGCAAATGTACGGCGACGGCGTTTGCGGAGGCAGGTGCAGATGTGGCGATCGTGGATCTGGATTATGAGGAGGCTAAGAAGACAGCCGCTGAGATGGCAGAGAAGACAGGCAGGAAAGTGATCGCGATCAAGACAGACTGCACGGACAAGGAGCAGGTTGATGCGATGGTTGCACAGGTGGTAGAGGAATTGGGAGGACTCGATTTCTGCCATAACAATGCGGGCATCTGCATTAATGCTCCGGCGGAGGAGATGACTTACGAGCAGTGGAGCAAGGTGATCAATATCAATCTGAACGGCGTATTCCTCACCGACATTGCGGCAGGAAAATATATGCTGGAGCATGGCGGCGGTTCCATTATCAACACGGCTTCCATGTCTGCACATATCGTCAATGTTCCTCAGCCCCAGTGCGCTTATAACGCATCAAAGGCCGCTGTGATACAGCTCACCAAATCTCTGGCGATTGAGTGGGCGAAGAGAGGGGTTCGTGTCAACAGCATCAGCCCCGGTTATATCGGGACAGAACTTACCCTGAATTCCCCGACATTGATTCCGCTGATCGAAAAATGGAATGAGATGGCGCCTCTGGGGAGAATGGGAAAGCCTGAGGAATTGGAGTCCATCTGCGTCTATCTGGCAGGCGACACGAGCACATTCACAACGGGGTCTGATTTTATTATNGACGGTGCATTCACATGCTTCTAAACTGAATAATTTTATTGCTGGAAATATAAGATCAATTCGGCATCTGTAAGAGACTTTACAGATGCCGTAATTTAAAAGGAAGGAAGAAAAATATGGGGAAATGGGGAAAACGTATAGGATATGGAATTGGGGATCTGGGCTGTAATCTGGTTTTCAGTACCATGGCATCCTATCTGATGGTTTTTTATACAGACGTATTTGGTATCACGGCGGCGGCAGCCGGAACAATGATGCTGGTGACAAAATTTATTGATGCATTCACGGATACGGGCATGGGACTGATCGTGGACAGAACACACACGAGATGGGGACAGGGACGGCCTTACTTCCTGATCGGAGCGGTGCCTTTCGCCGTCTTTACTTTTATGACATTCTATATTCCGAACTTTGGGGGTACGGGGAAACTCGTGTGGGCCTATGTGACTTACTGTCTGCTCTGTACTGCCTATACGGTGGTGAATATACCGCTCAATACGATCGTGCCAAGACTTACCTCTGACATCCATGAGAGAGATATTCTGGTGTCCACAAGAATGGTGTGCGCGATGATCGGAACGGCTATTGTCATGTCGATCACGGAGCCGTTGGTGCGCTTCTTTGGACAGGGCAACGAGGCGAGGGGCTATCTGGTTACCATGACGGTATACGGAATTGCCGCTATGTTTATCTTCTTTTTGACTTTCGCAAGCACAAAGGAAGTGGTTCCGCCGACAGTGAGCAGCCATTCTTCTCTGAAGGAAGATTTTAAAGGACTTACCGGGCAGGCGTGGATACTGTTTTTGCTGAATCTGTTTTATTTTTCGCTCTATGTGGTAAGAAGCACAACGGTCATTTACTATTTTAAATACAATCTTGGCAGGACAGANTGGTTGTCTTTGGTGGGAATTCTTGGTATACTGTCAGGGTTACCGATGTTNCTGTTACTTCCGGCGTTGGAGAAAAAGTTCAGCAAAAGGAATCTGATGTTTTTTAGTATCATTCTCTACATAGTGGGCGATCTGTTGATCTATGTGGGCAGAAGCTCGGCGGCNTGTCTTCTGATTGGTCTGGTCATTACGGGACTTGGNATTTACGGCATTTTTGGTATTACCTTTGCGATGCAGCCGGATGTGATAGANTATTCCGAGTATAAGAAGAATGCAAGCGTGGCGGGNTTGATCGCNGCCTTTCAGGGNTTCTTTGTAAAGGGCGGCATGGGACTTACCAGCTTTATTATCGGTGTTTTCCTGAAAAACGGCGGCTATGTCGCTAATGCGGAGCAGACACCGAAGGCNCTTTCCTATATTGAGATCTGTTTTATCTGGATTCCTATTGTCCTGTGCATTTTGATTGCGGTACTCACCTATTTTTACAAGCTGGATAGTCTGCGCGGTGAGATGACACAGGAGCTGGAGGCAAGGAGGAAAAAATAAAATAATGACATATAAGGGTGCAATTTTCGATATGGACGGCCTGCTCTTTGACACGGAGCGGGTTTACCAACAGACTTGGCATGAGATCGCAGAAGAGNAGGGTGTGGTTCTTGGCAATGATTTCGTCGGGGCCATATCCGGAACAAACGGGGCTCACATGAGACGGGTAGTGGAAGACTACTATCATGTTCCCGACGGTGCCGGAATTATCGAAGATTGCATGAAGCGGGTAAAGGAAAAACTGTCCAAACAGGTTCCGATGAAAAAAGGTGTGCCGGAAATATTAGAGTTTTTTCAAGAGAACAATATTCCTATGGCAGTGGCGAGCAGCAGCGCCGTAGAGCAGATCGTATCCAATCTGGAGATAGCGGGAATACGGGAATACTTTTCTGAGATCGTCAGCGGGACGGAAGTAAAGAGAGGGAAACCGGCGCCGGATATTTTCCTTCTGGCGGCGGAGAAAATTTCCCGTAAGCCGGGTGACTGCTATGTGTTTGAGGACAGTGAGAACGGGATTAAGGCGGGATATGCGGCGGGCTGCCGCACCGTCATGATTCCTGATTTGATGGAAGCGTCCCCCGAAATACGGCCTTACTGCACCTTTGTCTGCGAGGATCTGATCGAAGCGAGAGAAAAAATAAGAGAAACGGATTAAAGCGAGAGATTCCATTCCAAAAGCTTGCCCAGAAACTGCTGCAACTGCTCTGTTTCCGGGTGGTCAAAGAGCCGGGCACTCTCCCCGTATTCCATCAGGGAGCCTTGACAGAGAAAAGCGACTTTATCGCAGGCATGGCGTGCAAAGCCCATCTCGTGGGTTACAATAATGAAACGCAGGCCCTCCTCTTTCAGCTCCCGGATCACATCCAAAACTTCTGTGGTATACTCCGGGTCCAACGCGCTGGTGGGTTCATCTAAAAGCAAAAGCCCGGGTTTGGCAGCGATGGCCCGGGCGATCGCGACACGCTGCTGTTGGCCGCCGGAGAGAGCGGCCGGTTTTTTCTGCCAGTCCTCCTGCAGTCCGAATCGTTTTAAAAGCGACATGGCCCGCTCACAGGCTTCCGTATGACTGAGGCCGTGTACCTGTTCCAGCGGAACGGCAATATTATCCCGGGCATTCATATGCCGAAACAATCCTCCCTGTTGAAAGACAAAACCGATTTTTTTTCGGTACTGCTGCAGGGAGGATTCATTTTGTTCGATTTCTTCGCCATCGACCCAGAGCCTTCCGGTGGTGGGTGCGATCAGTCCGCCGATGATGCGAAGCAGGGTGGATTTGCCGCCGCCGGAGGGCCCGATAATAGCCAGAGTATGCACTTCGTCCGAAAAATTCATGGGTTGTAAAATGACCGGTCCGGACTCGTATTGTTTGGAAAGGTCTTGAAACTCAACTCTCATATTGAAACCTTCTTTCTAAGCGCTCGCTGATGAGGGAGATCGGCAGTGTCAGGCATAAGTAGAGGATGCCTAGGAATAGATAACACTCGAACAGACGGAAGTTTACGGCGCTGATTTCCCGCATGGACTGCGTCAGTTCGATGACGGCAATGACAGAGAGCAGAGAAGAATCCTTGATGATGGAGGCAAACTGCCCGGTGAGCGCCGGGAGGGTGCGTGCTATCATCTGGGGAAGAATCACGAATCGCCAGGTCTGTTTTCTGGTGAAGCCCACTGCCCGGGCCGCTTCCAACTGGGACTCCTCCAAGGAGAGGAGGCTGCCGCGGATGATCTCGGCAATGTAGGCGCCCTCAAAAATAGAGAGAATGAGAACACCGGCGGTGAAGCGGCTGTTCACGCCCCAGGCCGTGCCTACGATATAGAAAAACAGATAAATCTGCATGATCAGCGGTGTTCCCCGTATAAATTTCACGTAGACGCTGCAAAAGAAGCGGACAAAGAGAATCGGTGAATTCTGTCCTGCAGCGCTCAAAATGCCGATGATAAGGCTCAAAACCAGACTGCNCAGGCTAAGTCCCAGAGTGACAAGAAAACCGTCCCATATGCGGATGCGAAATTGTCCCAAAAAGGTGAAATCAAGCTGCACGTGGATGGCTCTGAGTGAGAGCCAGAACAGCGCCACCCACATGGCTGTGACCACCAGAAGATTGATAAGTGCGGTGGTCCGGCTGACTTTTTTATTATTTGGTATCAAAAAAAGTTGTCTGAATCGATTCATGAGGTTACCTGTTATTCTTTCATGTCAAAAAACCATTGGAAATTCAGCTCATCAAAAGCCTTTTTCTCCTCGGAGAGATATTTTTCGGTCAGGTCTTCATAGCCGCCCTCTTTCTGGAAATCTGCGAGAAATGCGTTGATCTGATCTAGTAGTTCCTGATTCCCCTTCTGTACTGCGATTCCCCATTTTTCTACGTCCTGAAAGGGGATAAAAACGGCCTTGGTGGTGTCCGGGTTATTCTGCCAGTTGCGGTAGATGGTGAGCTGGTCATAGATAAAACCGTCCGCGCGTCCCTGGGCGACTTCGGTCACGCAGGCGCTTTCATCCGGCATAACCAGAAGCTCCGTGTCAGGGAGATTTTTTTCGGCATACATATGCCCGGTGGAGCCGGATTTTACCGCAAGAACCTTTCCCGCCTGATTGAAATCGTCAATGGAATTGATGTCGGAGTCTGCATTGGCAAGGATCGCCAAAAGGGCGTTGGCATATGGATCTGAAAAATCAATCAGTTTTTTCCGCTCCTCCGTGATGGTCATGGAAGAGATCACGATATCTGCACTGCCTGTCTGCAGGGAGGGAATCAGTCCGTCCCATGCGGTGTTTTCAATCTTGACTTCCCGTCCGCAGTATTCACCAAAAGCTTTCATCAGGTCCACGCTGACCCCGGAGGGTTCTCCGGCATCGTCCCTTGTCTCAAAGGGCGGATAAGCAAGTTCCATAGCAACCACCAGTGGTTTCGCTGTGTCGGCGGTTTGCGCAGAAGCACTGTTGTCGGCAGTTTCGGCATTGCTGCCGCAGCCGAAGAGCAGGGAAGTCAGAAGTAATGTAAAAAGGAAACAAATTCGTTTTTTCATAATGTATTCTCCTCTTGGGTGATTAGATTTTGCTCAACATGAGATATTTTACCACACTATGCCTGTTCTTTCATTGTTTTTTTGCAGTATTATTTTATTTTTGTGACAGGCGCCGCAGGATTTTTCTGTAACGATATCTTCAAATGTGCTATAATGGGCACAGGTTTAATAACCAGAATGCTTCAGACATGCTATATTGCGGAAAGGTGGGAAACATATGAATCCTGTATACGAAAAATTATTGAAATGTTATGAATGCTACAAGGCAAAGATCGACTTTGAACCCAAGGTGGCGGTAGTGTTAGGCTCAGGTCTCGGCAATTTTGCCAAGGTAGTGGATGTGAAAGCAGAGCTTCCCTACAGCGAGATCGAGGGATTCCCCGTATCTACCGTTCCGGGACATGCCGGCAAGTTTATCTTCGGTTATATCAATGAGGTCCCGGTGGTTCTGATGCAGGGACGGGTGCATTACTATGAGGGCTATCCGATCACGGATGTGGTGCTGCCCACCCGTNTGATGAAGATGATGGGTGCGAANATTCTTTTNCTNACNAATGCTTCCGGCGGCATCAACCCGGCGTTTCATGCGGGCAGTCTGATGCTCATCAAGGATCATATATCTCTCTTTGCGCCGAATCCGCTGATCGGNCCCAATATCGATGAGCTGGGTACCCGTTTCCCGGATATGTCCCATGTGTATGATGNGGATCTGCAGGGAATGATCATCGAGACAGCGAAAGAAAATGAAATAGAATTATTTGAAGGCGTCTATGCACAGCTTACCGGGCCTTCCTTTGAGGCGCCTGCGGAGATTCAGCTGCTTCACAAGTTAGGCGTCAGCGCGGTGGGTATGAGTACGGTTGTGGAGGCTATCGCGGCAAACCATATGGGTATGAAGATCTGTGGAGTGTCCTGTGTCAGCAATCTGGCGGCAGGAATGAACAGCGCGCCTCTGACCCACGAGGAGGTGCAGGAGGCGGCCAATGCGGTGGCTCCTAAATTTGAGAAGTTGTTAGTAGAATCCATCACCAAATTTAAGGAGTTTATCTGATGCAGACAGAAATCCANGCGTTGATNCGNANAGCGATAGAGGCGAGAAAACTCTCTTATTCGCCCTATTCTCAGTATCAGGTGGGCGCNGCGCTGCTTGCCGGGGACGGACAGATCATCACAGGCTGTAATATAGAAAATGCGGCTTACGGGCCTTCCAACTGCGCCGAGCGGACAGCCATTTTTAAGGCGGTCAGCGAAGGAATCAGGGATTTCAAAGCGATCGCTATTGTGGGAAGTCCGGCGGGGGAGGAGATTACTCAGTATGCCTATCCCTGCGGCGTGTGCAGACAGGTGATGCGGGAGTTTTGCGAGCCGGANAGCTTTCAGGTGATCGTGGCAAAGTCGGAAAAAGAATATCGAGTTGCTGCGCTGGCAGAACTTTTTCCCGAGAGCTTCGGGCCGGAAAACCTGCGCGATGGCAATCCGAAGGCTTTTTGAGCTGCACAGTGAAAAAGATACAAAATCAACAGAAAGGTTAAGACAACCATGAATTACAGATTTTACAACGCAAGAATATTNACCATGCANACNACAGACATCCTGGAGGGAGAACTTTGGGTACAGGATGATAAAATTCTCTATGTNGGGGAAGGCGGCGANGTGGCGGCAATCTGTCAGAAGCTTTCCATAGAGAGCATTCTCTGGGACCGGGAGATCGACTGTCAGGGGAATCTCTTGCTGCCGGGCTTTAAGAACGCACACACCCATTCGGCCATGACATTTCTGCGCTCTTATGCAGATGATCTGCCTTTGCAGGACTGGCTGACAAAGCAGGTATTTCCGATGGAGGCGAAGCTTGACGGGGAGATGATNTATCATCTCACGAAGCTGGCGGTATTAGAGTATCTGACCAGCGGTATCACGGCGGTATTTGATATGTATCTGACGCCGGAGACTACNGCGCAGGCCTGTGTGGAGATGGGGATGCGCTGTGTGCAGGTCAGCGGGGTCAGCGGACAGGAAGGGTTTGAAGCGTCTCTTGCCAAGATGGAGGAGCGGTATCACACGCTGAATCAACTGGATCCGCTGCATTCCTATTTCATCGGTTTTCATGCGGAGTATACCTGTTCCAAAGCGCTTCTGGAGCAGGTGGCAGTCATGGCGCACAAATATCAGGCGCCGGTGTTTACCCATCTTTCCGAGACAAAAGCGGAGGTGGAGGGCTGTAAGGAGCGCTATGGGATATCTCCGGTAAAGCTTTTGGATTCCCTTGGCATGTTTGACTATGGCGGGGGCGGTTATCATTGTGTCTGGCTGGATGAGGAGGATATGGAAATCTTTCGGAAAAGGAATCTGACGGCTGTGACAAATCCCGGCTCTAATACGAAGCTGGCAAGCGGTTTTGCACCAATCTCCGAATATCTGAAACGAGGCATCAATGTTGCCATAGGTACGGATGGACCCGCCAGCAACAACTGTCTGGATATGTTCCGAGAGATGTTTCTGGTCACCGGTCTTGCAAAGCTCAAGGAGCAGGATGCGGCGGCAGTGGATGCACTGGAGGTGTTGAAGATGGCTACGGTAAACGGCTCTCTGGCGATGAATCTGCCGGATACGGATGTGCTGGCGGCGGGAAAACAGGCGGATCTGATTATGATCGATCTGCACCAGCCCAACATGCAGCCGCTCAATAATATCCCGAAAAATCTGGTCTACAGCGGCAGTAAGCAGAATGTAAAAATGACCATGATTCGGGGAAAGATCCTGTATGAGAACGGCGCATTTACGAAAGCATATGATGTGGAAGAAATCTACAGAAAGGCGAATGAGATCATAGACAGTCTCAGATANGNATGGATTCTTTGGCGNTTGCGGGCATGATCGTATTTTTGATCATGCTCCTTATGGGAAAGGAATATTACAACAGCAGGCAGTTTCATAAGAAGCGGCTGGAACAGATTTATGCCGGTTACGGCGCTGTCCCCGGGCGGGTTTATGGGGCGGAGGAGCTTGCCCATATCAGTATGTATTATAAGAAGCATCCGCAGGCGGATCAGATTGACGATATTACCTGGAACGATCTGCATATGGATGCAGTCTATCAAAGGCTGAATACCTNCCTTTCTGCCGCCGGGGACGAGTATCTGTACTACAGGCTCAGGACGCCCNCNGAGAGTGTGGACGAGCTGTTAAAAATGGAACGCCGCATCTGCTTTTTCCGGGAGCATGAGAAGGAAAGACATGATCTGCAGAGGGTATTTTATTCGTTGGGACGGACCGGGCGGCACTCTCTCTACGAGTATCTGGATCATCTGGAACTTTTGGGGGAGCGGAANAATACGAAATATCTTTTCTTTGACGGACTGCTTCTTGTGAGTCTGGGGCTTATGTTTGTCTATCTGCCGGTGGGACTTGTTTGTCTGCTTCTTGTTTTGTGTCATAATCTCATCGGGTATTTTAAGGAGTATCGACAGGTAGAACCCTATGTAACCAGCTTTGCCTATGTGAGGCGGCTTTTGCAGGGGGCAGAGGAACTTGCCGGGGAAGAGATCGCGGAGATCAATGAGGAGCTTACGGCGCTTCGACTCGCGCATCGAAAGCTGCAGAGTTTTTTGCGCAACTCCTATCTGGTGGCATCTGCCGGTCAGGGAAACGGTAATCCGCTGGAGGTTTTGTTTGATTATCTGCGCATGATGTTTTATCTGGATCTGATCCGATTTAACTCTGCACTTCGAGCTCTGCGTGAGCACATGGGAGAAGTGGACCGGATGGTCACGATTCTGGGACAGCTGGAATGTATAGTGGCGGTGGGCGCTTATCGGCCGAGCCTGCAAGAGGCATACTGTGTACCGGATCTGCGGGAGGCAGAGCAGGAAGGCCCCTTTTTGGAGGCGGAGGCTTTATACCATCCGCTCTTGCAGGAGGCGGTGGCAAACTCACTGGCTGTCAGACGGGGCATGCTGCTGACAGGTTCCAACGCTTCGGGAAAATCCACTTTTTTGCGGACGGTGGCGGTGAACGCGCTTCTGGCACAGACCATACACACCTGTGCGGCTTCATCTTACCATGCATCCTTTTTCCGGATCTGTTCCTCCATGTCGTTAAAGGATGATCTGGCGGGCGGCGACAGCTATTATATGGTGGAGATCAAATCCATTAAGCGGATTCTGGATCAGGTGCGTGAGCCGGGGAAACGGCCTGTGCTGTGTTTTGTGGATGAAGTGCTCAGA
>JAAUZN010000092.1 GCA_014804565.1 Lachnospiraceae bacterium
AAATCCCGGCAATCAGGGATGCTCCCTGTTTTACACCGAGTCCTCCATGAATCCCAAAAGCAGCAAACGCTGCCATAAAAGAGAGTACGGTGGCCGGATTTACCAATGCCGTTGTAAATGACGACAGAAAACAAAATGCCAGTGTTCCTTTTGATTCTTTCTGTACTGTTGCCGTCTCCTTTTTGCAAAGGATGCCAAACCCAAAGAGCAGTACCAGTATTCCTCCAATAACCTGAAGCGTGTTCTGTCTGGTTGATAAAAAGTCCGAAACCACCGTAATGCCAAATACACCCACACAGGAATAAACCAAATCTGCCGCAGAGGAACCCATCCCGGTCAGAAATCCGGCAACAAATCCCTTCTCCAATGTCCTTTCGATTGTCAGTGCGCCAATGGCTCCGGCCGGCACTCCAAATATAAGGCCAATCAGCAGGCCTTTACAAACGTATTCTGCTATCATGTGCATTCCTTCCGCATCCCGCACAAGACATCATCCAAAAACTCGATACATGACCGATCCCTATGAATCCCGTCAAGCAGCATTTTCCTCTGTCCCTGCAGCAGTAAAAGCCCTTTTTTCTTCTGCCCCTGCTTTAGGCAGGTCAGGACGCTGGCAACTGTTTCTTCCTCACAGCCGGCATCTACCATGTTCTGGATCAATTCCTCCTCCGTCTGGTAACCACTTAACATATTTACACCGCCTTCTTCTCCGTTTCTGTCCGGAGTATAATCTCCCCTGTACATTCCATGACAGCATCACCCCGGATGATTTCTCCCACGCTATCCGCAATGATCCGGCCGGATTTGGGATTTTTAACGGAAATGATATGGCCTTTCACATCCGCTTCCACATCTGAGTATTCAAAGGACAAATCCGTATCCTCCATTGTGCAATTTACCAGTTTCAGGTTCTTGCAGTAACACAGTGGCTGTGTTCCGATAATCTTACAGTTGATCAGTGTCAAATTCTCAGAAAACCAGCCCAGATATTCGCCTTTCACAATGCTGTCCCGCACCGTGACATCTTTGCTGTGCCAGAAAGCATCCTTCGTATCCAGTTCACAGTCATTTATCTCCAGATTTTCCATATACTGGAAGGAATATTTCCCTTTCATCTTTACACTGCGCAGTTTCACATCCCGGCTGTCCATAAATAAATACTCAGAAACAATATCCGTATCAATCAGCTCAATGTCCTGGGACTTCCAGCCAAACTCCTGGGATTCTACCTGACAGCGCTCCAGACAGATATGTGCGCACTCCCGCACTGCCTTGATCCCTCCTAAAACACTGTCTGTGATAACACCATTTTCCGCATACCAGATTGCGGCGCGGGTTTTGTCATCCATAGAGGATTCTGACATGGTAAATCCCTTTACGTGCCATAAGGGATAGCGCAGGGAAAAACGACAGTTTTTAAGTCCCACATCCCCAGACTCTTTCAATACAGATTCCCCATCGGCCGGGCCTGCAAATACACAATCCGTCACATCCGCGTTCTGCAGATGATACAGCGCCCTCTCCTCATCAAATTGCTTCCCGGTAATGTTTGTTCTTGTCATCTTCCTTATCCTCCATCATTTTTATTATTAGTGGTTTTTTCCCTGTATGCTTATCCGGTATGATCTGTTCCACAAACCGGATCGAAAACTGAATTTCTTCTAAATCTTTGTCTGATAACAGTTTCCTGACATGCCGATAAATTTCCTCCGTTACATTCGCTCGATCTGCAGATTCCTCCGCCTCCGCCAACATTTCAAAGGATATTGGGGATGTCTGGTAAAACTGATAATCCAACAATCCTACGACGCAAAATCCTTCCATAGACAGAGGATGCAGATACTCCTTACTGCCATCCGGCTTTTCAAACCACAGCACATCCTCATTCCGGCACAGCAGCACATCCGCCTTTGTAAAAAAACAGTCTGCATCGTCTTCCGTCTCATGCAAAACAAGTTTGTCAGAAATATGGTAACGAATTAATGGCTGCGTAAAATTGTACAGACAGGTTACATACATCTCCCCATCGATCACTTCTATCACATTCAGATCATCAAAGAGAATCATTCCCTCATCCGCCCGTTGCTCCACTCCCAATGCAAGAGATTCACTTGCACCGTAAAAATTCACCACTTCCGTGTCAAAAGCATTTTCCAAAAACTTGCGCAGGCCGATGCTTAGCGGCTCTCCACAGGAAATTATGCGCCTGACATGCAACGTTTCATTCTCACCGCCTGTCTGCTCCGCCAAAATCTTGACAGCAGAAGGATAACCTATAATGATATTGGGGTGAAACTCCAGTACCACCTCTCTCCATTTTGCCAGCGGTGTATTGATATCCAAAAATCTCTGCTCTGCACGGATACCCCTGATTCCATCGCCCACTGCCATAGCGCCGCCATACCTTCCGTCCGTAGCCGCTATGTAAAGGATTCTTGGTTTCTCTGCCAATAATTTTAAGACAGAACCCATGGACATTCCCCAAAGGGCGCCCCTGATAATTCCAATCAGCATCTGTTCCCACGCGGCATTATCGTATACAAAATATCTGGGGGTTCCGGTGCTGCCGGAGGAATGTATCACATGATATTTATCAAGATAGATTTCTCCGCCATCTTCAGAAGCTTCATCAAACCGAAGCAATTCCTCCTGTTTCAGACTACGATCCGTCACCAGCTCGTCAAAATGTTCCATCAGGATTCCTTTATCCAACACAGGAAAATTCTCAAGAGGTGTTCTTCTGATGTTTTCCGGGAAGATTCCCTTCGCCTCAAATACCTTCCTGTAGTAAGGGGAATATTCATAGGCAAACAAAAGAAGTTTTTCCAGTTTCTTTTTCTGCAGCCGCTCTATCTGTTCCTTTCTCCTGCCTGCATTTCTTTTCTGCCTGTAAAGATTCCACAACAGACGGAAATAATTGATACCTGCAGCCATGCCTTGTCACCTCCTTATTCTTGTGATTGCACTTATCATATTTAGAGTCTACAATCACGAAAACAAAATAGCAAATACCTATATCGAATGCATTTGCATAGCATTTGGGAATGTTAATCCAAAAATCTATTACTTTGTGATTTGAAAAAAATATGCTACCTCATAATTTTCCCTGTGATAATAAGCTGCAGTCAGGGCAGACTGATCAAACACAATGCTCCACTCCGTAGACTCAAACTCTCCAAAATTATCCTTGCTCACACTGTCTAAGGCATCTCTTACTTCCGCCTGTGTCATGGACGGTTTCTCCGCAATCGTTACTGTTAATATGTCAAATCTCTCGTGGGACTGACTTGTACCGATTCCCTGCTTTTCTCCCTCCGCCAGATAAAAATTCGTCAGGACAGGCGTCTCCACCACGACCATTTCATTGTCAATATATTCCACAGCCACGCTGTTTCCGGCTGCATCCGCAATGGCAAAATGAACCATATAATTCATGGAAGCATGGAGGTCATACTGCCCCAACAGATCTAATGCTTCCTCTACTGTAGCTGCCTGATTAAGCAGCAGGCGGACAGCTGTTGTGGTGGTAATATCCGGCCTATCCGTATCCTGTGAAATCATAGCGCTATCCTGAATCATATTGACGGATATACATAAGCCCTTCTCATTCATTCCATCCAAAGGTGCGTACAGCGCTGCTATAGTCATCATATCATCGTTTAGCAGACCGCCAGCCATTCCGGCTCCCTGACGGATAAAGCCCAGGTTTACTGTGGAAACAGAAGCATACCCCTCCTGCGGATAAGATGTGACAACAAGTGCATCACAGGTATTCCAATCAAAGTTCCGCCCAAAAAGATAACCGCCCTCTTTATTTTGTACGGAAAAGGTACTGCACCCAAAGGCCCGCGTATTCATGGTCAGACCGCTCCGGCTTTCCGCAAAAAGCTCGCTTACCAAAAACTGTACAACCTCCTGGTCCGTTTTGGCGCCTCCTCCGGCAAGAAAGGCAGCAAACCCATCTTCCCCTTCATACCGGACGGCAGAAAACCCCTTCTCCAGCTTCTCTATTTCTGAACTTACCTGTACTGTCACAGCATTATCCTCCAAAACCTCTGTTCCCTCTGACACACCTGGCCGGGCTGGAGAATAACTCTCATCCGCATCTGAATCACGCCCTCCGCATCCCATAAGGCTCACTAATAGAATATATGTAATTGCAATAGTCACTAATTTTTTCCGTGTTCCCATTATTTTTTCTTTTTGTGTGGTATCTGACATATCGTTCTCCTCACCCCAAAAATTCTTAAAACCAATCCTTTTGCTTATCTCATGGACTTGCTTATTTGCTGCTGTTTTAAGTATAAAGCAAGCTTAAAACGATAGCAAATACCTATACTGAATGCTATTACATTGGTTTTGGGAATGTTTTAGATATGTGGACTAGCAGCTACGACCACTTATATCATGAAAACAGCCGACTGTTGCAAATCTATTGAATGCGCTACCCTTCTGCCCTATAATGGCATCAGAAATGAAAAGCGAGGTGAAGAATATGCAGGTCGAGATCAAGATCGACAGTTCCTATACCGAACCTAAGATACTCATATTTACTGATTCGGTTACAGAAGACATCAACAACATTGTGAAAAAATTGTCAGAGGATGTTCCGCAGATCATTTCCGGCAGCAGAGACAATAAAATCGAAGTGCTGGATCCCGCAGAACTGATCCGGATCTATGCGAATACAGGAAAAGTTTTCGCGGTCACGGAGAAAGGGGAATACACTCTGCGCCTCAGACTGTACGAGATAGAAGGACGACTAAACCCTCATCAGTTTGTCCGCATCTCAAATTCAGAGATCATCAACCTGAACCACGTCAATAACTTTGATCTGAGCTTTACAGGTACGATCTGTGTCAAACTGTCAAACGGAACCATGACATATGTTTCCAGGCGATATGTTTCCAAAATTAGAAAAATATTAGGAATGTGAGGTATGAATATGAAAAAAAATATTATTTCGCGAAGTCTTATAGGGTTCCCGATTGGAATTATGATTGGTTATCTAGAGAGTATCTTTATTTCCCTTATATGGGCGGACGGATATTACTATCCCTGTGTGCCCGAACTAATCAATGTCATGGGAAACGAGATCAATGCGGTACTCGTGCAGGCTCTGCTCTGTGGATTAGTGGGCGTTGGATTTTCAGGAGGTTCCGTAATATGGGAAGTGGAGCGCTGGAGTATTGTGGTACAGACCGGCATATATTTCGCTGTCACTGCCTTAATCATGATGCCCACTGCCTATTTCATGTACTGGATGGGGCACAGCCTGAAGGGATTTTTAAGCTATTTCGGGATTTTTGTTCTGATCTTTGCCGTCGTGTGGATCATACAGTATATGATAGGAAGGTACATCGTCAAAAAATTAAACACGAATCTGCAAAAGACAAAGGGTGTCTCGCAATAAGCGAGATACCCCTCTTAAATCACCTGAAACGCTTTCCATTTCCCGGACTTTTCTCTCCGGAAAAAGATCACAGCACGGATGATCCAGTCACAGACCATGGCAAGAGCGATACCGATCACTCCCATATCCAGAGTGATTCCCAGAAGATAGGATAAAACCAGCCGTCCTAAAATGGTGGAGGCAATAGAAACATACATGGTGAATTTTACATCCCCCGCCGCCCGCAGGCCGTTACTGAGTGCCCCGGAAAAAGGAAACGCCGCCGCATTGAACACATTGTGAATCAGCACAAGCCAGATCACCAGCTGCTTCGTCTGCGGCTCCAATGCGTAGAACTGCAAAAAGACAGGTGTAAGCAGGAAAATCAGAAGATTCCATGCCGTCGAGAGTAACAGCGTTATCTTCGTGAGTTTCTTAAAATAATACTCCGCCGCCTCCACATCCCGATTCCCCATACACTGTCCGATCACTGTGATAAACGCAGGCCCCATGGATACCCCTGCTAAAGCCGCCATGGACCAGATACTCTGTGCCACCCCGTTTGCGGCGATCTGATAGGTGCCAAAGAGCGCCACGATACTGCTGAGCGCCACCTTCACCAACTGAAAGATCCCATTCTCAATACCATTGGGAACCGCGATATGTAAAATACGCTTCATCAGTTCTCCGTCCCACCGGAAAATCCATCTGGCTCGATAAACCACATCATTTTTCTTCTGAAAACAGAGCACGGTGATCACCACTGCTGAAAACAGCCGTGCTATCAGGGAAGGCCATGCCACGCCCGCCACCCCCGCGCGTAAAACGAATACACCAATGATGTTTCCCACCACATTGATCAGATTGGAAGCAATGGACAGATACATGGTCACACTGGTCTTACCAAGACTGCGATAGACTGCGGCTCCCGCATTATAAACCGCCAGCGCAGGATAAGAATAAGCGGAAATCCTCAGATAAGTAATGCATGCCTGCATGACAGAATCCTCTACCCTGCCAAACAAAAGGCGGAGCATACCTTGATTCCCAACAAGCACCAAGACAGCGATCAAAACAGAAAACAACGTAGAAAAGAACAAAAGCTGGCTGGCGGATTCTCCCGCCGCGTCGCTCTCATTTCTGCCCACATACTGACTGATCACCACCGCTCCCCCGGATGCCAGCGCTGTAAAAAGATAAATAAAGATCGTATTAAACTGATTGACCAGAGAAACTCCTGACACCGCGGATTCTCCCGCGTAACTGACCACAAGCGTGTCCGCCATCCCTACCAACATAACCAGAAGCTGCTCCAAAAACAACGGAATAATCATTTTCTGCAGGTCTTTTCCGGAAAACGGCATCTGTCCTTCTCCCATGATTTTTATCTCCCGCAAACCACTTCCTGGCCTACAGACTTTGAAAGGCGCTGTTCATTGCATAGGCAACGTCCTTGCTGCTCATGATAAAAAAGATCACATCCCCGCGGCTCTCAATGAGCGTGGTCTCCGCGCTGACGCAGACCCACTTATCCGGATCGGCACTATTTTTCAGTGCCTCCTTGGCCGTCTCCACATCCGCCTCATCCACACGCAGCAGCACACACTGATAAGCGACAGATGACATTTTCGGCATGGATACCACGCCTTCCGTGTAGGTGATCTCATCGGTGCCCAGAATATAGCTTTCCAGATCGTCTGTCAGCTCCAACGTGTCAAAATAGTCCAAGCCCTCCCGAAAATCTGCGTCCAGATCCGCATTGGCATTGAGAGCCGTCATGATATCCTGTAAAGACCCCTCTGGGCCCTTAGACGACGCCGTTTCCCCGCCGCAGGCGGTACAGCACACCATCAAGATTCCTATAAGCAGCATGATCACTCTGCTTCTTAACCCACTCCTGTTCATAAACCTAATTTCCTTTCCGATACCCTGTCACAGACATTCCTTATTAGTGTGTAATTCAGCTTCCCTTTTTATCCGCAAGAAGCGGCTTGATGGATTTATAAATGCTGCTGGATTTCTTATTATCGCCACTGGGATATTTTTTCATCAGCGCATTCATGATGCCCTGCTTTGTCTTATACTGCTGTATGATCTTCAGGACATCCTCCACGGTCACTCCTTCTTCTTCCTTAATGACCGCCTCAAGCTTCGCCCGAAGCTCCTGTGTCTCATGGTCATGGCTGCGCCCTGTGATATCCGCGATCAAAGTCACCGATACTCCTCTGCTCTTCCAATAGCCGCTCAAGATTTCAAAACCCTTATCCTTGCTGACAATATAATACTGTGTGGCAGCCTTGTTCGCGATCAGAAAACCAAGCTGCGTGGCAAGCTGAAAATCCAGTGCATTTTTGCTTCCCACCTCCACCTTGCACAGTTCAATATCCGCCTTGGACTCCATGATCCTCCTGTGCTGGTCAAAGGTGATACTGTCTGCATTCTTACTGTAAAAAATGCACACCTTATCCTCCGAATTCAACAAGTGGACGCCATCCAGCCCATCCTTCTTTACATTCTCAAAATCTACCAGATAATAATTCATGTACTTCTTCCTTTCACCGCACGATCTTCTATGCCCGATTCTTCACCTCACCCAGCTTTTCCTTGAAAAAAGCAGTGATCCTCTGCCAGATCTCCTTCTGGAAGAACTGCATATCCGCATGATCTGCTCCCTCTAAGACCAAAAGCCTGACATCGGCCCCGGCCGCTTCCAGCCTATCATGCAAAATCTCCCCTTGAGAAAAGGGGACGGTATGATCGTCGTCTCCGTGTATGATCAAAAACGGCGGTGCATCCTTCGATACAAAGCTGATCGGACAGATCGCAAGCGCCTCCTCTTTGTGCTGTGCCACATTCTTTCCTAACAGCAGCGATTCCATAGACACGGCAGCCTCCACCACAGAAGGATAGGAAAACGCTGTCACATCTGAGGGCGGATACCAGGGACAGGCCGCCTGCACCTTGCTGGAATAGGAGGTGTACTCTCCCACGTCATAAGCCTTATCCTCCACCAGCGCCGCCATAGCCGCCAGATAACCGCCCGCCGACTCTCCCATCACACCGATCCGCTCCGGGTCGATACAATAGCGTTCACTGTGCGCCTTCAGATATCGGATTCCTGCCTTCACATCCATAAGCTGTATGGGAAAGGGACCCTCGTTTGTGGTGCGGTACTCCACGCTTGCCACCACGAACCCATTCCTCGCAAGCTCCGTCAGATAAGCCAGATGAGCAGAGCGATCCATGAGCTTCCATGCACCGCCGCAGATCCATACGATACAGGGATATTGTCTGTCTGCATCCTCCGGATAGATGATATCCATTTTCAAATCTTTTCTCGTGTGGCCGAACCAGGCATCCACCTGCGCAAAAGACACTCCTGTCACAACAAAAAACTGCGGTGTCTCCACCTTAATGTTAAGCTTCTCTCTCATCCTGCCTCCTCTTTTTCTTTTACACTTTTCCCTATTACACGTTTCACCCGCTGTGTGCGTCTGCACTATGTATTGCTGTGAATCTTCTCCTGAGGCATCCAATGCATCATCAGCCGTTCCAGCTTGGACTGATCAATGGGCTTGGCCAGAAAGTCATCGAAACCGGCCTGCAGGTACTGCTCCTTCGCTCCCATGATCGCATTTGCCGTCAACATGATAACGGGTGTATCCTTGCAGAGATTATCTTCCATCTCCCTCATAAGCCGCATGGTCTCCATACCGTCCATTTCCGGCATCATATGATCAAGGAAGATCAGATCGTAGTGCTTCTGCCTGATATGATCCAGACACTCTCTGCCGCTTCCCACATCCTTGATCTGAATCTTTGTCTGCTTCAAAAGGCCACAGAACACTCTCCGATTTACCCGGTTATCATCCACAAGAAGGATCTCCCCCTCAGGCGATGTAAAGCTGGCCCGATAAGCATGCTCTCTTGCCGCCTTTCTGGCCCTCTCCTGGAAATTGCCGATAGGCTCCCCGTTTACGACTCTCTGACGCAGCGCAAAGAAGAACCGGCTCCCCTCTCCGTAGACACTTTCCACCCGCAGATCCGTACCCATCAGTTTGAGCAGCTGAAGAGAAATATTCATGCCAAGGCCCGTGCCCTCAATGTCTCTGTTCTTCTCCTCATCGATACGCTCAAAAGCGGAAAACAGCTTGGAAATGTCCTCCTGTTTAATACCGACTCCCGTATCCCGCACCGCAAAATGGAGGATCACATCCTCACCATCCCGTTCTCCCGACACCTGGAAGGTCACGGTTCCCTTGCGGGTATATTTGACTGCATTAGTCAATAAATTGATCAGCACCTGCCTGATCCGCAAATCATCCCCATAAAGCCTGGTGGGAAGCGCCGGGTCCACGATCACATCAAACACAAGTCCCTTCTCTTTAGCACGCAGGGAAAATATATTATACAGGTCGTTCAACATACTGTTAAACTCATACTCTGTGGGCACAATCTCCATTTTTCCGGATTCGATCTTGGAAAAATCCAAAATATCATTGATGATTCCCAGAAGCGCCTGCGCCGACGACTTGATATCCATAGAGTACTTTTTCACGTCCTCCTCCGTGGACTCTCTGAGCACCATCTCATTCATACCCAGCACTGCATTGATGGGCGTCCTGATCTCATGGGACATCCTCGCCAGGAATTCCGACTTGGCCTGATTGGCCTGTTCCGCATTCGCCTTCAGCATCTGCATCTGCGCAAGCTGTTTCCTTCTCTGCGTAATATCTACAAACACGAGCGCATATCCCGCAAGCACCTTATTGTTCCAGAGCTTATTGGCATGCACCTCATAATCATGGTTTCCGAAACTATACTCAAAATAATCACCAGCGGAAAAGACATTTTCCAGCTTTTCTTTACACACCAGATCTCCGCTCCGATAATCTGCCAGAGCGCGAAACTGCTCCTTCGCCATGGCGTTCGCCTCGATAAAACCGCCATCCGCATCCACGATCAACACCGCCTCGTCCATGGAGCGGATAATCTCCTCGTGGGCCGTGGCCGTTATATCGAAAATATGATAGAATATGATCACAATGCCAAACGAGAAAATTCCCAAGGCCACGCAGGCCGGCACTGCATCGAGCCCTTCGATCCACTGCATAGCATTACACAAAAAACCAAGCGTCGGAAAGATACAACAGATTCCCAAAGCAAACACATTGATATTCAGCTTCTCCTTCTGGGATCTGTGATTTGCCAGTATCGTAAAAACGAAACCGCCTACCATATGGCACAGCATCTGTATAAAACACACATAATAAAGCGGTCCCTTCTTCAGGATCAGATGCGGAAACAATCCCTCCTGTACAAAGGAGACCCCGGAATAATAGATCGGCGTATAGCGGTATCCCCAGACACACAGAAGCATAAGGGCATCCAGCGCAAACATGACCGCTTCCAATTTTCTGGAAATACTGTAGCCACAGTATTTTGCCACAAAGATAAAGAGAAATGTGCTGATAAAAGCACCGCCCAGATATTCCACACGCACGGCGATCATCGCCTCGCCGATATCCCGCGACAACATTTCCAGCAGATAGCCCGCATTCTGAATCGCGCCAAAAAAGCCGACACAGAGCATCAGCTTGGAAAGTGCACTCTCACGCTGTCTTGCCATAATGCTGACAAAGAAAAAACAGCCAAGTACCATAAGAATTTGAAAAATCACTAAAAACTTGAACATACTTCCTGTCACCTTTTCCTTACAAAAACAGCTATGCGTCTCCGCATAGCCATTTTTGCAGCGGTTTTTCCGCCTTACGCCATAGCGTTCGCCTGCTTATACTTATAAAGCATCTCGGCATGGTTCTGCTCCTCGATCTGAATATCCGCCAGAAGCTTTCGCAGTCCGGAATTGTCACAGGAGAACACATTCGTATTATATTCTCCCGACACCAGCTTTTCCGTGCCGATACAGTCCGTGGCAAGAAAACAATCATTCTCCTTGTCAGCGGCATTGGCGCCGTCACGGTATGTGCCCTTAGGCGCATAGTTCTTACCCTGCGAATCGTTGCAGTCACATTCCGGCACATTGCCGTGAAGCGCCTGCCCGATGGACTGATAATGCTTCTGCTCATCCTGCTGCAGCGTGCGAAACAGGCTCTGCAATTCCGTATCCTTTGCCTGGGCCGCATATTTTTCATACTTGGTGATACAGGATTTCTCCTGTGTCTGTAAATCGCGCAGCGCTGTGGTCTCTTTTTCCGTCAGTATCATGGTCAACACTCCTTTCTTTCGGACGGTACAGCAGTATCCCACTTCCATACACTCTCTGCCGTCCCCTATCTCCAAGTATTGCCATTTTACTGCAAATTCATACCCAAAATACTATCGCATTTATTATACACGCTTTCACATAGGAACACAAGAAGATCAGCGTACTTTTATCCTGTCATTAGGATTATTCATTTCTATACTTTATTGCATTTTCATTTAATAAAATTTATGGTAGAATTGTAATACCAAATACAGAATATCTGATCATTAACACATTTCATCGAAAGGAGTCCTTGCATATGGCAAAAAATATTTTGGAAAATGAATTGTTTGAATCCTTTGCAAACGCTTCTGATAATATTTATATTTATGTATGCGATATGCGATCAGACCTGTCCAGATGGTCAAAAAACTCCGTGGATTATTTCAATCTGGAAGGAGAATACATAGAAGGCGCCGGCCCCAAATGGATGGAACGCATACATCCCGATGACCGCGCCGCATACCTCAAGGATATCGAAGCAGTATTTTCCGGTGCATCCACTCGTCACAGCTGCCAATACCGTGCGAAAAACAAGTACAATGACTATGTCTGGCTGGAATGCAAGGGCAGTGTAATTACAGGAGCGGATGGACAACCCTCGGTTTTTGCTGGGATCATGACTCGGCTTGACAACCAGAATAAATACGACCCTCTTACCCATCTGTTGACAAACTATGAAATGCAGAAATATGACTTTTCCAAGGGAAACGGTGCCATCCTTCTTCTCGGCATAAACGCATTTCGGAAGATCAACAACACAAACGGTTATCTCTACGGCAACAAGGTTCTGGTCGCCCTATCCGAATGTCTCGAACGGTTCGCCGGCAAAAATGACAGGGTTTACCGTTTTCAGGGAGATGAATTTGTCATTTTATCGCCCAACGGCTCCAAGGAAGAGTTGGGTAAGCTTTTTGAAAAAGCAAATCAATATTGTACCAATATCAGAGGACTCAAAAGCTTTTCCGTCTCCGCCGGTCTCGTGTCCTACCCGGAGGATGGAACGGATTTCAGTACATTGATGAGCAATCTGGAGCATTCCTTGGAATATGCCAAAGAGCAAAAACACGGATGGATCGCTGAATTTTCCGAAAAAATCTCACAGCGCCATCTTCGAACAAGCCGCCTCCACGAGGCGCTGACCCACAGTATCCATAACAATTTTGAGGGCTTTGAACTGTACTTTCAACCCATACTTGACGCAAAAACCAGAAAAATCATTGAATGTGAATCCTTACTGCGCTGGAAGACACCGGAAATACAGGATGCAACCCCCTATGAATTCATTAAAATTCTGGAAGACAACGGAGAAATAAGAGAGGTCGGGGTCTGGGTCATGGAGGAAGCGCTGCGGCATGCTGCTATGTGGCAGAAAAAATACGATAACATCAGCGTAAGCTTTAATGTCTCCTATCTTCAACTTCTGGACGGGGAATTTATTGATAAACTGATCGCAAAGGCCAAAGAATTACAAGTAGATCCACGACTTGTCATGGTTGAGCTCACAGAGAGCTGCAACGCCGATGATACGGAAATGCTCTCCAGCCAGTTTGACAAGCTGCAAAAGCTCGGCTTTAAAATTGCTATGGACGATTTTGGAACAGAGTATGCCTCCTTCGGGCTTCTGCACGACGTCAGTATGGATGTCCTGAAAATAGACCAGAAGTTTGTGCGTGGTCTTATCCGCGAAGGAAATATGACGGATATGGCCATTATTGAAAACGTTGTAAATATGTGTCGGCAGCTTAATATACAAACCGTTGCCGAAGGGATAGAGACGGAAGAAATTCAGGATATCATCCGCAGCATAGGTGTCTCCTATCTACAAGGTTTTTTATATTCCAAACCTGTTCCTGCCGACGAGTTTGAACGGATGGTCATGAGCGAACAATGTTAATACCAGAATTTCATTTTTCCGCATACTGCCGTCTGATATAAAAAAGCCCCCGCAAGTCTTATAAACTCGCGGGGGTTCTTCATCTTCTAATTCTTCTTAGAACTTCCCAGCCTTAGCAGCTTCCTCAATCGAAACCGCAACAGCCACGGTAGCGCCTACCATCGGGTTATTACCCATACCGATCAGGCCCATCATCTCAACGTGTGCCGGTACGGAAGAGGAACCAGCAAACTGTGCATCAGAGTGCATACGTCCCAGCGTATCCGTGAAGCCATAGGAAGCAGGACCTGCAGCCATGTTATCAGGGTGAAGGGTACGTCCTGTACCACCGCCGGATGCCACGGAGAAGTACTTCTTATTTGCCTCTGTTCTCTCCTTCTTATATGTACCTGCTACCGGATGCTGGAATCTGGTAGGATTGGTGGAGTTCCCGGTAATAGATACATCCACGTTCTCCTTCCACATGATCGCAACGCCCTCGGGAACGGAGTTAGCGCCGTAGCAATTTACTTTGGAACGAAGACCATCGGAATATGCGATACGGTCTACTTCCTTCACCTCATTGGTGTAAGGATCATACTCTGTCTCTACAAAAGTAAATCCGTTGATTCTGGAAATGATCTTTGCCGCATCCTTTCCAAGACCATTCAGGATAACACGGAGGGGTTTCTGACGAACCTTGTTTGCCTTCTCTGCGATACCGATCGCACCCTCTGCCGCAGCAAAGGACTCATGACCTGCCAGGAATGCGAAGCAGTCCGTCTCCTCCTCAAGGAGCATCTTGCCTAAATTACCGTGTCCCAGACCAACCTTACGGGTGTCTGCCACGGAACCGGGGATACAAAATGCCTGTAAGCCCTCGCCAATCGCTGCTGCAGCGTCAGCCGCCTTCTTGCAGTCCTTCTTGATCGCGATTGCAGCGCCTACCGTGTAAGCCCAGCATGCGTTCTCAAAACAGATAGGCTGGATCTTCTTCACCTGCTCATATACGTCTAAGCCGGCGTCTTTAGTGATTTTCTCGGCTTCTTCGATAGAAGAAATACCATAACTGCTCAATACGGAATTGATCTTATCAATTCTTCTCTCATATGATTCAAATAAAGCCATTTTATTTTAATCCTCCTGTTTGTATTAAAGAATTCCGAGCCTGCGAAGCAGTGCTCGCGTAGTTAATTCCGCAGGAATTTACTACAGTTATTCGCATCTGGGATCAATGATCTTTACAGCATCGTCTACACGGCCATACTGACCACAAGCCTTCTCATACGCTGTGTTAGGGTCATCGCCCTTCTTGATGAAGTCAGTCATCTTACCAAGGCTTACAAACTTGTAACCGATGATCTCATCATTCTTATCAAGCGCAATACCCGTCACATAACCCTCAGCCATCTCAAGATAACGGGGGCCTTTCTTAAGTGTACCATACATGGTACCCACCTGGCTTCTTAAGCCCTTACCAAGATCCTCAAGACCTGCACCGACCGGAAGTCCTTCCTCAGAGAACGCGGACTGTGTACGGCCGTATACGATCTGTAAAAACAGCTCTCTCATAGCTGTATTGATCGCATCACATACCAGGTCTGTGTTGAGCGCCTCCATAACCGTCAGCCCCGGAAGAATCTCGGAAGCCATAGCTGCGGAGTGCGTCATACCGGAACATCCGATGGTCTCTACAAGAGCCTCCTGGATGATTCCCTCCTTCACATTCAGGGTCAACTTACAAGCACCCTGCTGAGGAGCACACCAGCCTACGCCGTGTGTCAGACCGGAAATGTCCTTCACTTCCTTCGCCTGCACCCACTTTGCCTCCTCGGGGATAGGAGCACAGCCATGATGAACGCCCTGTGCCACTGTACACATTTCTTCAACTTCTTTTGAATAGATCATGTGATAACTCCTTTCGATTATGTATTGATTATTTGATAACAGGCCAAACGCCTGTCATAACCGCTTGTTTTATTTTCTCATATCAAGAGAAAAAAATCCAGATGTTTGTGAATTTTTTCTTGCGCTCTCAATAACAGTTCAGCCCCTCTGCATTCATAAAAGCGTCTGCTTCGCATCCGTCGCCGCATATGCGGCTCACCTTTTATTTCATTTGAGGGCGCTCCGCTCATGAAATCACGATAAAGTTGCTTTTTGTGCAAGCACCCCGCATCTTTATCATGATTTCATGGCTGAACTGTTACCCCATAAAATATTCTGAGATATCGAAACTGTTTATCATGGCAAGGCCGTTCTCCTCCCTGCACTCCAGCCAGCTGGCGCTGCATCTGGTCCAGCTGCGCAGCGAGTAGTTAAACAGCTCCTCCGTACAACGGCTATGCGGATCATTTTTATCCAGATTGCGCAGGATACAGTTCTCGCACGGCGTATCCCTGTTTTGCAGCGCTCTGTAACAGGTATCGCCGATCTTTACGTCCGGTGAATCTATCACTACTTTTTTATTGATAAAACTGATCTCATAGGTATCAGGATTCACCACATAGACAAAGCTGTCCATATTGTCAAAGATGGCAATCTGCGCCACGAAATTCTGCAGTCTGTCCATCAGGCCGATCTGGAGGATATTCGCCTCCATGAGACGGAAGAGAGACCGTATCTCCTCCATTTCACTTTTACTCAGCTCCATCTGCACATCCTCGTGGTTCTCAAAAACAATGGCACCTTGGAACTCTCCCTTGGAGGTCAGCGGATAATAAAGCATACTCTTAATGCCCTCCGCCCGGAAATAATCATGCATCTCCTCTGCCGTCAGGTCATAATCATGGATCATAGTCACGCCTGGGAAGGAAGCATAGAGGATCTCATTCACAACCCTCTTTAACTCATAATGCTCGTCGGTTTCTTTTCCTGTTGCGTAGCTCTTCACGGTAAACTGTATCGTGCGGGAAATGGGCAGCGAGTCGTTACCACAGATATAGCCTCTGTGGAACTGATACTTCGCTGTCATCAGCTCTATAGCGGATTTCAGGGCAGACTCAAGCACCCTGTCCTCAAACAGAAGCTGCATCACCTGATCCTCAATATTTCTCTCGTAATCCAGCGTCTTCGACATATCGTAGCCAACTTTTCTGTTGGCGTGATAAACCGTGGTAGAAGCGGCATGATAGACACGATAACCGTCTTTACCGTTTGCCTTGACCGTATATACCGCCCTGTCCGCCTTCTCGAAGAGCGCCTCAAAGGTATCTCCATGATAGGGATAGATGGCCACACCCACACTACAGGTCACATGGATCGGCTGTCCCTCAAAATCCAGATCATATTTTACATTCTTTACAATGTTGCCGGCCATCTCATCCGCATCGGAGATTGTTGACAGATTTCTCATGTAGACTATAAACTCATCGCCGCCGATACGGCCGATAATATCGCCTCCCTTAAACATCTCCTGCAAAATACCTGCCGTCTTCTCCAGAAGCTGATCCCCGTTGGCATGCCCCAGAAGATCGTTGGCCTCCTTAAAGTTATCCAGATCAATGATCATCAGCGCACTTAAGGAACCGTCGCTGCCTTCCTCGATGGAGTTTCGGATCAGCTGCTCAGCGGCGCCCTGGTTATAGATGCCCGTCAGCGCATCCTTCTCCGCCCGCAGAAGGAGTTCCATCTCCTTCATCTTTCTGTCGTTGATATTGATCATACGGCCCACAATACGGGTCACATATCCCTCTGCCCCCAAAAGGGAGGTCAGATTTGCCTGATACCAGGTATAATCTTCGTCAAAACGATTGATCCGGAATTCGATGGTATCGTGCTTCGGAGATTTTAACAGACTATCCATAACGGCTTTGTAATAGGCCACATCCTCATGATAGATCGTCTGGGTCTGAAACTTCTCCATATATCTGCCGTGGATCTCGTCCTTCGCCATTCCATACTCATCGGAGGAACGGATGATCATAACATCTGTCTTGGCATTGTAGTCAAGAATCTTTTCTCCTTCAGCCTCCGACAGGATATGCAGCCGCTCTGCCTGTCTTTGCAGCTCCTCCTCCACGATCTTTCTCTCGGATACATCCTCAATGATCGTGACGATCGTATACTTCTTTCCCTCTCTGGCATAGAGATTGCCCCGCACATGCAGCCACCGCAGTCCGCCGCTTGCCGTCACGGTACGAAACTCCACATCCACTACACCGTCATCCTTTAAGACATCCTCGATCGCCTGCTTAAAGGTGGGAATATCCTCCGGAATAATGCACAGCTCGATCATCTCCAGATACTTCATACCTTGTATTCTGGTATAACCAAGCATACGGAAAAACCCTTCATTAACGAAAATGGGAGTCAATTCTCCCCCTTCATACTCGAAGAAACAGATTCCGGCTATCACATTGTCGATCATAGAGCTAAAGTTTTCAATACTTAAATCAATCGCCATATGCTCATCCTCAACACACTTTTTTCTCTGTCGTTTTATCGTTATCTGCGTTCCACGGTGTTTACCGCTTGTCAGCTATCTCGCCCTGACGTTTGTAGATACTCCCTGCCGGGATAACGCCCCGCACCATGGATGTGGGGTAGATGTTCGTGTTTTTACCGATCACGGTGCCGGGATTCAACACAGAATTACATCCCACCTCTACCTGATCCCCCAGCATAGCGCCGAATTTCTTAAGACCTGTCTCAAAGGTCTCTTCTCCTGCCTTTACCACCACCAATGTCTTATCGCTCTTCACATTGGAGGTAATGGATCCGGCACCCATATGTGCTTTATATCCCAGAATACTGTCTCCTACATAATTGTAATGGGGCACCTGCACCTTATTGAAAAGGATCACATTTTTCAGCTCTGTGGAGTTGCCTACCACTGCGCCCTTCCCGACGATGGCGCTGCCTCTGATGAATGCACAGTGACGAATTTCCGCTTCTTCATCAATGATAGCCGGCCCACCGATATAGGCGCTTGGAAACACCTTCGCATTTCTGGCGATCCACACATTACCCTCTCTTTTTTCGTATTTCTCTTCCGAAAGCGTCTCCCCGAGAGCAATAATGAAATCCTTAATCTTCGGTAAGACTTCCCATGGGTACGTTGCTCCCCGAAACAATTCCGCCGCGATCGTTTCCTCCAGCGTGTACAACGCTTCGATCGTGGTATCCTGTAATCCTGTCATACACTTTTCCCCTTCCCCTTCTTAGTCCCCTTATAAAACTGAGATGCATACTGAAATCTGCTGTAAAGCATCCCCTGATTCGACATCTGTTTGACGGCGTTCGTCCTTCTGGTGACGAAGTCGTCAAGCTTCCCCATATACTCTTCTTCTGTGATCTCTCCCGTAGCTACCAGCGTAAGGCCCTTTTCCCAGCTGGCTGTCAATCGGGGATCCAAAAGCGGTCTTATCGCTCCCGCAACCACCTCGTAAACCATCTCTCCTAAAAGCGTCGGTGTGATCATCTGGGTTTTCTTATTCAGATCCAGATATTTGATATGTACCAGCTTTTTCAGGATCTCCGCTCTGGTGGCGGAAGTGCCGATACCGCTTCCCTTGATCTGCGCCCGCAGTTCCTCATCCTCTATGAACTGCCCCGCATTCTCCATCGTGAGGATCATGGTGCCGGAGTTATAGCGTTTGGGCGGAGAAGTCTCTCCCTCTTTTTTCTCCAACGCTTTTTTCGTAAGGAAATCTCCCTTTTTAAGCGTTTTCAGCGCTTCCATGAGAACTGCGTCGCAGGAAGCCTCCTGCTGCTCCTCAGTCCCCTCTTCTCCAGTATACTCCTCTGTTCTCTTTCTTGCAAAAGAATTTTGTGAAATTGCAAGATATCCCGGTTCCGCCAGCACCTTAAAGCCACAGCCAAAGGTTTCTTCCTTAAGCCTCGCCGTCAGAGATATCTTCTGATAGACCGCCGCCGGATAAAAAATACTTAGGAAACGCCTTGCAATGATCTCATACACCTTCGCCGAGGTAGGATGCAGGCTGTTCAGTGCGCCAAGCCCCTGCCCGGTAGGGATGATCGCATAGTGATCCGTGATCTGCTTGTCATTCACATATCTGGTCTTCGCAATATTCTGAAAACTGCCCTTCTCCAAAATATCCGACGCAAAGGCGCTCACCGGCTGATAATTCTGCAGCCCTCTGATATTCTTGCTTATTTCCTTTGCTACCGCCGTAGAGAGCACTCTCGCATCTGTCCGGGGGTAGGTGGTCAACTTTTTCTCATAGAGCTCCTGCGCGATCCGCAGGGTTTCGTCAGGACTTATCTTGAAAAGCTTGGAGCAATCGTTCTGCAGCTCCGCCAGATTATACAATAAAGGCGGATTCTTCGTCTCCTTCTTTTTCTCGATCTTTTCCAGCTGCGGCTGTTTGTCCGGCTCTTCCTCCAACCAGGCAATGAACGCATCCGCATCCTTCTCCTGTAAAAAACCATTGTCCTTATAAAGCGCCGGAGACTGATAATACCGGGAGCCTTCCACAGCTTTCCATTCCAGGCTGCAGTTGTGTCCCGCTATCTCCGCCTGCAAAATAATGCGGTAAAAGGGAATCTTTACAAATTCCCGAATCTCCCGCTCTCTGTTGACCACCATACCGAGCACACAGGTCATAACGCGGCCTACAGAAACCACCGCCTTATCTGTATTCAAATAACTTTTAATCGAGTTGCTGTATTTCAAGGTAAGTGCACGGGAAAAATTGATTCCCATGAGATAATCCTCTTTTGCCCGAAGATAGGCAGCATTGGAGAGATTGTCATAGGCTGAAAGATCCTTGGCCTCCCGGATCCCGCGCAGGATCTCCTCCTCTGTCTGGGAATCGATCCACACCCTTCTGCGGGTCTTCCCCACCACGCCTGCCTGCTGTTCCACCAGACGGTATATGTACTCCCCCTCCCGCCCGGAGTCGGTGCAGACATAAATGGTCTCTACATCCTCCCGATTCAAAAGACCGCTCACAATGCCAAACTGCTTTTTTACTCCGTCGATGATCTCATACTTAAATGTGTCCGGAATAAAGGGAATCGTCTCTAAGGACCACCTTCTGTACTTCTCATCGTATGCTTCCGGATAGCTCATCGTCACCAGATGCCCCACGCACCAGGTCACCACAGCTTCTTCTGATTCCATATAGCCATCGCGGTTTTTCATGTTATATTTTAATGCCTTTGCGAACTCCCGCGCTACACTGGGCTTCTCCGCAATAAACAAGCTTTTTCCCATAATTCTCTATCCACCATACTCTCACAGATCGGAGATCTGCACCAGTTTCAGATTCGATTTGACCTTGGCCTCCAGATTCAGCTTTTCATCAAACCGGAAAGCCGTATACATGTAAATGTAATCTGCACTGATCTTGGCCTTTTTGGCGTAGAGAAGAAGATTTTCATAATCTTCATAGGTCATGGGCTTTTCCCAGTTACACAGACCGATGATCGTGCGTCCCTCATCGTCCTGCGCAATGATATCCAAAGACCCCACCTTGCCGATCCACTCTCCGATCGAGCCGCAGTTGATGGGAAGTCTGTGCCTTTCCCCGAGTCTGGAAAGATGCTGTCTGCACACCTGCTTGAAATAGCCGGCTACATAGCGTCTGAAATCCCGCATAATGTAATGATTATAAAACTCTCCCACCGAGAGCATCTGCAGATCGCTCAGGTGAGGATAAATATAGGTATAATAAAAGTCCACAAAGGGATGACTGATCCTGTAGATACCCTTCTGCACATTCTCCTTGCCCGCCGTATCGTAGGAAAATACCTTCTCCACCAGCTCAAGCTCGATCAGATTTTTCAGATACACACTGATCTTCGCCCGGGAAAACTCTGTGTGCAGATGCAGATCGTTAAGCTTGTGATCTCCTGCAGCAATAGAAGCCATGATCGTGTTATAAACGCCCGGCTCCCTGAGCTGTTCTGTCAGGATCCGCTCTCCCTCTTCAAAGAGAAAACTGTTGCAGTCTAAAATATTACGGCAGATATTCTGCTGAATCGTGAGTCTGTCATCAAACTGATTCCAAAGACCGGGGATCCCTCCTAAAATGGCATAGGCCTCCACGCACTCCTCAATGCGAAAGTTGGGAAACCGTTCCACGATATCCGAAAAGGGCATCTCTTTTATCTTTAACAGGCCCGAAAGCTCATAAGCCGCCTCTCCGATCCTGGTGATCATACTGTTTTCGATCCAGCCGATAG
>JAAUZN010000093.1 GCA_014804565.1 Lachnospiraceae bacterium
GGCGGAGAATCTGACAAAAATGCAAGACCACTTAACTATGACTGGGTATTGCAGATACGGCAGCAATGTATTTCCCATGATGTACATTTTGAGTTTCGGCAGTGTGGGACACATTTTATCAAGGACGGAAAAAGCTACACGTTATCTACTCGTGACTTATGCTCTCAAGCGAGAAAAGCAAATATCAACTATTGATTTTTTTAACGGGTCTGATATACTTCCAAAACCGTTCCGGATCATGATAAAAATAGAACACCCTGCCTTGCGCAGTGTCAAGACAATAACCGGACGCAGAATAGTCAAAATTTTTCATTGCCTCTTCAATTTTCTGCTCTACATTGCAATTTTGCGCTTGATAATCGAATGGACCGTGTTCAAATACAATATATTCTCCCTCCGGGACATCCATTATCTGCATTTGCTCCGGAACTTCACCGCAATACTCAGCAGGAAGCCGCACACCATAGCTTTCCGCCAGCGGAATACCCCAACTGCAAATTCTGCCTGTGGGTTCGTTAATAAACGCCATAATCTGGCCGCCTCCACTATTTGCTTCGGTACCGCCCATATCGTCCAGCTTTCCCTTTATGCTGTCAAGAAGTCCACAAATTGTTTCACAGTCCTGTCCCGGAATCTTGCTTTGCTTTTGCCAGAAGTCCCAATAGCCGTTACTTTCATAATTTCTGATGTGCAGATACTTGTGTGCTGGTATTGTCACAAAATATACCTTTACTTCACTTTGCGTATTCTCCATACCTATCTCCTCTCCAATACTGATCAAGTAACAATCAAATGGCTTAATGATAGAGCGAAGAACGACTGGAACGGGATGACTGCGATACTCGCTGGGAGTCATACCATAGGCTTCCTTAAAAGAGCGTGAAAAAGCTTCATGACTGGAAAAACCATAATCCAATGCAATTTCCAAAAAACCCTTTGAACTGTCCCGGACTTCCTTTAGCGCAAAAGCAAGCGTGCGATGCCGCAGGTAGTCGCGAAAACACATTCCTGAGATTTCCGTGAATTTACGGGAAATATAAAACTCAGAATAGCCAAATCTTTGAGCGAGGGAAGACAGCGTCAACCGCTCATCCTTGTGATTTTTTATGCACTGATCCACCTCTTCTACGATTGCCTGTACCAGACTGTGCCATTCACCCATCTCTTTTTGCTCCTCATTTTGATTGTCCTATAATAGTTATACAGGAGCGGGATTAAACTGTCTTGATTTCATTTGCAAATTTTCTTAAACTCGACGCATCTTTGCAAAAAGACACATCCGAACCAGTCGGATATGCCTTTTTATTTTCCTCCAATGCGTTTGCCATCATCACTATGACCGACACCGTCTATACAATGATCTCCAAATATCCCACCATCTTAGCCTGATCAAATTCTTTGATCACACCCAGGTTCGGGTCATAGTATTTGCCGTCGTATCCTACCAGATAGTGGCTGTATCTTCCCATACGCTCCATGATGATGCAGCACTTGGGAAGCTCCACCTCTTTACCGAGCGTATAGACGATCTTGTCCGCATGGCGAAGTCCAAGATACTCCAGGGTGGCGATCATCTTACTCATATTTGCCTGCCACTCCCTGCACTTCATGATATCACAGGCTTCGTCCAGAGTAGTCCCAGCGATCATGGCGATGCAGGACTGTCCGCACAGGCCGTCCCAGGGCTGCGTCACCAGATCTACCCCATCCACCTTGCGGATCGGATTCTCCACACTGTAAGGGCTTGTGCCGCCTACATTCACCACATTGCCCACAATCTCTATCGAGATCAGATACTTCTTGCCAAGCTCCACCTTTGTAAGCGTATCCTGATTGATCGGGATATCATAGTAGCCCTGCCCCTTCGGTAAAAGATCGCAGATAAAACATACATCGTCAAAGCAGACCCTCACCGGCGCATCTCCCACCTTCTCGCAGACCTCCCACACGTTAAAGGGAACAGCGATAGCATTCTCATTCTCCCGGAACTCCACAGTACCTTCAAATTCATACTTCATATCGTAACCCGCCTTTCTTTTTATTTTCTTGGTTTCTCTTATTTTTTCTTATTTTTCCTATTTCGTAGTGCGGCACTACTCAAAACTGATATTTAAATCTACATCTCCCTTGATGCCGGAGACGCTTCCCTTGTTGGTATACTGCCAGATCTTGAAATCATAAGGGAAATAATATGTCTCGTCATAGTAGGCAAACCACTTATCATAGTCCTCCAGCTTCTCTATATCCAAAAGCAGCATAAAGGTCTTTAAATTGCCATAGATCATGGGCGTATATCCCGCCTCTTTGATCTTATCGCAAAAAGCTATGCAGTATCTTGTGCGTTCCTCGCTGGTCAGATCATTGCTTCTTGCGTTTGTGCTGGTCACTGCCTCCACATCTATGACTACCGGATATTTGACCCGGTAGGGCGATATGGTTTCCAGCACAAACTCTGCTTCCTCCTCGGCCTCCTCCACACTCATGGCCTGGGTGAAAAAGTAAACGCCCACATCAATGTCATTTTTCAAGGCACCCCTGATATTGTCCTGAAAGGTCTCATCCTCCATGATCTCGCCTTCGGTGTAGCCGCGGATCCCCAGACGGATAAAAGCATATTCCACCTCATCTTCCGCTACTTTTTCCCAGTTGATCTTATCCTGATACCGGGACACATCTATGCCTTTATGGGATATCCGCTCACCATCCTCATAGTAGTGCATCACGCCGTCTTCATCCGGCATAAATCCCCTGGGATCATATGTATTCTTAGCAAGCTCCTCCAGGATCGGGAAGAAATAATACCGTCCGGTATCCGCCACCACAACTTCATCCGGGAAGAAATACCGAAGCATATCCGTGGTGCTCTCGCCGGATTCCATAAACCTTTTTAATTGGTCAAGAAAGGCACTGCTCACCTCTGCATCCGTCTCTTCTCTGGTCTGTGCCACCGCACTCTCCAGCATCGCATCCACCTCGGCCTGACTGTAGGACATTTCCTCCACCAGCCGTACCTCCTCCAGCTCATTCATAACCTCCACATTCTCCTGCTGGATCGCCCGATACTGAAACACCGCCACCAGACAGACCGTAACCGCTGTGAGGGTGACGATGCAAAGGAGGATGGAACCTGCCAAAATGCTGTTCTCACTTCGCCTTCGTTTCTTCTTTTGCCGCTTCCCCTGTAAATGATTCTCCTGCATAGCCTCTCCTTTTAGACTCGTTCGCTAAAATAGCTTTTGTACCCTTCTCCAAAAACTTCCGTCGCACTCGTAATGATCATGAATGCATCCGGATCTTCCTCCCTCACGATCTCCTCCACTCTGGGAGATACCGGCTTTTTCACCACGCACAAGATGACTTTCTTGTTATCTCCACTATATGCGCCCTGCCCATTTATATATGTCACGCCGATATCCAGATCTGACAGCAGACGCTCGGCGATCTGTTCCGCATGGGCACTGATGATATACTGCATCTTAGCCTCATCCCGTCCATAGAGTACGATATCCATCACCAAAGACGCACAGATAGCGGAAAGCGCAGCATACAGCGCCGCATTTAAATCCCGGAATACAATGCCGGACAGCGTCACCACCAAAGCATCTGCAATGAAAAAGATCTTCCCCGTCTTCAGATGGGGAAAATGCAGCCGCAGCGCCTTGACCACAATATCCATTCCTCCCGTAGTACCGCCCGCGCGAAAGATCACACCGATGGAGACCGCAGTGAGCGAACCTCCCACAAGCGCCGCCAGCAAAATATCATCTGTAGCCGCTCCATATACCGACAGCACATTGGTAAAAAGAGAGATCAGCGCTATGGCATAGATCGTGGACAATGTAAACCGGATCCCAAATTTCCATACGGCAAAAAGAAGGATCGGCACATTGAGCAGCAAGATCAATGTACCTGTCGGAAGCGGCAGAAGCCTGCTTAAAATGATGGAAATACCTGTCACGCCGCCCGGCGCCATATTATTCGGATCCGTAAATAGACTGACTCCAACGGCATAGCTGAAGGATGCTGCTGTTATAATAGCATACTTTTTCATGGATTACGATCTCCACTTTTCTGGTAATTTTTTATCAAGCATCTTCGATTATCATATCCGCGCCACATCGAAAATATGTACTGCGCGGCGATAAGATCCGCACCCTAAAATTTGAGCGGTCGTCAGATGCTCGCCCGCACCAACCTGGGCTGATAGCCATTCTCCTGCAATGACTTTATGATCTGGTTTTTATGCTCTGTGCCGTAAGCCTCCATGGTGATGGTAAGCTCCACAGCCGCATTTCGGTTAATGGACACGAACTGGTTGTGCTCCAGCTTGATCACGTTGCCGTTCTGCTTCGCAATCACATCTGACACCCGCGTCAGCTCACCCGGCTTATCCGGCAGAAGCACCGACACCGTAAAGATCCGATCCCGCAGCACCAATCCCTGCTGTACCACGGAGGACATGGTGATCACATCCATATTGCCGCCGCTTAAGATAGAAACAACCTTTTTATTCTTGACATCCAGCTGCTTTAAAGCCGCCACCGTAAGCAGGCCGGAATTTTCAACCACCATTTTATGGTTCTCCACCATATCCAGGAAGGCCGCTACCAGCTCCTGATCCTCCACCGTAATGATATCGTCCAGATTCTTGCTCACATAGGGAAAAATCTTCTCACCGGGCGTCTTCACCGCCGTGCCGTCCGCGATGGTGTTCACCTGATCCATTGTCAGCACTTTCCCCGCCTTGATAGATGCCTGCATACAGTTGGCCCCCGCGGGTTCCACGCCGATGATCTTGATCTTGGGATTTAACAGCTTCGCCAATGTGGATACGCCGGTGGCAAGTCCGCCGCCGCCGATGGGCACCAGAATATAATCCACCAGGGGGAGCTCCTTGATGATCTCCATGGCGATGGTTCCCTGTCCCGTAGCCACAGCCAGATCGTCAAAGGGATGCACGAAGGTATAACCGTTCTCTTCCGCCAGCTTGACCGCATGCTCACAGGCCTCGTCGTACACGTTCCCGAAAAGAACCACCTCTGCTCCATAGCTCTTGGTGCGGTTGACCTTGATCAGCGGCGTCGTGGTAGGCATCACGATCACCGCCTTCACCCCGTAGCACTTGGCTGCATAAGCCACGCCCTGGGCATGATTTCCGGCGGAGGCTGTGATCAATCCTCTGGCCCGTTCCTCCTCCGTCAAGGTGCTGATCTTATAGTATGCGCCACGCAGCTTGTAGGCGCCTGTCAGCTGCATGTTCTCCGGCTTCAAATAAACCTTGTTCCCGGTCTGTGCGCTGAAATAATCACTGTACACCAGCTTCGTCTCGGAGGCTACCTCCTTCACGATCTCATAGGCTTCCTCGAATTTATCTAACGACAACTCATTCATCCTCATTCTCCTCCCGCACATCAAAGAGTGCATCCACAAACTGTCCCGCATCGAATTTCTGCAGATCCTCTAATTTTTCACCCACACCAATGTATTTCACGGGAAGCTGCAGTTCTGACTGGATCGCCACTGCGATACCGCCCTTTGCCGTTCCGTCAAGCTTGGTCAGGATAATGCCGGTCGCATCCGTCACCTCGCTGAACTCTCTCGCCTGCTGCAAGGCGTTCTGTCCTGTAGTACCGTCTAAGACGATCAGATTCTCACGGTGAGCGTTCGGGAACTCCTTCCCGACGATCCGGTCGATCTTCTTCAGCTCTTCCATCAGATTCTTTTTATTGTGCAGGCGTCCTGCCGTATCACACAAAAGCACATCCGCATTGCGCGCTTTCGCCGCGTGGAGCGCATCATAGATCACGCTGGCCGGATCTGCGCCTTCCACACCGCCGATGATATCCACCCCGGCGCGTCCGGCCCACTCGGTAAGCTGCTCGCCTGCCGCCGCCCGAAAGGTATCCGCCGCCGCGATCAGCACCTTCCGCCCCTGACTCTTGAGCTGCCCGGCAAGCTTTCCCACCGTGGTGGTCTTTCCCACACCGTTGACGCCGATCACCAGCACTACGGACTGCTCTTTTTCAAAATCGTAAGCAGTCTCCCCGATCTGCATCTGCTCCTTGATGTTTTCGATCAGATACTCCTTACACGCCGCAGGCTCCTTGATATGATTCTCTTTCACCTGACTCTTTAATTTTTCCAGGATCTCCTCGGTGGCTTTCACACCGATATCCCCCATGATCAGGATCTCCTCAAGCTCCTCGTAGAACTCATCGTCAATATTGGAAAAGCCGCCAAACACAGAATCCATACTGTGTACTATATTATCTCTGGTCTTAGTGAGTCCTTCCTTCAGTCTGCCGAAGAACCCTTTCTTTTCTTCTCCCATACTGCTCCCTCTTTCCAATCATGTTCCCACTAATCATCCAATTCTTTATCGATCAGATTCACGCTCACCAGCGTGGAGATTCCCTTCTCCTGCATGGTGATACCATAGAGCCTGTCCGCCTTTTCCATGGTGCCGCGTCTGTGGGTGATAACAATAAACTGTGTGCTCTTTGTGAGCTTATGCAGATACTTTGCAAAACGAGTCACGTTGTTTTCATCCAGAGCCGCCTCGATCTCGTCCAGCAGACAGAAGGGCGAGGGTTTCAGATTCTGAATGGCAAACAACAGACAGATCGCCGTCAGCGACTTCTCACCGCCGGACATCTGCATCATATTAACCAGCTTCTTCCCGGGCGGCTGTGCGACCACAAGGATGCCCGCCTCCAGCACATCCTCATCCTCGATCAGCTCAAGAGAGCCTTTACCGCCGCCGAAAAGTTCCTTAAAGACCTTATCGAACTCTTTGTTGATCTGGGCAAACTTTTCATTAAACTGCTTTCTCATGGAGGTGTCCAGCTCCTCGATGATGCCAAGCAGCGTCTTCTCCGCCTCCACCAGATCGTCATGCTGGGTCTTTAAGAAAGTGTAACGCTCCATCAGGTTTCGATAGTCCTCGATGGCATTCACGTTCACATCTCCCAGCTTGCGGATCTCATCCTTCAAGCCGCTGATCTCCCGCTTCATGGCGGGCAGGTCATTCATCTCCTCATTCTTTAACCCCGCCGCATCAGAAAGCGTGATCTCATACTCATCCCACATATAATTGATCTGGGATTCGATGGATTCCTCCATCCGCTCCTTCTGAGCGTTCAATCGGTATACTTCCTTATCAAGCGCCGACATCCGCTCGGAAAGTTCCTCTCTGGAAGCAAAGAAATTCTTCTGCTTTGCGGAAAGTTCTTCCTTCGCATCCATATCGTCTTTCAATTTCTGTTCCGCATCGGTCTGTGCCGTGTGGGAAGCCGCGATGGTCTGCTCGATCTCCAGAATATTCTGTTTCTTGCGCTCCACCTCTTCCTTGCCCAGATGAAGGCCCTCCTTCACCTCGTTCAGTTCCGACGTATAGCGTTCCCGTTCGCCGTCTACACGCTCCAGATTCTGGCGTTTAAAGTCCGCGGTCTGGCGCATTTTTTCCACTTCCACATCCCATTCGGATACACGGACGGCCTGCTCGGATTCCTGCGTGCGCTTCTCCTCCAACTGGGTCTGGAATTCAGCGATCTGTGCCTCCACACTTTTTTCAAGCGCCTCGGAATCTGAAAGCTCCTTCGCCGCCTCCTCCTTGCCGGTCTGGATCTCTAAAAGCTGCGTCTCAATATCCTGCTCCTCGGTTTTCAGCTCTCCAAAGCCTTCCGCCGTCTCGTTCTTCTTCTCCTCCGCCTGCATCACGCTCATTCTGGCAGTGTTCTGCTCGATGAATTTGCGCTGGATCTGTCCCTTGATATCCTCGATCTCCAGGCGCATCTTATTGCGGCCCCGCTTCGTCTCCTCGATCTCATTCAGGAGCTGATCGATCTCTTTCACATACTGCTTTACCTTGCGCTCCAGCTCCTCCATCTCCCGGCGTCTGCTGAGCAGGTTGGAATTGTTCTTAAAAGCGCCGCCGCTGATGGCACCGCCGGGCACCAAAAGCTCTCCCTCCAAGGTCACCATACGGATACCGTAGTCAAATTTTCTGGCGATCTTCACCGCATTGTCCACATTGTCAACCACCAGAATGCGGCCCAGCATAGCCTTCGCCACGTTTCGGTATTTTTTCTCGATCTTCACCAACTCATCCGCCATTCCTACCACGCCCTTTTCTTTCAGGGCTTCCGGATTCTTAAACTCCTGGGGATGGGTGATGCTCGTAAGGGGCAAAAAGGTAGCGCGGCCCGCTTTCGCCTTTTTCAGATGGGAGATCATGCGCTTCGCCGTCTCCTCATCCTCCGTCACAATATTCTGGATATTGCCGCCAAGCGCTGTCTCGATCGCCGTCTCATATTTGGCGTCCACCTGAATGATGTCCGCCACCACGCCGATGATCCCTTTCTCTGTATCCTTTTTCTCCATGACAGCCTTTACGCTGCCGCCGTATCCCTCGTAGCGCTCGGTCAGATTAGAGAGCGCCTCCAGCTTAGACTTCTGCTGGTGGTAGAGCACCTGCGTATCCCGCAGCTTCTGATCCTTGGCTGCCAGCTCGTCCCGCACTCCGGCAAGCTGCTCTTCCATGAGCTCCTGCTTCTCCGTAAGCTCCTGGATCAATGCGGTGATGGCCTCAAACTCCTCCTCCAGCTTCTTGATCGTCTCCGTCTGCTCCGCCTCATCGGACTTGGCACGAAGGAGTCTGGAATTCAATTCTGCCTTGCGAATGTTCACCTGCTCCAGCATGGTGTCAAACCGTCCCAGCTTAGACTTGATGGTCGCCCGGCTGTTAAGCGCTTCGATAATGGTATTCTTACCGCTTTCGATATGATTATTTAAGGTCTCTATCTCACTCTGGGTCTGCTCCAAAAGCATTCTCGCCTGCGTCCTCTCCTCCTCAAGGGCCGCCAGCTTTTCGTCTATCTCACGCTTTTCTCCCAGGATATCCTCCCGCTCTTTATCCCTCTCCGCCAACTGTTCGCTGATGCTGCGGATACGGTTCTGTAAATGCTCCTCATTTCCCTCTGCCGAGTGGATCTGCTCCTTTAAGACATTGATCTCACCCTCCAGCTTGGAGCGCATAACGCCCGTGTCAGTCAGGGTCGCACGGGCCGCTTCGATCTCCTGATCCAACTGCTCGATGCGGCTTTGAATTCGCTCATATTCTTCCTTGATCGACTCGTATTTATCCGTCGTCTCCTGCAGATCTCCCCCGGCAATGCGCAGCTTCTCATCCACTTCTTTTAACTGCTCCGTCACCCGCACATTTTCCAGAAGGAAGACATTCACATCCAGAGTCTTTAATTCCTCCTTCTTGCGAAGGTAGATCCTGGCCTTATCCGCCTGCTTTTCCAGGGGGCCTGTCTGCTTCTCAAGCTCCGCCAGAATATCATTGACGCGCAAAAGATTCTGCTTCTCCGTCTCCAGCTTTTTCTGCGCTGCATACTTCCGTCTCTTGAATTTCACGATACCGGCCGCCTCGTCAAAAAGCTCCCGGCGCTCCTCAGGCTTGCCGCTCAGAATCTTGTCGATCTGACCCTGCCCGATGATGGAGTACCCTTCCTTACCGATACCGGTATCATAGAACAGTTCGTTGACGTCTTTCAGACGGCAGGGCGTGCCGTTCAGCATATACTCGCTCTCGCCGGAGCGATAGAGCCGTCTGGACACAGTCACCTCGTCAAAGTCAATGGCAAGCTGATGGTCTGAATTATCCAGTGTGATTGCCACATAAGCATAGCCCAGAGGTTTTCTGAGCTCTGTGCCGGAAAAGATCACATCCTGCATGGAGACGCCGCGCAGCTGTTTGATGCGCTGCTCACCAAGCACCCACCTGACCGCATCGGCTACATTGCTCTTTCCGGAGCCGTTCGGGCCCACGATCCCCGTGATACCGTTGTGAAACTGAAATGTGATTTTATTGGCAAAAGATTTAAATCCGTGTACTTCTATACTTTTTAAATACATATGTACCTCTCATCTATTGACAGAGCCGTCATTCACTCTGTCTTGCTAAAAGCGCCTGATAAGCCGCCTGCTGCTCCGCTGCTTTCTTAGAATGGCCGCTTCCCCAGCCCACCTTCTTCTCGCCCACATAGGCTTCCACCTCGAAGGTCTTATCGTGCTGAGGCCCCTCCTCCTTCACAAGCTCATAGTGAAGCACACCGTGATCTTCCTGCTGTACCAGCTCCTGCAGAATCGTCTTCGCGTCGTAGAAAAGCTGCTTGTGTTCCAGATCCGACAGGATAAAGCGGTGGATAAACACGGAAGCCGCCTCCAGACCTCCGTCCAGATAGATCGCGCCGATCAACGCCTCCAGCACATCTGACACAATGGAATCCCGACGCCTTCCTCCCGTGGTCTCCTCGCCCTTTCCAAGCAGGATGTAGTTCTCCAAAGAAAATGTCCTGGCGCAAAAAGCCAGAGCAGGTTCACAGACCATGGATGCACGCTGTTTCGTCAACTGTCCCTCCGGCGTCTCCTTCTCTCTCCGGAAAAGGAAATCACTGCTCACAAGCTCTAACACGGCATCCCCTAAAAACTCCAGCCGTTCGTAATCCTCATATTTATTGATCTTCATCTCATTGGCATAAGAGCTGTGAGTGAGAGCCTGCCGCAAAAGTTTTCCGTCCCGGAATTGATATGCAATTTTTTCTTCCAGCTCTCTGAACCCTTCGCCGACCATAAAACCCTCCACATAGAAAAATCGAGTGCCCGCGCACTCGATTAAGAGAATGCTGCGCATTCTCCTTCGATGGTTTACGCTTACTCCCTGCTGTTCTTGATCAGTTCCACCGCCTCGCCCACCGTGGTGATACGCTCCGCCTTCTGAGCCGGTATCTCGATATGAAAAGCCTCTTCAATTCCCATGACAATCTGATAAACATCCAGGGAATCTGCTCCCAGGTCTTCCAAGAAAGTGGTCTCCGTTGTGATCTCCTTGGGATCTACACTCAGCACCTCGGCTATCACTTCCCGTAATTTTTCTAATTCCATCGCCAAGCCAACCTCATCGCTTTCTAAAGCGTTCTCTCTATCGGTATCTTATCAGTTCTGTCTCTTCTCAGCTCTCCTGAGGTGCGACCTTCTCCCTGATCTTATCGCTGATCCGCTGCTCCGTAAATGTGATACACTGCAGGATCGAATTTTTGATCTCATTTGCCTTAGAGCTTCCATGGGTCTTTACCACCAGCCCCTTTAATCCGAGAAGCGGCGCTCCGCCGTACTGCTCCAGATCAAAGGCCTTAAGCGTTTCCTTAAGAGCCGGTTTCACCAAAAGGGCGCCGATCTTACTGCGAAGGGAGGTCATCATGCCCTCCTTTACCTTGGAGATCAGCGTCAACCCCACACCCTCATAGGTCTTTAAGATGACATTGCCCACGAAGGCCTCACAGACCACGACATCCGCTGCGCCTGCCGGAATATCTCTGGCTTCTACGCTGCCGATAAAATTGATATCGGGGCAGTTTTTTAAAAGAGGAAAGGTCTCCTTCACCAGCGCGTTTCCCTTCTCCTCCTCGGCGCCGATATTCACAATGCCGACCTTCGGGTTTTTCACGCCCATCACATGCTCCATATAAATGGAACCCATCTTGGCAAACTGCACCAAGTGAGAGGGTCTGGCATCCACATTCGCGCCACAGTCGATCAACAGAGAACAACCTGTCGCCGTGGGAATGAGCGGTGCAAGGGGCGGCCTCTCCACACCCTTGATCCGTCCTACGATCACCTGACCACCCACCAGTGTCGCTCCGGTACTGCCCGCGGACACATAGGCATCGCAAGTGCCGTCCTTCACCAGATTAAGGGCTCTGACCAGAGAGGAATCCTTTTTCTGACGGATCGCCATCACCGGCGGCTCCGCCGTCTCGATGATCTCGGAGGCATGAACGATCTCAACCTGCTCCTTCGGATAGGAATACTTGCCCAGCTCCTGTTCCAGGATCTCCTGCTTCCCTACCAGATATACCTTGACCTTATTGCTCTCATTGACTGCCTCCACAGCGCCCTTTACCGTCTCAACGGGAGCATTGTCTCCGCCCATGGCATCCACTGCCACCTTAACCCATTCACTCATATGCTACCTTCCGTTTATAAACTGCTTATCATTATAATTGTACTAGTATAATATACTAAATCTGCCCATAAAAATCAAGGCTCTTCGAGAAGTCCTCGAAAAGCCTGTGTACATCGTTTAGTCAACCGCGATGATTTCTTTTTTGTTGTATGTTCCGCATTTCTTACATACTCTGTGGGGCACCATCAAAGCGCCGCATTTGCTACATTTTACTAATGTAGGAGCAGTCATTTTCCAGTTTGCTCTTCTCTTATCTCTTCTACCCTTAGAAGATTTGTTTTTAGGACAAATAGACATCGTCACACCTCCTTATCCGCTTCGAAAATATCTTTGATCGCCGCCATCCTGGGATCGGGCACGAAACTGTCACAGTCACACGTCCCCGTATTCAGATCCCTGCCGCATATGGGGCAGATCCCCTTACAATCCGGCTTACACAGGATCTTCATAGGCCAGCTTGTCACTATCTCACTGTTTAGTAAGTCTTCCACGTTCAACTGAAACTCATCCATAAAGGGCTGTTCTTCATACACAGAAGGGTCCGTTGCCGCATCCGGCGCCCACACCTCTCTCTCGAAATCAATCACGATCTCCTGCTCCACAGGCTGTAAACATCTGTCACAGCCGGTTTCAAAGGTGAACACTGCCTTGCCCTCAATCCGTGCCTTGCCCTTTCCTGTGTTTGTAAAAACGAAATCCACCGGCGACGCAGTGCGCACCGGATAAGTCTCGCTGCCCACAGAAACCTCTGTAATCTCAGCCTCTGTTTGCATCGGAATGACTTTGTCTTCGTTTGTCAACACCTCAGTCAGGTTCAAAAACATAGCAGACTCCCATCCATACTCAAACAATTATACATAGGGGGCTTGGGTTTGTCAACTGAATTTTTTATTGCTGAACTGGTTCCACATCTTCATTAAAATCACAACCTAAAAAAGGCAACGGACTCTTTCAGCTCCTCCGATATGTTATCCGTATCTGTCGCCTGAACGTTTATCATCTCAATGTTTTTCCTCAGCTCCTCTATGGAGGCTGTCGTTTCCTGACAACTTGCGGTATTGGCTTCCGATATGGAGGATAGACTGCTTATCTCATCAAGCACCTTTTCCTTATCATGATTCAGAACATCGCTTTCCGTTGATATGCTATGAATTGTGTCAACCGTAATCTGTATCTTACCGCTGACTCTATCAAAGCTGTCGCTCACCGTAGCCAGTGCATTTCCCTCCGAATCAATGGCATCTTTGATCTGATTTGCAAGCTGCACATTACTCTGCGATTTCAATATGATCTCATTGATAATATTTTGAATCTCTTTCGCTGAGCTATCGGATTCCCCGGCTAACGATTGTATGGAATCTGCAACAACAGCAAAACCTCTTCCTGCTTCCCCTGCCCTTGCTGCTTCAATGGAAGCATTCAGTGCCAGCATACTTGTCTGTCCTGCAATACTTGTGATCGCATCTGCCGCCTCCCTAATGTTTTCAATCGCAGTATTTGCTTCATTGATGCCCGTCACAACATTTTCCGATATGGTAACCGTATTTTTATTCGCTTCAATCAAGTGGGACAAATTATCTTTTGCCTCGTTATTGATGACTTCAATCTCCCGTGCCTCTGCCTCTGTCGCTGCTGCACTTTCAGCAATGGAAGAAATGCTCTCTCCCACATTCTGCATGGACGCTGCCGTATTCTGAACCGAATCCGCGATCTGCACAGAGCCCTCCGACAATTCATTTGCAGCTCTCACAATGCCTTCGGTCGCATCATTGGAAATCTGAATGCCATCATGAATTGTTTTTACATTCTGATTGAGGCGCACTGTTTTATCATCCACTTTGGAAATAATGTTTTTCAAATTATCCTGAAGATTTTCGGCAGAATCTATCAAGTCCGCAATCTCCCTGATATTTGATGTGAAGCTTACACTGATGCCCAGATTTCCTGCTGACAGTTCATGCGTATAATCGGCTATCCCAATGATCGACTTTCTTATATTCAGTCCGATCAATACAATGATCACAATGCAAAAAACGGCAGTACATATGGCCGCAAGCACCAAAGTCCTTGTATTGGATGCTATATTTTCATTTACAAGAGATTCCGGCATTCCCGCAAATGCCATACCGATGATCTCACCGCTTTCGTTGCTGACAGGGGTATAATACACATAATACTCTTTTCCCCCGACCATCGTTCCGTTCGTTCGATAATCCTTTCCCTGTCTCACGGAATCCCAGATTCCCTCAGCTGCTTTGGTCCCTACATTGCGTTCTCCATCCTCATTATAAACGGAAGTAATAAACCTTACATCCTCAAGGAAGAGTGTCAGATCGACATCCTGCACTTTAAGGCTGTCAATAAATTCCAGACTGACCTCATCCACTTCCAGAATATCTTCATTGATATCCCATTCAAAATATTGCCTTACCGACATGGCGCAGGCCTGTAATTGTAAATATACTCTTTCTTCCAAATTGCTTTTTGTTTTATTGATCGCCACGATAGATATTGTGACTGCTGCCACAAGCAGGGGAATCAGTCCCATTAGTATACTGGTTGCTAAAAAAGATAATTTAAGTTTCTTCATACTTCTCTTCCTCCAAAAGTTACCGAATGTATTACCCTTTTTATAATAATAGGCTTTCCTTTAATAATCAATCAAATCAAGGCAAAATGACAGGTGTTATGGTATAATTTGCACTTTTTAGGGTATAGATTGCAATTTTTATTTTTAAATTTATAACTTTCCAAGTAAATCCTTTCAGAGTATAATGATAAAAAATCATAAACATGGCAAATTGCTTATGGCAGGGAGGCATACATATGTATTACTTTACTGATGACTGTCTACTTGGTGTGGACGCAATCGACAACGAACACCGTGAGCTGTTCCGCATCATAAACGAAACCCAGGAACTATTGGACAATCAGATTCTGAGCGATAAGTACGACCGCATTCTGGAGATGGTGGAGCGTTTGGAGCAATATGCACAGGAGCATTTTCAGCACGAAGAAGCCTATATGGAGAGCATCCATCACCCGGAACTGAATCTGCAAAAGCGCCAGCATCTTTTCTTCTGTGATAAGATCAACGGCATCACAAACTCTTTTTCCTCCGATCAGGAACAACAGGAAGTGCTTGAGGATCTGTTGAAATATCTTGTAACATGGCTGTATCAGCATATTATCAGCTCCGACCTTATGATCGGTAAGTTAAAGCCTGCGGAGGAGCGCACGGCTCCCGTGTTTACCGAGCAATATCTGACAGGCATCTCCCTGGTCGACAAGGAGCACAAAGAGCTGTTCCGCATCATAGGGGAAGTGTACCGCGTTATGACGGACGAGATGGCTTTCGATAAATATGATGAGATCGTTACTTTACTGGAGGAATTAAAGGAATACACTAAATTTCATTTTCAGGATGAAGAACTCTACATGGAACGTATTCACTATGCCGGTCTGGAAGCACAGAAAAGAGCCCATAACGCTTTTGTGGCGAGACTGGAGGAGATGGACCTGGAGCACATCGATGAAAACCAGCAGGAAACGCTGGAGGACATGATGGAATTTCTGTCGGAGTGGCTGGTAAACCATATCCTGAACA